>DASYRZ010000212.1:0-8214 GCA_036003865.1 Gemmatimonadales bacterium | reverse complement strand
GGGAGTGCCGCCGGGCGAGCTGCTGGAGAGCATTCGCGCACGATTCCCACGGCTCTCCGTGTACGCGCGCGAGGAATTCATCGCGAACAACGTGCGCGAGGTCGCGGCGGGATTCATTCCGCTGCTGACGCTCGTCGCGCTTCTCGGACTCGGCGCGGCGACCGTCCTCGTGACCTTGCTGGTGCACGCGGTGGTGGAAGAGCGCCGCGAGGACCTGGCGGTACTGCTGGCGTTGGGCGCGGATGCGAGGGCGCTGAGCGGCGCGCTGATTCGCGAGGCGCTCGTGCTGGCGCTGCTGGGCGCGATCCTGGGAATCGCGGCGGCTGCCGCGCTTGGCGCCGTCCTCGACCGCGCGTTGCCGGTGATTCCGCTCGCGTTCCAGAGTGGCGATGCCGCGCGCGTGCTGCTGGTGTTTGTGGCAGCCGCGACCTGCGCGGCGATCTTGCCGCTGGCCCGCTTGCGGCGGATCGACCCGCTCGAGGCGTTTCGTCCATGATGGCGCTGGAGTTGGAGCGGATCTCGCAGACGCGCGGCTCGGGACGCCGGGCAGTCCATGCGCTGCGCGACGTCTCGCTCTCGGTTGCGGCGGGTGAGTTCGTGCTGCTCGAAGGACCCAGTGGCGCCGGGAAAACGACGCTACTGGCGGTGGCGGCCGGCCTCCTCACGCCGACGGCGGGAACGGTCAAACTCGCCGGACAGAGCCTCGGCGCGCTGAGTTCGGCCGAATGCCGCCGGCATCGCGCCGCGCGCGTGGGCTTCGTTTTTCAGCGCTCGAATCTGCTCCCCCAGCTCACGCTGTGGGACAACGTCCTGCTCATGGTGGCGATCGGCGGCGTGCCGCGCACCGAGGGGGAAGGTGAGGCGACTCAACTACTCCAAGCGTTGGGCATTGCGGGGCTCGCCCAACGCTATCCGCGCGAGCTGTCGGGCGGTGAGGAGCAACGAGCCGCCGTCGCGCGTGCGCTCGTACACCGGCCCGCGATCGTGCTCGCGGATGAGCCCACGGGCAATCTCGATGGCGTCTCCGGAAAGGCCGTGGCAGAACGATTGGCGGGGCTGGCCGCGGAACGGGGGACGGCCGTGCTCGTGGCGACACACGATCCGCGACTCGAGCCTTTCGCCACGCGACGTGTACGCATCATCGATGGAACAATTGCGGCTTAACTGCTCACCCCACCCGGAACCGCGGCAGCCTCCGGCGACTTCAACGAGAAGACGAGCAGGCCGATCGCGCAGGCAATTGTCAAATACGCCCCGATGCCGAGCCCCTTGAACACGTCGGTGCCGCCTTTGATGATCACGAAGGCGAACGTGCCAACGGGAGCAGGCTGGCGACGATGCCGATACCTTTCCTCGGCGGGCCGTTTGACGCCCGCACCAGGACGAGGATTGCGAGTAGCGGAATCAGGTACAGGAGGTACAGCAGATAGGCTACCAAGTGGGGGGACGCCATCACGGAGCGCAAGTCCCGGTATCTCGATCGTGGAGCTGGACCCGAAGTGAGCACCGTCACTGGTTAACGCCAGCAGCCACGATATCGTCCCCTCGGTATGCGACTTCCACGACTGCAACTCCTTGTGCTCGTTCTCGCAAACGTCACTGCCTGCGGCAGTGACGGCTCCGGACCCGGTCCCGCACCGCCAGGACGCGTTCCCCTCACCGAACTCGGCAGCGGGACTTACAAGGGGTTTGGCGGTGGCTTGTATCCGGGCGGCGGCACCGTAGAGCCCTCCGCGCATGCCGCTGTGGGACAATCGCGCGCGCAGGCCGTCGTTCCCCTCGACACGACGGGGACGCCGAGCGCCGGCGGGAAAATCGTGCTGTTGTCGCTCGGGATGTCGAACACAACGCAGGAGTTTTGCGCCGGCTCTTCCACCACGACCAATTGCAGCTCGTGGAGTTTCATGGGCCAGGCTGCCGCGGATGCCGCGGTAAACCACACCACGCTCGCGATCGTCAACGGCGCGCGCGGTGGCCAGGATGCTCAGGCGTGGGACGCGGCGACGGACGCGAACTACGATACGGTCCGACTCAACCGTCTGGCGCCGCTCGGACTCAGCGAGCGTCAGGTCCAGGTGGTCTGGGTGAAACAGGCAGATGCGGGACCGCGCGACTCCCTTCCTTCTACACAGGCCGACGCCTACGCACTGGAGTCGCGGCTCGCCAACATCACGCGTGCCCTGCAGGCACATTATCCCAACTTGAAGATCGTTTTCTTTTCGAGCCGCATCTACGCGGGCTACGCTACGACCACGCTTAACCCCGAGCCGTATGCTTACGAATCGGGCTTCGCGGTCAAGTGGCTCATTCAGGCTCAGATCGATCAGATAGCGAACGGCGGTACGGTGGTGGATGCGCGGGCCGGCGATCTCAATTACAACAGCGGTGCGCCGTGGCTCGCGTGGGGTCCTTATCTCTGGGCCGATGGCATGACGCCGCGCCAGGGCGATGGTCTCGTCTGGCAGAGCACCGACTTCGTCCAGGACGGTACACACCCCTCGCAGACAGGGCAGCAGAAAGTCGGCACGATGTTGCTCACCTTCTTCAAGACCTCGCCCTTCACCAAATGCTGGTTCATAGTCGGAGGAACGTGCCCCTAGAGCCCTAAGGCGGTAACATCATGCTGTCCCGTTCCAGCGGAGATGGCATGCTCGCCGTTATTTCCACGCTCCTGATTGCCGCAGTCCAACAGCCCTCAGCTCTCACCATCGGATCGGTCACCGCTCGACCGGGCCAAAGCGTATCGGGATTCATCGAGGTGCCTGCGGGTGTGGACGCTGCGACGCGGATCCCCATCACGATCGTCCGCGGATCCCAACCCGGACCGACGCTGGCCTTGATCGCGGGGACGCACGGCTCCGAGGTTGCGCCGATCATCGCGCTGCAGCGTGTGCGCGCGATGATCGATCCTGCGACCTTGCGCGGCACGGTGCTGATCGTGCACGTCGCCAACATGCCGTCGTTCCTCGGCCGAACCATCTACTACAGCCCGATCGACGGGAAGAATCTCAACCGAGTCTATCCCGGCAAGCCCGACGGCACGGTTTCGGAGCGGATTGCCAACGCGATTACGACGCAGATCATCGAGCGCGCGGACTACCTCGTGGACATTCACGCCGGCGACGGCAATGAATCGCTCCGTCCCTACACCTATTGGAGTCCACTCGGCCTCAACGCGCGGGCCGATTCGATCGCGCGGGAGATGGCGCTTGCCTGGGGGAACGACCACATCGTCATCGATACGACGCGGCCACGCGATGTGCGCGCGTCGGTGTACACGCAAAACACCGCGCAATTGCGGGGCAAGCCGTCGCTGACGACGGAGGCTGGCTACCTCGGCATGCCGGCCGAAGAGATGGTGCAGCGGAACGTAGACGGCGTGTTCCGGGTGCTGCGCTACTTCAAAATGGTGCCGGGAGAGATCGAGCTCGTGCGCCAGCCGCTGTTCTTCGAGCGAACTGAGGTCCTGCGGAGCCCGGCGACCGGTGTCTGGCACGCCAGAGTCGAGCGCGGACAAAGTGTCCAGAAGGGCGCGCTGATCGGGCTGCTCACCGACTTCTTTGGCAACCTGCAAGCGGAGATCCGGGCGCCGTTCGGCGGCATCGTGCTGTATGTGGTCGCTACGCCCGCCATGTCGCAGGGTGAGCCGATGGGGATGATCGGAGAGCCTCGGCTGGAACGGTGAGCGGTTCGGCTCGTGGCCACGCTGCCCGACTCGAGCGCCTCAATAAACATCATCCCACGCCACTTCAAACACGCCTTCGCACCGCGAACACCGGATCTCGGTCGGGTGTCCGTTCAGCGACGCTCGACCGCGGCACCCCGGGCAGACGGCGTACTGGGAGCCCCAGCTCAGCGGAACCATGACTGCGTCCGACGGGCGGGCGACGACGGACCAACGTTGGGGCCGTAGGGGCACGACCTCCAGTGAGGACCTGGGCACACTGAAGGGCCGACTGTCTACCTCGAGGATGGCTTCATCTGGAGTGAGGCGAAGGACCTCGTACCACGCACCCCGGCGCACGTGGCAATTCACGTCGCGCACACGGGCCCATTGGGGTTCCTCGGGCATGCTTGCGCCTCCGAAGCGCCTTCCTATACCTAGGTGGAAGAGCGGTGCGCCATCAACCACGACGACGTGCGCCCACGGCAGCCACCGCCGCCAGCCACAACCCGAGGGCGAGTATCGCATCCTCCCACCACGCGAACGACCAGCCCCTCATCAGAGCTCCCTTCTGGCCTTTAGGTGAGGCAATTCGTGTGCCTGGAGCCTGCGAGGCAGTTGCGTTTGGGGGGGTGGTGCCGGCGCCACAGTGTCGGTCGTGGACCGGGCTCGATGTCGTCGCGGCACCGCAACGGTGTGTCTGGTGCATCAACGAAGGACCAGTGCCCCTGTGCTAGGGCGAACGGGGGCAGTCGGGCGTTCCACGGCAGCTCGAGAAGTACAAGACGGCGTACAACGACACAAAGCCAAGCGTTTTCCAGCCATTCTGAAGGCGGAGCTCGGTACGGGCAATGCGATCGGAAGCGACTGCGGTACGTGTCCCCGAGACCATCCCGACGATGCTGTCCCCACGAATGACCGGATGGTGCAGCACCAGCACGCTACTATCCGCGAGGGTCACGCGGATGCGGTCGGGACGCTTTTTCGAGATCACGTGCTGCGGCGCTCGCCGCTCTGTACGCCAGCTGTATAAGAAGCTGAGATCCTGCGGTTCATTCCGGACACGAACTTCGGTGCGAGCAATGCGGTCGGACGCGACGGCCGTACGCGTCCCGTTGATCTTACCTGTGATGCTCTCCCCGGAGGTCACCGGATGCTTCAGCTCCAGGACGCTGCTGTCCGTCAGGGTTACCCGAATCCGCTTCGGATGCATCTCCGAGATGACCTGCTGCGGAGTGAGCGGCTGCGCATGCCATTTTGCACAGCCAGCCGCCAGCACACACAGGAGAATTGTGCGGAGGGCCATGCCTCGAAACTACACGGCGTCAGATTCCTAGGCGACCCCCCGTCGATCCAGGCTCCGATACTGAATCGCTTCACTCACATGCTTGGGCTCCAGTGCAGCCGCCTCATCGAGGTCCGCCACCGTGCGCGCGATCTTGAGAATGCGGTGATACGCACGCGCCGATAAGCCGAGGCGCGTGATCGCCGTCTTGAGGAGCGCGTCGGCGCCGTCCGACACCTTGCAGTGCGCGCGGATGTCGCGCGGCGCCATGTGCGCGTTGGCGTAGATCCCGGCTCGGTTGGCAAAGCGCTCGCGCTGCACCACGCGCGCCCGGTCCACCCGCTCGCGCATCGCCTCACTCGGCTCGCCGCCGCTTTCGCCGGTGAGCGCCTTGTACTTCACTGCCGGCACCTCCAGGTGGATGTCGATACGATCGAGTAACGGACCCGACACACGCGCGAGGTAGCGCTGCACGACCAGCGCGCCACAGGCGCACGTGTGATGCGGATCGCCGAACCAGCCGCAGGGACACGGGTTCATCGCGGCGGCCAGCATGAAGCGCGCGGGATACGACAGGCTCATCGCCGCCCGCGCAATCGTCACGACGCCGTCCTCCATCGGCTGCCGCAGCACCTCGAGGACGTTCTTGCGGAACTCGGGTAGCTCATCGAGAAACAGCACGCCGCCGTGCGCTAGGCTCACTTCGCCCGGCCGCGGATAGGATCCGCCACCGATCAAGCCGGCGTCTGAAATCGTGTGATGCGGCGCCCGAAACGGCCGGCGGGCGACGAGCGACTCCCCGAGCGGCAACGTCCCGGCGACCGAGTGGATCTTGGTCGTCTCGAGCGCCTCGTCGAGACTCATCTTGGGAAGGATCGTGGGCAGCCGGCGCGCGAGCATCGTCTTGCCCGACCCGGGTGGGCCGACCATCAGGATGTTATGCCCGCCCGCCGCCGCAACCTCGAGCGCACGCTTCGCGTGCGGCTGCCCCTTCACCTCGGCGAAGTCCACGTCGTCCCTGGCGCGCTCGGCGAACAACTGTTCGACGTCGATCGTTGCACCAGGAAGATCACCCTTGCCATCGAGGAAGTCGGCGATTTCCGCCAGACAGCTGGCTCCCAGGACCCGCAGGCCGTCCACGACGCCCGCCTCGGCGAGGTTCTCGCGCGGCAGGATGAGCGCGTCGACCCCGGCGGAGCGCGCCGCGAGCGCCACAGGTAGGGCTCCGCGGACAGGGCGGATCGCCCCTTCCAAGCCCAGCTCGCCGAGGACAGCGATGGTCCCCAGCCGGTCCGACGCGACCTGCTCTGTCGCCGCCAGAATTCCCAGCGCGATCGGCAGGTCGAACGCCGATCCTTCTTTACGGATGTCGGCCGGCGCGAGGTTGACCGTGATCCGCCGGAGGGGAAACGTGTACCCGGTGTTGGCGAGGGCTGCAGAGACGCGGTCGCGCCCTTCCTTTACCGCACCTTGCGGCAGCCCGACCGTGACGAACGTTGGGAGGCCATTCGCGATGTCAGTTTCGACCTCTACTAGGTAGGCATCGATCCCCAGGACGGCAGCCGACCGGACGCGCGCGAGCATGGACGACGCTACGTTTAACGGCGTCCCCGGGGGTAGCCAAAAACCCGCCTCCCGGGTCTAAATGACGCCATGGGGAGTGTATGCGTATAGATGTCGTGACTTTCCGAACCCTTGTGCTGGCCGGTCTAGCGCTGGCGGCGACCACCGGGTGTGGCTCACGCCAGGGTGGGACCGCCCCCAGGGTTCCGGTCAGCGTCGCGCGCGTCGAGCGCCGCTCCCTCCCGTACGAGCTCGATGCCACCGGCGCGGTCGAGCCAATCCGCTCCGTGGACGTGACGCCGCAGGTGAACGGCACGATCCTGCACGTCAATTTCGCCGAGGGCGACGAAGTCGCCGCCGGACAAATCCTGTTCGAGATCGATCCGCGCCCCTATCGCGCCGCGTTGCAGCAGGCCGAAGGCGCGCTGCTCCGCGACGTCGCGCAGGCAGAAAGTGCCGCGCGCGAGGCGGCGCGCTACAAGACGCTGGCGGCAACCAATACAGTCACGCAGGAAGACTACGAGACCAAGCAGTCGGCGGCCGACGCGGCAGCCGCTGCCGTTCGTTCCGACTCGGCCACCGCATTAATCGCCCGGCTCAATCTCGAGTATGCGACGGTGCGCGCCCCGATCGGCGGCCGCACGGGTCGCCTGCTGCTCCACGAGGGCAACCTCGTCCACGCCGGGAGCGATCCGCTCGTCTCGATCGTGCAGATGCGCCCCATCCTCGTGCGCTTTCCCGTCCCGGCGACGAGCCTGCCCGTGTTACGACAGCGGACCGGTCAGGAGCTCAAGGTGATCGCGCTGCCGGCGCGCGACTCCGCGTCGGCGATCCAAGGCATTCTGTCGTTCGTCGACAATCAGGTCGATACGTCCACCGGGACCGTGCTCCTCAAGGCCCGTTTCCCCAATCGCGACGGCAGCCTCTGGCCCGGTGAGTTCGTCCGCATCACCCTCGTCCTCGGCGTTCAGACCGACGCGGTCGTCGTTCCGAGCCAGGCCGTCATGCAGGGTCAGCAGGGCACCTATGTGTTCGTCGTGAACAACGACGGCACCGCCGCAACGCAACCGGTCACCGTCGAACGCACGCTCGACAGTCTGAGCGTGATCGCCGGCGTACCCGCGGGCGCGCTGGTTGTGACCGACGGGCAGCTGCGTTTGACGCCGAATTCCAAGGTTGATATTCGCGGCGGACCGACGACCGAGTCCGCCGGCGGCGGCGCAGACCACAGCGCCTCGGGGAACGGACCGCGGTGAGCATCTCCGGGCTGTTCATCCGTCGTCCCGTCGCCACGACGCTGGTGATGTTCGGAATTCTCATGTTCGGCCTGATGGCGTATCGCCTTCTGCCGGTGAGCGATCTGCCGAACGTCGATTACCCCACGATCACCGTCTCCGCGGGCTTGCCGGGCGCCAGCCCGCAGACGATGGCGGCCGCCGTCGCGACCCCGCTCGAGAAACAGTTCTCGACGATCGCCGGGATCGACGCGATGACGTCGACCAGCACCATGGGCAGCAGCAACATCACGCTCACGTTTTCGCTGTCGCGGGAGATCGATGGGGCCGCGCAGGACGTGCAGGCCGCGATCTCCAAAACGTTGCGACAGCTCCCGCCCGGCATTCAGCCGCCCTCGTACAACAAGTCGAACCCGGCGGATTCGCCGATCCTCTATCTCGCGCTGACGTCCACGACGATGCCGCTG
>DASYRZ010000211.1:0-73190 GCA_036003865.1 Gemmatimonadales bacterium | reverse complement strand
GTCTATATTCTGCGCCGACCTTCACCGGAGTCCCGATGGGCGCGGGGATTCAGCAACCTCAAGTCGAGCAGGGCGGCGGGAGCGGCGCGTTTCTCGACGTCTTCAAGGTCCTCTTCGAGCCGGCGGCGGTGTTCGAGCGCGTGCGCGCACGACCCAATTTCGTGGCGCCGTTCCTCACGATCATTGCCGTGCAATGCGTCCTGTTCATGATTAACCTGTCGTACCTGCAGGTCGCCCTGCAGGCGCAGCTGGCGGCGGCACAATCGTCGGGACCGGCTCGCCCCATGCCTGGAACGACGCTGCTGGTAGTGTTCGGACTCCTGGGACTGCTGGTCTTCTTGGGGATCGTGTTCCTGCTGACGGCACTCCTGCTCTGGGTGCTGGCCTCGGTCATGGGTGGCGGCGAAGCCCAGTTCAGCACCCTGCTGAGCGTCGCGCTCTACTCGGCCGTGCCTTCTGCCATCCTGCTCTATATCATCGGCACGGTCGTGCTGCATATGCAGGGCCCGAGCGGACTGACCTCCACTCAGGATCTGCAACCGGCCCTGGGGCTCGATCTCCTCGCTCCCGACAAGAAGGGCTTCGTGGGCGCGGTCTTGAAAGCGATCAATCCGTTTAGCATCTGGGGAATCGTGCTGACGGCGATCGGCGTCTCGACGACGCAACGCGTGTCGAAGGGCACGGGCTTCACGGTGGCGATCAGCGTGTTTGCAATCGGATTGCTGATTGCGGCCGGGCTCGCCGCGATTTTCAACCGCTAGTTAGACCGTCGCTCTCGTCCGACTGACGACGCCCGCCTCCTCGAGGGCCCCTTGGGCCGCGGCGAGGCGGGCGATCGGCACCCGGAACGGCGAGCACGACACGTAGTTCATTCCCGCCCGGTGACAGAACTTCACGGAGCTCGGCTCGCCGCCGTGCTCGCCGCAAATCCCGACCTTGAGATCGCGCCGGGTGTTTCGGCCGAGCTTGACGGCCATCTCGATGAGCTTGCCCACGCCGCCCTGGTCGAGCACCTGGAACGGATCATCGGACAGGAGCCCGTGCTCGACATAGAACGGCAGGAACCGCCCCGCATCGTCGCGCGAGAGGCCGAACGCCGTCTGTGTGAGGTCGTTCGTCCCAAACGAGAAGAACTCCGCCTCTTTCGCGATGTCGTCGGCCGTCACCGCGGCGCGCGGCAGCTCGATCATCGTGCCGATGAGATACGGCACGGCGCGGCCTTCCCGATGGAAGACCTCCTGCGCGACCTTGCGGATGAGCTGCGTCTGATTGACGAGCTCGCGCACGTCCGCCACCAGCGGCACCATGATTTCGACGGTGACCTTTTTCCCTTTGCCCGCGACATGCCCGGCGGCCTCGAAGATCGCCTGTGCCTGCATCTCCGTGATCTCGGGGTACGTGATCCCCAGCCGGCAGCCGCGATGGCCGAGCATCGGGTTCGCCTCGCGCAGCGACTCGATCAGCTTTTCGAGCTGCGCCGCCGGCACCTTCGCATGTTTGGCGAGCGCTGCGATCTCCTCGCGCGTGTGCGGCAGGAATTCGTGCAGCGGAGGGTCGAGCAGCCGGATCGTGACCGGCAGCCCATCCATGACTTCGAAGATCCCCTCGAAGTCCCGGCGCTGAATCGGGAGTAGTTTCGCCAGCGCTTTGCGGCGACCCGCCTCGTCCGTTGCGACGATCATCTCCCGCATCAGCGTGATGCGGTCGCCCTCGAAGAACATATGCTCGGTGCGGCACAGCCCGATGCCCTCGGCCCCGAACTCCCGCGCGCGGCGCGCGTCGGCCGGAATGTCGGCATTCGCGCGCACGCGCATCCGACGCTTCCCGTCCGCCCAGGACATCAGGCGGTCGAACTCTTTGCCCGCTTTGGGAGTGACGAGCTTCGCGGCTCCGAGAATTACTCGACCGGTGGTCCCATCGACGGTAATCACCTGACCCCGCTTGACCGCACGGCCATTGACGCGGAATCGGCCCGCAGACGGATCGACATCCAGCTCTTTCGCGCCCACCACGCAGGTCTTGCCCATGCCGCGCGCCACGACCGCTGCATGGCTCGTCATTCCCCCCCGCGCGGTGAGGATCGCGCGCGCCGCCACGATACCATGGTAGTCCTCGGGCGACGTCTCGGGGCGCACGAGGATCACATCGTGGCCCTTTTTCTTGAGCGCCTCCGCTTCGTCGGCATCGAACACGACCTCGCCAGTCGCCGCCCCAGGCGAGGCGGGGAGCCCTTTGGCCAGCACGGTCACACTGGAGCGTGGATCCACCATGGGATGGAACAGCTGATCCAGATCCTGCGGCGGCACGCGCTGGATCGCTTCGTCTTCCGTAATCAGCCCCTCGTCCACCATTTCGACAGCAGTCCGAACCGCCGCCATCCCGGTCCGTTGCGCGCGACGCGTCTGCAGCATGTACAGCTGGCCGTGCTCGAACGTGAACTCGACGTCTTGCACGTCCTTGAAGTGCTGCTCGAGCTTCGTCGCGAGGCGGTCGAGCTCGCGATAGACCTTGGCGAGTTTGCCGCGCTTCATTTTCTGAATAGGCTCGGGCGTGCGCGCACCGGAGACCACGTCTTCGCCCTGCGCGTTGGTCAGCACGTCGCCATTCAACACGTGCTCGCCGGTGCTGCAGTCGCGCGTAAACGCTACACCGGTACCGCAGTCGTCGCCCATGTTGCCATAGACCATTGCGACAACGTTGACCGCGGTGCCAAGGCTGTCAGGGATGCCGTTGACCTGGCGGTAGTCCTTGGCGCGCTTGGTGTGCCAGCTCTTGAAGACCGCTTCGATCGCGCCCCAGAGCTGCTGCTGCGGATCGTCGGGGAAGGGATGGCCCGTCCGCTTCTTCACGATGGTCTTGAAGTCGTGCACCAGGTCGTGCAGGTCGTCGGCGGGCAGGTCGATGTCGCGTTTGACCTTGCGCCGCGCCTTGGCCTTTTCGAGCTCTGCTTCGAACGGCTCCTTGCCGAGGTCGAACACGACGTCGCCGTACATCTGCACGAAGCGGCGATAGGAGTCGTAGGCAAAGCGCGGATTCTTGGAGCCGGCGATCAAGCCTTCGACGGTCTGATCGTTGAGGCCGAGGTTGAGAATGGTCTCCATCATCCCCGGCATCGACACCGCCGCTCCCGACCGCACCGAGACGAGGAGCGGATTCTTCGCGTCGCCCAAGCCCTTCTTGGTGACGCGCTCCAGATGCTTCAAGTGGCGATCGACTTCAGCGCGCAACGCGGGCGGAAACGTGCCCTCGTCGAGGTAGGTGATGCAGAGCTTGGCGGAGATCGTGAAGCCTGGGGGAACGGGGAGACCGAGATTCGCCATCTCGGCGAGACCGGCGCCTTTGCCCCCGAGGATGTCGCGCATCGCGGCGGAGCCGTCAGCGCGGCCGTTCCCGAAGAAATAGACGTGGCGTTCAACGGACATACGGCGATTATGTCGTCAACAAGGCGGGGCCGGTAGGGGCACGCAACAAGGCGGGGCCGGTAGGCCGGTAGGGGCACGCAACAAGGCGGGGCCGGTAGGGGCACGCCACTGGCGTGCCCCTAGCGGCCCCGTCACACGGCCATAGTCACCTGTAACGGTGTGGCGTTTCTGGCCTTCTGCGTGTCATGGGGGATTTCCGTGGGATATTCGCCCGAGAAACAGGCATGGCAGAATTCGGTGCTATCGCCCCCCGCGGCGCGCTTCATCCCGTCGAGCGACAGATACCCCAGTGTCTCGACTCCCAAGTGCCGGCGGATCTCCTCGAGGGAATGGCTCGAGGCAATCAGCTCCGATTTGGTCGGCGTATCGATCCCGTAATAGCACGGGCCGGTGATCGGCGACGAGGCGACGCGGAAGTGAACCTCCTTGGCGCCGGCCTGGCGGATCATCTGCACCAGCTCTCGGCTCGTCGTGCCACGCACGAGGGAGTCATCGACGACGACCACCTTCTTGCCCTGGAGCACCTCGCGCACCGGATTGAACTTGATCTTCACCTTGGCGTTGCGCGCGGCCTGGGTCGGATTGATGAACGTGCGGCCGACATAATGGTTGCGGATCAACGCGTGCTCGAGCTTCAGCCCCGATTGCTCCGCGAACCCGAGCGCCATGGCGTTCGACGAGTCGGGCACGGAGAAGACGCAGTCGGCGTCAGGAGCGGGGTGCTCGCGGGCCAACTCCCGCCCCAACGCGCGCCGCACGCGATCGACCGACCGGCCGAAAATCGTGCTGTCGGGTCGAGAGAAGTAGACCAGCTCGAAGATGCAACGCCGGTGTGGCTTCGCCGGCAGCGAGGGCAGCCGATCGATCTCCGGCGGCCCGCCCTGGATGCGGAGAAATTCGCCGGGCTCGAGCTCCCGCACGGGCGTCGCGCCGATCAGATCCAGCGCGCAGGTCTCGGACGCAACCACGTAGCCGGTGCCGAGCTTGCCGAGCCAGAGCGGGCGGAAGCCTCTGGGGTCGACGATCGCGTACAGCGTCCGGCCGATCGTCACCACCAGAGAGTAGGCGCCCTCGACGCGTTCCAGCGCGTCGAGCAGCTGGTCTTCGGGCTCGCGCGCTTCGGAGCGGGCGATCAGGTGAATCAGGACTTCGCTGTCTGAGGACGTCTGGAAGATCGATCCCTTGGCCACCAGGTCGGACCGCAGCGCTTCGGCGTTGGTGAGGTTGCCGTTGTGTGCGAGCGCGAGCGGCCCTTCGCGATAGCCCGCCAGAATCGGCTGCGCGTTGGCGAGCACCGACGAGCCGGCCGTCGAGTAGCGGGTGTGGCCGATCGCCACGTCACCGGGCAGCCCCGCGAGGACACTCTCCCCGAAGACATCGGACACGAGTCCCATGGCGCGGTGCGAGCGGGCCACGCCTGCGCCATCCACGGCGACCATACCAGCCGACTCCTGGCCGCGATGCTGCAGGCTGTAGAGCCCGAGATAGGCGACTCGCGAAGCCTCAGGAACCCCCGCTACGCCAATGATGCCGCACATGCGCCGATCAGTCTCCCATGCGTCGAGGAATGGCGCTGAAATATACGTCCCTGAGCCGCGTGACAGGCGCCTCGATCCGTCCGTCGCGCAGCGCGATCCGGAAGGCGCCGTTCGGCTGACCAACGCTGCCGGCTCGGAAGAGTGGTACGCCGAGCTCGCCAGCCAACGCTTGGACGGCCGCGGCTCTTTCCGGTGAGCACGTGACAACGGCTCTCGCCTGCGATTCGCTGAAAAGCAGGTCGTGCGGCGTGAGGCGTGCGGCGTATGCCGTGAAATCAACATCGAGGCCGAACCCGAGTTCCTGATACGGACCGCCCATCGCGACTTCGGCCAACGCTACACCCAGCCCTCCGTGCGAACAGTCGTGCGCGGAGCGGAACAGACCACGCTCAGCGCCGGCCACGAGCAGGTCGACGAGTCGCTTCTCGTCATCGAGGTTCACACGGGGCGGCTGGCCGCCCATGAAATCGTGGCAGACTTCCCAGTAGGCGGAGCCCCCCAGCTCGGCGCGTGTTTCGCCGAGCAGGAACACGACATCGCCGCTCGCGCGTGCATGGCTCGGCACCGCACGGTCGGCGCGCGTCAGCAACCCGATCATGCCGACGACCGGCGTCGGATCGACCGCGCCTGTGGGACTCTCATTGTAGAAGGAGACGTTGCCGCCGGTCACCGGCGTGTCGAGCGCGCGGCACGCGTCCGCGATGCCGCGGCACGCCTCGCGGAACTGATAGAACACGGCGGGGCGCTCGGGGCTGCCGAAGTTCAAACAGTCAGTGACGCCGAGTGGCCGCGCGCCGGTGCAGGCGACGTTGCGGGCCGCTTCGGCGACGGTCGCTTTGCCACCCTCGTACGGATCGAGCCGCAGATAGCGGCTGTTGCAGTCGGTCTTGACCGCGATGCCGAACTCCTCGTGACGAACCCGAATCACCCCGGCGTCGCCGCCTGGCGGGATGACGGTGCTGGCCTGGACGGTGGAGTCGTACTGCTCGAACACCCAGCGCTTGCTGGCGACCGACGGGGAATCCAACAGCGCGAGTAGGGCGTCTGAAGGCGCGTAACGGCCTGCGGCGTGCGGCGTGGATGCCCGAAGCTTCGCGACCGCTGGGTCTTCTTTCGCTTCTGGATAATAGACCGGGCAGTCCTCGACCAGCTTTTGTCCGGGAATCTCGACGACGACTTTACCCTGCCAGGTGCAGCGATACATCCCGTCGGCGGTGACCTTGCCGATAGGCGTGGCATTCAGCTCCCACTTCGCGGCGATCGCCTGGACTTCCTTCACCCGATCGGCCTTCGCCACGACGAGCATCCGCTCCTGTGACTCCGACAGGAGGATCTCGTACGGCGTCATGCCGGGCTCGCGCGTCGGCACTTTGGAGAGATCGATTTCCACTCCGACGCCGCCGCGGGCCGCCATCTCAGCCGACGAAGACGTCAGGCCAGCCGCTCCCATGTCCTGAATGGCGACGATGTGCCCTGACGCGATCAGCTCGAGGCTGGCCTCGAGCAGCAGCTTCTCCGTGAAGGGATCGCCGACCTGCACCTGCGGCCGGCGCCGTTCGCTCTCGTGCGTCAGCTCCTCCGACGCGAACGAGGCCCCGTGGATGCCGTCGCGGCCGGTGCTCGAACCGACTGCGAGCAGGACGTTGCCGACACCGTGCGCGGCTGCCGTGATCAAGTCTTTCTCCTTGAGCACGCCCACGCACATCGCGTTGACCAGCGGATTGCCCGCGTAGCTCGGCGCGAAGTCGACCTCACCGCCGAGGGTCGGCACGCCGACGCAATTGCCGTAGTCGCCGATGCCTTTCACCACACCACCGAACAGGTAACGGTTGCGGGCTTCGTCCAGCGGTCCGAAGCGCAAGCTGTTGAGCAGCGCGACGGGGCGCGCCCCCATCGTGAAGACGTCGCGCAGGATGCCGCCGGCGCCGGTCGCCGCGCCCTGGTAGGGCTCCACCGCCGAGGGATGGTTGTGCGATTCGATCTTGAAGGCGACGGCCCAGCCGTTGGGCAGGCGCAGCACGCCGGCGTTTTCGCCCGGGCCTTGGACGACCTGTGGACCGGTGGTCGGGAATGTCTTGAGGATCGGCCGCGAATGTTTGTAGGAGCAGTGCTCGCTCCACAAGGCCGAAAAGATGCCCAGCTCCGGAAACGTAGGCGTCCGGCCGAGCAGCGCTACGATGCGCGCGTATTCGTCGGGTGTGAGGTTGTGTTCCTGTACTAACTCGGGGGTCATCTTCGGATCTGTCACTTCCGCGTCACACCCTTCGCGACGGCGCGGAACACGCGAGCCAGGATGTTGGGGACCGACGTCTTCATCAACGCTTCCGCCTCGCCCGCATCGAACCAGACGCCGTGGCAGTGCGTGCACTGGTCGATCTGGATCCCGTCCCAGTCGTGGGTGATGAGGTCGTACCCGCATTTGGGGCACTTCATGTAATGCTTCTTGCGCTCGCTATCAGCCGCGGCCTGCTGCGCGGCCGCGCGGTGCTGCTTGAGCAGCTCCGCGTCCCGGCGCGCGAAGTATTCGTCCTCGTTCTTGCTTGGCTTGTCGTGACTCATGGGCTGGGTGGGGGCGGTGTGATGTGCAGTGAATCCCCCGGGTTCGCCACAGGGACGCGTCCTTCAGGCGACGACGACTCACCGGAGTAGCGGTGGCCCTCCCAGCGCACGATCGCATCCACCACTTTGCCATCTTTGAGTGTGACGACGTCCATCGTTCCGCAGGTGTATTCGCAGCTATTGCGGAAGAACAGATAGGTGTACTGACCGACCCGCCGGACGGCCAGGGGTGCGGCCCACAACTCGTAAACCTCGCGCTCGGACATGCCGGGACTCACCGTGCCGGTGTCATTGGAGACGTACGGCACGTCGCGGGAGAACGCCTGGCCCGGAGGTGCCGCCGGGGGACGGGGATGCTGCGCGCGCGGCGCGCGCCCCTGTTCCTGTTCGGAGGCGACGCGCGTAGCCGCCGTATCGGTCGCGGGACGCACGGGCGCCGGCGGCGGGGATTGCGTGGTCGAGCGCCCCCGCAACTTGTCCCACGCCAGCTTCAGTTTGGCTTTTGCGGTGTCGATCTGGTCACACCCTGAGGTGGCGACCATCAACAGCGCGCATATCGCCAGCGTGCTGCGTCGCATTGCGAGCCTCCAGAGAAAGGAAGACGCGGGCGCCATCCTGACCCCCTAACACCTGCGTGTTGCGGCGCTCCGGATGCGGCATGATCCCCACCACATTGCGGCCGGCACTGCAGACGCCGGCGATATCGTGTACGGACCCGTTCGGATTCTCCGTGACGTAGCGCAACACCACCTGCCCGTTGGCTTCGAGCAGCGCCGCGGTCTCGACGTCGGCCACATAGCGGCCATCGCCGTGCGCGATCGGCAGCGTCAGCTCCTCGCCACGCTCGTAACTCCCCGTGAACGGCGTATCGGTCGCTTCGACGCGTACCCGCACCGGCCGCGACAAAAACTTGAGCCGGGCGTTGCGCATCAAGGCCCCCGGCAGCAGGCCCGCCTCGCACAGAATCTGAAATCCGTTACAGATGCCCAGCACGGCGCCGCCGCCGCGCGCATGCGCGGACACGGCGCGCATGACCGGCGAAAACCGCGCGATGGCGCCGGAGCGAAGATAGTCGCCGTAACTGAAGCCGCCCGGCAGGATCACCGCGTCGGCTTGCTGCAGGTCGGTGTCGCGATGCCACACATAATAGGCGTCGGATCCGGCCGCGTGGGCCGCATCGAGCGTGTCCGCGTCACAATTCGAACCGGGAAAGACGACTACTGCGACACGCTGCATTCGTAATCCTCGGTCACGGGATTGGCGAGCAGCCGGTCGCACATCGTGCGCGCCTTCGCCGCCGCCTCCTCGCGCGTGGCGGCCTGCACTTGCAACACCAGGTGCTTGCCGGCGCGGACGTTGGCGACGTCGCCGAAGCCGAGCGCCTGCAGCGCGTGCTGCACCGCCTGGCCTTGCGGGTCGAGCAGGGAAGCGCGGGGCATGACCCGCACCTCGACGGTGTACGAGCTCATGCCACGCCTCCGCCGGTGCCCGTTCCGGGACGGCGCGGCCCGCGGTAATTCCCTTCGGTCTCGTCGATCACAATCGGACCAGCGATTTCCGCCTCCTCGTCTTCGGCGGGGGCCCTGAAGAAGCCCAGCAGAATGGCGCGCCCCACGCCGTAGATCATGTAGACGATGCCCAGCGGGAACAGAAACACGTCATGCTTCCAGATCCCGAATACCAGGATAACAACAATCAGCGTGAGTCCCAATAGTCCGCTCGCCGTGCGGAAGCCGGCGCGGGGGAGCGTGGGGTAATGCACGTTGCTCACCATCAGGATGGTGAGCGCGATCATCAGGAACGTGAGCACGAGGTGCCAGGGAAGCGCGTGCAGCGAGCCGTACAGGCCCGTCTGGGTGAACGGGAAGTAGGTCGCCAGCGTCATGCCCGCGGCGGGCGACGGAAGACCGATGAAATAGGTCTTGGCGCGGCCCGCCTGGGTGACGTTGAAGCGGGCGAGGCGGATCGCCGCCGCCATCACGTAGAAATAGCAGAAGATCCACGCGGCGCCCCGCTCACTGGCGAACTCGACCTGATACATAAGGAAGGCGGGAGCCACGCCGAAGCTCACGATATCGACGAGGCTGTCGAGCTCCGCCCCGAAGCGCGTGCCGGTCCCCGAGATCCGCGCGACGCGGCCATCCAGCGTATCGAGAATGCCGGCGTAGACGATGAACCACGCGGCGCGGTAGTATTCGCCGCGCGTGGCCAGCACCATCGCCCAGATCCCGAAGAACAGATTGAATAGCGTGAAGAGACTCGGCACCACGATGACGACGCGGCGCAGCGGCAGTGGCGGTGGTCTCACGGGTATTCCGCCAAGACGGTGCCGCCTACCCGGACGCGGTCGCCGGGTTTGACCTGGACGACGGGTCGCGCCGAGAGCGGCAGAAAGACATCGGTGCGCGAGCCGAACCGGATGAGGCCGAGGCGCGCGCCCTGCGTCACGCGATCCCCCGGTTTGGCGTCGGTCACGATGCGGCGCGCGATCAGGCCGGCGATCTGGCGCACCAGCACGCGCCCGCGCGGGCCACGCACACCGATCGACGACTGTTCGTTGTCGAGACTCGCCTTCTCGTCGGCAGCGTGCAGGAACTTGCCCTTGTTGTAGTGGACCAGCTCGACCGTTCCGTCCACAGGATAGCGATTCACGTGCACGTCGAAGACGGACAGGAAGATCGAAATGCGCACCGCCCGTTCCTTCACGTACATCGGCTCGTCGGTCTCGATCACGTGCACGACGTGGCCTTCGGCGGCTGCCACAATGTAGCGGTCACCGCGGGGACCCGGCCGAATGGGATCGCGAAAGAAAGCGACGACCCAGATCGCGACGATCCCCAGGACGATCGCGAGCGGCCACCACAGCCACGCCGCCGCTGCTGCCAGAATCCATGCCACCGCGATGAACGGCCAGCCTTCAGGCGCGACCCTCACCTAGTTCCCACCCTAAAGGGTGGGCTCGGCGCTACACTGTCCTTAAGGACAGTGCTTCGCCGAGCACAGGCTTTAGCCTGTCCATTCACGAAGCCCCGTCCATTCACGAAGCGCCGTCCAGTTCTTTCCCCGTAATGCGGGCGTACGCATCCCGATAACGCTCACTCGTCGCCTTTACGACGTCGGGCGGCAGCGGCGGAGGCGGAGCCTCGCCGTTCCACTGTCCTTGCTTCTTCAGGTCCGCTAGATAGTCGCGCAGCGGCTGCTTGTCGAAGCTCGGCTGGCTGCGTCCCGCCTGATAGCGATCGGCCGGCCAAAAGCGCGACGAATCGGGTGTGAGGATCTCATCGATGACGATGAGCTCACCCCCCGCCGCCGTGCCGAACTCGAACTTGGTATCGGCGATGATAATGCCACGCTTGGCCGCGTAGTCACGGCCCGCCTCGTACAGCGCGAGACTGGCGCCGCGCAACCGCTCGGCGGTGAGACGGCCGAGCGCTTGTATGACGTGGTCGAAGGTGACGTTCTCGTCGTGTCCCTGCTCGGCTTTGGTCGCGGGCGAGAAGATCGGGGGATCAAGGGGTGCGCTTTCCACGAGCCCCTGCGGCAGCGGCTCGCCCGCGAGCGTACCGGATTGCTTGTACTCGGCCCACGCGGAGCCTGAGAGATAGCCGCGCACGACGCATTCGAAGGCGACGGGCGTGGCGCGGCGCGTCAGCATCGTGCGCCCCTGCAGCTCGTCACGGTGCGGCGCGAGGGCCGGGACGCGCGTGACGATCTCGTCGGCGTCGGCAGTGAGCAGATGATGCGGCATGACGGACTTGAGGCGCTCAAACCAGAACGCGCTCATCTGCGTGAGCACCGCACCCTTGTGCGGGACCGCTTCTTTCATGACGACGTCGAAGGCACTGACGCGATCGCTGGCAACAAGAAGCAGCACCCCCTCGTCGACGTCGTACACCTCCCGAACCTTCCCGCGACGAAGGAGCGGGAGGGGCAGTCTGCTTTGCACCAGCACTCCGGTCATACCTGGACCTCCGCTGCGGCAGCCGCGGGAGCAGCGGCCTGGATGGAACGCATCACATCGGGAATCACGCGATCGAGAAAGTCGTCCACCTGCTGCGGCGCGCGCCCCACATACCCTGCCGGGTCGAGCTCGCCCGCTTTGGCCCGGACGCCGAGCTGTTTGAATGCGGGATCGCGAGCGAGCCGCTCGAGCAGGTCCTTGCCGCCCTTCAGGCTATGGGTGCGGATCACCTCGTGGAGGTGCTGCCGATCGCCCCCCGCCTTCACGCCCCGCATCAGCAGCCGCTCCGTCGCCAGGAACGGCATCGCGTCCGCAACATGCACCGCGATCGTCGCTTCACGGACCTCGAGTCCCGCCGCGACATTGGTCGCGAGCACGAGAAGCGCATCGGTCACGAGGAACGCTTCGGGGATGACCAGGCGGCGGTTGGCGCTGTCATCGAGCGAGCGCTCCAGCCATTGCTGCGCCGCGGTGTGTGCGCCGTTGCCCTCCAGCTCGATCACGAATCGAGCCAGCCCCGTCATCCGCTCCGCGCGCATGGGATTGCGCTTGTAGGGCATGGCGGAGGAGCCAACCTGTTCGCCTTCGAAGGGCTCGAGGATCTCCCCTTCGTGCTGCAGCAGGCGGAGGTCGGTGGCGAACTTTGCCACCGATTGGGCGACGCCGGACAGCACAGCCAGGATTTGCGCGTCGAGCTTGCGGGTGTAGGTCTGGCCGGTCACGGGAAAGACCGCGTCGAATCCCATCGCCCGCGCGACCCGGCTATCGAGCTCGCTGATCTTGGCGTGATCGCCGTCGAACAGCTCCATGAAACTCGCCTGCGTGCCGGTGGTCCCTTTCACCCCGCGGAATCGCATCGTCGCAATGCGATGCAACAGCTCTTCGGCATCGAGGGCAAAGTCCTGCATCCACAGCGTCATTCGCTTTCCGACGGTCGTGAGCTGCGCCGCCTGGAAATGCGTATACGCGAGGCAGGGCAGGGCGCGGTAGCGCCGCGCCTGCTTCCCCAGTGCGACGAGGACTGCGCCGATGCGCCCGAGCAGGAGGAGCATCGCCTCGCGCATCAAGAGCAGGTCGGCGTTGTCGGTCACGAAGGCGCTGGTCGTGCCGAGGTGGATGTAGGGCCTGGCGGCAGGCGCCTGGTCACCGAGGTGGTGGATGTGCGCCATGACGTCGTGGCGCAGGCGGCGCTCGTACTCGGCGGCCTTATCGAGATCGGCGTCATCGAGATGCGCGCGTAGCTGCGTGATCGCAGCCTCGGGGATATCGAGCCCGAGCTCCTTCTGCGCCTCCATCAACGCGAGCCACAACCGGCGCCACAGCCCAATGCGGCGGCGCTCGCCCCAGAGCGCCTGCATGGCCGGCGACGCGTAGCGGGTGGAGAGCGGCGAGACCCAGTTCAAACCGCGGCCTTCGCCCGGGCGACCAGCTTGCTCCAGTCAGCAAGGAACTGTTCGAGGCCGCGGTCGGTGAGCGGATGCATCAACAGCTTCTTCAGAACGTCGGGCGGCAGCGTCGCGACGTCCGCGCCGATCATGGCGGCCTCGACCACGTGGCGAGGGTGGCGGATCGAGGCGGCGAGAATCTCGGTTTCAATGTTGTAGTTGTCGAAGATCGCCCGCGCTTCACGGATCACGTCCATGCCTTCCTGTCCGACATCATCCAGCCGGCCGATGAATGGGCTCACGTACGATGCGCCCGCCTTCGCGGCGATGAGGCACTGCACGCTCGAGAAGCAGAGCGTGACGTTCGTGCGAATGCCCGCCGACGCGAGCCGGCGCACCGCGACCATGCCGGCCTCGAGCATGGGGATCTTGACGACGATGTTCTCGGCGATCTTCGCGAGCTGGGTACCTTCTTTGATCATTCCTTCCACGTCGACGGCGACGACTTCCGCCGAGACCGGTCCCTCGACAAGCGAACAGATCTCCTTCAGGACGTCGCGGGGGTCGAGATCGCCCGCCTGCTTCGAGAGCAGCGAGGGGTTGGTCGTGATGCCGTCGATCAGCCCGGCCTGTGCCGCCCAGCTGATGTCTTTCAGGCTCGCCGTGTCGAGGAAAAACTTCATGGCGTAGACTCCTCGGCGTAGAGGTTCGGAGGATAGAGCACCGCTTCCAGATACAATCCCTGGGGCGGGGCAGGCGGACTGGCCGCCAAATTATCGGTCGCGGCGAGCAGCCGGGGGAAATCCGCCGGCGGGCGCCGGCCAAGGGCGATATCGACCATGGTGCCCACGATGAAGCGCACCATGTGATGCAGGAATCGATCGGCCTCGACTGTGAACGCCATTCCCACTCCGTCCGCTCGCGGCGCCCATTGCGCAAACGCCACGCGGCATCGGTAGTGAGGTGTGTTCGCGCCGGCCGCGGCCAAACCGCGAAAGTCGTGCTCTCCCAGCAGGGCCGCCGCGGCGCTCTCCAGCACGCGCCCATCGAGCGCGCGACCCAGGGCCCATTCATACGGCTTCCGAAACGGCGACGCCGCCGCCTCGTCGGTCCCGATCAGGTACCGATAACGCCGCGCCGTGGCGCTGCGCCGTGCATCAAAGCCGGGGCGCATCACCCGCACCTGCTCGACCCAGATCTCGCGCGGCAGCAAGGCATTCAACGCGCGCCGCAGATCGGCCGGCTTTGCGGCCCACTGCTCGCCGCCCTGGAAGCTGACCGCCTGCCCCAGCGCGTGAACGCCCGTGTCGGTGCGGCCTGCACCGGTTGCCGGCGTGCGGCGTCCCATCAACCGCTCGAGCACGGCCTCGAATTCCGCCTGGACCGTGCGGTCCGCGGGCTGCCGCTGCCATCCCGCGAAGCCACCCCCGTCGTATTGAATCACCGCGAGAAAGGGGCGGCTTGGCACGCCGGAAAGATGCAACTCGTTGTCACTATTTGACAAGGGTGATAGGCTTAATCCCTCATGGACTCTCCGCTGCGTCGCGCATTGGGCGCTCTCGCCAATCGGCAATCGCTGTCCGAAGACCAAACCGCCGAGGTGTTCGGGGTCGTGATGAGCGGCGAGGCGACCCCCGCGCAGATCGGCGCGCTGCTCATGGGCCTGCGCGCCAAAGGCGAGACCGCGGATGAGCTGGCCGGCGCGACGCGTGCGCTGCGCACCGCGATGGTGCGGGTGGACGCGGCACACGATCATCTCGTGGATACCTGTGGCACGGGTGGCGGCACCGTCCCCACGTTCAACATCTCGACTGTGGCGGCGTTCGTCGCGGCCGGCGCGGGTGCCGTTGTGCCAAAGCACGGGAATCGTTCGTACACGTCGCGCTGCGGCTCGGCCGACGTGCTGGAAGCCCTCGGCCTCCGCATCGTACTCGATGCGCCAACCGCCAGCCGTGTGCTGAACGAAACTCATGTCGTCTTCCTGTTCGCGCCGAGCTTCCATCCGGCAATGAAGCATGTGGGTGCCGTGCGGCGCGAGCTGGGGACGCCCACGCTGATGAACCTCGTTGGCCCACTCGCCAATCCCGCGAGCGTGCGTCGCCAAGTGCTGGGTGTCGCCGATCCCGATCGCGCGGGCATCGTCGCGGAGGCGCTGGTGCGGCTCGGCGCCGAGCACGCGCTCGTGGTGCATGGCCGCGTGGGGATGGATGAGATTTCACCGCATGGCGTGACCGACGTATGGGAAGTGCAGGACGGCGCGGTGCGGCGCTGGGAGATCGATCCGGAGCGCTTCCGTCTCGGCATCAAGGATGTGACACAACTGCAGGGGGGAGAGCCGGCCGCCAATGCGGAGCGGCTGGAGCGCATTCTCGGCAATGGATCCGCCGACCCTTCAGGGCTGGCGGCGGTGCTCCTCAACGCCGGTGCGGCGATCTACGTCGCCGGAATCGCGGGGTCGCTCGCGGAAGGGATCGGCCGCGCGCGCGAGGTGGTCGCATCCGGGGCGGCGCGCGCGGCGCTCGACCGGCTGCGTAAAGCGACCGCTAGTATTTCCGGATGACGCCGACCACGACTCCCTGCACGATGACGTCGCGCTCGTTGAGGCGCAGCGGTTGCAACGTGTCGTTGGCGGGCTGCAGCCTGATCCAGCCGCCGGGCTCACGGTAGAACCGTTTGACCGTGGCGCCTTCTCCATGGACGAGCGCGATCACGGTCTGGCCGGCCTCGGCCTGGTTGCGCTCCTGAACGACGACGTAGTCGCCATCCTTGATATGCTCGTCGATCATCGAGTCGCCGCGCACCTTCAGCACGTAGCTGCGGCCGCGCCGGGGCAGAAGCTCATCTGGCACGGCGATCGTCTCATCACCGGTGATCGCCTCGATCGGCGCGCCTGCAGCCACCAGACCGAGCAGCGGGAGCTCGGTAGCACCGGTCTGGCCTTTCGGTGGAACGACCTCGATAGCCCGGCTCTCGTTGTGGGTGCGCCGGATGTACCCTTTGCGTTCCAGGTTGGTGAGATGCTCGTGGACCGTCGCCAGCGATTGGAAGCCAAACTGACGGGCAATCTCTTCGAAGCTGGGGGCGTACCCCTTCTCGTCGATGTGCTTCCCGATGTAATCGAGGATCTCGCGCTGGCGCCGCGTGACCGGCATACTCGCTCCCGAAGATTTACCGAAACATAATCTACCCGAATAACGCCCGAACGCAAGGATGCCAAATAACCCACGCCGTCCCTCGCTGGACACTATTCTGGCGGTAACCCGCACCCGCGTCGAGGCTCTCAAGCAGAGAGCCGGCGAGCTGGAACGGGCGGCCGCGCAGGCGCCACCAGTCCGGCCGTTTCCCGGGAAGCCGGAGCCAACGGTCGGCGTGATCGCCGAAGTGAAACGGCGCTCCCCGTCGCAGGGCGCCATTCGCGAGGATCTCGATCCCGTGGGTCACGCGCGCGCCTATGCGCGCGGCGGTGCGGTGGCGGTTTCCGTCCTCACCGACGAGGCACACTTTGGAGGCTCGATTGAAGATCTCCGGCAGGTCGCGGCTGCGGTCAGCGTACCAGTGCTGCGCAAGGACTTCATCATCAATGAAGCCCAAATTCACGAGGCGCGAGTCGCTGGAGCGAGCGCGGTTCTTCTCATTGCGCGCATCGTGAACGCGAAGCAGCTGCAGGGCCTCGCCAGAATGGTGCGGTCACTGGATATGGTGCCGCTCATCGAGGTTCACGCCGACCGGGAGTTGGAGGCGGCGCTCGCCGCCGGACCGAGTATGCTCGGCGTCAACGCGCGGGATCTCGACACGTTCAGCGTCGACCTGGCCGCCGCCGAGCGATTGGTCGGCCGCATCCCCGGCGGCATCTCCGTCGTCGCCGAGAGCGGCGTCGAGACGCGGGCGGACGTCGAACGGCTGGCCGCAGCCGGGGCGGATTTCGTGCTCGTGGGGACAAGCGTGGCGCGTTCTGGTGACCCCGAAAGGGCGGTGTGGGGGCTGGTTGGGGTGAGGCGTCAAAGCGGAGTTAGAGGATGAGATTCACGATACACGCCTGCATGTCGGCACGTCGGCACGAAGTCGTGCAGACGTGCAGTCGTGCCGACGTGCATCTGAAGGGATGCAATGACTGACGTCGCCACAGGTCGCTTCGGCCCCTACGGCGGCCGCTACGTCCCCGAGACCCTCATGCATGCGCTCGTGGAGCTGGCCGAGGTGTACGGCGCTGCGCGTAACGATCCGCGATTCTGGGCCGAACTCGACGCACTCCTCAAAAACTATGTCGGACGTCCGACGCCGATCACCGCGGTCCCGCGACTCTCGGCGCAAGTTGGCGCGCATATCCTGCTCAAGCGCGAGGATCTGAACCACACCGGCGCGCACAAGATCAACAACACGCTGGGGCAAGTGCTGCTGGCGCAGCGGATGAACAAGCGACGCATCATCGCCGAGACGGGAGCGGGGCAACACGGCGTCGCGACCGCCACGGTGTGCGCGCGCTTTGGCCTCGAGTGCGTCGTCTACATGGGTGAAGAGGACATGCGGCGGCAGCGACTGAACGTGTACCGCATGGAATTGATGGGCGCGAAAGTCGTGCCGGTGACGTCGGGAACCCGCACCCTGAAAGACGCAACGAACGAGGCGCTGCGCGATTGGGTCACGAACGTCACGACGACGCACTACATCATCGGCTCGGTCGTCGGACCCGACCCATTCCCCCGGCTCGTGCGCGATTTCCAGTCTGTGATCGGACGGGAGGCGCGCGCGCAAATGCTGGAGCAGGTGGGGCACCTGCCGAGCACCGTGGTCGCATGCGTGGGTGGCGGCTCGAACGCGATGGGGATATTCACGGCGTTTCTCGACGACGCGGCGGTCCGGCTGGTCGGCGTCGAGGCGGCGGGAGAGGGCGTGGCGAGTCACAAACACGCAGCCACGCTGGGGGCGGGGCGTCCCGGCGTGTTCCATGGCAGCATGAGCTACTTGCTGCAGGACGCCGACGGACAGGTGCAGCCGGCGCACAGTGTCTCGGCCGGGCTCGATTATCCGGGCGTCGGCCCCGAACACGCTTACCTGAAAGACACGGGTCGCGTATTGTATGAAGCCGTGACGGACCGGGAAGCGCTGGAGGCATTCGCCGGCCTTTCGCGCCTGGAAGGCATACTCCCGGCTCTTGAAAGCGCCCACGCCGTGGCGTGGGTGATGAGAGCGCACTGGACCTCTGACGACCTCATCCTGATCAACCTGAGTGGCCGTGGCGACAAGGACGTCGCCATGGTCGCCGAGCTTACGGGAGCAGCGCTCTGACGAATCCGCAGGCTCAGATCCCCGAGCTGGCCCTCCCGCCGTCACAGGTCGAGGAGCTGATGCAGGTCGTCAGCAAGGGGATGCGGGCGACCCAGTTGTACCTGCCGAACAATCCCGTCTATCAGCGCGCGGTCGACAATATTCGCGCCGCTTTCCGCCAGATCTGGCAGGCCACCGACGATCTGATCTTCGACATCGGCGAGACCGACATCCGCTGGGAAGATCACTCGGTCTACAGCCAGGACCAGCGCCACGAGAGCATCGCCTGGACGCTGTATAAGGACGGCGTCCGCTCCCTCACGTTCAAGCCGGGCGTCGAAGAGTTGGAGATCGTGCGGTTTCTGGCGGTGCTGCAGCAGGCGAAGAACCTGCAGGCGGACGCCCCGGACGATCTGCTGACGCTGTTGTGGGCGGAAGATTTCCAATTCGTCACCTACACGTTCCGGGAGCTGGCGAGCGAGAACGCGGTCCCGATCGAGCGGTCGGAAAAGGGGGCGCCGACGATTGGTGGAGGCGGCACACCCGGCGGTGAGGGCGGCTCAGCCGATCCGACGACCGTCCGCCGGCAAGTCGAGGAAGAGGCGCCGCCCAAGCGTGAAGGCCTGGTGTCGATCGACGACTTCGACACGACCCTCTATTTCCTCGACGACAAGGAGATCGAGTATCTCCACAAGGAGGTCGATCGCGAGTACGCGCAGGATCTGCGCGGCAACGTGCTCGCGATGCTATTCGATCTGCTCGAGCTGCAGACGTACGGCACGGTCCGCGCCGAGCTCATCTCGATCGTCGAGAACTTCATCCCGTATCTGCTGGGCGCCGGCGATTTCCGGTCAGTCGCCTTCATCCTGCGCGAATGCAAGGTCATCCTGCAGCGCGCCCGCGAGCTGATCCCCGAGCATCGCCAGGTACTCGAGACGTTGCCGACGCGCCTCTCCCAGGCCGACGCGCTGTCCCAATTGCTGCAGTCGCTCGATGAAGCGGCGAGTCACCCCACCGAAGACGAGCTGAGCGAGTTGTTCGGCGAGCTGCGGGCCGAAGCGCTCGGCACGCTGATGGGGTGGCTCCCCAAGCTGGCGAACGAGCGCGTGAAGAGCCTCGTGCAGAGCGCCGCGGAGCGACTGGCCCAGGCGCACGCCGCGGAGGTGCTCAAGGCCCTTGGCAGCGGCGACGCGGCCGTCCAGCTCGAGATGGTGCGGCTCGCCGGCCGGCTCAAGCTGCCGGGCGCTCCCGACGGCATGGGGCCGCTGCTGGAACGTGGCGAGCGCGAGCTGAAGCTTGCCGTCGTGGAGGCGCTGACGACGATCGGCAGTCCCAGTGCGACGCGCCTGCTCGAGAAAGCGATCGACGACAGCGAGCGCGACGTCCGCATCACCGCGGCCAAGTTCCTGGGCCAGCGCGGTCACCGCAACGCCTTCCCGCGCATCGAAGCCGCGGTCGTCGGCAACAAGCTCAAGGATGCGGACCTGACGGAAAAGATGGCGTTCTTCGAGGCGTACGGCGCGCTGGCCGGTGAGTCCGGGATCGCGACGCTCGAGAAGCTGCTCGTGCCCAAAGGCGGCCTCCTCTCGCGGAAAGAAGATCCCGAGACGCGCGCCTGTGCGGCCATGGCGCTTGGCAAGATCCGCACACCCAAAGCGCGCGACGTGCTCCAAAAGGTCTCGCAGGACAAGGAGCCGCTGGTGCGGAACGCCGTCAACCGGGCGCTGCGCGACGTCGGCACGGGTGGGGCGAGCGCATGACGGCACCCGGCGGGAAACGTCCCTCGATGATGGAGACCGCCCAGACGACGGACGGATTCCTCCGTCATGCCGGGCGCGATTTCCTCATCGTCCTCTACACCTCGTTCCGGTCGCTCAAGCTCTACCCGATCGAGAACACGCAGGTGCAGAAGGCGCTGGACGACCTCGCCGCCACGACCAAGCAGCTGCTCGACGTCGAGCGCGAGCTCGAGGTCCGGCTCCAGGGCGAATTCATCTTCGTCAACTCGACGCGGCTCCGGCTTGACCTCGACAACTACGCGTCGTTCTCCCACATCCTGAACGTCCTGCAGCAATGCGGCATCGGGGCGGTGCGGCTGGACGAGGGCGTGGATCGCAAACAGCTGCAGGTATTCGTGTCGCTGCTGCTCGCCTACGCCGCCAAGGAAGAGAATCCCAACAAGCTGTTCGAGCTGTCACAGAAGCTGAGCGATGGCGGCGTGTCGCACATCAGCGTGGAGCCGCCGCTCGAGGCCGAAGAGGACGTGGAGGAGGAGGAACGGCAGAAAGAAGCCGCCAAGCGCACCTACGCGCGCTCGGTTGCCGTCACCAAAGAGGTCATCAACAGCATTCGGATGGGGCGGACCGCCAACGTCAAGAAGGTGAAGCGGGCGGTGCAGGCGATCGTCGATCAGGTGCTCAACAACGAATCGTCGCTCGTGGGGCTGACCACGCTGCGTGATTACGACGAATACACGTTCACCCACTCCGTCAACGTGTGCATCTTCTCGGTCGCGCTGGGCCGCAAGCTGGGGCTCACCAAGCTGCAGCTGTACGATCTGGGCATGGCGGCGCTCTTCCACGATGTCGGCAAATCGCGCGTGCCCCTCGAGGTGCTAAATAAGGAAGGGGGCCTCACCGAAGAGGAGTGGCGCATCATGCAGGCGCATCCCTGGCTGGGTGTGCTGACGCTCTTCGGGCTGCGCGGCTACGGCGAGATTCCCTATCGCGGCATGGTGGTGGCCTACGAGCACCACATGAAGATCGACCTGACGGGCTATCCGAAATCGATCCGCGGCCGGACGCTCTCGATTTACTCCAAGATCATCGCCGTCGCCGACGGCTTCGATGCCGCCACCAGCCGGCGAGTCTATCAGACCGTCCCCATCCAGCCCGATCAAGTGCTCAAGGAGATGTGGGAAAACCCGCGCCGCGGCTACGATCCGGTGGTGGTGAAAGCGTTCATCAACCTGATCGGGATCTATCCCGTGGGCACGTGCGTGATTCTCGATACGTACGAGGTCGCGCTCGTGCACAGCGCCAACCCCGACGTGGCGCACGTGCACCGCCCGGTGGTCCGCCTCGTCACCACTCCCGATGGTGCCCTCCTCAATCCGGGTACCGTGGTCGATCTTTCCCAGAAGGATGCGAACGGCAACTTCCCGCGCACCATCGTCAAGGTCACCGACCCTGTCAAATACGGTATCAACGTCAGCGATTACTTTGTCTGAGAATGCCATCGCGGCGCGGTGGCGGGCGCTCGGCAAATCGCGGGCGCTGATTCCGTACCTCACCGCCGGCTTTCCGACACCCGCCGTTTCGCTCGACGCGCTGCGCCGCGTGGCCGCCGCGGGAGCGGACTTCGTCGAGGTGGGGATTCCGTTTTCCGATCCGCTCGCCGACGGGCCGACGATTCAGCGCACCACGCAGGCGGCCCTGGAGCAGGGCATGACCGTACCGCGCGTGCTCGAGTTGATCAGTACCGCCGCCCTCGCCGTCCCCGTCATCATCATGACCTATCTGAATCCGGTGCTGGCCTATGGCGTCGAGCGGTTCGCGAAGGACGCGCAGGCCGCGGGTGCCGCGGGTGTGCTGCTCACCGATCTTCCGGCCGGCGCCGATCCCGCCGTCGAGCAGGCGGTGACGGGCAGCTCGCTCGCGCTGATCCGCCTCGTTGCCCCGACGACGGACGACGCGCGGCTCAAGGCGGCGCTGTCCGGCGCCACCGGGTTCGTCTACCTGATCTCGCGCCTGGGGGTCACCGGGGTACGCGACAATGTCCCGGCGGACCTGGACCGGCAGGTGCAGCGGCTGCGCGCGGCGACGCGCCTGCCCGTCGCCGTCGGATTCGGGATCGGGACGTCGGCGCAGGCCGGCGCCGCCGCACGCTCCGCGGATGGCGTGGTGGTCGGGAGCGCACTCATGGACGCCCTCGCTCAGGGCGGCGTAGCCGCGATGGAGCGCCTGACGCGCGAGTTGGCGGGAGCGGTGCACGGATGAAGGTCGCGCGCTTCGTCATCCTCTATAGCCACGGACTCACTTGGATCGGCAGCGCCTTGCTTGTTGCGGTCCTCGTCACGGATACACGCTGGCTGGGGCAGATTCCGGAGCTCGTCGTGCTGTTCGGGGCCGCGATCGCACTGCGCGGCCTGTCGGTCCCGCTGAGCAAATACTCGTACCTCAATCAGACCGCGCTCGTCGGATTGGCGGGCAGCCTGCTCGTCGGCGTGCCGGCGACGGCCCTGGCGATCGCCGGGGCGACGCTCGTGACCGACTCGCTCTGGCAACGCAAGCCGCTGCGGGTGGCGTGGATCAATCTTGGTCGCGAAGTCATCACGCTGGTCGCGGCGTTCGGTGTCTACGCGGCCGGGTTGGACTTGTTCGACATGCCGGGAGGCGCGCCGGTGCTGAACATCGAGCTCTTGCCGGTGCTGGCCGGCTACGCGCTCGCCTATTTCCTGTTCGGCCGCATCCTCTTCTATGTCAGTCTCATCATCCGCGCGAAGCTCGAGCCGGCCGAACGGCTGATGATCGTGCGCTACGAGGTCATCGCCTACGCCGCCACGCTCCTCGCCGCGGTGATCTTCTCCGGCGCGGTCGTCGCCTGGTCGCGCGTCGCGTGGCTCCTCGTTGCCGTCGTCCTCACGTTCCTCGGCCTGCTGCTCAAGCAGATGATCGAGGAGGCGATCTCCGCCGAAGAGCTGAACAAGATCCACGCGGTGGAAGCGGTGATCACCGCCAACATCAGTCTCAAGGATTCGTTTCAGCGCATTGAGCGGCTGGCGAACCGGCTGGTGGACTGGGGCGACTTCCGCATCTACCGGCTGCACGAGGGGGTGTTGTCGCTCGCGCACCGCTCCGAACGCGGCCGCGAGGGACGGGGCGAGCCATCGGAGGACACCGGCGCGCTGCGCAAGACGGTGGCGACCACGGGCGACACGATCGTCATCGACGACGTGACCCGCGACAAGCGCGTCGCCGACGCGCCGCTCGAGGTCCAAAGCCTGGTGATCGTGCCGCTCAAGTTCGGCGATCAGGTGATCGGCACGCTGGAGCTCGAGCACCACAAGAAGCACTGCTACCGGCGCCAGGACATTCTCACGATTACGAGCTTCGCGAGCCAGCTCGCGACCGCGGTGCACATCACCGACCTGCGCCGCCCGCTGGTCGAGACGGTCGAGCGGATGACGCGCCAGCTCGCCACGATCGCCCAGACGGCCGAAGCGCTGAAGGGCGCCGCGTCCGCCGTGGCGCAATCGACCGGCGTGATCCGCGAGGGCGTGCGCCGCGAAGAAGGCGAAGTCTCCGGTGGTCTCGAGGCGACCGAGAGCCTCGCCCAGGTGTCGCGCCGCGTCTCGGACGACGGCGCGGGCGCGGCGCGCGCCTCGACCGCGGCCAGCGACGTCGCGAGCCGCAATCGCACGCAGATTCGCGAAGCCATCGAGCGCCTCGTGGCGCTCAAGGCGTTCGTCGGCGAGAGCTCGAGCAAGGTGCAGCAGCTCGGGCAGACGAGCCGACGCATCACGGGGTTCATCGCCTCGATCCGTGAGCTGGCGGACATGACGAATCTGTTGTCGCTGAACGCCGCCATTGAAGCGGCGCGCGCCGGCAAACACGGCAAAGGCTTCGCGGTGGTGGCCGAAGAAGTGCGCCGCCTCGCCGAGCAGAGCGCCACCGCGGCGGCCGAAGCGGGCGACCTGGTGCAGGACATTCACACCCAGGTCGGCGAGGTCGTCGAGCAGATGCGTCGCGGGCAGGTCAACGTCGGCGGCGTGGAGGAGCTGTCCGCGGCAGCGCTCGAAGCGCTCGATGCGATCGTCGCCGCCACCGCGGAAGCGACGGCCCACGCGGGCCGGATCACCGCGGCAGCCGGCGAGCAGAACCAGGCGTTCGCGCGCCTGCGCGAGCGCATCAACGCGGTCGCGAGCATCGCCGGGCAGAATCGCGTCGAAGCCGACGACGTGGCCACCCGCGCCGTTCAGGCGGCCGAAGGACTCACCGACCTCGAGCGCGCCACCCGCGACCTCGAACAGGTTGCGACCATGCTGCGCGACCTGACCCGCGGGTTCGCCAACGTCAACTGAGCGAGCCTTCGTCGCACTCGGCTCGAATATCGGTGACCGTGCCGCCCACCTGGCGTACGCACGATCACGCCTGGGAACCCTGCCGGATACCCGGCTGGTGGCGGCATCGCGGGTCGAAGAGACGGCGCCCCTCGGACCGGTTGCGCAGCCGCCATTTTTGAACCAAATGGTTCTGCTCGAAACGAGCCTGGAACCGGCGGATCTGCTGGCGCACTGCCGGGCGATTGAGGCGGAGCGGGGCCGAGAGCGGCGCGAGCGCTGGGGGCCGCGGACACTGGACCTCGACATCGTGCGGTATGGCACCAAGACTGTACGGAGTCCGGAGCTGACGATTCCGCATCCGGAGCTGCCCCAGCGCGATTTTTGGCGGCGCGAAATCGCCGAGCTGGAAGGGAAGCATGACTAGCGTTACGACGCGCACGTTGCTCGACATGAAGGAAAAAGGAGAGCGCATCGTCGCCCTCACGTGCTACGATGCGCTGTTCGCGCGCCTGCTCGACGCGAGTGGCGTCGACATCCTGCTCGTCGGGGACTCGCTCAATCAGGTGCTCGCCGGCGCGCCGTCCACCCTCTCGGCGACGCTCGATCAGATGATCTATCACACGAAGATGGTGCGGCGTGGAACCGAGCGCGCGATGGTCGTCTGCGACATGCCGTTCCTGAGCTATCAGATCTCGCCCGAAGACGCGTTGCGAAATTGCGGCCGAGCAATGAAGGAAACCGGCTGCAACGCCGTGAAGATCGAGGGCGGCCAGCCGATGGCGGCAACGGTGCGGCGGCTCGTCGACATCGGCATCCCCGTCATGGGCCACCTCGGCCTCACGCCGCAATCGGTGCACGCCCTGGGCGGCTACCGCGTGCAGGGCCGGGACGACGCGGAGGCCGGACGGCTCAAGGCCGACGCCGCGGCGCTCCAGGACGCGGGCGCGTTCGCCGTGGTGCTGGAGCTCGTCCCGGCCCCGCTCGCGTCGCAGATCACGAAGGCGCTGTCGATCCCGACGATCGGGATCGGCGCCGGTCCGGCGTGCGACGGCCAAGTGCTCGTGCTCCACGACATGCTCGGCCTGAACGAGCAGTTCTCGGCGAAGTTCGTGAAGAAGTACGCGGCGCTGGCGGAGGACGTGCGGGAGGCGGCGCGGGTGTTCGCGGCCGAGGTGCGCGAGGGCCGCTACCCCGGACCGGAGCATTCCTTTGGAAAATGATCAATGATCAATGATCAATGACCAATGATCATTGAGAACTGATCATTGAAAATTGATCATTGATTATTGATTATTGATCATTCTGACCGGAGGGAAGCCGTGTCGAAGACGGAAGACGAAAAGCTCGCTAAACTGATCAAGAAGAACATGGCCAAGGCGGCGAAGGCCAAGCCCAAAGCGCGCAAACGGTACGACCCGACGCTGCCGCCGGACAGTACCGACGATGACATCGAGCGTCGCGACTTCTTTTCGGAGATGAAGAAGCGCGAGTTCTAGTTGCGCGAGCTCTCCAGCATCTCCGAGATGCGCTCCTGGTCTCGCTCCGAGCGCTCTCGCCGCCACACCATCGGCTTCGTTCCCACCATGGGGTACTTCCACGAGGGTCATCTCCGCCTCGTGGATCGCGCGCGCGAGCTCGCCGACCGCGTGGTCGTCAGCATCTTCGTCAATCCGCTGCAGTTTGGCCCGGCCGAGGACCTCGCCCGCTACCCCCGTGACCTGCCGCGTGACCGCGACCTGGCCGCCGCCCGCGAGGTCGACTGCCTCTTCGTGCCGGACGCCGCGGCGATGTACCCGGGTGAGCCGCTCGCCCGCGTCGTCCCCGGCGCGGTCGCCGACACGCTCGAGGGGGCTGCCCGGCCCGGTCATTTCACCGGCGTGCTTACTGTCGTCGCCAAACTGTTCCACATCGTCGAGCCCGACATCGCGGTGTTCGGTCGCAAGGATTTTCAGCAGGCGATGCTCGTAAAACAATTGGTGCAGGATCTCGACTTTGCGCTCACGCTCGACATCGCGCCCACGGTGCGCGAGCTGGACGGCCTCGCCCTCTCATCGCGCAATACCTACCTCAGTACCGACGAGCGCCGCTCGGCGCTCGCGTTGTCGCGAGCGCTGCGGACGCTGGAGCAGACCTGGCGGGGCGGCGAAGCCGATCCCGCGAGACTTCAAAAGGTGGGCCTCGACGCGCTGCGCGCGCCGGGCGTGACGCCCGAGTACTGCGCCCTCGTCGATGAGCACGTGCAGCCGGTGAGTCGCGTGACGGCCCACACGGTCGCGGTCGTCGCGGCACGGGTGGGGAAGACCCGCCTGATCGATAACGTCGTCCTGGGCGAGGGAATCGGCGCGGATCCGCGAGTCACGCCGTGAGCCTGCCGAGCTGGGCCCAGGTGACACCGGAGCGTCGCGCACACATCGAACGGGTCGTGGCGTTGCTCGAACAGTGGGCAACCGCGCTGCGCGTCAAACCGCCGGAGCGTGACCGCTGGGTGCGCGCGGGGTGGCTGCATGACGCGCTGCGCGACGCCCCGCTGGGCGACCCCAAGGCACATGGTCCGGCCGCCGCCGATCACGCCGGCTCCGACGGGGAACGCGACCGTGGGGTGCTCGATGCCGTGCGGTACCACACGATCGGGTTTGCCGGGTGGGACGACGTCGGCCGCATGCTGTATCTCGCCGACTTCCTCGAGCCTGGCCGAACCAGCGATGTCACAGATCGGGCCGAGCTGGCACAGCGAGTTCCCCGCGAGCGGGACGCGGTCCTGCGGGAGCTCGCGCGACGGAGGATCGCGTGGGTCCTGCGCTCGGGATGGCCGTTGCCCGCGGAAACCGTGGCCTTCTGGAATCAATTGGTCGGGCGGCCGTGAGAATCCTCATCGTTGGGCTCGTCCTCGTGGGGTGCGGCGGCGGTTCGACGCAGACGCACCCCATCCCCGGCGACCGCGGCGCCGCCATCACGGTCGAGGTGCTCAATGCGAGCGGGCGGGCCGGCGACGCGCGCATCGGGACGCGGCTGTTGCGGCGCGCGGGAATTGACGTCGTCTACTTCGGGAATGCGCCGGAAAGCGGGCTCGACTCCACCCGCATCATCGTGCGGCGGGGCGCCGCGAAAGTAGGGGAGCGGGTCCGAGAGGCGTTGGGGCAGGGGCGCGTCGAGGTCGAGCTCGACAGCTCCAAGCTACTCGATGTGAGCGTGCTCCTCGGTGCGGACTTTGCGGCGAGCGCGCGGTCCCTCGACTTCCACCCGTAACTGGCCGCAGGCCGCGCTGATATCGAGGCCGCGACTGCGCCGCAGCACCGCCTCCACACCGCGTTGTTTCAAACGCCGCTCGAACGCCAGCATCTGCGCGCGCGGGCTCGGCGTCAAATCGGGGGCACCACCGGGATGCAGCGGCAACAGGTTCACCAGTGCCTCGAGCGGCTGCGCCAGCTTCGCCAGCTGATCCGCCGTCTCGAGGGAATCGTTCTTCCCACCGATCAAGACGTATTCGAGCGTCACGCGACGGCGAAATTGCTTCAGCGCGTCCATCAGCTGGGGGAGCGTGTACTTCCGCTCGATCGGCATCAGCTCGCGGCGCAGCGTCGAGACCGGCGCATGCAGCGAGACGGCGAGGCGGAACTGCTCCTTGCGCTGCGCGAACTTCGCGAGGTTCGGAAGAATCCCAACCGTCGAGACGGTGATGTGTCGCGCGCCGATCCCCAGCCCCTCGGCGCGATTGAGAATCGTGAGTGTCGTGTCCACCGCCTCCCAGTTGAGCAGCGGCTCGCCCATTCCCATGAACACGACGTTGGTGGGTTTGAGCGCGGGATCGCGGAGCATCAGCTCGCGCACCTGGCCGGCGATCTCGCCGGCCGAGAGATTGCGCCGAAACCCCATACGCCCCGTCGCGCAGAAGACGCAGCCGAGCGCACAGCCCGCCTGCGAGGAAATACAGAGCGTCCGGCGCTTGCCTTCCGGGATGAGCACCGATTCGATCGCTTCGCCGTCCGCGAGCCCCCACAGAAACTTCTCCGTGCCGTCACTCGACTGCTGCTGCGTGCGCAGCGGCAGGCGCTGCAGCGGCAAGGCTTCATCGAGCGCGGCTCGAAGCGGCGCGGGAAGGTCTGTCACGTCGGTCCAACGCCCCACGGGGCGCTGCCACAGCCGCGGGAGCATTTGCCGCAGGCGATACGCCGGCTCGCCGCGTTCGGCCAGCCAGGCCTCGAGCGCCGCGCGCGCTGCGTCCGGCGTGAGACTGAGGAGATCGACGCTCATCGGAATCGCATGTCGACGCCGACGCGGTAGGCCGAGCCGAGGTCGTTGACACCGGCATCGCGGGCCAGCGTCACGCGGTATTTCCCGATCGCGACACGCAGCCCCCCCACGGGACGCCAGTGGCTGCCGTCACTGTAGCCCCCCTCGCGTGCCAGCATCAGGTCGAGGGTGACGCTCTTCCCGAATTCGGCGCCGGCTCCGAACTGGTGGTCCGCCCGAAAGCCGTGCGCAAACGCGATTCCGTACCGCGCTCGCAGCACGACACGATTCCCGGACATGGCGCCGCTCCAGAAGCGCCCTTCGATGCCCGCAAATACATCCTGCGCGGGATCGTTCGTCTTGAGCGACGAGAAAAAATGGGTCGCGGCAGCGACCCGAAACCGGTCACCGACGAAGGGCCGGCTGGCACCGACATCGATCGTCCAGCGCCGCGCGGTGGCGACGTCGAGTCGAGTGTCATGAAACGCCAGCGTGGCGCCCACGCTCGTCCTCCCGACGAGCCGCGACCATGTGGTGCCGACCGCAAACGTGTAAACCGGCACGCTGCTGCCGGTGGGGTCGGGGCTGTCGACGGTCTGCGTGACATCGCTCAAACCGACTCGGCCGAAGAGCAGCCCGAATTGACCGAGTGAGCCCGCGGGCACACGTGCGGTTGCGATGAGACCCGTCGCATCGACGGCGGCAGGTGTCTGGATCGCCTCGATGGCGAGCCACACTCGAGCGCTGTCTTCCGTCTGTGCCGGATTCCAGATCGCCGCGGCGGGACCGAGGGCGAGCGCCGGAGGTGTGGCGAGCGTCGTCGCGGCGACGCGCCAGAGCGTTGTCCCGGTGGCCTGCTGTCCGCCTGCTGGCTTCCCGCCGAGCGTCAGGAGTCCAACAATCAGCAGGCCAATGCGTTGCATGCCGAACGTTTACTCCGGGCTGTGGCGCCGTCAACTCAAGTCAACTATCTTCAACCGGTTACGGCACTTGGACATACTCCATTGCGGCTCTCCGAACTACTGACGCCCGACCGCATCCGGGTCCCTATCAGGGCCCAGAGCAAGGAGGGCGTGCTACGGGAGCTGGTCGAGCTCCTGGTGGGGGGCAACGGGGCGGCCCCGGATGTCCTGCAGGCGGTCATGGAGCGGGAGCGGCAGTTCCCGACTGGTATTGGCTACGGCGTCGCCGTTCCGCATGGCAAGACCCCAGCCCTCGCCAATCTTGTTGCGGTTGCCGGCACGGCGCGTACACCCGTGCCATATGAAACAGTCGATGGTGAGCCGGTGCGGTTGTTCTTCCTGCTGGCGGGCCCGGAGTCGCAGGCGGGGGCACATGTGAAAGCACTGAGCCGGATCTCGCGGCTGGTGCGGCGCGAGCCGATCCGCGCCCGGCTCCTGGCGGCGAGCGACGCGCAGGAGTTCTACCGCATTCTTTGTGACGCAGAAAGGGGAGGAGTATAAACGCGAGGGAAGGACTGACCCGGACAACCTGGCGCACACATCGCTGCGGCGAGCTCCGCACGGAGCACGTGGGACAGAAGGTCCGCCTGGGAGGCTGGGTCCACCGCCGCCGCGACCTCGGAGGAATCGTCTTCCTCGATCTCCGCGACCGCGACGGCCTCGTGCAGGTCGCCGTGGGCCCGGGATGGGCATCCCCTGATCTCGTCAGCCGCGCCCAAACCGTGGGAGCCGAAGCGGTCGTGGTGGTCGAAGGCAAAGTCGTCGCCCGGCCACCGGCCATGCGCAACGCCGAGCTCGCGACGGGGGAGGTCGAGGTGCATGCCACGGCGTTGCGCGTCGTCGGGCCCGCGGAGACGCCGGCCATCCCCGTCGCGCGGGGCAAAGGCGAAGAGCTGCCCGCTGAGGAGCTGCGCCTCAAGTACCGCCACCTGGATCTACGCCGTCCCGAGCTGCAGGCGAACCTGATCCTGCGTCACCGCCTGTTGCAACGCGCCCGGCGCGCGTTGAGCGAGCTCGATTTTCTCGAGATCGAAACGCCGATCCTCACCAAGCCGACGCCGGAAGGCGCCCGCGACTATCTCGTTCCGTCGCGGGTGCATCCGGGCGAGTGCTACGCGCTGCCGCAGTCGCCGCAGATCTACAAGCAGCTGCTGATGGTGTCGGGGTTCGATCGCTACTTCCAGATCGCGCGCTGCTTTCGCGACGAAGACCTGCGGTACGATCGCCAGCCGGAGTTTTCGCAGATCGATATCGAGGCGTCGTTCGTCGGGCAAGAAGACGTGCTCGGATTCGTCGAAGCGGTGCTCGTCGCGCTGTGGGATGAAACGGGACACAGGATCGAGCGACCCTTCCCGCGGCTGACGTGGCGCGAAGCGATGGAGCGCTACGGCACCGACAAGCCCGACCTGCGGTTCGATTTCACGATCGCCGACTGGACCACGCAGGTTCAGCCGCTCGGGGTGCCATTCTTCCAGGGCGCGACGAACGGCGCGCGCGTGCGCGGCATCGCCGTGCGCGGCGGCGGCAGCTTGTCGCGCAAAGACGTCGACCAGCTCACCGAAACCGCAAAGACACACGGTGCGCCGGGACTGGCGTGGGTCAAGCGGCAGGGCGAGCAGCTCTCCGGCTCCCTCGGCAAGCATTTCACCGCCGAGGCGTTGGGGCGAATCGGCATCGGCGACGGCGATGTGGCGCTCATGACGGTCGGTCCCGATCGCGTGACGTCGCCGGCGCTCGACAAAGTGCGCCAGGAAGTGATCCGCCGGCTCGCGCCGCAGCCGAAGGTCGCGCACGCGTTCTGCTGGGTGGTCGACTTTCCGCTGTTCGAGCCCGATCCGGAGACGGGACAGCCGGTGTTCGCGCACCATCCGTTCACGTCGCCGCATCCCGAGGACGTGAGCAAGCTGGACAGCGAGCCGTTCGCCTGCCGCGCGCTGCACTACGACGCCGTGTACAACGGCAACGAGCTTGGCTCGGGCTCGATCCGGATCACGGACCCCGCGATTCAGCGCAAGGTCTTCACGCATTTGGGCCTCGCGCCGGCGGATATCGAGGCCCGGTTCGGTTTCTTGCTGACGGCGCTGGCGGCCGGTGCGCCGCCACATGGCGGCTTCGCGGTCGGGTTCGACCGCACGGCCATGCTCCTGGCGGGCGCGGGCTCGTTGCGCGACGTGATCGCGTTTCCAAAGACGACCACGGCGCGCGCGCTGTTCGAGGGTGCGCCGGCTCCGGCGCGGCCCGAGGATCTCGCCGCACTTCACATCAAGGTGGTGCCATGAGTGATGACGTCGTCCACCGCTTGTCCGTGGAAGGCGTGGATCCGCTGGCCCTGGCCGGCGTGAACGATGCCAATCTCCTCGAGCTCGCGCGCCGCCTCGGTGTGCGCGTGTCGCTGCGCGGCGACAGCCTGTCGCTCGCCGGTCCGGCGGCGGCGATCGAGCGCGCCGGCCCCGTCGCGCAGGCGCTGATCGACCTCGCGCGCATGGGCGAGAATCTCGACGTACACGACGTCGAGCGCCTCGTGTCCGATGAAGCACACGGAGAGTTGGGGCGCCAGGGAGCGAGCGCCGACCCCGTGAAGATCATTCTCCCCGGACTGCGGCGCGTGATCCAGCCGAAGACGGCCGGCCAGCGCGACTATCTGCGCTCGATCGCGGACCACGACATCGTCATCGGCATCGGTCCGGCCGGCACCGGCAAGACCTATCTCGCCGTCGCGGCCGCGGTCGACGCGCTCGCCCGCAAACGCGTGCGCCGCATCATCCTCGCCCGACCCGCCGTCGAAGCGGGCGAGAACCTCGGCTTCCTGCCCGGGGACCTGCAGGAGAAAGTCGATCCGTACCTGCGCCCGCTGTATGACGCGCTCGAAGACATGATGCCGCGGGAGCGCGTGCAGAAGGCGCTCGAGACGCGGACGATCGAGATCGCGCCGCTCGCGTACATGCGCGGGCGGACGTTGAACGACGCGTTCGTGATCCTCGATGAGGCCCAGAATGCGACCGGGATGCAGATGAAGATGTTTTTGACGCGCCTCGGCGTGAATTCGCGCGCCGTGATCACCGGCGACAAGACGCAGATCGATCTGCCGAACCGCGAGGACTCGGGACTGCTGCAGGTCGAGCGGATCCTGCCGGGGATCGAGGGGATCGGATTCGTCTACCTCGGCGATGCGGATGTCGTGCGGCACCGGCTGGTGCGCGACATCATCCGCGCCTACGCCGAGGATGCGCAGGGTTAGATGAAGCTCCCGACGCAGGAGCAGGTGCGCTACCACCTGGTGCGCTGGGTGTGGGTCCCGGCGCTCGCGTTCGTCGCGCATGTCGCCTTCCCCTCTGGCGGTGCGGACGTCGCGCCGTTGCTCGAGCCCGGCGCCCAGGCCGACAAGGAAATCGTCGCCCCGTTCAATTTTGTCGTCAACAAATCGGAAGACGAGCTGCAGCGTGAGGCCGAAGAGCTCGCGGCATCGGCGAAGCCGATCTACGAGTTCCGGCAGCGCGCGTACGACAGCTCCGCCTCGACGATGGCGGCGTTCTTCAGCGCCGTCGATGCGGCCAGCGCCGAGGGTCCCCCAGCCATCATTCAGGCCGCCGCGAACTACGGGATTCCGCTCTCCCCGCAGGAGGCCGCCTACCTGAGTAAGGGCGGCAAGCGGCGCGGGCTCCAACAGGCGCTCCAACGGTTGTTCGATCGCACCCTCGCCCAGGGTGTGACTGGCCCCGGGGTCCTGCAGGGCGAGCAGTCGCGCGAGTTGATCTTGCGGCGCGGCTCCACGGAATCGTCGGTGCAGCGCGATCAGGTGCTGACCTTCGCGCAATACCTGAACCGCGCAAAGCAGTTGCACCCCGATCCCGGCTCGAGCGTCGGCGACGTGCTGTACATCAAGCTGCAGCGGCAGTTCTTCCGGCCGACCCTGATTCCGAAGCCGCTGGAGACGGAGCGGCGCCGCAACGAGCTGCGCGGCAGCGTCGATCCCAGCAAGTACATCGTGCGCGCGGGCGATCGCATCGTGGGAGCGAAAGAAGTCGTGACGAACGAAGCCCACGAGCGGCTGGTCACGCTGCACCAGGAGCTGCTGCGCCGCGGCGCCGCGACGACCTACTCGATTCGGGGCGTCGTGGGTCCGCTGCTGCGCGACACGCTGATCATCGCGATCTTCTGGGTCTTGCTGGTCTTCTACCGGCGCGAGACGTACCAAGACTTACGGCAGGTCGCGCTGATCGGCGGGCTGTTCGCGGTGCTGCTGACGCAGGCGGGACTGGTCGCACGGTTTTATCCCGCCCACCCGGAAGTCATCTTCATGCCGTTCCTCGCCATGATGATGACGGTGCTCTTCAACGGCCGGGTCTCCATGATCGCCGCGATGATTCTGGCGGTCGTGATCGGGCAGCAGCCGGTGCTGCACGACGTGCCCGCGACATTCCTCTGCGTCGTCGGCGGCGTGACCGCCGCGCTGTCGGTGAAGACCCTGCGCAGCCGCAGCAATTTCTACGCGCCGGTGCTCATCATCGTGGCGGGGTACCTGACCGGCGCTCTCGCGCTCGGCCTCGCGAGTGGCTGGCCGATCGCGGAGATCGGCTTGCGCGGGTTATGGGGCGCGCTGAACGGCCTGGTCTCCGCCGGTCTCACGTTCTTCCTGCTGCCGGTCGCCGAATCGGTCACCCACATCACCACCGATCTCACGCTGCTCGAGCTGTCGGATCCGAGCCGCCCGTTGCTGCGCCGGCTGTCGCTCGAGGCGCCGGGGACCTACGCCCACAGCGTGGCGATGGCCAACCTGGTCGAGGCGGCGTGCAACCGCATTGGCGCGAACGGGCTGCTGGGACGGGTGGGGTGCTACTATCACGACATCGGGAAGGTCAAGAACCCGATGTACTTCGTCGAAAACCAGATCCCGGGCAACAACCCGCACGACCGGCTCAAGCCGCTGCAGTCGGCGCAGATCATCAAGGCGCACGTCACCGATGGTCTGGCCCTTGCCACGGAGGCGAAGCTGCCCGACTCGGTCGCGGCGTTCATCCCCGAGCATCACGGGACGACCGAGATCACCTACTTCCTCGACAAGGCCAAGAAGTCCGACGGAGGCCAGGCGCGCAATCCGGAGGACTTTACCTATCCGGGTCCGAAGCCGAGATCGATGGAGACCGCGATTTCGATGATTGCCGACTCGGTCGAGGCCGCGTTGCGCGTCCTCGAGGACCTGACGCCGCAGAAGATCGAGGAAGCGATCGATCACATCGTGCGCACCAAGGTCAACGCCGGCCAGCTCGATGAAGCGCCGCTGACGCTGCGGCAGATCGAGCAGGTGAAAGCCGCTTTTCTGGTCGTATTGAGCGGCATGTATCACAATCGCATCGATTACCCGGAGTCCAGTGGCGGCATCAGTGCGGACTGGCACTCAGCCAGCGCGCGCTGATCAACTGATGCGCGTCGCGAAGCGGGTGTTGGCGTGGGAGCGCGCGCCCGCCGGCTCGCACGTGGACATCACCCTGCTTTCGGCCGCCGCTATGCGGCGCGTCAATCGCCGCGCCACCGGGCGCCGCACCCTGACCGACGTGCTCGCCTACTCCCTGCCGCAGCTGGACGGGCGCCTGCTGGGTGACGTCTACATCTGTCCGGCAGCCGCCAGGGCCGCGTCCCGAAACGGTATCGGCGCGCGCGAGGAGCTGGTGCGATTGGCCGTCCACGGCACCCTGCACGTGCTCGGGTACGACCACCCCGAAGGCGCCGGGCGCACGCGCTCGCGGATGTGGCAGCTGCAGGAACGCTACGTGAAGCGACTGCTCCACTAATGCTCACCGAAGCGGCGTTGCGCCTCATTGGGCTCGTTGTCGCCGTCACCGCGGGCGTGTGGGCCGCGCTCCTGGCGCTGGCCGAGGAAGCCGCCGTCGGCGAAGCGCTCCACACGCTCGGCGATGCACCGCCGACGGCGGCCGAACGGCGTGTCCCGCTGCATCGCGCGCTGCACGTCGCGCGCCTGGCGCTGCTCGTGCTCGGCGCCGTCGCCACGGCCAACGCGGTGGTGTGGTGGACACGCCCCTGGGTGGAGGCGCTGGTCACCCTGCTCGTGGGCTCGCTCCTGCTCTTCATCGTCGGTGACGCGCTGCCGCGGAGCGTGGCGCGGATCGCTCCGGAGTTATCGGAAGCGGCTCTCCCGCTCGCCCGCCGGACGCTGGCGCCATTCGGGCCGCTGCTCTGGCTGCTCGCCTGGGCGGATCGCGGCCTGCACGCGCTCGTGCACGCGCCGCGCCCGCTGCAGCCCGATCTCGGCGTCGCGCAGCGCGACATGCTGCTGGGCGTCTTCACCATGGCCGACACCACGGTGGACGAGGTCATGACGCCGCGTCTCGACATGACCGGCGTGGACATCTCGGCGACGACCGAAGAGGTCCTCGAGGCGTTCCGGCAGAGCCAGCACACACGCTTGCCGGTGTTGGATGGCTCACCCGACAACGTCGGCGGCGTGGTGTTCGCGAAGGACCTCGTGCCGATTGCGATGGGGCTCGCGGAGCCCGGCACGCGCTGGCACACGCTCATGCGACCGGCGGCCTTCGTGCCCGAGACCAAGACACTCGACAATCAGCTGCGCGACTTTCAGGGCACGCCCGCCCACATCGCCATCGTCGTCGATGAATTCGGCGGCACGGCGGGGCTGATTACCCGCGAGGACATTCTCGAGGAAATCGTCGGCGAGATCCGCGACGAGCACGACACCGAAACCACGCCGGCGATCCGGCAGGACGGCGCGCGGCTGTGGGTGGATGGCCGCACCAGCCTCGACGAGCTCTCGGCCGCGCTCGGTACCACGATCGCGCATGCGGAGGTATCGACCGTCGGTGGCCTCGTGTACTCGGTGCTGGGACGCGTGCCGCGGCCCGGCGATGAGCTGACGCTCGACGGGTATCGTGTGGTCGTCGAGCGCGTGGAGCAGCGCCGCGTCACCCAAGTGTCGTTCCAAAAACAATGACGGTCGCGCTCGCAGTCCTGCTGCTCGGCCTGCTCGTCGCCGGAGTGTCGGCGGCGATCGGTGTCGCCGCCGCGGCCGTCAGCCAGCACGAGCTGACGCGGTGGGTCTCCTACAAGCTGCGCGGCTCGGCGGCGACGGTGAACGTGCTCCAGAACCCGGGGCGCACGCTCGCCACCGCCAACATGCTCACGACGTTGGGCGTGCTCCTCGCCGCCGGCGCGATTCCCGCGCTGCTGGCCGCCACAACGCCGACGTTCCTCGGAATCTTCACGCTCGCGGTCGGTGTGCCGCTGTTCATCGGCGCTGCCTACCTGGTGCCACGCGTGCTGGGGCGGCGCTGGGCGGAGCCGCTGGTCGGGCGGGCGGTGCCGCTGATGGAACGGCTCGGCACCGTCTTGTCGCCGTTCATTCCGCGCCGCGAAGGATCCACGCGCACGACGCTGGCGGCGCTCCTCACGAGTGTCGACACAGCCGCCCTCGCCACGACGGACGAAATGGCGGTCGTCTCGGGGGTGCTCGCCTTTGCCGATCGTCCCGTACGGGAGCTGATGACTCCGCGGACGGCGATCGTGGCGTTTCCGGAAGGCATTCTCACGGCGGAGGCGGCACACGTCCTGCAGCAGTCAGGGTACAGTCGCTATCCGGTGTATCGTGGCTCGTTGGACGAAGTCGTCGGCGTCGCGCACACGCTCGATCTCCTGGGTCGCCAGCCCGAGGATCCCATCCTCGTGCGGCCGACGCTGACGGTTCCCGGCACGATGCGCGCGGCCGACTTGATGCTCGAGATGCAGCGCGGCGGGCGCCATCTCGCGGTGGTCCTCGATGAATTCGGCGGGACCGCGGGCCTCGTGACGTTCGAGGACCTTCTCAACGATCTCGTCAGCGAGCTCTTCGAGCCGACGTTGGCAACGCCGGATGTGACTCGAGTCGTCGAAGTAGAAGGCAACACGCCCGCGGCCGCGCTCGCCGAAAAACTCGGCGTACAGCTTGGCACCGGCGCACAGACCGTTGCAGGCATCCTGATCCAGGCGCTGGGGCGCATTCCCCGCGCGGGGGAGCGTTTCACGCTCAAAGGTCTCGAGTTCGACATCCTTGCCGCCAGTGCGACCCGAGTGGAGCGGGTGGCAGTACGACCCGGACCGATGCGCGTGCAACCACTGGACCGCCCGGAGTAACCTGTGCCTGCGAAGCGAGCGCTCACCTATCTCAGCGTGGCCGAGGAATGGCCCACGCTGTCGTCCGCCGAGCGGGCCCGCCGCCTCCAGCGCCTGCCTCATGAGGCGGGTCACGAGTTCTTTTTCGACCTAGGCGCCGCCGACCAGGCGGATGTGTTGCTCGCCCTGCCGTCAGTCGAGCGCCGGCACTGGATTCGGCTCCTCGCTCCCGATGACGTCGCCGACGTCATCCAAGCCGCGCCCGAGGATCAGCGGAGCGCGTTGTTGTCGCTGCTCGACGAGCCGACCCGCGCTGAAGTCACCGCGCTGCTCGCCTACGCGGAAGATGAAGCGGGCGGCCTCATGAATCCGCGGTACATGCGGGTGCGCCCTGAGATGACGGTGGCCGAGGCATTGGGATACTTCCGCCGCCAGGCACAGCAGCGGGCCGGTCGGGACATTCCGACATACGCCTACATCCTCGACAACCAGGGGAAGCTGATCGGCCAGATCACGCTGACCGACCTGATTGCCGGGGACCCGGCCGAGAATGTCGGGCAGCTCATGCACACCGACATCGTCACCATCCCGGAGGAGGCCGATCAGGAAACCGTGGCTCGCCTCTTCGCCGAGCACGGGCTCGCCGCCGCGCCCGTCGTGGATGCGGAGGGCAGGATGAAGGGCGTCGTCACCGCCGATGACGTTGTCGCGGTCGTCGAAGAGGAAGCCACGGAGGACATCCAGAAACTCGGCGGCTCCGAAGCCCTCGATGCGCCGTATTTGAAGATCGCCTTCGGACGCATGGTGCGGAAACGCGCCGGCTGGCTGTCCGCGCTGTTCCTGGGCGAAATGCTCACCGCGACGGCGATGGCGTTCTTCGAAGAGGAAATCGCCAAAGCGGTGGTCCTCGCGTTGTTCGTCCCGCTCATCATCTCCAGCGGTGGGAACTCCGGGTCGCAGGCAACCACGCTCGTGATCCGTGCGATGGCACTGGGCGAAGTCAAGCTACGCGACTGGTGGCGAGTCATCCGGCGCGAATTCGCCGCCGGCGCCGTGCTCGGCACGGTTCTAGGAACCATCGGGTTCCTGCGCATCACGTTGTGGCACGCGATCACGGGGATCTACGGCGAGCACTACCTGCTGGTCGCCGTGACGGTGTTGGGGAGTCTCATCGGGGTCGTGACGTTCGGGACGATGGCCGGATCGTTCCTGCCTTTCATTCTGCGCCGTCTCGGTTTCGACCCGGCGAGCGCGTCCGCGCCCTTCGTCGCCACGCTGGTCGATGTCACCGGACTGGTCATCTACTTCACGGTGGCCAGCCTGATCCTGCGCGGAACCCTCCTATGACGAGCACGCCGCCGTTATCCTTAGAGCGTATGCGACTCGACGCGGTGCTCGACGGATTGGCGCGCGGCGACAGCGCGGCGCTGGCTCGCGCGATCAGCATGGTCGAAAATCAGCGCGAGGGGTTCGAGCGCGTGTTGTCGGCCTTATATGGCAAGATCGGCAAGCAGCACACCCAACGGATCGGCATCACGGGGCCACCCGGCGGCGGCAAGAGCACGATCACGGAGCAGCTGGTGCGGGCCTACCGCGAACGCGGCCTCAAAGTCGCGGTCATCGCCGTCGATCCCACCAGCCCCTTCACCGGCGGCGCGCTGCTCGGCGACCGCATCCGCATGGAGTCCGTGAGTCTCGATCCCGGCGTGTTCATCCGCTCGATGGCGACCCGCGGGGCACAAGGCGGCCTCGCGACCACCACCGAAGAGGTCGCCGACGTGCTCGAGGCGTTCGGCTTCGACCGCATACTGATCGAAACTGTCGGCGTCGGTCAGACCGAGCTCGACATCGCCGCAACGGCAGAGACGACCGTCCTGGTGCTGGTGCCCGAGTCGGGAGACAGCATCCAGACGTTGAAGGCCGGCGTGATGGAGATCGCCGAGCTGTACGTGATCAACAAGAGTGACCGGTCGGGCGCGGATAAACTGAAACAAGAGGTCGAGGTGATGTTGGGGATCCGGCGCGGGAATGCGTTTGCGCATGTGCGACCGCATCATGGACGGCCCGACGGCCCAACGGCCGGACGGTCAAAATCGGCTTCGCGGCCGTCAGACCGTCAGGCCGTCGGGCCGACGGATTGGGATGCGCCGGTGCTCACAACGGTTGCCTCAAAAGGGGAAGGGATTGCTGAGCTCGTTGCGGCACTCGAGCGGCACCACGACTTTCTCGCGTCAAGCGGCAAGCTCGAAGAGCGTCGCAAGCGCCGCCTCGCCGCCCGCACGCGTGCCGTCGTGAACCGAGCGATCCGCCAATGGGTATGGGATGAGACCCAGGCCGAAGAGTTGGTGACCCGGCGGCTCGACGACGTCGCAGCCGGGACGCGCAGCCCCTACGAGGTCGCGGCCGAGGTCCTGCAGCAACTGAGGAACGGCAAATGACGATTCAGAAAAAGCCGGTCTATACGCCCGCGGATCTCAACGGTTTTGATCCCGAGCGGCAGCTGGGACGTCCGGGGGAATACCCGTTCACGCGCGGCATTCATCCCACGATGTATCGCGGCAAGCTGTGGACGATGCGTCAATTCGCCGGTTTCGGCAGCGCCGCCGATACGAATCGCCGCTACAAGTTCCTCCTCGAGCATGGACAAACCGGTCTCTCCGTTGCCTTCGACTTCCCAACCTTGATGGGCTACGACTCCGACCATCCACGCTCCGAGGGAGAAGTCGGCAAGTGCGGTGTCGCGATCTCCTCGCTCGCCGACATGGAGACGCTGTTCGACGGCATTCCGCTCGATCAGGTCTCGACGTCGATGACGATCAACGGGCCGGCCGCGATCCTCTTCTGCTTTTACGTCGCGGCGGCCGAGAAGCGGGGCGTCCCGATCGCGAAGCTCCGCGGCACGGTCCAAAACGACATCCTCAAGGAATACATGGCCCAGCACGCCTGGGTCTATCCGGTGGAGCCCGCGCTCAAAGTCATCGTCGACATGTTCGAGTGGGGCGCCACGCACACGCCGCTCTGGAATACGATCTCGATCTCCGGCTATCACATCCGCGAGGCGGGTGCGACGGCGGCGCAGGAGCTGGCATTCACGCTCGCCAACGGCTTCACCTATGTCGAGCGCGGCATCGCGCGTGGGCTCGATATCGACAGCTTCGCCGCGCGCCTTTCCTTCTTCTGGGACATCCACAACGACTTCTTCGAGGAGATCGCGAAGCTGCGGGCGGCCCGGCGCATTTGGGCGCGGCACATGCGTGAGCGCTACCAGGCGAAGCAGACGCGCTCGTGGATGATGCGCTTCCACAGCCAGACCGCGGGCGTCACGCTGACGGCGCAGCAGCCGCTGAACAACATCGTGCGGGTCGCCTATCAGGCGCTCGCAGCGATCCTGGGTGGGACGCAGTCGCTGCACACCAATTCGCTCGACGAGACGCTGGCGCTCCCGACCGAGCAGTCGGTGCAAGTGGCGCTCCGAACGCAACAGATCCTCGCGCACGAGACCGGCGTCGCGGAGGTAATCGACCCACTCGGCGGCGCGTTCTACATCGAGGCGTTGACCGATCAGCTCGAGCGCGAGGCCGAAGCGCTGTTCGCCGAGATCAACTCCATCGGCGGAGTCGTCCGCGGGATCGAGAGCGGCTGGTTCCAGCGGCAGATTGCCCAGTCGGCGGCGGCATTCCAGCGTCGCGTCGAAATGGGTGAGCAAGTCATCGTCGGCGTCAACGAGTTCCTGTCCGACGACGATCACCCGGTCGAAATCCTGAAGGTCTCCAACGATGCGGAAGAGCAGCAGCGCCGCCGTCTGGCACGCGTGCGGGCGGAGCGGGACAATGCCCTCGTCGAGCGCCGGCTCGAGGCGCTGCGCCAGGCAGCCGAGTCCGATCAGAACGTGATCCCCCCGATGCTGGACTGCGCGCGCGCCTACGCGACGCTCTACGAGATTCGCCATGCGCTGGAACGCGTGTGGGGAGCATACCGTGAACCAGTGTTTTTCTAGTCTATGAGCGCCCTGCCATTCACGGGAGTCGCGAGCGAGCAGGACGTGCACGCCGCGGTGCAGCGGTTGGCCGCGATCGAGCCCGGTCCATACTGGGTGGTCACCTGCTATCTCAAGCTCGAGCCGCGCGACCGCACGCGCGGCAAGTACCTCATCAAGATGAAGAACCGCGTGAAGGAGGCGGTGGCCGGCCTGTCCCGGCAGTCGTTGTCGCACGCGGATCGGGAGGCGATCGCGGCCGATCTGCAGCGGGTGCTGAACTATCTCGAGGAGCCGAATCACCTGCCGCGCACGCGCGCCATCGCGATCTACGCGTCGCAAGGGGGGGGCCTCGATTTGTTCGAGGCGCTGCCGCTGCCCCACGTGCATCGCTCGCGCCTCGCCGTGGAGCACGAGCCGCTGGTTCGCGAGCTCGTTGCGCTCGACGAGGAGTTCGGAACGATCCTGGTCATCGTCTACGACCGCACCGCGGCTCGCTTCTTCGAGGTCACTGCGTACGACTGCGTGGAGCAGCCGGGCCTGGCTGGGATCGAATCGTCGCGCGCGGCGAAATTCCACGGCGGGAACCAGCGGCAGGTGATGGCCCGCGGGGGGGCGCCGTCCGGCAGCGCGGGCGAACACAACTACCACATGCGCATCCGCACGGAAAAACAGCGGCTCTACGCGCACATCGCCGATCGCGTCTTCCAGATCAACCGCGACAAGCCGCTCAGTGGCATCGTGCTGGGAAGCGTCGGTGTGGACGCGGGCGCCGTCATCCCGCACCTTCACACCTATGTGCACGATTTGGTCTTCGGCGTGGTGAAACTCAGCCCCAAACAGGCGACGCCGGCACAGGTGCGCGACGCCGCGCTCGCCCTCCGGGAGGAGCGCGAGCGCGCGTGGGAGCGCGCCCACGCGGACGCCGTCAAGGACGGCGTGCCCCGCGGCTGGGCTGTCAATGGCATGGATCCGACCCTGCACGCGCTCAGCCGGGGGCAGGTCCGCACGCTGCTGGCGGACGGGCAGGACGATGATCCGCGAATCGACGAGGCGGTCGAAGACGCGCTGCGGCAGCGCGCGCAGGTGGATGTCCTCTACGACGCCAAGGCTCGGCGTGTCGTGGATGGCCTGGCGGCGCTGTTGCGGTTCCGGACCTGATGCCCAAAACCGCACACAAATCCCGGCGACCAATCCGCATTCTCGTCGCCAAGCCGGGCCTGGACGGCCACGATCGTGGCGCGAAAGTGGTCGCCGCCGCGTTGCGCGATTCCGGGATGGAAGTGATTTACACCGGCCTGCACCAAACCCCGGAGATGATCGCCCGGGCAGCGATCCAGGAAGACGTCGACGTCGTCGGCCTCTCGATTCTCTCCGGCGCGCACATGACGCTGTTTCCGCGCGTGCGCAAACTGCTCGACGCCGCCGGCCGTCAGGACGTGCTGCTGACCGGTGGTGGCATCATTCCCCCTGAAGACATGACCGCGCTCGAAGCGCAAGGCACGGGCAAGCTGTTCGGACCGGGGACACCGACGTCGGACCTCATCAAGTACATCCAGGAGTGGGCGGCGGAGCACGTCGCCGCGTGAGTCGCCTCAAGACGCTCAGCGACGAGTACCAGCAGCTCCGTGCGCGCCTCGAACAGGGAGGCGGCGCGGAGCGCATCAAACGCCAGCACGATCAAGGCAAACTCACCGCCCGCGAACGCGTTGCGGCCCTGCTCGACACGGATGGCCCCTGGGTCGAAATCGGGCTGCTCGTCGCCTACGACCAGTACGAAGGCCAGGCGCCGGCGGCGGGCGTGGTGACCGGCCTTGGGCGTGTGGGGGGGCGGCCCGTCGTTGTCGTCGCAAACGACGCGACCGTCAAGGCCGGCTCATGGTGGCCGGAAACGATCAAGAAGATCCTGCGTGCGCAGGAAATCGCGATGCGTCAGCGCATCCCGATCGTCTACCTCGTCGACTCGGCGGGCGTGAACCTGCCGTATCAAGGTGGCGTCTTCCCGGGTCAATATGGGGCGGCCCGGATCTTCTACTACAACTCGATCATGCGGCGCTACCTCAAGGTGCCGCAGATTGCCGCCGTGATGGGGCCGTGCATCGCGGGCGGCGCGTACTTACCGGCGTTGTCAGACGTGATCTTCATGGTCGAGGGCACGTCGTTCATGGGATTGGGCGGGCCTAACCTCGTCAAGGGAGCGACCGGGCAGGTGGTCGACGCGGAGACGTTGGGCGGCGCCACGACGCACACGGCCGTCAGCGCCGTGGCGCACTACAAGGCGAAGGACGACAAGGAATGTCTCGCCCGGATTCGCGAGTACATCGGTCGCCTGCCGCACGCGCCAACGTCACGGCGTACGCATCCCGCCCCCAAACGCGCCATCAAGGAGTTGTACGACATTATCCCCGTCGATCACCGCATGAGCTACGACGTGCGGGCGTTGTTCGAGTGCCTGCTCGATGCGGGACGGCTCGACGAGTTCCAACCCCAGGTCGCGCCCGAGATGATCTGTGGCCATGGCGCGATCGAAGGCCGGCCGGTGGCCGTGATCGCCAACTCGCGCGGCGTAATCAAAGGAAAGAAGAAGAATGAGGCGCCGCGCATCGGCGGCATCATCTACACCGAGAGCGCGGAGAAGGTGGCGTATTTCATCGAGAACGCCGATCGCGAGCGCGTTCCACTGTTGTTCATCCAGGACGTTTCGGGTTTCATGGTCGGGACGGAGGCCGAGCACACAGGTATCATCCGGGCCGGCGCCCGTTTCGTCGAAGCGATGGCGACGGCGACCGTCCCCAAGCTCGTGGTGACCGTCAACCACGCTTCCGGCGCTGGTTACTATGCGATGGCGGGTCAGGGATTCGACCCCGACTTCATCGTCTCCTGGCCGACCGGCCGGATGGGGGTGATGGAGGGGGAATCGGCGATCCAGGCCGTCTATGGCGCCGACGCCGCGAAGCCCGACAATGCCGCCGCCGTCGATGCCATGCGCGCCGATTACGAGCATCAGCTCGACGCGAAGTTCGCCGGCGCGCGCGGATTTGTCGATGCGATTCTGACGCCCGATGAGACCCGCGATACCCTCGCGTTTCTCCTCGAGGTGTCCACGGAATTCACCGGCCCGCACCTGGGGGCCTTTGCGCTGCCGAGTCTCTCCTCATGCTGAAGCCGATTGCCGTCCTGTCGCTGGTCCTGGGCGCAGCGTGTGCCTCGACCAAAGCCATCACGAAGCCCACGCCCGTCAAGCCGCCGCCCGCCAGCACCCCTGCCATCGTCCCGGATGTGAGCCGCGCGGCGACGCCACACCCGGCGATCGACCCGGCGGTGGCGTACATGTTCGGCCTGATGCCGCTCAAGAGCACCGGTGTCGATTTCTTCCGCTCGCTGCACCCGACGTACGACGGCCGCGGCGTCCTCATCGCGATTCTCGACAGCGGCATCGATCCAGGCGTGCCGGGGCTGGTCGTCACGAGCACCGGCGCCCCGAAAATCATCGAGCTGCGCGACTTTTCGGGCGAGGGTCGCGTCGTCCTGTCGGCTTTTCCGGCGCCCACCGAGAGTGAGCTGAAGGGCGCGGCTCGGATCGGACGGCTGACGACCGCGACGACCTGGTATCGTGGCGTGTTCCGCGAGCTGCCCCTCGGCCGGCCGCCCGCCGGCGACGTGAACGGCAACGGCCGCAACACCGACGAATTCCCCGTGGTCGTGGTGAAGGCCTCGGACGGGTGGGTGGCGTTTCTCGATTCCAATCTGGACGGCTCGTTCGAAGACGAGATGCCGCTGCACGACTACCGCCAAGGCCGGGAGATGGTGGCCCTCGGCAAAAAGCCGATCGACATCGTGGCGAACTTCAACGAATCAGACGGCGCGCCCGTGCTCGATCTCTTTTTCGACACCTCGGGTCACGGCACCCATGTCGCGGGGATCGCCGCGGGCTACAACCTGTTCGATGTGGCGGGATTCAACGGCGTGGCACCGGGCGCGCAGATCATCGGCCTCAAAATCGCCAACAACGCGCGCGGTGGCGTCACGGTGCACGGCAGCATGATGCGGGCGATCGATTACGCCGCCCGCTACGCGGCACAACGCAACATGCCGCTCGTGCTGAACATGAGCTTCGGCGTCGGCAACGAACACGAGGGCCGGGCCGTGATCGATTCGATCATCGACGCCTTCCTCCTCACCCATCCCGACGCGGTGTTCGCGATCAGTGCGGGCAACGACGGGCCCGGCTGGTCGACGCTGGGCTTTCCCGGCTCGGCGGATCTCGCGTTGTCCGTCGGCGCGGCGTACCCCGGGGTGTTCACGGCCCCGCCGCAGCCCGGCGTTCCACCGGCGCGCGACGTGCTGGGTTGGTTCAGCTCGCGTGGCGGCGAGCTCGCCAAACCCGATATCGTGACGCCGGGCGTCGCCTTCTCGAGCGTGCCGCGCTGGGATATCGGGAACGAGATCAAGGGCGGCACCAGCATGGCATCCCCACACGCGGCCGGCCTCGCGGCGTGTCTCGTATCCGCGTTGGCGCAGGAAGGCCGGCGCGCGATGGCCGCGGACATCGTTCAGGCGCTGCGCGTCTCGGCTCGCCCGTTCAATGGCGCTCGCATCATCGATGACGGCGCGGGGATGCCGGTGCTCGAGACGGCCTACGAGTGGCTCGAAGGCGGACACCAGGGCTCGATCTATGCCGTCAAGGCCGCCACCGGCGTCACCGCGGCGTTTCGGCGGAACGGCTTTGCGGGTCAACAGGACAGCGTCGAGACGTTCACCGTGCGTCACCTCGCCGGACTGCGTGCCGCCGAGTTTGCGCTCCGCGCCAACGTTCCCTGGCTGAGTGTCGACAACTCCGTGGACGCCGCTCCGCGTGCCACCCAGATCGACGTCACATACAGCCGGAGCGCGCTGACGGCACCGGGCGTGTACGTCGGGACGGTTACGGCATTCAATCCTCGCGACATCGTTGCCGGTCCACTGTTTACCCTGGTGAACACGGTCATCATTCCGACCGATCTCACGACCAAGGTGCTGTTCGACGAGCGTCGCGTCGTCGGACCCGCGACCGTGCAACGTTATTTCCTCCGCGTGTCCCCGGCTGGCGCGACGTTGCGGGCGACCGTGACGCTGCCCGATTCGCTGAGCCAGGAGGCGACCGTCCGGCTCTATGAGCCCAACGGTGCGCCCGCGCGCACGGCACCGGATGACATCGACATCGGCCAACAGCAGCCCGGCACCGCGGTGATCACTGTGCGCGCCGAAGATCTCGTCGTCGGGGTCTACGAGCTGGACGTCGTCGCTCCACCGCTCACCGCAGCGACGGCGACGATTCGTGCGGAGCTGGGGCCGGTAGCGCTGAGCCCCACGCCATCCCCCACGCCTTCCGGAACGACGCTCGAAGCCTCGAGCGTGACCACAGGTCAAGGAAGCACGGCGAGCGGTGAAGTGGTGTACCGCCTCGTCGGCGCCGAGCGCGGCTATGCGATCGCGGGCCGCGGCCAGCCCGCCGAGTCGCTGCACGTGCGCGCGCCACCCTGGGCGAAGCGGATGGAGGTGGATCTCGAAGTGCCGGCGGACCTGTGGGACGAGCTGACCGACCTGTCGGTCACCGTGTACGACTCGACGGGGCAGCAGGTGCGCGGCGGCAACGAGCCGATCAACTACGCGTTCGGTCGCATGAGCCTCGCCCTCTCCGACTCGACCATTGGGATCCCGCTCACGATCGAGTTTTATCCGGCGTTCGCTCGGCTACCGGGGCACTCGTGGCGCGGCACGGCCCGCGTCCGCTTCCTGGGTCCCGATGAGCCGATAGGTGAAGGTGGCGCGCTGTCCGTTGTCGCGGGCGGCCGCAGCGTCATCCGGCTCCCGAATCCGCCGTCGCTCGATATGCCGGAGGGGTTCGGCACGTTGATCGAGACGCGTGTGACCACCCTGACCGGAGCGGTGGCCGCTCGGCGCACGGTGGTCGCTCCCGCATCGCGCGGAGCTGGAGGCGGCGGGGGCGGGGGGGGCGGATCGCGATGACCGACCGTCCCACGACGGTGCGGATCGCGGGAGGGCAGGGGTTTTGGGGGGACTGGCTGGAGGCGCCGTACCGCCAGGTGACGGGCGGTCCGGTGGATTACCTGATGATGGATTACCTCGCCGAAGTCACCATGTCCATCCTGCAGAAGCAGAAATCGCGCGACCCGACACGCGGCTACGCAACCGATTTCGTGACGCAGCTGGAGCGGATTCTCCCGACCGTCGTGGAACGTGGCATCAAAGTCACCGCCAACGCCGGCGGCGTGAACCCGCGCGCCTGCGCGCTGGCCATCGCCGATGTCGCCCGACGCCTCAAGCTCGGTGGCAAGGTCTCGATCGGTGTCGTGACGGGCGACGATCTGCTGAGCCGTCTCGACGGCCTGATCGCCCGCGGCCACGATCTCAAGAACCTCGATACCGGCCGGCCGTTGCGCGATGTCCGGGACCGCGTGCTCTCCGCCAACGCGTATCTGGGGGCGGCTCCAGTCGTGGAAGCGCTGGCGCGCGGCGCGCAGATCGTGATCACGGGTCGAGTGACCGACACGGGGCTGACCCTCGGGCCGCTGATGCATACCTTCGGTTGGGCACCCGACGCGTGGGACCAGATCGCGGCCGGGACGGTCGCCGGACACATCATCGAGTGCGGCGCCCAATGCAGCGGCGGGAACTGCCTGCGCGACTGGCAGACGATCCCCGACCTGGCGCACGTGGGATACCCGATCGTCGAGGCCCGCGCCGACGGCACGTTCGATCTCGTCAAACATCCACGCACCGGCGGCCGCATCGACGTCGCGTCTGTGACCGAGCAGCTCGTCTACGAAATGGGCGACCCGCGCGCCTACATTACTCCCGATGGGATCGCGGACTTTACGACGATCGCGCTGCGTCAGGTGGGCAAAGACACGGTCCGGGTGTCCGGTGTCAAAGGCAAACCCGCGACCGACAAACTCAAAGTTTCGATCGCCTATTTCTACGGCTACAAGGCGATCGGCACGCTCGTCTACGCCTGGCCCGACGCGCTCGCCAAGGCGCGGGCCGCCGACCGCATTCTGCGGGAGCGCCTGAAGGATCTGCGACTCAAGTTCGAGGCGATCCATACCGAATTCGTGGGTGCGAATGCCACGCACGGTCCGCTCGCCCTGGAGAATGTGGATGTGACGTCGATCCCCGAAGTCCAGCTGCGGATCGGCGTGCGGGCGCGCGATGAGGCGCCGGTCGATCGCTTCACCCGCGAGATCGCGCCGCTGATTCTCAATGGGCCGCCGAGTGTCACGGGCTTTGCGGGCGGGCGTCCCAAACCGGAGGAAATCGTGGCGTATTGGCCGGCGTTGATCGACAAGAGAACCGTCCAGCCTACGGTGGAGTTGATTCAAGCATGAAACGGCGGTCGGACGGTCGGACGGTCGGACGGTCACAGGCGCGCAAGGTGCCGCTCGTGGACCTGGCCCACGCCCGGTCTGGTGATAAGGGCGATACAGCCAATATCGGTTTGATCGCTCTGAAGCCTGAATACTATCCGATACTCGCAAAACAGGTAACGGCCGCGCGTGTGGCGCGGCATTTTAGGGGCATGATCACGGGCAAGGTCGAGCGCTTCGAGCTGCCCAACCTCCACGCGCTCAATTTCCTGCTGCACGGAGCGCTCGATGGGGGCGGGACCATCTCCCTCAAGACCGACGCCCAGGGCAAAGTGTTCTCGACCGCGCTGCTGCGTATGAAGATCGAGGTGGGCACGTGAGCGATCGGGTGCTCGTGCAAGCCGCGGGTGGTGTGCTCACCGCGACGCTCAACCGTCCGGACAAGCGCAACGCGATCGATACGGCGATGATCGACGCGCTGCTCGCCCTGCTCGCACGGGCCGATCTCGACGCGGGCGTGCGCGTCGTCGCGATCCGGGGCGCGGGGCGAGACTTCTGCGCCGGCATGGACTTGAACGAGCTGCTTGCCTCCGCCGATCATTCGCTCGAGCAGAACCGCCAGGCGGCGCTGCATTTCGCGCAGGTGTTTGTGCGAATGCGCAGGCTGCCGAAGCCCATTGTCGCGCTGGTGCAGGGTCGCGCGCTGGCCGGAGGGTGCGGGCTGGCCACGGCGTGCGACGTCATTCTGGCGACGGAATCAGCGCAATTCGGCTATCCCGAAGTCCAGCGGGGCTTCGTTCCGGCGATCGTGATGACGATGCTGCGGCGCACGGTCGGCGAGAAGATCGCGTTCGATCTGGCCACGACCGGCCGGCTGCTCGATGGCACCGAGGCCGCCGCGGCGGGGCTCGCGTCGCGGGTGTACGAGGACGCCGACTTCGAGGAGCAGGCGGCCGAAGTGCTGCGCGTCCTGGCGGAAGCAAGTCCGTCCGCGCTGGCGTTCACCAAGCAGCAGTTCTACCAGCTCGACGGGCTGAGCTTCGATGACGGCCTGCGGCTCGGCGCCGACGTCAACGCCGTGAGCCGCAGTACTCCCGATTTTCGCGCCGCGCTGAGTACGTTTCTGAAGAAATGAGGAGAGCATGCGAAACCTGAATGTGCCGATGTATGATCCCGAAATGGTTCGCCCGATGCGCGAGGAGCTGACTCGCCTGGGGTTTGAAGAGCTGCGGACGCCGCAAGAGGTGGACGCCGTGCTGACCGCCGAGCGCGCCCCGACGCTGGTCGTCGTGAACTCGGTGTGCGGTTGCGCCGCGCGCAACGCGCGTCCCGCCGCCGCGCTCGCCATCCAGCACGAGCGCCGCCCGGCGCGGCTGCTCACCGTGTTCGCCGGCCAGGATGCCGACGCAACGGCCCGCGCGCGCAGCTACTTCACCGGCTATGCGCCGTCCTCGCCCCAGATCGCTTTGTTCAAGGACGGCAAGCTCGTCTTCATGCTGGAGCGTCGCAACATCGAAGGCCGCAACGCGGGTGACATTGCGGCCGATCTGACCGCGGCATTCGAACAGTACTGCTGACGACGCCTCCTGCTGTCCCGCCTGATTTAGCCGCTGCGATCGATGAGGCGTGGGCGCGCATGCAAACGGCGCCCGGGTTTCTCACCGAGCGTGAGGCGCGGTTTCTCGCGCTGGTCGCGGCCTGCGCGCCGGCGCAGGGCGTCATTCTCGAAATTGGCAGCTTCAAGGGAAAATCGACCGTCGGGTTGGCATCGGTCGCGCTGCGCTACGGACGCGGCCCCGTCGTCACCGTCGACCCGCACTCCGGGCCGTCCGTAACCGATCCGGACGTCGGCCCGACGGGCTCATCGTGGGACGACTTTCGCGCGTCGCTGCGCACCGCGCGAGTCGAGGCGGGCGTCGAGGCCCATCGCGCGTACTCGCGTGATCTCGCCCGCGGCTGGAATCGTGCGATTCGGCTGCTGTGGATCGACGGCGATCACACCTATCGCGGCGCGAAGGAAGACATCGATCTCTTCCGAACCCATCTCGTTCCGGGGGCGATCGTCGCGCTGCATGACGTGCTGCACGCGTTCGAAGGCCCGGTGCGCGTGTTCGCCGAGGAGCTGCTCGAGTCGGATGCGTTCGGGCCCGCAGGGCTGTGCGGCTCGATCGGCTGGGCGCAATTTCGGCCGCGCGATGGCACAGCTTGGCGCGCGGCGCGCGCGGCGCTGGCGCGGCGTGTACGCCGTCTGATCCCGTTCGTGCAGGATGGGCGCGAGCCGCGGGGTGTGCGAAAGCTGCGCTGGAAGGTGTGGCGGGGGCTCGTGCCCCACGCGGCCCCGGCTCCGGCCGCGTGGGTGCGAGCAGTCAGCTAGAGGATTTTCCCGCGGCGAACGCGGAAGTCGACAATCTGCTGCGTCCAACTCCAGAGCGAGTCCTGCCGCTCCATGGCGACGCCCGCCACTTCGTGGCGGTGCCAGCCGGCCATCACCTGTTCGTCCTGCGTCCAGATCTTCACGCGGTTCCGCGGTACGAGCTTCTCCCAGTTTTGCGCCACGGTGGGTTGCGCGTAGAGCAACCGGACCGTGACGTTCCGCGACAGGTATTCGATCGGGCTCACGTCGATCTTGGCGTACAGCTGAGCGGCAGGCATCCGTCCGGCGCCGGGGAAATCAGGCACACCGTCGGAGAACATGACGATGTTGAGCGGTGCCAGCACGAGGTTCTGGCGCTTGATGTGCACCGCGGTGCGCTGGAAGAACGCATTGAAGTCGGTGATGGGATCGTCCTCGGGAAACCACGCGCGCAGGTCCGCCTCGATCTGTGCGGGAGTCTTCCCCGAGAGGTCCTGGATCGGGTGGAAGGTCTTCGGCTGTCCGACGTGCTCGCCGCCGAGCGAGCCGACGAACACGTCGGTGGTCTGCTTCAAACCGCCCATGGCGTTGATGTGGCCGTAGATGTACAGCGCCGCGTAACGGAGCGCGTCGTCGAACTGACCGCTCTTGCGGAATGAGCCGGAGATGTCGAGACCCACGACGAGCGTATTCCTCGGCGGTGGCGCGTTCGCCGGCGGCTTGCAGCTGAGCAGGCCGAGGGCGAGCAGCCCTACGACGGCGCGCTTCACCGAGCCACCTCGCCGCTGACGCGGGCCGGGAAATGCGTCGCCGCGAGGACCTCGTCGATCGACTTGAACGGCAGCGTGAAATGCCCGCGGCCGGTGAAGACCACGAACAGGAAGTTCAAGCCGGCCGCAACCGCCTGCAACACCGGGAGCGAGACCAACTCGAACAGCTCCCGCGCCTCCTTGCGGAACCATTCGCGCTCGGCTTTCAGCGCGCTGATCGGACCCTTCCAGTAATCGGGCAGCGGCGCACTGGCGTGACTGCCCGAGCCTTCGACTGCAAACGCCTGGCGGCCGAGCAAGCCGATCATCGCGGGCGCGCCGAACCGACCGAACAGGAACCACGTCATGCCGCGCACGCCGACCCAGGCGAAGAACGCGAGTCCGATCGTCGCAATGGCTGTGAGCTGCACGCCCTGCTGCGCGAGCCACGGCGTCATGGCGTCGACCAGCTCGCGATACAGGAACAGCACCTCGAACATCGCGACGGCGATTTCGATGGCCACCATCGAGATAATCTGCCCGTACTTTTTGCTCTTGATGGCCTCGTTCAAGACCTGAATGCAGGCGAAGCTGCCCGCGACCAGAACCCACAGGAACAGCCAGAGCAAAATGACGAACGCGAACCCGTTGACCTCGTAGCCGGTGAGCTCGCCGAGCAACTCGCTCGCCGTAGGCTTCAGCGTGAAAGTGAAAATTGTGGCCTCGATCATCGACCAGACCACCAGCATGAAGAACGCGGGCCACGGCACGCCGGGACGGCGCGACGTCGCGTCGAGCACGGCAAGCGGGGAGGTGACCGCGCCTTTCAGCGTCCCCCAGACGAGCTGCACGGTCGTCTTGAGCAATCCCCACACCCAGCCGATCAGCACGATGAGGAAGCGCACCAGGCCGGCCCAGTAGAACCACACCATCCGCAGTGCGTCCCACCACGCGAGCGCAATCGACTGCAGCAGCGTCACCGAGCGCCCCAGACGGAACGGGATCGTGTAGAGCGCTACCATCGTGCCCCAGATGCCGGCGATGAACACGGCGGCGGGCACGAGCAGCAGAATCGCGGTGCCGGCGAGGCTCCAAAAGCTCTCACCCTGGAGCACGAAGCCGAACACCCGGCTCTGGAACGGCACGATCCACGCGAGCCCAGCCATCACCCACTCGAACAGCTGCGAGAGGATGAAGCTCCACTGCTGGGTCTGGGCGGCGTTGGTGACGTCTTGCATCGAAAGAGCCCTCCCACGGGATAGGACGGCGTTCGCTACGAGGCGGGCACATTGTTATAAACGGGCCCGGACAAGTCAAGCAAAGCGGGGGTGACGAGCATCACGCGCCTCATGCGACTTGCGTAAAATGCCCATAAAAGGCTAATCATCTGGCGTGCCGGATGACCCGAAGCGGCTGATCGTTGTCGGCGACCGTGTGTTGATCGCGCCGGAGGAGGGCGAGGAGCGCACCAACGTCGGCCTCTATTTGCCTCCCTCTGCGATCGAAGGACGGCAGGTGCAAGGCGGTCGGATCGTCGCCACCGGCCCCGGCACGCCGATGCCCGAGCCGGCGAGCATGGAAGACGAGCCGTGGAAAATCCACGGTGCCGAGGTGAAGTATCTGCCGACGCAGGCGGAAGCGGGCGACTACGCGCTGTTCTTCCGCAAGGCCGCTGTCGAAATCACATTCGAGGGGAAGACGTATCTCGTCGTGCCACAGGCGGCGATACTGGTTCTCGTGCGAGGCAAGCATGGCTGACATCGGGTGGGCACGCAGTCGCGGGGATCGTGCCGAGGGGCAGGGGCTGCGGCGCGGCGCGTGGTATCGCGTCGTCGAGAAGTCGCCCAAGGATTATGTCGTCCTCGACGTGCATCACGTGGAAGTTCGGATTCCGAAGGGGGACCTCGAGATTCGCGGCGAGCGACCGAGTGCGTGGAGCGTGGTGCGCGAGCCGCACCTGGTCTGTCCAGGGTGTCACTCGCGCACGATCATTCCTGAGGGAAAGAAGGACGCGAAGTGTCACGAGTGCGGGAGGACCTACCCCATCGACTGGAAGGACTCGGGCTAGTCCACTTTGGGCATGCGGCGGTCTCCTAAGGCCGCGGCAGAGACGGGGTCTCGGCCGGCAGTTGCATGTGCAGATTGTGCACGAGGAACGCCCAACGATCGGTCTGCTCCTCAATGACTTTGGCGGTCGGCTTGCCGGCGCCGTGGCCGGCCTTCGTTTCGATGCGGATCAGCACGGGCTCGGGACCACCCTGCGCCGCCTGTAGCGCCGCGGCGTACTTGAACGAGTGCCCGGGCACGACGCGGTCGTCATGATCGGCCGTCGTAATCAACATCGCGGGATAGTGCGCGCCCGGCTTCACGTTGTGGAGCGGCGAGTAGCGATACAGGAAGGGGAACTGCCCGACGCTGTCCGCCGAGCCGTACTCGGTGACCCACGCCCAGCCGATGGTGAACTTGTGGAAGCGCAGCATGTCCATCACACCTACGGCCGGCAGCGCGGCGCCGAACAGCTCGGGCCGCTGATTGAGCACGGCGCCCACCAGTAGTCCGCCGTTCGACCCGCCACCAATCGCGAGCTTGAGCGGCGACGTGTACCGCTCGGCAATCAAGTACTCGGCGGCCGCGATGAAGTCGTCGAAGACGTGTTGCTTGCGGTCCAGCATTCCCGCCTGATGCCAATCCTCGCCGTACTCCGACCCGCCGCGCAGGACCGCCTGCGCGTACACGCCGCCCATCTCCAGCCACGCGAGCACGCCGATCGAGAACCCCGGCGTCATGTTGATGTTGAAGCCGCCGTAGCCGTAGAGGTACGTCGGGTTCGAGCCGTCCTTCTGCAATCCCTTCTTATACGTCAGGAACAGCGGCGCCCGCGTGCCGTCTTTGCTCGAATAAAACACTTGACTCGTCTCGTACCGCGTCGGATCGAACGAGATCTCCGGCGCCTTGAAGACGCTCGATTTGCCCGTCGTGAAGTCGTGTCGAAAGATCGTGGTCGGATACAGGAAGGACGTGAAGGCGTAGAACATCTCCGTGTCACGCGGCTCGCCTGTCACCTGCACGATCGAGCCCAGCGTCGGCAGCGCCACGTCGCCCGCCGATTTGCCGTCGAGCGCGAACAGCCGCAGCTGCGAGGCGGCGTCGTGGAGATAGCGCAGCACGAAGGTGTTGTGGACGATCTGCGAACCTTCGATGACGTCGGGCGCCTGCGGGACGACTTCCTTCCAGGCCGCCTGCTCGGGATGGCGAATGTCGACGGCGACGATCCGGCCACGCGGCGCGGTGTTGTCGGTCTGGAAGTAGAAGCTGGACCCGGTGTTTCCCACGAATCCGTACGACGCATCGAACGCGTCGAGCAGGCGCACGACCGGGGCGTCGAGTCGTGGGTGGTGCGGATCGCCCAGGTCCTGATAGTAGATCCGGTTGCGCCGGTCGGTGCCGAGCCAGACGGTGTAGACGGCGTAGCGTCCGTCGGCGCTGACCTCGACGCCGAAGCCCCAGTCGGGATGATCGGGCCGCTCGTAGATCAGCCGGTCGGCCGACTGGTCGGTCCCGAGCTTGTGGTAGTAGACCTTCTGATTGCGGTTGACCTCGAGCAGCGGATCGGCGCCGGCGGCGGGCTCGGGATAGCGGCTGTAGAAAAAGCCCGCGCCGTCGTGCGTCCATGCCGCGCCCGAGAACTTGATCCATTTCAGATGGTCGCTTTTGTCCTGACGCGTCGTCACGTCGCGGACGCGGAATTCCTGCCAGTCGGATCCGCTTCCCGAGGTGCCGTACACCAGCGTGCGGCCATCCTCGGCGAACGCCAGGATCGAGAGGGCGACCGTTCCATCGGATGAGAGCGTGTTGGGGTCGAGCAGGACTTCTGGCTGGGCGGTCAGCGATGGCTGCATGTACAGCACCGACTGGTTCTGCAGGCCGGAGTTCCTGAAGAAGAAGTAGCGGCCGCCCTTCTTGAAGGGCGCGCCGTATTTGGGATAGTCCCACAGCTCGGTCAGCCGGCGGCGAATGCGCTCGCGCTCCGGAATCTGTTCCAGATACGCGAATGTCACGCGATTCTCCGCTTCCACCCAGGCGCGCGTTTCCGGCGAGTCCACATCCTCGAGCCAGCGGTACGGGTCAGCGACCTTGGTGCCGTGGTAATCGTCCACGACGTCGCCCTTGCGGGCCGGAGGATATGTCACGGTTTGTACCAGGATGAGCGTGGTGAGAAAGAGAGGAGTCATAACGCGTAAACGTGCTCCGGACCGCGGTTTTGGGGTAGGGGGAGCGCGCGCGAACGCTGTTTCGTGAGACATGCCGACGTGCATCGTGGGACTCGACGCCGCGCGCACAATCCTCCGGGAACGGTTCGGTCATGCGCGCTTCCGCGTCCACCAGCTCAAGGTCCTCGGACCGCTGCTCGCCGGGCGCGACGTGCTCGCCGTACTCCCCACCGGCGCCGGCAAATCGCTCTGCTACCAGGTGCCGGCGCTGCTCGGCACGGGGCTGACGCTCGTCGTGTCACCCCTGATCTCGCTGATGCAGGATCAGGTCGGCGCGCTGCGACGCCGCGGCATTGCCGCCGCATACGTGAACAGCCAGCTCGATGCCGCCCAGCGCCGCGTCGTGCTCGATGCGGCGACTGCCGGCCGGCTGGCGTTGCTCTATTGTGCGCCGGAGCGGCTGGGATCCCTCACGCGCCGGCTGCTCGCCGCCGGGACGCCGGTGCGGCTGCTCGCCGTGGACGAAGCGCATTGCATCACCGAATGGGGCAATGAATTCCGGCCGGTGTATCGGCGCCTGGGCATGTCTCGCTCGCTCCTGGGCCGCCCACCGACCATCGCATTGACCGGAAGCGCGACTCCCGCGGCGCGCGCCGACATCCTCCACGTGCTGCGCATGCCCGATGCTGAGGTAGTCGTCACGTCTTTCGATCGGCCGAATCTCCACCTCGGCGTGCGGCGCATCCGCGACGACCGGGAACGCTTCGCGACGATTCGGGGGCGGGTTCGGAACGCTGCCGGTGCGTCATTGATCTACACACCCACCCGGCGCCTCAGCGAGCTGGTGGCGCGCGCGCTACTGCGAACCAGTGTCCGCGCTGCACCGTACCACGCGGGCCTCAGCAACGACATTCGGCGGCGGGTGCTGCGCGCATTCCTCGCCGATCAGGTGCGCGTGATCGTCGCGACCAGCGCGTTCGGCATGGGGATCGACAAGCCCGACGTCCGGCAGGTGCTGCACTGGGGCCCGCCATCGACGCTCGAGGCTTACTATCAAGAAGCCGGCAGGGGCGGCAGGGACGGCAGGGCGTCGGACTGTTTGGTGCTCTGGCGCCGGGAGGATCTCAGCTGGGGCAACATCGCGCCCGCAATGCGACGCTACGTCGAAGCTCGGAAGTGTCGGCGTCGCATCCTGCTCGAGTATTTCGGGGAACGGTGCGGTGATTGTTCAGGATGTGACGTGTGTGGAAGCGGCTCGCGATGACCCTTTGCCGTCCTTGCCGCCCCTGCCGCCCTATATTTCGGCATGCACGACAGCCTGTACTTCTCCGACCACCATCTCCAAGTCCGCGAGATGGTGCGAGACTTCGCCAACACCGTCGTCAAACCCACCGCGCGGCAATACGATCTCGACAGCCGCTTCCCCTGGGACAACGTCAAGCAGATGGCGCAGCTCGGCCTCTTCGGCATTCCGTGGCCGGAGGACCTCGGTGGGTCGGGGATGGATTACCTGTCGTACATCACCGTGATCCACGAGCTCGCGAAGGTCGACGCGAGTCACGCCATCACCGTCAGCGCCCACACGACCCTCGGCACGTCGCCGATCATGGACTTCGGCACCGATGAACAGAAGGGTCGCTTCGTGCCGTTCCTCGCCACGGGCAAAGTGCTCGGCGGATTTGGCCTCACCGAGCCGGGCGCCGGATCCGATGCCGGCGGCACCAAAACCACCGCCGTCGATAAGGGCGACCACTACGTCCTCAACGGCTCGAAGATCTTCATCACCCACGCCGGCGTCGGCGAGATCTTCTGCATCACCGCTCGCACCGATCCCAGCGCCAAGCGCACCCACGGCATCACGGCCTTCATCGTCACCAAAGACACGTGCGATCTCGAGGAGACCAAACGCGTCGGCATCGGACACGCGTCGCCGGCCGAGCTGGCGAAGAACCGCGGCGTCTTGTCAGGAAAGAAGGAAGACAAGCTCGGATGGCGCGCGTCCGATACCCGCGAGCTGATTTTTCAGGACGCGGTCGTCCCCAAGGAAAACGTCCTCGGACCGGTGAACAACGGGTTCCGGCAGTTCCTGCATACGCTCGACGGCGGCCGGATCGGCATCGCCGCCCTCGCGCTCGGGCTCGCCGAAGGGGCGCTGGAGGAGTGCCTGACGTATACGTCGACGCGCAAGCAGTTCGGCCGGCCGATCGCGAGCTTCCAGGGGGTGCACTTCGCGCTCGCCGACATGGCGACCGAGATCGAAGCCGCCAAACAGCTCGTGTATCACGCCGCGTGGCTCAAGCAGCGGGGGGTCCCATTCAAGAAGGAGGCGGCCATGGCCAAGCTGTACGCCTCCGAGCTCTGCATGCGAGCCACGACCAAGGCCGTCCAGCTCCACGGCGGCTACGGCTATACCACCGAGTATCCGGTCGAGCGGATGATGCGCGATGCCAAGATCTGCGAGATCGGCGAGGGAACGAGCGAAATTCAGCGGATCGTGATCGCCCGGCAGCTGCTCGGCGGTCTGATAGATTGACCTAAGTTCCCGATTATCCTAGCTTTACCCGCATGAATTGGTCCTTGGCGTCTCTCAGCCGCCTCTCCAATCGACTCATCTCTTTGCCCAGGCCAAATCGGCCGGGCGAGTTGGACTATTGCTGGGAAAACCACAGGCTCCCGGGGGGCGGCTGCTTCCCGCCGGGACGCGAGGGTAACTGCTTTGAAGCGCGAAATATTGATCTCTGGAAGCCCGCGGGAGACCCGCGTGGCCATTCTCGAGGACGACCGTCTTGTTGAGCTCCTGGTCGATCGTCCCGACTCCCGCCGCTCGGTCGGCGACATCTATGTCGGCAAGGTCGAGGCTGTGCTGCCAGGCATCCAGGCGGCATTCGTCGACATCGGTGCCGAAAAGAGTGCCTTTCTCCACGCCTCCGATCTAATCGAAGCCGAAGAGGACGAAGACCCCGAGGACCGTGAGCCCGACGACGCGGACGAAGAGAACGGGAACGGGAACGGAAGTGGTGACGGTGGTGGCCAGACAACCGCCAAACGGCGCGGGCCTCCAAGAGATCGCTCCCGTCGGCGCCCGGCGCCCAACATCGCCGACGAGTTGAAGCGCGGCCAAACCAAGCTCGTCCAGGTTATCAAAGAAGCCATCGGTACCAAGGGACCGCGCGTCACCGCGCAGGTCTCGCTCGCCGGCCGATTCCTCGTCTACATGCCCTTCGCCTCAAAGGTCGGCGTCTCGCGCAAGATCGAAGCCCGCGATCAGCGCGCCAAGCTGCGCGAGATGGTCACCAAGCTCGTCCCCGCCGACTCGGGCGGCTGGATCATCCGCACTGTCGCCGACGACCTGACCGAAGCGAGTTGCAAGCGGGAGATCGAGCACCTCCTCGGGCTGTGGAAGAAGATCAAGCGGAAGCAGGCGTCCGGCCGAGCGCCGGCGTTGCTGCAGCGCGAGACGAGCCTGACGCGGGGCATCGTCCGCGACTTGCTGTCCGACAAAGTCGACCTGCTCCTGGTCGATTCCAAGCTGCTGTACAACGAGGTCGAGCAATACTTGAAGCAGATCGACCCGGAGCTCCTACCGCGGGTCAAGATGTATCACGACGAGACTCCGCTGTTTGATGCCTACGACGTCGAGGCGGAGATCCGCAACCTCTTCAAGCAGCGCGTCGACCTGCCGACCGGCGGCTACCTAATCATCCAGCCGACCGAGGCACTGATCTCGATCGACGTCAACACGGGGCGCTACACCGGGAAGCGGGACCCCGAGAGCACGATTCTGCGCACCAACCTCGAGGCGGCGCGTGAGGTGGCGCGTCAAATCCGGCTCCGCGATATCGGTGGGATCATCGTCGTCGACTTCATCGACATGGAGACGCGAACCAACCGCGACAAGGTGCTGCAGGAGCTGCGCACCCACCTCGGTCGCGACCGGGCACGTACCCGCGCCTTTGCCGTGTCCGAGCTGGGGCTGATCGAGATGACGCGGCAGCGTGTCCGACCGTCGCTGTGGCAGTCCATGACCACCGAGTGTCCGACCTGTACGGGGACGGGGCGTGTCTTCCGGCCCGAGGTGGTAGTGCGGCGCATGGAGCGCTCGCTCAAGCGCGCGGGCGCCGATCATAAGGAACGGCAGCTCTCGGTGCGGCTGCATCCCGAGGTGGCGCTCTATCTCGTGGAGCAGGAGCCTAACTTCTTGCGCCAGCTGGAAAAACAGACCGGCTTGGATCTGGAGGTTCGAGACGATCCAATGATGCGGCTTGATGAATTCCGAATGATGGCGAGACCGGCTGGAAGGGACGTCACGGAGCAGTATGCGGTGGCCTAATCCAGGGCGGTCAAACTGCAAAGCGGCGGTCGGACGGTCAAACGACAACAGCGGCGGTCAACGACCGCCCGACCGCCGCATCTGATTGTTGACCGCCGCAGTTGCCTCTTGACCGCCCGATTGGCTTGACCAAAGTCCGCATCCCAATTAGAGTTCCGCCCCTATGAGTTACGCCATATTCACGACGGGTGGCAGGCAGTTCCGCGCCGAGCCGGGAGTCACGATCAAGGTCCCGCTGCTCGATGCGAAGCCGGGGGACGAAGTCTCGTTCGACCACGTGCTGATCGCGAGCGACGGGAAGGAAGTGCAGAGCGGCAAGCCACACATCAAGGGCGCCAAGGTCACCGCCGAGGTCGTGCGGCACGGCAAGGACAAGAAGATTCGGATCTTCCGGTTTGCGCGCCGCACCGGTTATCGCCGCCACGGTGGGCATCGGCAGGACTTCACCGAAATCAAGATCGCCGACGTGAAGGTCGGCTGAGGATCGCATGGCTCATAAGAAGGGCGTCGGCTCCTCGCGCAACGGGCGCGACTCGAATCCGAAATACCTCGGCGTGAAGCGGTTCGGTGGAGAATTCGTGACCGCGGGCAGCATCATCGTGCGCCAGCGCGGGACGAAGTTTCATCCTGGGAGGAACGTACGCCGGGCCTCCGACGACTCACTGTTCACAGTTATCGATGGGCAAGTGAAGTTCGAGCACAAGAATAAGAAGCGCATGCAGGTGAGCGTGTATCCGGCGGCTGTGAAAGCGGCGGCGGCGATTAAAAACTAGTAGGGGGCGGTAAAGGGGCGGTAGGAGGCGGTAGGGTTTCGGACCCTGCCGCTTTTTTGTTGGTACTCTATGGGGATGCGACTCTCCGTTTGCGTGCTGACGCTCGGATTGCTCGCGCATGCTGCTCAAGCGCAGGTCCTCGCCGGGACGGTGGTGGACAGCGCCACCGGACAGCCCATAGTCGGTGCGCACATCCTTCTCCTCGATTCCGCAGGCACGACCTTAAAGACGGTCGTCACAAGTCCGGACGGGCAATTCACCTTCCGCATCCCGCATCTCGGCGAATATCGCCTGCTGATCAGCAGGATTGGCTATCCGATCAGCCTCAGCAAACCATTTCTTTTCAGTTCCGCGTTCACCGCCCGCGTAGCGCTGAGTTTGCCCTCGAACCCGATAACCCTCGACACCATCATAGTAGTCGCCCGGGAAATCGAGAGACGATTGACATACTTGGTGGACGCCGGGTTCTACCAACGCAGACACGAGGGATTCGGACACTTCTTGACCCGCGACGAGATCGACAAGCGGGATCCCCTCATCTTGTCCGACCTACTCAAAGGAATGTCGGGAGTGCGGGTCAACTGCACGGGCGCTCGGCGTTGTGCGGTCACGATGCGAGCTGCGAACACGATGTTCTTTCGCGGAAAATGCAACCCCAGCGTCGTTCTCGATGGTGTCCTGCTGCAGCCCGGCGGCACGGGTGGCAGTGGACTAAGTCTCGATGACCTCGTCAACCCATTCAATATCGAAGCGCTTGAGGTATATCCCGGACCGGAGGGCGTGCCCGTTCAATACTCAGGTTATCTGAGTCCTTGCGGAGCGATTCTGGTTTGGTCACGGCGCTGAAAGAGTAGGGGGCGGAAAAAGGGGCGGTAGGAGGCGGTATGGGGCGAACCCGACCGCCTTTTTTTGTTTCCGTTACGTCCTATTCCGATTACGCACCTCTTTCGTTCTGACAAATCTTGCGGGCATGATGCCCTATGAACGCTTTGAGGCGTGGAAGCTCTGTGATGAGCTCGCTGTCGAGGTCTATGAGGTGACACGGTCCTTTCCGAAGTACGAGCTATATGGACTCACATCGCAGTTGCGGCGGGCCGCGTTTTCGGCTCCCGTTAACATCGCCGAGGGCTCGGCAAGACCAGGGGCGAATGAGTTCTGCCGATTCCTCAACATCGCGATCGGATCACTCTCCGAAGTGGCTTACACACTGCGATTCTGCAAGAGGGTCGGCCTCTTGGATGATGAATCTTACAGGAAGTTGGACGAGTTACGACGGAGAGCCGGGTTCTTGACATGGAAGCTCTATAAGGCAGTCCAAAAACGGAAACGGTAGGGAGCGTAGTTACCGCCCCCTACCGCCTCCTACCGCCACCTACCGCCTCCTACCGCCCTAGTATTTCGGCGGCAACTTCCGATATCTCTCCAGCAACTCCGTCTGCCGGCTCCGCAGCGGAATGTCCCGGCCACGAATCAACACGTGCTCCACGCCCGTCGCAAACTCGAACGGGTCGCCGCTCCAGACGACCACATTGGCGACCTTCCCGACTTCGAGTGAGCCGTACCGATCCGCCACCCCAAACACCTCCGCCGGCGTGAGCGTCACGGCCCGCAGCGCCTGGTCCCAGCTCATGCCATTCGCAACGGCATTGCCGGCCTGCTGGCGCAGATCGCGACTATTCTCGGTGGCGGTCTCCATCAGCGCGACCTTCGCGCCACCTTTCGCGAGCAGCGCCGCATTCTCGTATCGGATGCCGAGCGCATCGTAGCTCGGGATGTTGTCGAGCGGCTCGACCAGCACCGGCACGCCCGCGGCCGCGATCTCGTCCGGAATCATCCAGCCTTCCGCCACGCCGGCGAGAATCAGGCGCAGCTTGTACTCGCGCGCGATCCGGAGCGCCGTTTCGATGTCGCTGCGGCGGTTGGCGACCACGAGCAGCGGCAGCTCACCGCGTAGCACCGGCTGGAGCGCCTCGAGATCGGCGGCGCTGGCGCTCAGATCCTGGATCTGGCGGCGCCGGTAATCGGCGCGCCGCGTCGCGTACTCGCGCGCGTCGTTCAGCACGCGCCGCAGCCGCTGCGCCACACCGGCCCGCGATCCGCCGCCCGCGTCCTTGGAGCCTTCACTCAAGTCGGCGACCATGGCCGCGGGCGACTTCACCCGCATCGCCTCGATCGTCGCGCCGTCGAGATCGATCAGCACCGCCTGACCCCAGATCAAGCTGCCGTTGGGCACGGCGAGCGTCGTGGTGATCCCTTCCATGCGATTGACCGCAATCAGCGTCGACGCGGGGTTGATCCCTTCCAGGACATTGAACGACGCCGCGACCTCGTTGCCGCGCAGCGTCGCTTCGTTCGTGTTCTGCACCGCGCCGATCTCGCGGAGTCCCATCTGGCCGGCGCCGTCGATGAAGCCGGGCGTCACCCATTTGCCCGCGGCGTCGATCCGCGTGGCGCCCGCCGGCACGGGCACGTTGGTCCCCACCGCCGCGATTCGACCGTCACGGATCAGTACCGTCGCGTTCACGAGCTTCGGACCGGACACCGGATAGACCGTCCCCCCGGTGATCGCGATGGTCTGGGCCAGCAGGAAGGCGATCACTGTTGCCTCCCAGCTCCGTGGCCGAGCATGAAATCGGTCTTCGGTTGATGCGCGGGATCGTTGCGGTCGTAGACCAGCCAGCCGTCATTGTAAACCTGGAGCGCCTGGGCGTAGACCGACAGCGGATCCGCGGACCAGAGGACCACGTCGGCCATCTTCCCCGGCTCGAGCGTGCCGACCAGCGAGTCGATGCCGAGAGCCCACGCCGGGTTCGCGGTGAACCACCGCACCACCTGATCGCGTGTCACGGCGATCCCGGCGCGCCGGCCGTGATACATCGCCTTCGCCGCCTCCTGATTCAGCCGCTGAATGCCGCCCGGGTCGTCCGAGTGGATCACCACCCGCGCGCCCGCCTGCTGCAGCAGGGCGGCGTTCTCGTAGATGCCGTCCATCGCTTCTTCCTTGAAGCCCCACCAGTCCGACCAGATCGATGCCGCGGTCCCTTCGCGCGCGAGCACATCCGCGATCTTGTACGCCTCCACCGCGTGATGGAACGAGCGGATCTTGAAGCCGAATTCGTGTGCCAGATCGAGCATCTGCATCATCTCGTCCGCGCGGTAGCAATGGTTCTGCACGAAGATGTTGCCCCGCAGCACCTCGGCGAGCGTTTCGTTGCGCAGATTGCGCTCCGGCGGATCGCCCTGATGATCCTTGTTCCACTTGTCCCAGCGCCGGCGATAGTTCTGGGCCGCGATGAACGCCTCGCGATAACCCGCCATGTTGCCCATGCGGGTCGACGGCCCGCCGCGCTGGCCGTATACGCGCTTGGGGTTCTCGCCGCACGCCATCTTCAAACCGTAGTGCGCACCGGGAAACTTCATGTCCTGCACCGACCGCGCCGGGACGAGCTTCAGGATCGCGCTGCGCCCCCCGATGAGGTTCGCCGAACCGGGCAGGGCCTGAATCGTCGTCACGCCGCCCGCGATCGCGAGCGGGATCTGCGGATCCTGCGGCCAGAACGAGTGCTCCGCCCAGACCTCCGCCGTGACAGGCCGTGTCGCTTCATTGCCGTCCGATTCCGCGAACGTCCCCGGAGCGGCATACACGCCGAGGTGCGAGTGCGTGTCGATCACTCCCGGCGTCACCCACTTGCCGGTGCCGTCCACCACGGTCGCGTCGCTGGGCGCATCGATCGTCGTGCCGACCGCCACGATCCGGCCGTCGCGCAGCAAAATCGAGCCGCCCTGAATCTCCTGGCCGGCCGCCGTCATGATCGTCGCGTTCCGGATCAGGACTGGCGGATTGAGATGCCGTTGGTACGTCGATGGATACTGCGGTCCGAGTCCCACTGTATCCTGGGTCGCCGCGGCGGGGGCAGCGGCGCCCGACGGCGCCGGCGGGGGCGCCGGAGTCGCCGCCGTGGTTCGGGCCCCAGCCGACGCGCAGCCGGCGACGAGGAGGACCGCAAGCACCAGCGCGGCCGACCGCCGCCTTGTCAGTTTGACCGCCGCTTTTTCAGTTTGACCACCCGACCGCCGCATTTCAGTTCCTCCCTATTTCGCGAGTTCGAACACGATCGGCGCGCCCGTCGGCGCGATGCGCACGACGTGTCGCGGTGCCTGTTGCGTGACGTGCATAACGACCGGCAACTGCATACCCGACAGCTCGAGGCGATAAGCCGGGAACTTGCCGGCCGCCACCACCACATCCTCGAGGGCCGCCACCTTCACGCTGAGCACTTTTGTCGTGCCTTCCCGGGACGAGAAGACGTTCAGGTTGAACGTCTTGCCCACCTCGAGCGGCAGCGCGGGGAGCAAGAAGGACAACGCGTTGTCATCGATCGTGCCGGCCGCAATGGTCGTGTCCACCGCCAGCGTCTTCGGTGCCGCCGCCCCAGGCTGCGGTGTCATCGCCGTTCCCTTGACCCGCCCGGCGGTGTAGTCGAGGTGCGTCGTGACTTGCTGATTCTGAAACGACCCCGATTGATCGGTGCGGCGCATCGTGAGGTCGCTGTTCAAAACAATGGTCGAGCGCTGCTGCAGGCCCGCCACGGGGATTACGACCGATTCCGTAAAGACAATGGAGTCGCCCGCGACGTCGACGTTCTTGATCTCGGCGCCGTACACGCTGCCCTGGACGATGGCCTGGAGGCTGTCGCTGCGCGCGACGAGCTGGCTCTTGTCGAACGCGACGGGACCACCCGTGGGATTGAGGTCGGCGGGGTCCAGCGACTTGCCTTCGACATCCACCAGCCGCACCGGCGCGATGCTTTTGAGCTTGTCGTACAGCAGCTTCGCATCACCGACCACGACGAGGGTGAGACCGTCGCGGTGGATCACGCGCTGCGCCGCTGCGCGCGCGCGCAGCGCACTCACCCGCGCCAGCCGGTCGCGGTAGCGCTGCACGTAGTCCGAGCCGAGCCCGAGCAGCCGGGCGGTCGAGACGACCTGCGCGATCTGCCGCGGCGTCTCGATCGTCAATGGGAACGAGCCGACCAGGAATCCCTTCGCGGCATTGAGCTCCGTGTCGGGAATCGCCTCGGTGCGGATGCGGTCGATCTGGTGCAACAGCTCCGTGAGCGCGCTGTCGGTCACTTCCGTTCGGCCTTCGAACGTCGCCTGCCAGTAGCCGAGCCCGCGGTTGCGGCGCAGGCCGGCATAGGATCCGTAGGTCCAGCTCTTCTGCTCACGCAGAATGATGAAGAGGCGCGAATCCGAGCCGCCGCCCAGCACCTGCATCGCGATCCGTGCCGGGTAGTACGTCGTGTCCGTCGGCTGGAAGGTCGTGTTGCCGATCACGATGTTCGCCTGCACCGAGCCCGGCCGGTTGACGAGCAGGATGTCGGTGCCGCGCTTGGTGGGCGCGCCAGGGAAGGCGGGGGTGGGCGGTGCGGCGCCGCGCCACGTCCCGAACGCTTGCAGCGCGAGTGCCCGGGCGCGCTCGAGCGTGATGTCGCCGGCCACGACGAGCAGCGCACCGCTCGGACGCAAGCGTCGGTTCGCGAATGACACGACATCGTCGCGCGTAATCGCCTTGTAGGAGGCCGCGCTCGTGTTGCGGCCGTAGGGATTGCGCCCGAAGATCTCTTTCTGGAAGGCGCGCGCCGCCACGTTGCCGGCCTGCGACAGCTCCACGTCGAGCGACGACAGGAACCGCGTGCGCGCCAGCTCGAGTTCCTGGTCGGGGAAGGTCGGCCGCCGCGTCACATCGCCGAGCAGGGCGAACGCCAAGTCGGCATGATCGCTCAAGCCATCGGTCGAGACGGTGAGGAAATCATCGCCGGCGCTCGCGCCGATGCTCCCGCCGACTCCTTCGATCGCCGCCGCGATTTGCTCGGCGGTGCGCGTGGGCGTGCCCTTCGTCAGCAGCTCGGACACGAATGCCGCCACACCTTCCTTCCCGGCAGGATCGTAGATGCTGCCGGCCCGGAAGCTCAGGCTGAGCGACAACGTCGGCTGTTCGTGGTTCTCGACCAGCAGCAAAGTCATTCCGTTGGGGAGCGCGACCTCCTGAAACGGGGGGAAACGCACCGGACGGAGGCGTTCCGGGGCCGGCGGACGGGCAGGGAACGTCTCCTGGGCGGCACCCAAGGCCGGCCACAGCAGCAGCACGGCGACCGCGCGAGCGAGCTTCATTGCGAGCCTCCCGACGTCGGAGCCGCGCCCGCGCGCACGATGAGCAGCGTCAGATTGCCGGGGGCGAGATACAGGCCGGCGACGCGCTTCACGTCATCGCTCGTCACCGCCAACAAGCGCTCGAGATCGGTGTTGATCTCATCGATCGAGTTGTGGAAGGTGCGGTAGTGATGCAGCTCTTCGGCTTTCCCCAACGTCGTCTCCCGATTCGCGATGAACCCGGCACGCAGCGCGTTCTTGGCCTTGTCGAGCTCCTCCGGGGTGATGCCGTTGGCGCGGATGCTGTCCAGCTGCACGCCGAGGAGACTGTCCAGCCGGTCGGCGGACACGCCCTGGTTGACGATGCCGTACGCGGCCCAGACGCCCGGACCGTTGCGCGAGCCGAACGGGTTGAGGATCGAGCCGGACGCGACCGCCGCCTTGTCGTGGCGGACGACGGCCACGTTGAGACGCGAGCTCTCACCCTGCCCGAGGATGATGTTGAGGATCTCGAGGGCTGGCGTGTCGGCGTGGCGATGCTCCGGGATCCGATACAAGCGCATCACGAGATCGAGGTTCGCCTGTGCATCGTGGACCTCGCGACGCACCGGACCCTTCCCGGCGCCGGCGGTCGCGTCGCACCGCGGCGCTTCCGGGGCCGCATAACTCGGCACGCCGCCGAAATACTGATTGACGAGACGGCGCAGCTCCGCCGGGTTGAAGTCGCCCACCACCACCAGCACGGCGTTGTTGGGCGCGTAGTACGTGTCGAAGAACGCCTGCACGTCGGGGACTTTCGCCGCGTCGAGATCGGCCATCGATCCGATGACGGTGTGCGCGTAGGGGAAACAGGACGTGCTGTCGAAGGGCCAGGTCAGTCCGTCGGAGAACGCCGCGGCGTACGGCTGGTTATCGACGCGCAGCCGCCGTTCTTCTTTGACGGCCTGCCGCTGATTCTCGAAGTTCTCCTCCGTGATCGCGAGCGACCGCATGCGATCGGCTTCGAGCCACAGCGCGAGGTTGAGCCGGTTCGAGGGGACGGTCTGCCAGTAGTTCGTGCGGTCCTCGGCGGTGCTGCCGTTGTAGTTCCCGCCGGCGCGCTCGATCAGCTGGCCGTGCTCCGATTTCTTCACGTGGGCCGACCCCTCGAACATCATGTGCTCGAAGAGATGCGCGAACCCGGAGCGGCCGGGCCGTTCGTTGCGCGAGCCGACCTCGTACCACACGTCGACCGACACGATCGGGGTCGAGTGGTCCTCGGAGTAAACGATGTGCAGGCCGTTGGGGAGCGTGAACTGTTCAAAGTCGATCCGTCCTGCTTGCCCGGCGCCCGCGGGCCCCGCGGCCCTGGCCTGACCGGCCACCGTTGCAGGAAGCATCGCCAGCAGGACGAGCAAGCTACGCATGGGTCCGAGGCTCCATAGGAAAGAGCGCCAGCGCGTTGGTTTCGAGGATAGCCTGTTGCTGCTCGTGCGTGAGCGGCAGGGCCAGGAATTGATCGATGTTTTGGCGGAGGTCCTTCACACCGGGGCTGGGCCAGTCGGTGCCCCAGAGCACCCGGTTTCCGATCTCCGTCAGGCGGGGAAAGTACTCCAGCAATTTGGAGGGCGGAATGCCTGACACGTCGAGCCTGACTTTCCCATGACGTCTCAGGATGAAAAAGGCTTCTTCCATGTACAGCGGCCGCCCGCCGTGCGCCATCACGAGCGGTAAGTCAGGGAAGTCGATCGCGACGTCGTCCATTTCCATCGGGTTGCCGTACTTCGACCGGGCTCCGGGAAAAATCGAGGTGCCGGTGTGGATCATCACCGGCAGGCCACGCTCCTCGCAGCGCCGGTAGATCTTGCCGAGCGCCGTCAGGCCATTCGTGTACGCGTTGGCGGGAAACGCCTGGTGCGGCGGGTGGATCTTCATGAGCCGGATGCCGAGATCGATCAGGCGATCCACGTCGCCGGCGGGGTCCTTCGTGAAGCGGGCATGGACGCCGCCGTAGGCAATCAGCCGTTCGGGGTTCGCGCGTGCGTATTTCGCCGCGAACGTGTTCGTCGAGTCGTCGAACCCCATGATGTCGGGGCTCGGATAATTGACGAGACCGACGCGCCAGACGCCCGATTTGTCCATGACCTCGAGCAGCGCGCGCGGGTCGTCCATGACGGCGATCAGGAAGTTCCAATGGTCTTCCTTCCCCTTGCGCATTGCCTCCTGGACTTTGGGTTTGAGGTCGCGCCACGGCTGGATGTGGATGTGGACGTCGGTGATCCTGCTCAATCGCTCCAGGTGTAGAACCCCTTTCCCGTTTTCTTCCCCAACTCTCCTTTTTTCACCTTTTCCTTCAGAATCTTCGGCGGCTCATACTGCGGCTTGCCGAGCGTCTTATGGAGGTACTCGGCGATCGCGAGGCGCACATCGAGGCCGACGAGATCGCTGAGCTTGAGCGGCCCTATCGGATGGTTGTAGCCCAGCTCCATCGCCTTATCGATGTCCGAGGGCGTAGCGACCTCCTGCTCGAGCATACGCATCGCTTCGAGGCCGAGGACGACACCGAGCCGGCTCGACGCGAAACCGGGCGAATCGCGCACCACGATCGGCTCTTTGCCGAGCTGGCGCGCGAAATCGGCGGCGCGCTCGGCGGCGGGACGGCTGCCCGGCCAATGCGTGACGACCTCGACGAGCTTCATGATGTGCACGGGATTGAAGAAATGCATCCCGACGAGCCGCTCGGGCTGCCTCAGCCCGGACGCGATTTGCGCGATCGACAGCGATGACGTGTTCGACGCGAGCAACGCCCCTCTCGGCGCCACCCGCTCGACCTCCGCGAACAATCGCTGCTTGATCGCGAGGTCCTCCACCACCGCTTCGATCACGATGTCGGCATCGCTCACTGCGGCGCGAATCTCCGGCTCCGCGCGAATTCGCTTGCGCACTGCGGCGTGATCGTCCGCGGTCAGCTTTCCTCGTTTGAGGCCGCCCACAAGCAGGGCTTCGATCTTGTCCAACGCCTGGGGCAGCGCGTCGGCCCGAGCATCGGTGAGCCGTACATCGCATCTCGCCAACGCCGCGACGTACGCAATGCCGTGGCCCATCGTTCCGGCGCCGATGACTGCGACCCGCGTCGCCTTCATGCGGCTCGGGACGCGTCTACGATCGGGCGGGCTCGCTCTGGATGGTTCGTGCAGATGCCATCGACACGCCAGCGCACCAGGCGTTCCATGTCACTCGGATTGTCGACGGTCCAGACGATGACGCTCGCGCCGAGCCCGTGCACGGTTTGCACCAGAGCTTCATCCAGGGTCGTGCGCTCCTGCCACAGCGTCTGGGCCGACGCATCGGCAAGTGTCTGGCGGGGATTCTTGGTCGGCACTTCGGACAGCACGCCGCGCGGCAGAGATGGCCGCTTCTCGCCCAGCCGCCGAACCACGTGAAACGCGAAACTGTGCACGGCGTACCCGCTCGGGTTGGGCCCGCTACCGAGTGTCGCGAGCAGCCGATCGTCCCACCTGGGATCGAGCACCTTCACCTCGACGAAGACCTTGAGCGTGCCGAGCGCATCCAGCGCCTGCGCCAACGTCGGAATGGGCTCGCCGTTGGCGAGCGGCACCGCGGCGAGGTCACGCCACCGCGCCTGCGCGATCGGGAGGCCGAGCACCGACGGGTCGTGATGCACCACGATCTCGCCGTCCAGCGTGGCGTGGACGTCGAGCTCCACGCCGTCGGCTCCCTGGCCCGACGCCGCGCGGAACGCAGCCAGGGAGTTCTCGAGCGCGATGCTGGAAGCGCCCCGGTGGGCAATGACCAGAGGGGGGAGCTTCGGGGGCTTCGGGGGCTTCACTGCTGCAGGCTGTCCGCTTTCTTCGGCTCGATCCAGTCCGGCTCTTTTTCGATGTCGTGTACGATCGCGATGTCTTCGGGACGCGGCAGCACCGACTCGAGATACGCCGGATACTTCGCGTCGTCGAGCGGCTGCCCGTCGACCGTGAACTTCTGGTGCGCGTACATCCCGATCCGCCGGTTGAACTTGAGGTCGGGGACCTTGAGCTGCCGCTCGCGCTCCGGAATGAACATGTTGAGCCGCTCCACGAGCTTCACGATCTCCTGGCGATACAGCCCGCGCGCCAGCTCGTTGAGCTTGCTCTTGTCGGGTTCGACGCCGTTGCCGACTTCCCGTTCGTCGTAGCGGCCTTTGAGACCCCACACGTATGCCCAGTGGGCCGAGGACGAGTTGTCGGTGCCGAACAGGTCGAACGCGGTCGGGATCCACTTATAGAAGAAGCGCTGGATCACTTCCGGTGGCATCTTGCCCGCCTTCACGATCCGAAGCAGTCCATTGTTGCCAGTCCCGAGATGATAGGACTCTTCCTTCAGCATTGGCCCCATGGAACGCGAAAGGGGGTCGAAGGCGGAGACCGACAACATCTTCAGCTGGAACTTGCCGTCGCGGTCGATGAACTGGGTGTACGTGAAGAAGTCGAGCCAGTTGTCGACAATCTCGTTGAAGGAGCCGAGCAGCCGCTCGCCTTCGTCGGCGCGGCGCTCGAGCAGCTTCGCGGCTTCGCGCTTGCCTTCGTCGCCGAAGTGCGAGCAGAGCAGGTAGGACATCTGCCAGCCGTGCCGCATCTCTTCGGTCATCACGCGCTGCAGCGACAGGAGGTCGTAGGCCGAGGGCGCGTGGTGCAGCAGGTTGCGCTGCTGCTCCACGGACGCGAATTCGGTGTCCCCCTGGTAGACGATCAGGTTGAGCAGTGCGTCGCGGATGCGCTGATCGGGGATGTGCATGACCGTCGGCCATTTGCGCTGGCCTTTGTAATGCCCGAACTCGATGTAGGGCACTTCGGGATCGCCGAACTTCGCTTCGAACCCATACTTGCGAAGATCGCCCTGCGGCAGGCCGATCGAGTCCTGCCAGTATTTGAAGTAGTCGATCCAGTCGTCGAAGTTGTGGAGTTTGCGGACCATTCAGCGATTCCTTATGAGTTGGCGTGCTTCGGGGGTTGCGAACAACGCTTCCTGATCGGCGATTTCGATGTCGAGCATTTCCGGGAGCGTGCTGTGCAGCGAGCGGTATAGCGCCGCTTTCGCCTTGCGCACCGCCAGTGGGGCCATCCCGGCCCAGCGTTCCGCGAGGCCTTTGGCTTCCGCCGCGAGCGAGTCATGCGGCACGACACGATCGAACAGTCCCAGCTGCGCTGCTTCAGCCGCCGCCACCATCCGTGCGCTCCACACCAGCTCCAGCGCTTTCGAGATGCTGGTGAGGCGCGGCAGGAAGTAGCTCCCGCCCCAGTCGGGCCCCAGTCCCAGCTTGTGAAATACCTGTCCGATCGATGCTTGATCCGACGCCAGCCGGTAATCACACGCGAGCGCGAGGTTGGCTCCGCCGCCGGCAGCCGCGCCGTGGACCGCTGCCAGCACCGGCTTGGGAGCGTTGCGAATGGTCAGCGCAATGTCTTTGCCCGCCTTGACCAGCTGCTCGCCCTGCGTGCCCAGCACGCCGAGGTCGGCGCCGGCGCAAAAGGCGCGGCCCGCACCCGTGATCACGATGACGCGGACCTGATCGGCGGCCGCGAGCATCCGCAACGCCTCCAGCAGGTCCTCGCACATGTCGGGGTCGAAGGCGTTGGCCTTCTCAGGCCGATTGAGCGTGACGGTCCCGATATGATCGTCGATTTCGACGAGGACCCGCTCGTACGCCGCCATCAGACGCGCTCCACAATCATCGCGATGCCCTGGCCGACACCGATGCACATGGTTACTAAACCGTAGGAAGACTTCGTACGAGC
>DASYRZ010000210.1:0-9100 GCA_036003865.1 Gemmatimonadales bacterium | reverse complement strand
CGCGGTCGAGCCGTCGGCGCCTCCAGTTCCGCAGCACAAACGCTCCCTCCGTGAGCGCCGGGCTGTCGCTGTCGTCGCGTTGATCCAGGTGGCCGGCGGCGCCCGCCGCATGTTGGCGGGTGCGGCGGCGGCGGCCTTTCTCTTGATCGGGGCATTGCTGATTCTATTGCCGATTGTCACGAGCGCCGTCCTCGCCGTCTTGGCGCTGGCGACGTCGTTCTCGCTCGCCGGGTTTGCCCTCGCCCGGCGCCGGCACCGCCGGGAGAGCGATGTTGCCTGATTTTCCCCCTCCCCCTCAACCTCCTGCCAGCCCTGCGCGTATGGGAAACAGCGCAGAGGACAAGGACTTAGTCGCTCAGGCGCTGGCTGGCGATCGAGATGCGTTTGGCGTGCTGGTCGATCGCTATGCCGCGCAGGCGCGGCGAGTGGCCCGGGCGGTTTTGGGCGATCCCGACGATGCGGATGACGCTGCACAGGATGGCTTTCTCTCGGCACTGGTCAAGCTCGCGCAGTATGATGCAAGACGGCCGTTCGGCCCCTGGCTGATGCGCATCGTGGCCAATGCCGCCACGGACCGGCGTCGCCGCCGCAACGTGCGGCGATCCGAGCCGCTCGACACAGCGCTGGTGGGTGGAGGTCCGCGGCCCGATGCCGACGCGGTGCGCAGCGAGCTGGGCGACCGGTTGCGGACCGCTCTGAGCGAGCTGCCCGAGCGGCGCCGCACCGCGGTGGTGTTATTCGATGTCGAAGGGTACTCGCACGCTGAAATCGCCGGAATTCTCGGAATTCCGGAGGGCACCGTGCGATCTGAAGTGTTTCACGCGCGTCGCCGTCTACGCACGCTGTTGGCCGACTGGAAGGAGCAAGTCAGATGAACGAGTCGCCGTCGTTCGACCATCGTCCGGATGCGGAGCTGGGTGCCGCGCTGCGCGCGGCGCTCGCGCCGAAGGACGATAGCGCCGCGTTTGTCGCGCGCGTCATGGCGCAGTACGAGCGCGCCCTGGATCGCGCGACGATCCCGACGCTCGACGTGCTGGCGTCGTGGTTCCGGCCGGGCATCGCCGCCGCGGCCGCCGCGCTGATCGTCGGATTCCTGTTCGGGCGGAGCATTCTGACGCCCAGCCCGATGTCCGCGACGATCGACGCCGCGATGGCGCCGGTCGAAGGACCGGGGTTGGCGGCGCTCGTGACCGCGCAGGATCCGCCGGATGCGAGCGTGGTGTTTACGTCTCTTGTCGAGCAACGCTAGAAAGAGGAAAGAGAACTCATGTTGAATAGATCGAAACTCGCCGCCGTCGGCCTGCTGGCCGCGGTGTTCGTGGCGGGCGGGCTGGCCGGCTGGGGTGGTCGCGAGGCTGCGCAGCGCGACGACCGTGGCCCGCGGCGGGGGGGGGGGCCCGATGCCCTCGTCAAATATCTGAGCCGGGAGCTGGATCTGAGCTCCGCGCAGCGGGACTCCGTACGCGCGATCATCGCACGGCACCGTCCCGAGACCGATTCGCTGTGGGCCAGGGTCCGGCCGCGGTTCGATTCCATCAAAGCGCGCATGCGTACGGAGATCGATGCCCAGCTCACGCCCGAGCAGCGGGCACGTCACCAGCAACTGATCGAGCAGGCTGAGCATCACCGTAAGGAGCGGGAAGACTCCACCAAAGGGAAAGCTGGGGGGGACCACTAATGTGGCGGGGTTTGGTGGTGGGTACTCTGCTTGGCACGCTGCTCGCCGCGCCCGCTGCGGCGCAGCAGGTCGCCGAGGTCACGCTCCAGGAGGCCGTGCGGCGCGCACTGCAGGTGCAGCCGGCGATGGTACAGGCGCGCGGCGACCAGAGCAACGCCGGTGCGTCGATGCGAGCGAGCATTGGCTCTTACCTGCCGACGCTCTCGACGAATGGCTCGTCGCAGCGTAATGGCGGAACGCGCTTCAACTCGACTACCGGTCAGATCGTCACCGCGCCGGCGAGCACGTCGTTCAACGGTGGCCTGTCGGCGAATATCGAGCTGTTCGATGGTTTTCGGCGCCTCGCGGATGTCCGCTCCTCGCACGCGACGCAGAACGCGGCCGCAGCCGGCGTCAGCAATCAGCTTTTCCAGGTCACGCTGCAAACCAAGCAGGCATTCTACAACGCCCTGGCGACGAGCGATCTGGTTCGGGTTGCCGAATCACAAGTCGCGCGGGCGCAGCAGCAGCTTCGAATCTCGATCGACAAGCTCCACGCCGGCTCCGCGACGCGGTCCGACTCCCTCCGCTCGCTCGTTGATTACGGGAACGCGCGCATCGCGCTGCTCCAGGCGCAAGCAAATCTCGCGACTGCGCAGGCGAATCTGGGCCAGCAGATCGGCGTCGACGGACCCGTCCGGGCGGTGCCGGACACCGCGCTGCCCGCCTTTCCCGACACCACCGCGCTCCGCCAGTCCCTCATGGACAATGCGCCGCAGGTGCAGCAGGCGGATGCGCAGGCACGGGCGGCCGGAGCCCAGGTGGGCGTGAGTCGCGCCCAGTACTGGCCGAGCCTGACCGCTTCGGTCGGCAGCTCCTACACCGGGTCCGAGGCGCCCTGGAACTCGACGGACAACTACCTCAGCGGCTGGAGCGTGCGGTTCAGTGTCAGCTGGACGCTGTTCAACGGATTCTCGCGCGAGAAGTCGGTACGCGCGGCGACCGTCGCCCGGGATGTGGCAGACGCGCGGGCGGCCGACATGCGTCGTCAGGTCAGCGCCCAGCTCACACGGCAGCTTGCCGCGCTGGCCACTGCCTACGAAAAGATCGACATCGCCCAGACCAACGTGGCCGCCGCCACGGAGGACCTCCGGGTCCAGAACGAGCGCTACCGCGTCGGCGCGGCGACCATTCTCGATCTCCTCACGTCGCAAAGCGCCCTCACGACGGCAGAACAAAACCTCGTGCAGGTTCGCTTCGACTATCTGATCGCCCGCGCGCAGGTCGAGGCGGTCGTGGGACGGACGCTATGACATCGACACAGGCCATGCTGTTCCGCACGGGCGATACACCGCTGCCCGACACCGTGATTCTCACGCACCACCTGACGCGCGAGTACCAGATGGGGGCGGAGGTGGTGCACGCGCTGCGGGGCGTGGACATCCAGATCAAGAAGAACGAGTTCGTCGCGTGCATGGGACCGTCGGGATCGGGCAAGTCGACGCTGATGAATCTGATCGGCTGTCTCGACACGCCGACCAGCGGCGAGTACTGGCTCAACGGTCAGAAGGTGAGCGATCTCAGCGACGATGAGCTGGCGCGGATCCGCAACAAGGAAATCGGATTCGTGTTCCAGACGTTCAACCTGCTGCCGCGCGCGGATGCGCTGCACAACGTCGAGCTGCCCCTGATTTACGCGGGCATGGGATCCAAGGAGCGGCGCGAGCGCGCTGCTCGCTCCCTCCAACAGGTAGGGCTGGGCGACCGTATGGATCACCGGCCCAACGAGCTTTCCGGCGGGCAGCGGCAGCGCGTCGCCGTCGCGCGGGCCCTGGTGAACGAGCCGAGCATCCTGCTCGCCGACGAGCCGACCGGAAACCTCGACTCAGCGACGGGCAACGAGATCATGGCGCTCTTCCAGGAGCTGCACGACTCAGGCCAGACCATCGTGCTGGTGACGCACGAACATGACATTGCGGCGCATGCGCGCCGCCAGATTCACCTGCTCGACGGCAAAATTGCACGCGATGAGAGGACGGAAGGTCAGACGTGAACAAAAAACTTTGGGTAAGCGCCGCGGCGACATTGCTGCTCGCCGGCCTCGCGGGTTGTTCCAAGAAACAGGTCACGCAGTCGTACGAGGCCGTTCCGGTGGAGCGCCGCAATCTGGTGGTATCGGCGTCGGCATCCGGGGCCATCGAGCCCGTCCTGACCGTCGACGTGAAGTCCAAGGCATCCGGCGAGATCATCGGGATGAACGTGCAGACGGGCGACGATGTGAAAGAAGATCAGCTGCTCGCCTCGATCGATCCGCGCATCCCGCGCAACAACCTGGCGCAGTCGCAGGCGAACCTGGAGGTCGCGCAAGCACAGCTCAGCAACGCCAAGGCGCAGCTGGCGCGCTCGGATACGCTGTTCAAGGCGCAGGCGATCACGCAGACAGAGTACGACGGCGCCAGGCTGGACTACGCCAACGCCAACGCGTCGGTGATCCGCGCGCGGTCGGATCTCGAGAACGCGCGGGACCGCATGAACGACACCAAGCTGCGCGCGCCGCTCGCCGGCACCATCATCACCAAGAACGTGGAGCTCGGCACCGTGATTTCGTCGCCGACCACCGACGTGGGCGGCGGCACGGTGCTGTTCAAAATGGCAAACCTCGATACGGTCCAGATCCGCGCCCTGGTCGATGAGACGGACATCGGCAAAGTGTCGCCGGGTTTGCTGACCACGATCACCGTGGACGCGTATCCGAATCGGCCCTTCGAGGGCACCGTCCTGAAAGTCGAGCCGCAGGCGACGGTCCAGCAGAACGTCACGATGTTCAATGTGCTGGTGCGGATTCCGAATCCGAATCATCTGCTCAAGCCCGGCATGAACACCGAGGTTGAGATTCACGTGGGTCGCCGGGACAACGTCCTCGCCGTGCCCAACGCGGCGCTGCGGACGCAGCGCGACGTGGCGTCGGCGGCGCAGGTCCTGGGCCTCGATCCCGACGACGTGCAGCAGCAGCTCGCGGCGGCGCGGCAGCAGGCGCCCGTCAACCGGGACAGCGCGTCACTCGGTGGTGGAGGCACGCCAGGGTCACGCGACTCCGCGCACGCTCAAGCGAGCGTCGCTGGAGGGCTCGTGATCAGGCTACCGGACGGGCGTACGATACCTGCGCCGGCCGGCTTTACCGCGGCTCAAGTCAAACTCGCCCAAAACGCCATGGACAAGCGCATGCAGGGGCAAACGCCCAGCGATGAGGAGCAGACCGCCGGTCGCGCTCTGTTCGCTGCATTGCGTGCCTCGGGAGCCCTCGGCGGAGCGGGCGGCGGCGCTGGGCCCGGTGGTGGCGGCTTCCGCCGCAACACCAGCGAGCCGTCGAGCTACATCGTCTTCACGCTCAAGCACGGCAAGCCGACGCCCGTGCAGATCCGCACGGGCCTCACCGATCTCGATTACATCGAGGTCGTGAGCGGCCTGACGGAGCAGGACACGGTGCTGGTCCTGCCGAGCGCGTCATTGCTCAACGCGCAGCGCGACATGCAGCAGCGCATGCGCAGCGTCACCGGAGGCGGCTTGCCCGGCGTCCAGCAGCAGCCGGCGACGCCGCCGCGGCAGCAAGCGACCCCGGCCAGGCCCTAGGATGCTGCTCGGCGAAATCTTCCAGGTCGCGCTCCAGGCGATCCGCGCCAACAAGCTGCGGTCGTTCCTGACGATGCTGGGCATCATCATCGGCGTCGGCGCGGTCATCACGATGGTGGCGCTCGGCAGCGGAGCGCAGAAGGCCGTCCAGGCGCGTCTCCAGGCGCTCGGCCCGACCCTCCTCTCGATCTATCCGGGGCAATCGTTCCGCGGCGGCATTGCCATCATGTTCGATCAGCGCGTCAGCGTCACGGTCGACGACGCAAACGCGCTCGCGCGCGACGCGCGCTACGTGAAGGGCGTCGTGCCGGAGCTGACGCGCAACCTGCAGATCAAGTACGGCGGCCAGAACGGCAACGTGAGCATCGTGGGCACCACGCCCAACTATCCCATCGTGAAGAACTACACATTCACGGCGGGGCGGATGTTCACGGCCGGGGAAGACGAAGGACGGCGGCGCTACGCAGTGCTTGGCTCGGCGATTCCTGACATGTTCAACAGGAATCCCGCCGCCATGATCGGCCAGGAAATCCAGATCCGTGGCATCCCGTTCGAGATCATCGGTGTCCTGTCCGCCAAGGGATCGGCGGGCGGGTTCGGCAACCCGGACGAGCAGATCCTGATCCCCCTGCAGACCGGGCGCTACCGCATCATGGGGACGGACCGTCTCCGATCCATCACGGTCGATGCGGCGAGCGTCCCGCAGATGACCCTCGCCATGATCGAGATTGAGCGCGTGATGCGGCGGGAGCACAAGATCCGCCCCGGCGGAGAAAACGATTTTCAGATCCGCAACCAGTCGGACATTCTGGCGACGTTTCAGGACACGGCGAAGACCTTTACGTACTTGCTCGCAGGAATTGCCGCCGTGAGCTTGCTCGTGGGCGGCATCGGCATCATGAACATCATGCTCGTCTCCGTCACCGAGCGGACGCGCGAGATCGGCGTGCGCAAGGCGCTGGGCGCCACAAGCTTCAATATCCTGTTCCAGTTCCTCGTCGAGGCGCTCGTCTTGTGTCTCGCCGGAGGCGTTATCGGCATTCTCTTCGGCACGCTCGGCGCGATCGCCTTGTCTAAGCTCGCGCACTGGAACACCTCGATAAGTATCCTCGCCATCCTGATTGCATTCATCTTCAGCGCGATCGTGGGGTTGTTCTTCGGTATCTGGCCGGCCCGTCGTGCCGCCTCGCTGGATCCTATTGTGGCGCTGCGTTACGAATAGATTGCGGATTGCCGAATTCGGATTGCGGATTGGCATAACTGGCTGACGATTCGTAGTTGGCGGGTTCGTACTTGCCCCACGAATCCGCAATCCGCAATCCGCAATTATCTTCCCCCCATGCTCGCCGTCGCTCTCCTCGTCGTCCAATCCGTCGGCGCACAGCAGCACGTGTACGACGGCCACCTCCGTCAGCTCGACGTGCGCGTGCCGCGGATCGAGGCCATCGTCCGCATTGACGGCGTGCTCGACGAGGACGTGTGGCGACACGCGGCGCTGCTCACGGGATTCAGCCAATACCGCCCCGTGGACAGCCGGCCGGCCGAGGACTCGACCCAGGTCCTCGTCTTCTACGCGTCCGATGCGATCTACTTCGGCATCCGCGCGTTCGAGAAGCACGGCAACGTGGTGCGGGCGACGCTCGCCGACCGCGATAACATCGGAGCCGACGACAACATTCAAATCCTGCTCGATACGTTCAACGACCGCCGCCGCGCGCTGCTCTTCGCGGTGAATCCCCTGGGTGCGCAGCAGGACGGCGTCCGCAGCGAGGGCATCGCCGGCGCCGCCGGCGGGGGGAACGCCGGCGGGCGGTTCGACGGGGTCGTCGATCTAAATCCTGACTACGTGTACGAGTCGCGGGGTCGTGTCACGCCGAGTGGCTTCGAAGTCGAGGTCCGAATTCCGTTCAAGAGCCTGCGCTACCAGAGCAGCGCGATCCAGGATTGGGGCATCCAGATCGTGCGCGTCACGCAGCACACCGCGTACGAGGACACGTGGACGCCGGTCGTGCGCGCCAGCGCCAGCTTCCTCATTCAGTCCGGCACGCTGCAAGGGTTGACCGGGATGCGGCGTGGGCTCGTGATGGACCTCAATCCCGAGTTCACGTCGCGCGTGGACGGCGCGCCCGTGGCATCCGCATACCGTTACGGGACGGTCGATCCGCAGCTGGGTGCGAATTTGCGCTGGGGCCTCACGCAGAACCTCAGCCTGACGGGCACCGTGAATCCGGATTTCTCGCAGGTCGAGGCCGACGTTGGTCAGGTGACGGTGAATGAGCGGTTCGCGGTGTTCTTTCCCGAAAAGCGCCCGTTCTTTCTCGAGGGACTCGAGCAATTCGATACGCCCAACGCGCTGATCTATACCCGGCGCATCAGCGCGCCCGTCGGCGGCGCAAAGCTGACCGGGAAGGTCGGCGGCACCGGCGTCGCTTACATCGGCGCGATCGACGACAACAACCTGTCCGCCACGGGCGACCATCCGATCGTCAACCTGCTCCGCCTGCGGCGCGATCTCGGCACCAGCTCGACCTTGGGACTCGCCTACACCGACCGCATCGACGGCAGCGCATCGAACCGTGTGCTCGGCGTGGATGCCCGCGTCGTCTGGCTGAAGCGCTGGTTTTCCCAGGTGCAGATTGCCGGCTCATGGACGCATGACACGGTCGGGTCCGGCCTGCGGAGCGGCACGTTGTGGGACGCCACACTCTACGACTTCACCGGTCGGTCGTACGGCAATCATGGCGAATTCGTCGGCTTCAGCCGTGACTTTGTCGCCGCGAGCGGTTTCGTCAACCGCGTGAACGTCGTGGAAGGACGCATCTTCAATCGGTTCACGCGCTATGGGAAGCCGGGGGCGCTGCTCGAGAACGCCACCACCTACATCCTGATTCAGCCGACATGGCGGTACGATGACTTCCTCAAGCTGCGCAGCACGCTCGAGGGCAGCCTCACGCAGCAGCTCCAGCTGAACATCAGGGGTGGATGGTTCGTGTCGGCCTTGTGGAGCAACTCACATCAGCGATTCGACCCTCCGGAATACGCCGGGTACCAGGTCGATGCCGGCGGCACGCCGGTGCCGTTCGCCGTGCCGCATGGGCTGTACAATCTGTGGGGCGGTATCGCGGCGGTCAGTTCGCCCAACCGCACGCTGAAGATGGATCTCAGTCTCGGCCGCGTGTCCGGCCCCATCTTTGCCGAAGCCTCCGAGGGCCGGGCCCTCAATCTCTTCCTCGCGCTGGCCTTTAAGCCGACATCGTCGCTGCGCTTCGAGGGGCAATGGCCCCATCAGGTCATCACGCGCGCGCGAGACGGCAGCTGGTTCTCGACGGCGAACATTCCCCGGCTCAAGGTCGAGTATCAGCTCAGGCGAGATATCTTCTTTCGATATGTCGGGCAGTATTTCGCGCAGGTGCGTGACACGCTGCGCGACCCTCGGTCCGGCGATCAGCTGATCGTCAACGGTACCCCGCAGGGGCGCAGCACGAACACGGAGTTCCGCAACGATTTTCTGTTTTCCTACAAGCCGACGCCGGGAACGGTGCTGTTCTTTGGCTACGGCTCGTCGCTCAGCGAGCCCGATCCGTTCAGCTTCCGCCGTCTCTCACGCACCGGCGACGGATTCTTTCTGAAGGCCAGTTACCTGTTCCGCATGTGATCAGCCTCGAATCGCAACTCCACGAGGAACGATTCGCCAAACAGCGACAATACGTGCTCGCGAACACGCGCGCCCGCTGGGGGTTCGTCGGGTTCGGCATCGTGTTGCTCATCGGCGTCAAGCTCGCCGGGATCGCCAGCATTTCACCGTGGTTCATT
>DASYRZ010000209.1:0-22877 GCA_036003865.1 Gemmatimonadales bacterium | reverse complement strand
CAACGTCACCTACTCGAACCTGTTCCGGTTGGCTTCCGGTCGCATCATGAACTTCTTCCGCGGCTTCGATCTCGATCCCAACTACATGTACTCCGACGACTCCGGCCGCACCTGGCGCTATGGCGGCCGGTTGGCCCACGGTCGGGATGGCTACAGCCCGTACCTCAAGTACGCGTTCGATGGGCGGAGCACGATCCATTTCGTCATGACCGAAGACCACCCGCGCAACTACGACAACAGCGTCTATCACGGCTTCGTACGCGATGGCGCCATCTACCTGTCCGACGGGACCCGCCGCGGCAAACTCAGCGAGACGACGAATGTCGAGATCAACGCCTGGGATCTGACGAAAGTGTTTGCGGGGGATGCCGACAACGTCGCCTGGGTGATCGACCTCGAGCTCGATGGGGCGCAACGGCCGTACGTCGTGTTCTCGGTTCAGAAAGACGGGCGCGGTCTCCCGCGCGGGCAGGGGGGCATGGACCACCGCTTCGATTACGGCCGCTGGGACGGCTCAGCGTGGCGGGTGCACGAGATCGCCTACGCCGGCAGGCGGCTGTACGCCGGGGAAGACGACTACACCGGACTCGCCGCCCTCGACCCCAAGAATCCGAACGTGGTCTACATCTCGACCGATGCGGACCCCGTCACCGGCGCGCCGCTCGTCAGCCGCGCCGATTGCCAACGCCACCGCGAGCTGTACCGAGGCACGACGGCGGACTTCGGGGCGACATGGACCTGGACCCCGATCACCGCGAACTCGGACGCGGACAACCTGCGGCCGATCGTGCCCAAGTGGACCGACCCGCGGACGGCGCTCGTGTGGATGCGCGGGACATACAAGAACAATCACGGCGAGTGGACGACAAAAGTCGTCGCGAGCATCCTGCCATGATCCTTCGATTAGCGGTCACCGCGTTCCTAGCCGTGCAGTCCTCACCCCCTGTCCCCCTCTCCGTTCCGGAGAGGGGGCACGCCTTGAGTTCCCCCTCTCCCGACGGGATCGGGGGTCAGGGGGTGAGGACGCCCGACGGGATCGGGGGTCAGGGGGTGAGGACGAACGTCGGCTGGGCCGCGTTCCTCGCGCGCCAAGACTTAGTGTGGGACCGCCTCCCGACCGGGTGGGGCGAGAGCGCGTTCATCGGCAACGGGCGGCTCGGCGCGACGATCGATGCGCGCGACAGCGTGTTCGGGTGGACGATCAACCGCACCGACGTCGTGCACGACCAGTCGCGTTTCCCGATCGGGCGCGTCGTCCTGAAAACCGCCGGGACACTGACCGGGGGGACGGCGCGGCTGGCGCTGTGGGACGCAGAGGCGAGCGGGACGGTAGCGACCGATCGCGGCGATATCCGCTGGCGCAGTTTCACGGCAACGGATCCGTCAGTGATCGTGATCGTGCTCGAAGGAAGGGGAGGGGAGCGAGCCGCAGCGCTCGACTGGGTACCCGCCGAGGCGCGGCCGCCCCGCAAAGTCGCCCGCAAGGAGGCGTTCGCGCCCGAGGATCTGCATCCCGCGCCAACGGTCACGCGCACGGCGGCTGAGCTGACAAGCGTGCAGCCCTTTATCGGTGGCGATGCGCACGCCGAGTCCATAGTTCGGTCCCCCTCTCCCGAAGGGAGAGGGGGTCAGGGGGTGAGGACCTTCTATATCAGCATCGGATATGGAAGGGACGGCGACGCCGCGCTCGCCGAGGCGCGTGCAGCGACGGCGGCAGCTGCCCGGCGGGGGCTGACGAGACTCGTCGACGGCCATCGCCGGTGGTGGCACGGCTACTATCCCGCGAGTTTCCTCTCGTTCCCGGACGCGCGTCTCGAAGCGTACTACTGGATTCAGATTTACAAGCTCGGTTCCGCGATGCGCGCCGACGGGCCCATTCTGGATCTGAACGGCCCCTGGTTCAACGCGACGCCATGGCCGGCGATCTGGTGGAACCTCAACATCCAGCTCACCTATTCGCCGCTGTTCCGCGCCAACCGCCTCGATCTCGCCGAATCATTGTTTCGCAACCTCGACCGTAACCGCGCGGCATTGATCGACAACGTTCCGGAGCGGTTGCGCAGCGAGGCGGCGGCGATCGGCCGCAGCTCGGGTCCCGATCTCGTGCGTCCCGTCGACCTGGGGGCGGCGCAGAGCGACGCCGCGCATGAGATGGGCGACCTGCCGTGGACGCTCTACTACTACTGGCTCCACTACCGCTACCAGATGGACGACCGGATCCTGCGCGACCGCGTGTATCCCATACTGCGGCGCGCGATCGGCAACTATCTGGCCTACCTAGAGCGCGGCGACGACGGACGCTGGCATCTCCCCCCAACGCACTCGCCCGAGCTGGCCACCGTTCCCGATGCGAACTACGACCTAGCGCTCTTGCGCTGGGGACTCGAGACTCTGATCGCGAGCGTCGAGCGCCTGCGGCTCGACGAGCCGCTGCTGCCGCGCTGGCGCGACGTGCTCGCGAATCTCACGCCGTTCCCCGCCGATTCTACTGGGCTGTGGGTAGGGCGGGGGCGCCCCTGGCACGATTCGCACCGCCACTATTCGCACTTGCTGGCGATCTACCCGCTGGCGCTTATCACGCCGGACCGTCCGGACCAGCGCGCGTTGATCGCAGCGTCGCTGCGAACCTGGGAGGCGCGGGACTCGCTGTTCCGGGGCTACTCGTTCACAGGCGGCGCGTCCATGCACGCGATGCTGGGCGACGGCGACGCCGCGCTCGAGCGCCTGAACCGGTATCTCGACGCGCCGCGCTACATGCAGCCCAACACGTTCTACGCCGAAGCGGGCCCCGTCATCGAGACGCCGCTCTCCGCGGCGACGTCGATCCAGGAGCTGTTCCTCCAGGATTGGGGTGGAGTGTTGCGAGTGTTCCCCGCCGTGCCGGGCGCGTGGCTCGAGGCCGCGTTCGACCGGCTGCGAGCGGACGGGGCGTTCCTGGTGAGCGCCGTACGGCACGAGCGCCGAACCGCTTGGGTTCGCATCGAGAGTCTCGCGGGGGGGCCGTGTCGCCTGCGGATCCCGGATTGGGATTCGGTTTCGGTCCGCGCGAGCTCTGGACCAGTACCGCGTGTCACGCGAACGTCCGCGGGGGAGTTCGCTATCGCGCTGCCGCGGGGCGCCTGGGTCGTCCTGGCTCCGGACGCGCAGTCGCCGCTCCCAGCATTGGTCCCGACTGGGCTCCCGCCCACGCCACCGCGCCGCCACCCGTGGCCCGCGCTGCCAGACGACCTCGCCACGATCGAGCGGCGCCGCGTCCTTGTCGCCGCCGACCGGTACCTGCACGAAGAGCCCGTGACCATCACGGCCTTCCCCGCGCCGCGCAGCGCCGGCGGGCCGCACGACTTTTACTCCGAGGGCGACTATTGGTGGCCGGACCCGGCCAATCCCGGCGGCCCCTACATACGCCGCGACGGCGAGACGAACCCGGACAACTTCGTCGCCCACCGAAATGCGATGCGGCGCCTCAGCCTGATCGTCCCCGCGCTCGTCGCCGCCTATGAAATCACCGGCGACGAACGTTACGCCCGCCACGCCGTCGCCCACCTGCGGGCGTGGTTCATCGATCCGAGCACGCGCATGAATCCGAACCTGCTCTACGGCCAGGCTATCAAGGGTGTGGCAACCGGGCGCGGCACCGGGATCATCGACACCATTCATCTCGTCGAGGTGGCGCGAGCCTGCTCGGTGCTCGAACGGCTGGGATACGTGAAGGACGAGACTCTGGCAGGAGTGAAACAGTGGTTTCGGCAATACCTCGCGTGGATTACGACGCATCCGTTCGGGATCGACGAGCAGCGCAGCACCAACAACCACGCTGCGGCGTGGGCCCTCCAGGTCGCCGCGTTCGCGCAGTTCGTCGGCGATGAGACGCTACTCGCCTTTACCCGCCGCTTCTTCAAAGAAACGCTGATACCCGAGCAGATGGCCGTCGACGGGAGTTTTCCGCGCGAGCTCGGCCGCACCAAGCCCTACGGCTATTCGCTGTTCCAGCTCGACGTGATAGCAATGGTGGCCGAGGTGCTCTCAACGCCGCAGGACAATCTCTGGACGTTCACCACGCCCGACGGGCGGGGCATGCGCCGCGCGCTGGAATTCATGTATCCGTACATCAAGGACAAGATCACCTGGCCCAGGCCGGCCGACGTCATGTACCACGACGCCTGGCCGATTCGGCATCCCGCGTTGTTCTTTGGCGGGCGCGCGCTCCACGAGCCACGGTATATCGAGTTGTGGAAAACGCTGAATCCCGATCCGACCATTGACGAAGTCATCCGCAACTACCCGGTGCGCCAGCCGCTGCTGTGGGTGCCCTGATCCCTTTTCCCTCTTTCTTTTCTTCGTAGCGAAGTGCCGATTGTCATCCTGAGCGAGCGCGCGGTACGCGCGCGAGCGAAGGACCTGCTTTGGCGCGGCGAGCGCTTACGCGCCCGCTCAGGATGACATGCTCGCTCGTCTTTTAAAGAAGGGAACATTGGAGGACCGCACTCACCCCACGCGCGGAGCGGCGAAGACCGGCGCCGCCACGAGCGCGATGGCGCCCCGCAGTCTGGGCAAGCTCCCCGCTCGTTCTGGAATCACGGGAGTCTCCGCTGCGTCGCGGGTGAGCGCCCCTCTGCTCAGTTCGGCGCGGATGGCCGGCTCGATGATGTCCCAGGCGCCGGTGATTTCGCCGCCAAGGAGGATCTGCGCGGGGTTGAGCGCCTTGACGATCATAGAGAGGCCCAGCCCGAGATAGCGGCCCGTGTCCTCCAGTGCGGTGCGTGCTTGCCGATCTCCTCCTCGTGCGCGAAGAATGACGTCCTCCACCGTGAGTTGCGTCTCGTGCAATCGGTCTCGCAGGGCGGGAGATAGCTCCTGTCCTAGGTATCGGGCGACGGTAGCCAGGTTCGAGGTGTAGGCCTCGAGACACCCTACCGATCCGCACAGACAGCGTGGGGTAGGGCCATCGGAACCAATCGGGATGTGGCCGAACTCGCCTGCCGTGTGACCGTGGCCCCGCACCACTTCGCCGTTGACCACCACGCCCGTGCCTACACCGTCCGACACCGTCACATACACGAAATCGCGGAGCTCGCGCGCCCGTGTGCCAAGCCAGATATGCGCGAGCGCGCAGGCCGCTGGCGCGTTTTCGACGTGCACCGGCAGCCCCGTGCGCTGTGCCAGGCCGTCGCAGATCTCCACGTCGCGCCAGCCGAGCTGGGGCGCGTTCAGCACGCGCCCGGTGCCGCGGTCCACCATTCCGGGGAGCACCATGCCGATTCCCTGGCAGCTGCCGGCGGCGCCATGTGTGGCCAGCACCCTGCGCACACGTACTGCCAGTTCATCGAGAAGCGCGTCCGGGCCGAATAGTGTCTCGAAGCTCTCCAGAGCGATTTGCGTGCCGCTGAAATCGGAGAGCAGCACGTAGGTGCGGCTGAAGCGCACGTCGATCGCGACAACGAGCCGATCGCGGGTGCGCACGTACAGCATTGTCGGCTTCCGCCCGCGCGGCGCCTCGGCGAGCGCTCCTTCGTAGAGCGTGCCTTCCTCCAGCAGCTCGTTCACGAGCGTCGTCACGGCACCGCGGCCCGCCGTCATGCGGCGGGCCAGCTCGGCCCGCGAGATCGGCTGATGCTCGCGCACGAGGTTCAAGACGATCTGGCGGTTGATCTGCCGGGACGTTGTGCGCGTGGCGCGCCGGAAGTCCCCCGTGTTGATCTTTCTCATCAGGTCCCCAGTACCGAGTAGCTAGCCAATTCGCTCTCGGTGTGAACAAAATGGGCGCCGAAAGAAGCACCGGCAAGCACCTTGCGAAGCGGCAACGCAGCCGTATGTTCTGCCCCCGGCCTAATTAGTTCGATAAGTGAACAAGATCGCGGTGACGTTCGCCATCGGGCTCGCGCTGGCGTGGAGCTGCACGAGTGACCCCACCAGGTCGCCGTCGCCGCCTAGCGCCTCGCTTCAGGAGGTCATGCCAGCGGCGTCCGGCGGCCCCGTGATTCTGAGTGCCGACGGCCAGACGGCCGCGTACACGCGCATTCAAGGCGTCCTCAAATCAGCACCCGAGACGCCGGATTGCAGTCACCCGGCCTTCGGCCCGCACATCACTCAGGCAGTCGATCGCGCTCTCCGGAAATACGTCTTCGTCTTCAACATCCATGTCACACCGGACAACGACCGCTGCTCGGCATTCGACCGGCAACGCCTCGAGATAAAGACCCAGGGTAATTCCAGCACCCCCGATTACCTGAAGGGCTTCCTCGGCGACACCGTCACCTTCCGTTGGAAATTCCGGCTACCCGAGGGATTTCAGCCGTCCACCAGCTTCACACACATTCACCAGCTCAAGGCCTACGACGGTGACGCCGGCGCACCGATCATCACCTTGACGCCGCGGAAGGGGAATCCCAATTCGCTGCAGCTCATCCATGTCGATTCCAGGGGCGTGACGCGGCATCTCGCGAGTACGCCCCTCGATTCTTTTGTGGGCGTCTGGGTTGAGGCTTACGAACGCGTCACCTATGGCGCAACGGGGCGGTACTCGATCGTCATCAACCGCCTGAGCGACGGTGCCACGCTCTTTGCCTATTCAACGGCCCCGCTCGATCTGTGGCGCGAGGGTACGACGGTAGTCCGGCCCAAGTGGGGCCTCTATCGCAGCCTGAATCATCCGGAGCATCTCCGAGACGAACACGTGCTCTTCGATCGATTCTGCCTCGCCAAAGGCGCGGACGACTGCGTGAGTGAGGAGGTGCTGCCGGACTTTTCCTTGAAGGCGACGCCGAGGTCGCCCGCCGTGGCCCCGGGTGATGTCGCTTCCTATCATGTGGCAGTCACTCCCCTGCGGGGATTTGCCGACGCTGTCAGTGTAAGCGTCATGGGTCTCCCGGAAGGCGCGAGCGTCACATTCGCGCCCGCGTCTCTCACCGTTTCGACATCGACCAGCACCCCGCCCGGCGTCTACCCGCTTGTGGTTTCCGGCATCTCCGGCGTGCTGTCGCACGTGTCGGTCGTTCCTCTCAGCGTGCGGCGCTAATGGACCGCCGAGAGTTCGTCGCCGCCGCGCTCACCCTCCCGCTCGCGTCGCGGTGGGCAGACCGCGCCAACGTCCTCCGTGTCTCCAGCCCCAATGGCACGGTCGAGCTCCACCTGTCCGCCGACTCGGGGCGCCTGACTTACAGCGTCACCTTCCGCGGCCGACCGGTGATCGAGCCGTCGCCGTTAGGCATCGTCGTCGACGGCGCGAACCTCGGCGAGGAGGTCACGCTGGGCAAAGTTGAGTCCTGCCATGGCGACGATCGCTTCCCGTCGCGCGGTGTGCATGTCGAGGCCGTCGCGCGGTTCCGCGGCGCGAGAGTCGCTCTCCCGCAGTGCATTCTCGACGTCCGGGCCTTCGATGATGGGATCGCGTTCCGCTGGATCGTGCCCGGAACGGGCAGTCGGGTCCCCGACGAGGCCACCGCCTTCAACCTGCCGGCGGGATCCACGGTGTGGTACCACGACCTGAACGGGCATTACGAGGGGACGCACACCCGGAAGGACATCGCGGAGGTCCAGGCCGGCGAGTGGGCCGCACCGCCGCTGACGTTCAAACTACCGGACGGCGGCGGCTACGCCTCGATCACCGAGGCCGCAGTGATCGACTACGCCGGCATGGCCCTCCAAGCCGACGGCCAGCGTGGCTTCCGGGCGCGACTCGGCCACGCGCAGCCGCCGAACCACCCCTTCACGCTGCGCTACGGCGACGCCGAAGCCGCGCGGCTCTCACAGCCCGCGGCGATCGAGGGTCGTATCGCCAGCCCGTGGCGCCTCGTGATGATCGGCGCTGATCTCAACACGCTCGTCAATTGCGACATCGTGGCGGATCTCTCGCCGCCCCCGGACCGGCGCTTCTTCCCACACGGCCTGCACACCGACTGGATCAAGCCGGGCCGGGCGGTCTGGAAATACCTGGACGGCGGCGGCGAAAACTCGCTTGCCACGATGAAAGAGTTCTCGCGCCTCGCGGGCCAACTGGGGTTCGAGTACAACCTGGTCGAAGGCTTCTGGCGGCAGTGGCCCGAGAGCGACCTGCGCGATCTCGTTCAGTATTCTCGGCAGCAGGGCGTCGGGATCTGGCTGTGGCAGCACAGCCGGGAAATCCGCGATCCTGCAGCGCGCGAGGCGTTCTTCGCACATGTGCAGAACGTCGGCGCCGTAGGCGTGAAGCTCGACTTCTTCGATCACGAGGCCAAGGAGGTCATGGACCTGTACCGGGCCTGCCTCGAGGGAGCGGCGGAGCACCACTTGATGGTGAACTTCCACGGCGCCAGCAAGCCGACGGGCGAGTCGCGCACCTGGCCCAACGAGCTGAACCGCGAGGCCGTGTCCGGCATGGAGCGCCGCAGCATGCAGGCGTGGGCGCGGCACGACGCCACAATCCCGTTCACCCGAATGCTCGCCGGGCATCTCGACTTCACGCCGATGTTGTTCGGCGAGCGGCGACGCGAGACGTCGTGGCCCCACCAGATCGCGACGGCGGCCATCTTCACGGCGCCGCTGCTCGTGTACGGCGCGCACCCCCAGAGCATTCTCGACAATCCCGCGGTGGACCTGATCAAGAGCATCCCCAGCGTGTGGGACGAAACGCGCGTCCTGCCGTTCAGCGAGATCGGTGAGGTGGCGGCGTTTGCGCGGCGCGCCCGCGGGATGTGGTTTCTCGCCATCGCCAACGGCCCGGCCGCGCGCTCGCTCGACGTGCCGCTCGCGTTCCTCGGCGGGGGATCGCACGACGCCCTGCTGGTGCGTGATCAAGCGGACGAGCCCGCGGCCGCGCGGGTGGAGCGGGCCAGCGTGCGTGCGTCCGACTCGCTTCGCATCGACCTCCGCGCGGGCGGCGGCTTTGTCGGCCGGTTCTCATGAAGCGCCACAATTCTGGATGGAGGGTGACTATGAAGGCACTGCTCGTTCTCACGTGGATGGCGGTGGTGGCAGCGTCTGCCCCACAGGCGCAGGCGCAATCCGTGAGCGGAACCGTCACGAGCTCTGTCAGCGGACAGCCTCTGCCCCTCGTGAAGGTGAAAATCAAACACACGAATCAAGGAACCACTTCCGACGCCGGCGGGCGATACACGCTGAACGTGCCGTCGCTCAGCGACACGCTGCAATTCTCGCTGATCGGCTACAAGTCGCAGGACGTCGCGATTGACGGTCGCACCGAGCTCGACGTGCAGCTCGAGGTGCTGCCGGTCGAGGTGGAGGCGCTGGTGGTCACGGGCTACCGTGTGCAGGACCGCCGCACCGTCACCGCCTCTGTGTCGTCGGTGAGCAGCCAGGAGTTCGCCGACATGCCGGCCGACAACCTCTCCAATGCATTGGCGGGACGGTTGGCGGGGGCCACCGTGATCCAGAACGCGGGGACGCCCGGACGCGAATCGAGCATCCGCATCCGCGCCGTCGGCACACTGAACAACTCGAGTCCCCTGTACGTCATCGACGGGATCGTCAGCGACAAATTCACCTTCGACGGCCTGAGCTCCGAAGAAGTCGACAACATCTCGATCCTGAAGGACGGTGCCGCGGCCTCACTCTACGGTTCGCGCGCCGCCAACGGCGTGGTGCTCGTGACGACCAAGCGGGGCAGAGTTGGGGCTGCGGAGTTCAGGTACACCAATAACGTCGGCATGCAGGAGCCGACCCGCATCCCACCGTCGCTCAACGCCATACAACAGGCGGAAGCCATCAATTGGGCGCTTCGCTACAGCAACATCCCCACGACCGACGCGCGCTATTACACCGACGATGAGCTGGACTACTACCGCGGGCACTCGTGGGACTGGATCAAGGAGCTGTGGCGCGATCCGATCGATGCGCAACACTCTCTGGCTATCACGGGCGGCACCGACGGGGTCAGATACTTCCTCAGCGGTTCGCTCCTCAACGCAACGGGCTCATTCGACAATCTGAGCTTCAAGCGCGTCACCACGCGCGCCAACCTCGACGTCGACTTGACGCCGCGCCTCAAGGCCTCCGTGGATTTCAGCAATACCGGCCGCGACCGCGATGGACCCAACTGGGCGATCACCGACTGGGGTCAAGAGGATCTCTACAAAGCCCTGTCGCTCCGCACGCGCATGGTCCCCCCCTACCTCAATGGCCAGCCGGTGGGGAACTGGGTCGAGTGGCATCCCGGTCAAGTGATCGCGAATGCGGCGGGCTACAACCGGATGGACTGGTCGGACTACAACGCGACCTTTCGCCTCACCTACCAGGTGCCGTTCGTCACCGGGCTCTCGGCCAACCTGGCGTACCACAAAGGATTCGCCGAGACCTACCAGAAGCGATTTGGCACGCCGTACGACATGGCCCTCTTCAGCACCACCGGAGGGCACAACCATATCCTCGGCAGTCAAATCGTCGGCACCAAGCAGCGGAACGATGGGGAGTTCCTGTACAACAACAACGGCCGCGGCACCTTCTACCAGCTGAACGGCCAGCTCACCTTTGTCCGGTCCTTCGGCGACCACCATCTGGACGCGTTCCTCGTCTACGAGCAAGCAGAAAGCGACACCGGCTGGTTCTCGGGGCAGCGCAACGACTTCATCTCGCCGGTCATCGACCAATTCATCGGCGGAAGCCCGGTGGGGGCGCTGGCGGACGGCCGGCAACGGCAGGACGCCCGCATCTCCTACGTAGGCTCGGTAGGCTACGATTTCGCGCGCAAGTACTTCCTCCAAACCTCGTTTCGCTACGACGGGTCGGTCATCTTCGCGCCGGAGTACCGGTGGGGCCTCTTTCCTTCAGTATCCGCGGGCTGGCGCGTGACCGAAGAGCCGTTCTTTAGGGAACGAGTGCGCTTCTTCAACGAGCTGAAGCTGCGCGGCTCGGTCGGCGTCGTCGGTAACGACGACGTGGGCAGGTTTCAATGGCTGCCGAAGTACGAGATCGACGAGGGGGCCGTGTTCGACAGTGTCACCGTCGGGCTCACTCCGGGCACCCTCGCCAACCGCGCCATCACGTGGGAGAAGTCGCGCTCGTACAACGTGGGAGTAGACTCGCGGTTCTGGGACAACCGCATGAGCCTGACGTTCGACCTGTTCTTCCGCAATACCTACGACATTCTCGGCGACCGAACCGATGCGGTGCCGAGCACGTTCGGCGCCGGCCTGCCGGATGAGAACTACGCCAAGATCAACTCGCACGGCTTCGAGGTCGAGCTGGGCTACGATGGCAGCAGTGGGGACGCGGCGAGTCCGCTCCGCTACTCCCTGCACGGCAACTTTGGCTACGCCACGAACAAAATCGTGCGGCTGGATGAAGCGGCCAATCTCCCAGCGTATCAGCGGCGCCTCGGCCGGACCACCGCGCCCGCCAGCGCCTGTTTTGGTTACGTCTACACAAGCATGCTCCGCACCCAGGCGGACATCGATGCCCTCCCCCCCGGCTACACGATCCTCGGCGTTCCCCCGCAGCTCGGCATGCTCAACTACAGGGACATCCGGGGGACGACGGGCGCCGATTCGCCACCGGATGGCAAAATCACATCCGATGATCGCGCGTGGTTCTGCAAGTACAACAGCCCGCCGATCAGCTACGGCGTCACGCTCGGCGGCTCGTGGCGGGGCTTGAGGTTCAGCGCGCTGCTCCAGGGCGCGGCCGGCCACAAGCAGCTGATGCAGACCAACGGCCGGGACATCCAGGCGCGGGCCGAGGAGTCGTCGTACGGCTACTGGGCGGATAGCTGGACCCCCGAGAATCCCGACGGCACGTATCCCGGATACCGGATTCCGTTCACGGGCGGCAGCAACTACCGCACCCGCTTCCCCGAGTCCACGTTCTGGCTGCGGGATGCGTCATTCCTGCGGCTCAAGAGCCTGACCGTTTCGTATCTCCTGCCGGTGAGGATCACCAACGCCCTCGGCGTGAGTGGCGCCACGCTCCACTTCACGGGGACGAACCTCCTTATCCTGAAGGATCATTTCGGCGACTGGGGCTTCGATCCGGAGATGAACAACATCCGGGCCTATCCCCTCATGCGGACGTTCGCAGTTGGCGTGGATGTGTCGCTCAGAAGGGGGATCCAATGACCGTCTCGCGAGCGGCATGGGTCGCCGCATTGAGCCTCGCGCTCTGCGGCTGCGATTCAATTCTGGACCTGAAGGACCTGGAATCCATCGATGAAACGGACGTCTGGAACAACGCCGCGCTGGCGGAGGCCTACGTCAACAAGATGTACGACGACAACCTCCCCGGCTGGTCGACCGGGGATGCGGGCGTCTCCGACGAGGCGCCCGGCGGCGACGCGTACATGTACGGGCAGCTGACCGAGAATTCGGTCAACTACTGGCCGTACGGCGCGATCCGCAGAATCAACGTCCTCCTGACTCAGATCGATCAGGGAACGATCGACACGGCCCTCACCAAGCGCTTCAAGGGGGAGGCGTTCTTCTTCCGCGCGTGGCGCTACTGGGAAATGGTCAAACGTTATGGCGGCGTACCCCTGATCCTGAGACCGCAGGCATTGACAGACAGTTTGTTCGTGAGCCGCGACTCCACTTCGAAAGTCATTCGCCAGATCGTGGCGGACTTGGATAGTGCCATCACGCTGCTCCCCGTCATCCGTGCCGCCTCGGGCGATAACGACGGCCACCTGCACAGGGGGACGGCCATGGCGCTCAAGGGCCGGATCTTGTTGTACTACGCCAGTCCCCAGTTCAACCGGACCGGTGATCTGACGCGGTGGCAAAACGCGTACGACGCCAATCGCGCGGCCCGCGACTCCCTCGTGAGCTGGGGCTTCGGCCTGTATGCGGACTTCGGGGGGCTGTGGTTCGTGGACATGAACAAGGAAGCGATCTTCGTGCGACGCTACCAGTATCCGTTCAGCACGCACACGTGGGCGGCGGCGACGCGGCCCTTGTCCGAGTCTCAGGGCTCGAGCGGTGCTAATCGCCCGACGTGGGAAATGGTCCAAGCATTTCCGATGCAGAGTGGACGGCCGATCACCGATCCCACCGCCGGATACGACACCCTGTACTTCTGGAAGGACCGCGATCCCCGTTTCTCCGCCACGATCGCCTACAACGGCGCGCTGTGGGAGCTCTCCGGCAAGAAGGGCCGGCGGCAGTGGACGTACAATGGCGCGGAGTCGAACAATCCCACGCCATCGGGCTTCTACACGCGCAAGGCGGTGGATCCGGCGGCAACGCCGTTCGAGGCGTTCAATGGGCATACGCAATGGATTGAGATCCGCTTCGCCGAGGTGTTGCTGAATCTCGCGGAGGCGGCGAACGCGATTGGCAACACCCAGGACGCGTACGACCAGCTCACCGCGCTGCGCGCGCGAGCGGGGATCGATCCCGGTGCCGGTCTCTACGGGCTCGATCCCGGGATGAGCGGGGCGCAGATGCAGGCCGCGATCATGCTCGAGCGGCAGATCGAGCTGGCGTACGAGGCGAAACGTTCTTGGGACCTGCGGCGGAACATGTTATTCGAGAGCCTGCTCAACGGCAAGAAACGGCACGGGTTGTTGATCACCCTGAACCCGGATAGCGCGGCGCTGTTCGCTTCGATTCGCGATACTATGGACCTCGATTCACGCTACGCCGGGTTCTTCACGCACCAGGTGATCGATCTGGACCGGACCTTCTCCATCAACTGGCACCCCGAGTACTATTTCTACGCCATCCCCAAGGAGCACCTAGACCTGAATCCGAAGTTGCAGCAGACCATGGGGTGGCCGAACGGGACGTTCGATCCGCTGCCCTAACCGTGTCCTCACCCCCTGACCCCCTCTCCCCTCGGGAGAGGGGGAATGAGGGGGTGAGGTCCCTGACAAGTGAGTCAATTCGCTACACCTGCTGGCCGTTCCATCCTGAGATCACTATGTTGACGCGTCCGTGCAACGACGTGATAGATGAATCACGCCCTCGCTGCGCCCGTAGGAGGGAGTCATGTGGCGAGCAATGCTATGCGGCCTGGCGGTCGCAGCGCTGGCGTGTGCCGGGACGGGCGGGAGATCGCTCGAAGCCACCCGCCCCACGCCTGAAGACGACGTTGTTTCGGTAGGCTACGGCACCCAGTCCCGGCGCCAGATCACGGGAGCGGTGTCGTCCTATACGCCGACCGAAGCCGACGCGCGGTTTCCCCGCGTCGAACTCATGCTACAGGGCAGAATACCGGGCTTGCAGATCGTGCCGGTCGGCAATGGCACCTACACGCTGAAGATTCGGGGCTCCCCAAACCATGGGCAGTCCTGGATCAACGACGAGCCCCTTCTCGTCATCGACGATATTGCCGTCACATGGGGTTCCGTCGCTCAGGCCCTCGCCGGCATTTCACCGCGGGATGTGGCACGGGTCGACGTGCTGAAAGATGCGAGTGCAAGCATCTACGGGTCGCGGGGGGCGAACGGCGTCATCATCATCACAACCAAGCGAGCTCGTTAGCCGTTTTATCCACGCGGCAATCGTCGCACCGCGGCAGCACCAGAGCCCGCCGCGGTGCGCGCCGCGCTCTTCGAGTCGGTCGCATCTAAGTCGTTGTCCAGCCTGAAGCGTCGCGCTTCGCCGGCGGCGCGTGGCCCTCCCCGCGGCAGCGGCCTCAAACTTGAAGTGTCATGGGCAAGATCACGGAGTCGCTGCGCCCTTGTGCCGCCCGGGGGACGACGCGATGCAACACCCGCCCCATTTGATTCCACGTTCCGCAACGTCCATAACTCGTTGTGCTTGCCGGAGGCGTCTCATGATACGCTTCGGTGCGTTTCTCGTGTGTGCTTTATTCACAATCCCCGATCTCATGGCGCAGCAGGTTGGCACGATCGCCGGCGCCGTAACCGCGCAGCCGACCGGAGCTCCCCTCCAGGGAGCCAATGTGACGGTTGCCGGGACCCGGCTCGCGGCCGTGACGGCCGCCGACGGTCGCTATCTGTTGGAGAACGTGCCGCCCGGCACACACCACGTACGTGTTCGAGTGATCGGGTACGCGGCGGTCGTGGACAGCGCCGTCGTTGTCGCGGAGGGGCAGACCACAACACTCGACTTCCAACTCCAGCCCCAGGCGGTGGAGCTCGAGGCCATCGTGGCGATCGGCTACGCCACAGTGCAAAGGAAGGATGTGACGGGCGCGCTCGCGTCCGTGAGCGGGGAGGACGTGCTGCTCAAGGCGGCTCCCACGACGGCGGTCTCGAACGCGCTCCAGGGCAAGGCGGCAGGGGTCCAGGTGGTCGTGAACAGCGGCATTCCCGGCTCGGGCGCCAGCGTCCACGTGCGCGGCGCCGCATCCATCGGAGCCAACAGCGAGCCGCTATACGTGATCGACGGCCTGCCGGCGATGCAGGGGACGAGCTCGCAGGACCCCACATACAATCCGCTCAACGAGCTCAACCCGAGCGAAATCGAATCGATCGATGTCCTCAAGGACGCCTCGGCGACGGCGGTCTACGGCTCGCGTGGCGCGAGCGGCGTGGTATTGATCACGACCAAGCGCGGCCAACGCGGCTCGGATCGCGCCACTATCGAATCCAGCTATGGCGTGCAGGCGATCAGCAAGCACATCCCCGTGCTGTCGGCGCCTCAGTACATGACGCTCGTGAACGAGGCGCGGATCAACGGCGGCCTCGATACAACAGCGCGCTACACAGCCGACCAAATCGCGAACGCACAGACGTACAACTATCCGGAGTTGCTGCTGCGCTCCGGCCTGCAGCAGAACCACGGCATCACGTTCTCGGGTGGCGACGACCGGACACGGTACCTCCTGTCCGGGAGCTACCTGAAACAGGACGGCATTCTCATCAATTCGTGGTTCGAGCGGTACGGGCTCCGCTTCAACCTCGACCGGGAGGTGAGCGACCGCTTCCGCCTCGGGACGAGCGTGAGCGTCGCGCGCGTAGCGCAGGCGATCGACTGGACCGAGAACGGCGGCATCGGCGCCTCGGCGCGTGGCATTCTGGCCGCAATGAACTTCGATCCATCTTTGGCCCCGAAAAACGCCAACGGGAGCTGGAACATCCGGGCGGTTCTGGGCGAGCAGCTCGAGAACCCGCTCGCGAACATCTCGGAGCTGACCGATCAGCGGAACGAATGGCGCCTCCTGGGGAGCGTGTTCGGCGAGCTCGCCGTGAACAACGCGCTGACGCTACGAACAACAATCGGCACCAACACGCACTTCTGGCGAAACCCGTACTTCGCGCCGCGGACCATTGCTCCCGGTGCCAGCGTGAACGGCAGCGCTACCGTCAATTCGGGACATGACCGGGAGTTTATCAACGAGAATACAATCAGCTATCGTCGCCGTCTGGGAGCCGGCACGCTCGACTTCTTGGGCGGATTCTCGGCTCAGACCGCGATGAACGAGTCGCAGCGCTCACACGCGGAGAACTTCCCTGTGGACGCCATCTCTTGGCACGACCTTGAGACCGGGACAAGCCAGAGACAGGTGGATACGGACTTCGGCGACTGGACCCTGTTGTCGGGCTTTGGACGCGCCAATTACAACGTGCGGGACCGCTATCTGTTCACGGTTACCGCGCGGCGCGACGGCTCGAGCCGCTTCGGCGTCAACAATAAGTGGGCCTTCTTCCCGTCGGCCGCGTTTGCCTGGCGCATCTCCGAAGAACCGTTCATGCAGAACCAGAGGCTGTTCGACGACGTCAAGCTGCGGCTGAGCTACGGCGCGACTGGCAACCAGGCCGTCTCCCAATATCAGTCGCTGGCCCGGCTCGTCCCGAGATTCGTCGGCATTGGCGGCGGAAAGGAAACGGTGACGCTCGTCCCGTCCACGGCGGCGGCAAACCCGGACCTCAAATGGGAGACGACTCGCCAGCTCAACGTCGGCGTGGACGCGAGCCTCCGCCGCGGCCGGGTTACGATATCCGTGGATGCCTACCGATCGGTGACGCGGGACCTGCTGCTGGTCGTGGATCTACCCAGGACGACGGGCTTTAACACGCAGCTTCGGAACGTCGGCTCGGTCGAGAATCGCGGCATCGAGCTGGCCATCGCGACCAACATTGTGCAGCGCCCGAGCGTGACGTGGCGGAGCGCGGTGAATCTCGCCGCGAACCGCAACAAGGTGCTGAGTCTGGGTGGCGTGAAGCGCATGCTCCCCGGCGCCTCGCGCTACGGGTGGTTCATTGACGGCTACGACACCTTCATCGTGCAGGTAGGGCAGCCCCTCGGCTCCATTTTCGGCTACAGGGTGAACGGTCTGTGGCAGCAGGGCGACACGTGCTACCTGACGAATCCATCCGACTGCACGCCCGGTGAGTACAAGATCGCCGATCTCGACGGGGACGGAAAAATCACACCGGCCGATCGCTCGATCCTGGGCTACACCGAGCCGAAGTTTTACGGAGGCCTGAGCAACAGCTTTACCGCAGGACGGTTCGGGCTGGATGTGTTCTTGAACTTCACGTACGGCAATAAGGTCGCCAACGTGTCCAACGTATTCAGCATGCTCGCCACCGGATTTCTCAACGAGCGCGCTGAGGTGACCGACCGCTGGACGCCGACGAACACGAGCACGACGATCCCTCGTGCCAACAACGCCCGCCCGCGGCGCCTCTACAGCACCTTCGTCGAGGACGGGTCGTTCCTGCGGCTCCAAACCCTCACGCTCAGTTACGACGTGCCGCGGGCGTTCATTCCCGGCACCGCGCGCCTCTACGTCACCGGTCAGAACTTGTTCGTGCTCTCGGGCTACAGCGGCTTCGATCCCGAGGTCAACAGCATCGGGGGCGATTCGCGGTTCCGCGGCGTCGATGCCGGCGCCTATCCGCGCGCGCGTGTGTTCAACGTCGGCATCAGCGTCACCTTCTGAGGACTCGGGCCATGATTACACGAAAGTTCCCCCTCGCCGTGATAGCCCTCTCGCTCGCGGCGTCGGGCTGTGACAAGTGGCTGACGGAGACGCCTCGGGCATTCCCGACGACGGACACCTATTACCGGACGCCAGGGGATATCCGGAGCGCGACGCTCGCCGCCTACCACCCTCTCCTGAGCGACGACTTGTGGCGCTGGTGGCTATGGCTGACAATGGACCTCGCCTCCGATCAGGTGCGCATGCATCCCGACGAGCCGAACTACGGGACCTACCATCCGGAATTTCTCTTGTGGGATGGAACGACCTCGAGTGTGACGTCGCCCTGGAACGGCCTCTACGCGATCGTGTTCCGCACGAATCTGGTGCTCAGCCGCGCCCCGAGCGTCGAGTTTCCAGACTCGACCGAGCGATCGCGGCTCATGGCCGAGGCCAAGTTCCTGCGCGGGTATGCCTACGTGCTGTTGACCAAACTGTATGACGACGTCCCGCTCCTCCTCTCTGAAGAGGATCACAAAAATTATTCGGTGCCGCGCTCACCGGTCGAGGATGTACAAGCGGCGGCGATCAGCGACCTCATGGCGGCCGAGTCCGCGCTGCCGCTCACGCGCCCCGCGGGAGAGTGGGGCCGGGCGACGAAGGGAGCGGCCGAGATGGTCCTGGCAGATCTTTATCTCTGGCGCGCCAGCTTCGGCGGCACGGGCGAGTGGCAACAGGCGGCCGACTGGGCGAAGAAGGTGATTGACGCCGGCGTTTGGGGCCTGAACGACGACTATCTCAGCACGTTCCTGCCCTCTAATCGGCGCAACAAGGAGATGATCTGGGCCCTGGTGTCGTCCGGCGTGGACGGCCGGACCAGCATGAACCTCGGCTGTCTCATCCTGCCGCGCGCGCTCGGCTTCGGCACGGGAGGCGGCTGCGAGGTCATCGGCCAGCCGACCGCGTGGCACTACGGCTCATACATCGCGGGCGACTACCGCAAGGAGGTGACGTATCGGACCGGGGGACAGAGCACCGATCCGAACATTGGCAGCGTGACGTTCGCGTGGCCCAACGTCTACAAGTATCGACCGACGAACGGCGGCGTGGGCGGTCCGCCCGACACCGACTTCCCGTTGTATCGCTACGCCGACGCGCTCCTGATGTACGCTGAGGCGCAAAACGAGTTAGGCAACAGCGCGGTGGCCGTTACCTACCTCAATATGATCCGGGCCCGCGCGCGCAAGGGGACCGGCGCCGAGACCCGCGCCGAGCCCGCTGATTACAGCGGTCCTGTCGACGTTCCCTCAGTGCGGGACGCGATCTACCAGGAGCGCGACTGGGAGTTGGCGCACGAAGGGAAGCGCTGGTGGGACCTGGTGCGGCGCAACTCAGTCGAGCCGGGGTATTGGGCTACGGCGCTTGAGACCCACGACCCGAAACCAGCTCCATGGCCCTCGCCGGCCGGGCTCGAGTACAAGATGCGGTGGCCTCTTCCGCAGACGGAGCTGAGCCTCAACCACGCGCTGACGCAGAACACGGGCTACTGACCGGCAGCCACCGCCGCGGCCAACACGGTTCCGGTGTCCACTCGTCAATCGGGCGAGCCGGGGACAGTCGTCCCCGGCTCATCACCGCCAGACGGTGGCAGAGCCCGAATAGCTCCGGAAGGTATGAGCTAACGAGCAGCACCCCTAGTTCATCGGTCTTGGGACGCCAGCGGCTCGAGGCGCACGGGACCCAACAGTCCGGACGGTCTGAGGGGCCATCCCGACGCGTCGAACGGCTTGTAGTCGATGCCGACGAAGTTGATATCCTGGAACACCTTCCACGGCACATGCCGCACATCCCAATCGCGGATGCGGTTCGCCGAGAGGTTCGTCACCTCGATCTCCAGCTCGTTGCCGGTCCGCCGCAGCGGTCCCGTCTCCACCATAAACGGTCGGGCGAACAGGACGCCCAACTCCTGCCCGTTGAGCCGCACGCGCGCGCTCTCGGCGACTCTGCCCAGATCGAGCAGATACGAGCTCGCTTCCCCGGGCGCGTCGAAACGAATCGAATAGCGCGCGGTGCCGGCGAACCGCCGGGCCTCCTCATCGCCGCGCTCCGTCCAAGAGACGAGGGTATCGGTGCGAAACGGAGCGGGCAGCGTGGGTCCACCGGCGAAAAAGGTCACCGACCAGTTCCCCCGCAACTCCACCGGTGCTCCGACGGGCCGCAGGTAAGGCCACGGCGCACCGGTCACCGCGCGGTCGAACGCGCGCAAGATGAGGGACGCGCCCTGCTCGACCTGCAGGTGCACCTCGGCCCGCCCGTCCGTCCCCGTGCGCAGCTGCGCGAGGCCGATCCGCTCGCTCATGGGGTCCATGATCGCTACCGTGGCGGCAGGCACGGCCAATGGTATCCAGCCGTCCAGGGTATTCGCGCCGGTGTTGCTGATGAAGTAGTCGTGGCCTCCCTCCCGCTTGCGCCGAATGAACCGTACGCCCTCGTGATCCACCATGCTCTCGCGGCGGACGCCGGCCGCGTCGAGCAGGGCTTCCACGTCAGGTCCAACGAGCACGCGCCCCCGGCCGCGCCCGACCACACTCTGGCGCTTCGCGTTCTCCAGCCGGCGTCGTCGTTCCGACAACCGGCTCAGACCGGGCACATCCGCAGGGAGGTGGTCCACGAAGATCACGGTGGCGCCGGCGCGCGCGAGACCGAGCAGCCGCTCGAAGGTCTCTTCCGGCACGTGTTGGGTGGGCGGGACGACCAGGACGCGGTAGTCGAGCGGCGAGACGTTGGTCCGCAGCAGGCGATCCGATACGTAGTCGAAACCGAAGCCCCGCTGCCAGAGCAACCGGGCGACCGCACCGACGGGCTTCTGGTGCAACCACCCCGGTTGCTGCACCTCGAAGTCCATGCGCAGACCGGTCGTGTCGTGCCAGTTGTCGTAGATCGGCCAGTAGAGGAGCACATCGTTGTCGGGCCGGCCCGACTGCAGGATGGATTGGACGCGTGCCACGTATCGGTTCAATGCCGGCAGGTCTCGCCAGATGGCGTTGCGCGGATTCAGCTCGGTCGAGGCGTAAAACTGCCAGCCGGGCCAGGCGGCATCCCGCGGCGAATACGCAGTGCCGTGATAAATCACGTGATTGACGCCGCTGACGAACAGCTGGTCGACCTCCTGCTTGAGCTGGTCCAGGGTGACCGTGAAGTGCTCGCCGAGCCACGTGCCGGTCTCGGCGGACGTGAGTCGTCTCCCGGCGACATGCGCGGCCGACGAGGCGAACTTGCTGATGAGGGGATCGCTGCCGGAGTCGCCCAGCGGTCCGAAGATTTCCGTTTCCGGGATGTCGCTCGCGGCGTAGAGATCCAGCAGGTTGCCGGGTGAGCCGTGCGCCTGGTTGCGGCTGAGACTGCCGCGCTCGTGCGCCCAGGCGGTCAATGGGCGGAGCAGATGCTCGAGCAGCATCTCGTCCAGCGTCTCTCGGTAGTCCGACTTCGCCCGCGCCACGATGTCAGGGTCGCCCTCCCCGCGCAGGGCAGGGAGGTGGCCCTTCAAATCGTAACCGCGCCGCCGCAGGAATTCCTCGAACAACTCGGCCGAGCCGTTTCCGGTGTACTCGAACGAGTCGTGGAAGAACGCGCGGACCGTGCCACGGGGCATGGTCCTGACACGATCGCCATAACCGTCCAGATAGCGCCGCACCGCGACGCGCGAGAATGGATCAATGGCGTTTCCCTCGCTACCCGGTGCCGCTCGCTTCACCTTGTCGCCGGCGGGACGGACCGTCGCCACGTAGGTGCCGCGCGCGGTGTCGACCTCGATGTGTAACGATGCGACGGCATCCTCCAAACGCACCCCGGGTCCGCCGAGGCGCCATCCCGAGCCGGGCGGCATGTCGAGGCCGAGCCCCAAGCGCCGGGCTTCGGTGGCAGCATGGAGCAACAGGTTGATCCAGCGGTCGGACAGGTAGGGAACGGATGCGTTTTCGTATCCGTGCACGCCGTAGATGCTCGTCACTTCCACTCCGCCGAAACCGGCCGCGGCGAGCGTCTCGAGCTCGGCGGTGAGATTCGCGCTGTCCACCGCGCTGCCCATCCACCACCAGCGCGTCCAGGGCCTGGTTTCGGAGGTTGTGTCGGGCCACTTCAGGTCGGGCGCCTGTCCCACGGCGACTTGGGCGAGGAGCAAGACGGGGAAGAGCGCCCGCGCGAGCGGCGTCATCTCATCTCAGTGTGAGAATGAAGATGCCGTGCCCCACGCCCGCCGGCTCGTTGTTGCGCGCCGACTGGAACGCGATGCGCGTGCCGTCATTGCTGACCACCGGATTCGACGCCTTGTAGCCCTCGTAGTCACCCCAGCGCGTGAGACGGACGAAATCGGTACTGTTCGGCTCGAGCGTCAGCTTCCAGATGTCAATGAAGCGCGAGTTCTGCCGATCGGGTCCCTGCTCCCGGCTCGACTCGACGAGCGTCCATTTCCCATTCGGCGACGTGCCTTCGACTTCGTTGTACTCGTTCGGGATCTTACGGTACGTCGTGACCCGTCGCGTCCTGAGGTCGATGCCCAAGACGTCTGCGTAGGAAGAGCGGTAGCAGGTGTAGATCAGCTCGGTGTCGTCGTTGCGGAAGTCCTGGGCCTCGAGCGTGCACTCGGGCGCCCGAGCGCGTAGGACCTCCTGCTTGTTGGCCAGCTCGGGAACGCCGTTCTTGTAGACGATGTCCGCCGTGTAGAGGACCGATTCGCCCTCCGCGAGCGCATCGGGGTATTGGCCGTGGGTGTTTGACCAGGCGATTCTCAGCCGCGTGCGCGAGATGGCCACGCCCTCGGAGATCTTGTGGTTCAGCGGCGTGGGGGGCGTTCTGGCGTCGGCCTTCATCACCCACATCTCCTGATCGCGTGCGCGTGTCGTCCCGATGTCGATGAACGTGCGGGCGCCGATCAGGAAGAAGTCGCCGTTGGGCAGGTACTGGACGCGGAGGAAGCCGGCGTGCCGGAAGTGGCCGGTGAGCAGGCGGGTGAGCCGCGTGGCCAGGTCGATCTCGAAGGCGTCCCCGAAGCTCTTCTCCATGAAGGCAATCCGCTTGTCGTCGGGGGACCATGAGGCGCGCTCACCGAAGCCGGTGAGCTG
>DASYRZ010000208.1:0-18148 GCA_036003865.1 Gemmatimonadales bacterium | reverse complement strand
GACAAGTACGTCGGCAAGATTCTGCATATCGAGCCGGGGCACGTGCTGTCGCTGCAGTATCACAATAAGAAGGATGAGTCGATCTACGTCCTGTCCGGCGAAATCATCCTGCGGATCCAGCAGGGCGAGACCATAATCGAGCGCCCGGTGCATGCCGGCGAGGCGTTTCACATCCCCCCCAAACAGATCCATCAATTCGAGGCCGTCGTCGTGACCGATCTCCTGGAAGCCTCCACGCCCGAGCTGGACGACGTCGTCCGGCTCAAAGACCGCTACGGACGGGTCAAATGAAGGTCATCATGCCGATGGCGGGCAAAGGCACGCGGCTCCTACCGCTCACCAAGCGCGTGCCCAAGCCGCTCGTGAATGTCGCGGGCCGGCCCGTGATGGATTATGTGATGGAGGCGCTGCGGCGCGCCGGACAGCTCGAGGAGCTGATCATCATCACCGGCCATCTGAAGGAGAAGGTCGAAGCCTACGTCCGCAAGAACTACGAGATCCCCGCGCGCTTCATCGAGCAGAAGGTGCTCGACGGCACGGCGGGAGCGGTGAACCTCGCGCGCCCATACGTCGACGGTCCGGTCATCGTCATCTTCGTCGATACCTTGTTCGATGCCGATTTGTCGATCGTGAAGACGAGCAAGGCCGACGGCATCATCTGGACGAAAGAAGTGGAAGACTACCAGCGCTTCGGCGTCGTCGTGACGGATAAGCAGGGCCACATGACGAAGATCGTCGAGAAGCCGAGTACGCCGATTTCGCGACGCGCCAATATCGGGCTCCAGTACGTGAAGGATTGGCGCACGTTGTTCGACGGCATCGAGCACGTCCTGAAAAGCCCGCCGGGGAAGGGCGGGGAGTTCTACCTGACGGACGCCTTCCAGTACATGGTGGATAACGGCAAGAAGCTGTTCGTCAGCGAAGTCGGCGGCTGGTACGACTGCGGCAAGGTCGACACGTTGCTCGAGACGAACGAGCATCTCCTCACGCACGGTCGCGGCAAACGTCCCGCGAAGCTGCCGGCCGGCGTGGAGATCAAAGAACCTGTCTACATCGAAGACGGCGTCACGCTGAAAGATTCGACCGTCGGCCCCAACGTGGCCATCGAAACCGGCAGCACCATCGAGGGCAGCACGATTGCCAACAGCATCCTCGGCAAGGATGTCCGCGTGAAGAAGGGCAGGGTCCAGGGCTCAGTCATCGGTGACAAGCAGGTGATCGACGGGCGTGAGGTGAAGGATTCGGTGATGGATGCCGGAGAGGTCGCCGCCGCGCGCTAGGCGTGGACGAATTCCTCGAGCTGTTCGACTACAACGCTTGGGCGAATCGCACGATTTTCGCTGCGGTCGCCAAGTTGCCGGAGGAGCAGTACTTCCGGGACCTCAAGAGCAGCTACGGCGGTGTCCACGGCACCCTGTGTCATATCGTGTGGGCCGAGCAGCTGTGGCTGCATCGCTGGCTGCGAAGGCCCAACCCCCCCGTCGCGCAGGGGACCGATCTGAAATCGCTCAAGGAAGCGCGGGGCAGGTGGGAGCAAGTCGATCGGGAGCGCGGCGAATTCGTGGCGGGGCTGACCGCGGACCAGCTGGATGAGACGCGCCTGGTAAAGCCTTCCAGCGGCGGCGAATACGTCCACACCTTCCGGCAGATGTTTCGCCATTTCATCAACCATTCCTCCTATCATCGCGGCCAGATCGTGACGTTCCTGCGCCAACTTGGAACGTCGCCGCCGAGCACCGACCTCATTCTCTACTATCGCCGCAGGGGTTGACGCGGGCCGGGAACCGAAGTTACTTACTGACCGTTCAGTTAGTAACTTTCGGAGCGAATCGAATGCCGCATACCATCGCCAAGCCCGCAAAACCCCGGTGGCGCCGTCGCAAGGATGCCCGGCCTGAGGAGATCATCAATGCCGCGCTGGACGTCTTCGCCGAGCGCGGGTTCGCCGCGACCAAGCTCGAGGATGTAGCGCGGCGCGCGGGCGTCACCAAAGGCACGATCTACCTCTACTTCGACGGCAAGGAAGCGCTGTTCAAGGCGCTGGTCCGCCAGACGATCGTTCCGGTGATCGCCCAGGGCGAAGCGCTCGCGCGGTCGTTCACCGGCACCGCGCGCGATCTGTTCGAGCGCCTGGTGCGCGAATACTTCCGGCTTGTCGGTGATACGCCCCTGTCCGGCATTCCCCGCCTCATGATCGCCGAAGCTGGAAATTTCCCGGCGCTCGCTCGCTTCTACTATGAGGAAGTAGTGACGCGCGGGCATCGCCTGATGGGCGGCGTGTTGGAGCGCGGTATCAAAGCCGGCGAGTTCCGGCCCGTCAACGTCGCCGTCGCGACGAAACTCGCCATGGCTCCGCTGATGCACGCGGTGGTGGCGCGCAAAGCGTTCGCGGCCTGCATGCCGGAAGGCTTCGACGTCGCCAAGTATCTCGACACTCACATCGATCTCTATCTCCATGGCATCAGCAAACCGTAGCCTTCTCGTCGCGCTCGCCCTGGCCGTTGCGTCGCCCTTGCGCGCGCAAACCCCAGCGCCATCCCCTGTCCGCCTCTCGTTCGCCGGCGCGGTGCGCGAGGCGACGGGTGTGAATCCCGATACGGCACCCGCGGCCGTCACGATCGCCGGCTTCCGCAGGGATGCCGCCGGTGCGCGGGTGCGGCAGGCGCGCGCGACCCTGTTGCCGAGTCTCTCCGTTACCGGTTCGTGGGTGAACCGCACCTTCAATCCCCGCACCCTCGGCTTCGAGATTCCGGGCTTCAACCTGCCGTCCCTCGTCCCGCCGTTCAACGCCTATGACGGACGGGCGCGGGTCACGCAGACCCTGTTCGATCTCTCCAGCGTGAGTCGCGTGAGTGCCGCGCGCGGCCTGTTCGACGCGGCGAATGCGGAGCGGACCGCGGTACTCGAGACCGCGGCGCAAAACGTCGCGCTCGCCTACGCGCGCGCGGTGCGCGCCCAGGCCGTGGTCGCTGCCCGGCAGGCCGACTCGGCGCTCGCGGCGGAGCTCGTCACTCTCGCGGTGGCGCAGCAGCAAGCGGGCGTGAGCGCCTCGATCGATGTGACCCGCGCCAAGACGCAGTTGGCCGACGCCGCCGGCGCTCTCGTCGTCGCGGCCAATCAGCTCGACCGCGCGCGGATCGATCTGGCGCGCGCGCTGGGGCTCGATCCCGGCACACCGATCCTGCTGACCGACAGCCTGAGTGCCGAGCTCGGTGCCGCCGACGTGCCGGCCGACCGCGCCACGGCGGTCGCACAGGCGGTCGCTGCCCGTCCCGATCTGGTTGCCGAGCGGGCGCGCGGCACCGCGGCGCGGCGGGCGGCCAGCGCGATTTCGGCGGAGCGGCTGCCCCGTCTCGATCTCGAGGCCGACTACGGATTCAGCGGGCTGCGACTTCCCGATGCCGTGGGCACGCGCCAGCTGGCGCTGGAGATCACCCTGCCCATTCTGGACGGTTTTCGGCGTGAGGGGCGGCGGGCCGAGCAGGACGCCGTCGTGCGCGAGTCCGAGGTGCGGGTGCGCGACCTCGGCCAGCAGGTTGCCGCCGATGTCGACGGTGCGCTGCTCGACCTTCGCTCGGCGGGCGCGCAGCAGCAGATCGCAGCCGAGCGGCTGCAGCTCGCGGCCCAGGAAGTTTCGGAAGCACGCCAGCGGTTCAAAGCCGGCGTCGCCGGCAATATCGAAGTGATCAACGCGCAGTCGTCATTGCTCCGCGCGCGTGACGCGGACATCGATGCGCGCTTCGCGGCAGTCGCGGCACGGATTGCGCTAGCCCGTTCGGTGGGCAGCGCGCGTACCCTGCATTAGGACGGCCGGACGGCCTGACGGTCGGACGGTCGACACAATCAAAAGAGAGTTCGGAATGGCAACGACGATGGAACCCAGAACGGAGTCCCCGGTGCGGACTGCACCGCGTGCCTCGACCCCGGCAAAGCCCAAGAGCTCGCGGCGTACCGTGTTCATGATCATGGGCGTGGTTCTGCTCGGGCTCGTGACCCTCGGCGCGCGCAAATGGTGGTTCGCCCGCTCGCACGTCTCGACCGACAACGCGCAGGTCGACGGGCACATCGTGCCGGTGCTGCCGAAAGTCGGCGGGTACGTCGCGGAGGTGCGCGTCGTCGAGAACCAGCCGGTGAATGCGGGCGACACCCTGGTCGTGCTCGATGACCGCGACTTCCGTGCCCGGCTCGCGCAGACGGATGCCGATCTCGCGGCGCTGCTCGCGACCGTGAGCTCGCGCACGCGGGTGGGCCAGGCCGACGCGGCCGTCGCGCAGGCACAGGCGATCGCCCTCAAGGCGAACGCCGACCTGGCGCGCATCGAGCCGCTGGCGATCCAGGGCGTCGTCAGCCAGCAGCAGCTCGACGCCGCGCGCGCGGCGGCGACGGCCGCTCAGGCGCAGCTCGCGTCGGCACAGGCGGCTCTGGTGGGCGCCGATGCCCGCGTCGCGGCGGCCCGCGCGTCGCGCGATCAGGCGGCCCTGCAGCTGTCGTACACGCGGGTCATCGCGCCCTCGAACGGTGTCGTCTCCAAGAAGTCGGTCGAGCTCGGCCAGCTCGTGCAGGCGAGCCAGCCGCTGATGACGGTCGTGCCGCTCGAGGATGTGTGGGTCACGGCCAACCTGAAGGAAACCGAGACCGCCGACGTGACGCCCGGCGACTCCGCCGACATCACGGTGGATGCCTACCGGGGCGTGCATTTCAGCGGCCACGTCGAGAGTCTCTCGCCGGCGACCGGAGCGAAGTTCTCGCTGCTGCCGCCCGACAACGCGACCGGGAACTTTACCAAGGTGGTGCAGCGGATCCCCGTGCGGATTCATCTGGATGGCCCCGCTGACCCCGCGCACGTGCTCCGGCCGGGGATGAGCGTCGTGGCGACGATCAAAACGCACTAGCGAATGACCGCCGCCGCATTGCCGCTGTCTGCCGCTCCGGACCGGTACAAGTACCGGTACCTGATCGCGATCACGGTCTCGCTCGCGTCCGTGTTGGAGCTGCTCGACACCAGCATCGTGAACGTCGCGATTCCGCACATGATGGGGAATCTGGGCGCGACGCTCGACCAGATCGCCTGGGTGTCGACCGGCTACATCGTCGCCAACGTCATCGTACTCCCGATCACCGGCTGGCTCTCGGCGTACTTCGGCCGGCGCCGCTATTTCGCCGGATCGATCGCGCTCTTCACCATCGCCTCGTTCATGTGCGGGAACGCCGGGTCACTGGGGTCGCTGATCTTCTGGCGGATCGTACAGGGGCTCGGCGGCGGCGCGCTCCTCTCCACCTCGCAGGCGATTCTGTACGAAGAATTTCCGCGCGAGGAATACGGCACCGCGATGGCGATCTTCGGCGTCGGCGTGATGGTGGGACCCACCCTGGGCCCGACCGTCGGCGGCTGGATCACCGACATGTACGGCTGGCCGTGGATCTTCTACATCAATATCCCGTTCGGGATGCTCGCGCTGGCACTGACGCTGTCGTTCATCAACGACTCGCAGTACCAGCAGCGGTCCAAGCGGGTGGATTTCGTGGGCTTGGGCTTGCTGGCCGTCGGGATCGGCGCCTTGCAGACGATGCTCGAGCGTGGTGAGCGTCTCGATTGGTGGTCGTCGGGCGAGGTGCGGTTGCTGGCAATCACCAGCGCGCTCTCGCTGATCGCGTTTATCTGGCACGAGCTGCGAACCGAACAGCCCGTCGTCGACCTGCGAATTCTGAAGAGCCGCCAACTGGCGGTCGGCGTGGTGTTCGGATTGGTGCTCGGCATCTGTCTCTACGCCACGGTTTTCGTGCTGCCCGTCTATCTGCAGAATGTGCGGCAATTCACGGCCAATCAGACGGGGCTGGTGATTCTGCCGGGCGCCCTCGCCAGCGCCTTTACGATGGCCTTCATGGGACGTCTGCAGGGGAAATTTGACGGGCGCTTATCGATTGCGGCCGGGGTCGGGATCTTTGCGCTGTCGATGTGGAAGCATGCCCATTTCACGACCGAAAGCGGCATGAGTGACTTTTTCTGGCCGCTCATCTTCCGGGGCGTGGGTCTCGGCCTGATCTTTGTGCCCCTCACGAACCTGGCGCTCGCGGATCTGCCGATGTCGAAGATTCCCAACGGGACGGGGCTGTTCAACCTGATGCGGCAGCTGGGCGGAAGCGTGGGCATCGCGCTCTCGGCGACGCTGGTTCAGCGATTCACGGCGATTCACCGCGCCGACCTCGCCGCCAACGTGACACCGTATGCTGAAGCCGCTCGCGAGCGGATCGCGGCCATCACCCAGGCGCTGGTGGCGCGTGGGGAGCTGCCGGCGCTGGCGCAGACGAAAGCGATTGGCTTCTTGAACGGGATCGTGACAAGGCAGGCGATGGTGCTGTCGTTCGAGCAGCTCTTCCTGCTCTTTGGCACGGTCTTCGTGCTATCGCTGCCGCTCTTGCTGCTGATGCATCGGAGTAAGGGCCTGCCGGGCGGCGGGGGCGCGGCGCATTAGCAGGCTTCCGCCATCGCCGCGGTGACGAGCAGGGCGCGCACGATACCGAGCGCGCCCTTGTCGTTCTCGTACCACTCGGTGGGCAGGTGCGCGTCGCCGGCTCGACCTCCCGCGCCAAGGGCGACCGCCGGCACGCCGAGGGCGATCGGGACGTTCGCGTCCGTGGAGGCGCAGGCGAACTGGTGCTCGTGGCCGACCGCGCGCGTCGCCGCCACGGCAGTCTGGACGAGCGGATGCGTGCGGGGAGTCAGGCCTGACGGCCGATCCCCCACGCGGCGAAGGTCGACGGTCAGCGGGGGCGTGCCGGGGACGCGATGCCGGTTCTCCGTGTCCAACGCCTGCCGGACGATGGTCTGTAGCGCGCTGTCGAGCTTCTCTAACACCCGCGCCTCTTCGCTCCGCAAATCGACGTCGAACCAGGCCGATTGCGGAATCGAGTTGAGGCCGATGCCCCCGCCAAGGCGCACGACTGCCCCCGCGGGCTGATCGGCGAGCAGCGCTACCGCGCGACCGACTGCATTCGCGGGGTTTGCGACACCGAACGCGGCCCACGAGTGGCCGCCCGGCCCATGGTAGGTGACGCGATAACGCCGCGCGCCCAGGGCGCGATGCACGATCCGTTCGATACCCGCGCCGTCCAACGCGATGAATGCGTGGGGACGAATGGGACCATCGAGCAGATGGCGCACGCCGCGCAGATCACCGGATCCTTCCTCGCCAACCGTTGCCGCGAACAACACGGGGCGTGTCGTCTCCACGCGCGCCTGCACCAGCGCGTCGCCGAGTGCGACGAGCGCGGCGAGCCCGCGCGCATTGTCGGAGATGCCGGGGCCCTCGAGGCGCGCCCCGCGTCGTGCCACCGAGACGTCCAGCTCGGGCCCAAACACGGTGTCGAGGTGGGCGCTCAAGACGACGCACTGGTCGTGTAGGGGCGCAGCATGCTGCGCCCCTACATACCACCCGCGAACGTTTCCGACGTGATCGATCTGGACGTTCTCTAGTCCGGTCTCGGCGAACATTTCTGCCACACGCGCGGCGCGCGCGGTTTCGGCGCCCGTCGGTGCGGGAATGGCGGACAGCGCCGCCTGACGCGCGAGCGTCGCTTCGTCGGAGCGCTCGATGTGCGCGCGCGCGGCGCGAATGCGATCGTGGCGGAACAGGGCGTCGAGCATGTGAGCAAACTATGACGTCTAGCGCGGATTCTGCAACAAGAAGCGGCTTTCACCTTGACCTGGACTGGAGCGACGGCGACACTAAACCCATGGATGAGCAGCAGCTTATTTACGACTGGAACAGCGCCGGTGCGAACGGCGGCTTCGACTGGTCCCGCGCGCGCGTCGACCTGAACGACGAGACGCTGCGCGATGGCCTGCAGTCGCCTTCGGTCAGAGACCCGTCGCTCGAGGTCAAGAAACGCCTGCTGCACCTGATGGCGGACCTGGGGATTGTCGCCGCCGATATTGGCTTGCCGGGGGCCGGTCCGCGCGTCGTGGAGCAGGTGCGGGCGCTCGCCAGGGAGATCCGCGATCACAAGCTGCCGATCGCCCCCAATTGCGCCGCCCGGACCGTGATCAGCGATATCGAACCAATCGTGCGGATCTCGGACGAGGCCGGCATCAGGATCGAAGCGGCCACGTTCATCGGGTCTTCGCCGATCCGCCAGTATGCGGAAGACTGGACCGTTGACCATATCGTCGACGCGACCAGGGAGGCGGTGACGTACGCGGTCAAACATGGCTTGCCCGTCATGTACGTCACGGAGGACACGACACGGGCCAGGCCGGAGACGATCAAGGCGCTCTACGGTGCGGCGATCGACTGTGGAGCGCAGCGAATTTGTCTGGCCGACACGGTTGGGCATGCGACACCGGACGGCGTAAAGGCGTTAGTGACGTACGTCAAGAAAGAAATCGTCAAAAAGAACAGCGTAAAAATCGACTGGCACGGGCATCGCGATCGGGGCATGGGCCTCATCAACTGCCTCGCCGCGATCGAGGCGGGCGTCGATCGCGTGCACGCGACCGCGCTCGGCGTCGGGGAGCGCGTCGGCAACGCCGAAATGGACCTCTTGATCGTGAACCTCAAGCTGTTGGGCGCGCACAAAGCCGACATTCGCAAGCTCCCCGAGTACTGCCGGCTCGTGGCGGATGCGGTTGGGGTGCCGATTCCTGTGAACTATCCCGTCGTCGGGACGGATGCGTTCCGGACCGGCACGGGGGTGCATGCCGCCGCGATCATCAAGGCCAAGAAAAAGGGCCACAGCTGGCTGGCCGATCGGGTGTACAGCTCCGTGCCGGCGGAGGAATTCGGCTTCGAGCAGCGCATCGAGATCTCTCCGGTTTCCGGTTTATCCAATGTGAAGTACTGGCTGGAGCATCACGGCTACGACCCCAACGACGAGGCTGCGTGCCGGACCCTGTTTGACGCCGCCAAGCGCACCGATCGAGTCTTGTCCGACGAAGAGTGTCACCGGTTGTTGAGCGCATGAGCGTTCGCGACATCGAGAAGGCGTTTTTCGACCTCTACTGGCAGATGGATCCGGTAGCTGCGACGCAGGCCGGGGTGCCAGGGGGGGGCCATGACGACCGCTACGGCCGCTTCAGTGCTCCCGCCCTCGCGCCCCATCTCGCCGCACTCAAGTCGATCGCCAGCGCCTTGGAAGGAGCGAACGCGGCCGATCTCGAGGAGGAGATCGATCGCACCGCGCTGCTGAACGAGATCCGCGTGATGCTGCGCCGCTTCGAAAAGCTCAAGCCCCAGGCCAAGAACCCCGAGTTTTGGCTGTCGCATCTGCTGGGTGGACTGCATCACCTCCTGCTCTCCGCCGACCGGACCCCCGCCGAGAAGGCCGCGGCCGCGATCGGCCGGCTCGAAGACATTCCCGCTTTTCTCGACGACGTCAGGGCCGCGCTCGAGGAACCGGTGCGGGTTTTCGTCGAGACCGCGGTGCGCATGACCGAAGGCGGGCGGTTGCTCGTGAAGGAGCTCGTGGCGGCATTGGGCGCGCAGGCGCCGATGCACGCGGCTCGCCTCAACGTCGCGGCCGAAGCGGCGAGCGCCGCGCTGTTCAAGTTCGACGCCAATCTCGAGCGCTGGCTCGAGATGGGGTCCGAGCATTTCGCGATCGGCGAAGACGCGTTCAACTTCCTACTGCACTATCAGCATGCGCTGCGCGACACGGCGCCGGAGCTGTGGCGCTATGGGTTGCGGCTCAAAGAGGAGATCGAAGCCGATCTGGTGCAGCTGGCGACTCGCCTCGACGGGAAGTCGTGGCCCGATCTCGTGGACAAGCTGCGCGCCGATCACCCGAGCCCCGCCGAGCTGGTCGACGCCTATGCGAAGGAGATGGCACGCGCGCGCGACTTCGTGGCGGAGCGCAAACTGGCGCCGATCCCCAAAGCGCCGCTGGGCGTGATTCCGACGCCCGCGTTCATGCGCCCCGTCATCCCGTATGCCGCATATGACAGCCCCGGCGCCTACAGTCGCGACCGCACGGGCTGGTTTTACGTGACCGTCCCCGACTCCCGCCTGCCCGCGGCGCAGCAGGAGCGAATCCTGCGCGACCACTGCCGCCATGAGCTCGCCGCCACGGCGCTCCACGAGGGCTATCCCGGCCACCACCTACAGCTCGTGATCGCCAAGGACTTGCCTTCCCATGTTCGCAAGAACCTCTGGACGCCCCTCACCGTCGAGGGCTGGGCGTTGTACTGCGAAGACATGATGGGTGAGGAGGGGTTCTACGCCTCGGACCAGGAGCTGTTCTTTCAGCGTGTGCATTTGCTGTGGCGCGCGATGCGCATTCTGCTGGATGTCGGGCTGCATACGCGCGGCATGACGCGCGAGCAGGCGGTCGAACAGATGGTGAACGAGCTGCACGTCGAGCGCGGCAACGCGGAGGCCGAGGTGCGGCGCTACTGCGCCTGGCCGGCGTATCAGCTGTGCTACGCCGTCGGGCGGCGCGAGCTGCTCAGGCTGCGCGACGATTTTCGCAAGGCGAAGGGCAGCCACTTCTCGCTGCGCGGCTTCCACGACGCCGTGCTGCCCTACGGCGGGCTGCCCGTCACCCTCATCCGCTGGGGACTTGGCCTGGGTGAGTAATCGGCTACCCAGGCAGGTCAAGTTGTTCGGTGCAGTCTCCCTGCTCAACGATTTCGCGAGTGAGATGGTGTACCCGCTGCTGCCGGCGTTTGTCACCGGTGTGTTGGGCGGTGGGGCGGCGGCGCTCGGCGCGTTGGACGGCGCCGCCGACGCGGCCGCGGCGCTGATCAAGCTGGTTTCCGGTCGGCTCGCCGACCGTCCAGCGCTGCGCGGGCCGCTGATCGTGGGCGGCTATTTCCTCGCTGCCGTCGTGCGACCGGTCATCGCGGTGACAGCGGCGGCCTGGCAGGTAATCGGGCTGCGTGTCGTGGACCGGTTTGGCAAAGGGTTGCGCACGCCACCGCGCGACGCGCTGATCGCCGATGTAACGCCCGCGCCCCTCGTGGGCCGTGCCTTTGGACTGCAGCGGGGGCTGGATCACGTGGGGGCGGTCATCGGGCCGCTGGTGGCCTGGGTCGTCCTGAGTCGCGGGGCGGACGTCCGGTCCGTCATCCTGTGGAGCATCGTTCCGGGCGTTCTGGTGACGGTGCTTGCTGCGTGGGCGGTAAGGGGCGGTAGGAGGCGGGAGGGGGCGCTAGGAGCCCACGAGCGATCCGGGACCGTACCGCCTCCTCCCGCCCCCTACCGCCCCCTACCGCCAGCAGTCATCGCCATCGCGATCTTCTATCTCCTCCGCATGCCTGAGACGCTCATGATTCTCAGGGCGCAGACGTTGGGCATCGCCGTCGCCCTCATCCCGATCCTCTGGGCCGCGTTGCACGTCGTCCGGTCATCGACGTCGTTCATCGGGGGTGCGTTATCGGATCGGATCGGCCCCGCGCGGACGATGTGGATCGGCTGGGTCACCTACGTCGCCCTCGCCGCGGGGATGGGCTTCGCGGCAACCCCGCTGGCGGGATGGGTCGTGTTTCTTGCCCTCGGCATCGTGGCGGGGCTGACGGAGAGTCCCGAGCGCGCGCTCGTGACGGCGGCGACCGGCGGGCGTCATGGAAGCGGCTTCGGTGTGTATCACGCGCTGACGGGGGTGGCGGCGCTCGCCGGTGGCATCGCGCTCGGCGTCGTCTTTCAGCGCACGAGTGGCGCGACGGCGTTCCTCGTAAGTGCTATTGGGGCTTTGGGTTTGGCCCTCCTCTGGCCTTTCTGGACGCGCTTGCATAGGGTTCCCCCGCAATGAGCGCCCCTGTAGCGCCGCCAAATCCTCCCCCCCACTCGACGGCCGGCTCACCCCAACACCCCCGAGGTCGTTACCTGGCGCGCCTGTCCTTGTTGGCGCTCGGCGTGGTGTATGGCGACATCGGGACAAGCCCACTCTATGCATTGCGCGAGGCGTTCCACGGGCAGCACGGCATTGCCGTGACGCAGGGCAACGTGCTGGGGGTGCTGTCGCTCATTTTCTGGTCGCTGCTGCTGATCGTCACGATCAAGTACCACGTGGTGATCATTCGCGCCGACAACAAGGGCGAGGGCGGCGTGCTCGCGCTGATGGCACTCGTGAACGGCAGTCGGCTGGCGCGAGGGCTCACGCCGCGGCGGCTGATGATCGTGCTTGGCATTTTCGGAGCGGCCCTGCTATACGCGGACGGAGCGCTCACGCCAGCCATTTCTGTGCTCTCGGCGGTGGAAGGTCTGGAGATCGCGGCGCCGTCGCTGCAGCACTGGGTCATTTTGCTGACGTCGCTCGTCATCCTGGTCGGGCTATTTCTGTTTCAGAAGCGTGGGACGGCGGGCGTAGGAGCGGTCTTCGGCCCCGTGATGCTGATCTGGTTTTTTACGATCGCCGTCCTGGGGCTCAATGGGATTCTGCGCTATCCTAGCGTTCTTGCCGCGGTGTTACCGACGCACGCGGTGCAGTTCTTTACGGAGGACGCGGGGCGCGGACTGCTCGTGCTGGGGGCGGTCTTCCTGGTCGTCACCGGCGGCGAAGCGCTCTACGCCGACCTGGGCCACTTCGGCCATTCGGCGATTCAGCTTGCCTGGTTTACGATTCCGTTGCCCGCGCTGTTGCTCAACTATTTCGGGCAGGGCGCCTTACTGCTGACGCATCCGGAGGCGGCCCCCAATCCCTTCTACTTTCTGGCACCTGCCAAGACGCTGTATTTCCTGATTCCCCTGGCGACGGCGGCGGCGATCATCGCCTCCCAGGCCGTCATTTCGGGAGCATTCTCCCTAACGCGCCAGGCCGTGCAGCTTGGCTACATCCCACGGATGGAGATCGAGCACACCAGCTCGCGCGAGATCGGGCAGATCTTCGTCCCCAACATCAACTGGATGCTGATGGTGTTGACGATTGCGCTCGTCTTCGGCTTCCAAACATCCCCCAACCTGGCAGGAGCCTACGGCGTGGCGTTGTCGACGCTCATGGCGCTGACGACAGTGATGTTCTACGTGATGAGCCGCGAGGTGTGGGGCTGGAGTTTTGTGAAAGCAGCCGCAGTGTCGGGCGTATTCCTCGTTGTCGACTTGACGTTCCTGGCGGCGAACGCACTGAAGATCTGGCATGGCGGTTGGGTGCCGCTGGTGATCGCGATCGTGCTGTACTTCCTGATGAGCACCTGGAAGCGCGGCCGGGAGATTCTCTCCAAGCGGATGATGGAGAAGACGGTCCCGCTCAAGCTGCTACTCGCAGATCTTGCGGCTGAACCGCCGATCCGCGTCCCCGGCACCGCGGTGTTCATGTATGGCAGCTCGGACGGTACGCCGCCGGCGCTGGTGCTCAATCTCACGCACAACAAGGTGCTGCACGAGAAGATCGTGTTTCTCACGATCATCACGGAGGACGTGCCGCACGTGGTGCAGGAACACCGCGTCACGGTGAAGCGCAGCGGCAAGGGATTTCACAGTGTGCTGGCGCGCTATGGCTTCATGCAGGATCCCGATATCAACGAAGTGCTCGCCGCATGTAAGAAAAATCATCTCGATATCCCGCTCGAGGGGACGACGTTCTTCCTGGGACGCGAGACGCTCATTGCGTCGGACCGGCCGGGGATGGCGATCTGGCGGGAGCGGTTGTTCGCATTCATGTCGCGGAATGCGCTCAGGGCGACCGCCTTCTTCAGGATTCCGCCGAATCAGGTGTTTGAGGTGGGAGCTTATGTAGAGCTGTAGCACACCGTCTTCAGGAGACGCACAGACGCAGCAGACGCAGCAGACGCAGCAGTGGCCAACAGCGCACAGTGAACAGCTAACTAATCGCCTGCCACGAGCATCGTGGGAACGAAAGGGGCCTCGTGGACGACAGCGGGCTTCCGTTTGGACAGTACCAGCCACCACTCCCGCGCCGACGTGAACACCAGCATCGCGACCACGACCATGAAAAACAGCGTGATCCCCGCGTCGAGATAGAAGTTGGCGATGCGCTGGCCGGCGCTCGGATCGGCGGAGCCGGCGAGCGCCGCGGCGCGCGCAAAGAATCCCAGTTTGGGATCAGACGAGAAGACGAGCTGCGTGCCCGCGGTCATCGTCACGGTGATCAACCACGCTAACGGGCCGAGCGTCACCCAGGCGTAGCGCTGCCGGCCCATCTTGATCAGGATCGTCGTGGCGACGGACAGGGCGACGGCCGCGAGCAGCTGATTCGCGATGCCGAACAGCGGCCAGAGCGCGTTGATCCCGCCGTAGGGATCGACGACGCCCTGCCACAGGAAATAGCCCCACGCCGCGCACACGGCGCCGCTCGAGAGCATCACACTCGGCAACCACGACGTCTCGCCGAACTTTGGCCACACGTGCCCGACGATCTCCTGCAGCATGAAGCGGCCCACGCGGGTGCCGGTGTCGATCGTCGTCAGAATGAACAGCGCCTCGAACATGATCGCGAAGTGATACCACAGCGCGGACAACGTCTTGCCGCCGAGGGCGCTGGTGAGTCCGGAAAAGATGTGCGCGATCCCCACGGCGAGCGACGGCGCGCCCCCCGTGCGGGCGATCAGCGTCTGCTCCCCCATCTGCGACGCCAGCGCCTGCATGTAATCGGGCGTCACGACAAAACCGGCCTGGTTCAACACATCCGAAGCTTGAGCGAGCGCGGCGGGCGTCGTGTTCATCGCGAAATAAACGCCGGGATCGAGCGTGCAGGCGGCGATCATCGCCATGACGCCCACGAACGACTCCATGACCATCCCGCCGTAGCCGATCATCCGCGCGTCGGTCTCGCGCGTGATCATTTTCGGCGTCGTCCCCGACGCGACCAGCGAATGGAAGCCGGAGATCGCGCCACAGGCGATCGTGATGAACGCGAAGGGGAACAGCTTGCCCGCGAAGACCGGTCCCTCGCCGGCCGTGGCGAACGGCGTCAGCGCCGGCATCCGCAGCGGCGGCAGGATGATCAGGATCGCGACGCCGAGCACGAGGACGGTTGTGATCTTCAGGAACGTGGAGAGGTAGTCGCGCGGGCAGAGCAGCATCCAGACGGGGAGCACCGACGCTATGAAGCCGTAAGCGATCATCATCCCCGTGATGGAGGTGCCGCTGTGCGTGAACGCGGCGGCGAGACCGGGATGGCTGGCGACGCTGCCGCCAGCGACCAGGGCGATCAGGAGCAGCAGCGCGCCGATGATCGAGGCTTCGCCGACTCTCCCTGGCCGCCAGCGCTTCATCCACCACCCCATCAGTAGCGCGATCGGGATCGTGCAGGCGATCGTGAACAGGCCCCAGGGCGAGGCGCGCAGCGCATTCACGACGATCAGCGCCAGCACGGCGAGCAGGATGATCATGATCGCGAGCACGGCGATCATCGCCGTCACGCCGGTGACTTTGCTGACTTCCTCCTTGGCCATCTGCCCGAGCGACTTGCCGTCCCGCCGCAGCGAGCAGAACAGAATCGTAAAGTCCTGGACCGCGCCGCCGAGCACCACCCCGATGACCAGCCACAGGGTGCCGGGGAGGAAGCCGAACTGCGCTGCCAACACCGGCCCCACCAGCGGACCAGCCCCCGCGATCGCGGCGAAGTGATGGCCGAACAGCACCCATTTGTTCGTGGGCACGAAGTCGTGCCCGTTGTTGAACCGCTCCGCCGGTGTGGCGCGGTGCGGATCGAGCCCAAAGACTCTATTGGCGAGGAACTTCGAGTAGAACCGGTAGGCGACGACGTAGGTGCAGACGGCGGCGGTCAGGAGCCACGCGGCGCTGATCGTTTCCCCCCGGGCCAGCGCCAGCACGCCGAATGCCGCGGCGCCGAGCAGGGAGGCGAGCGCCCAGCCAACAATCGCAAGCGGTCGCACGCGGCGTAAGTTGCGACGCCGCTTGCCGATGTTCAAGTTCGAACATAGGTTCGAACCCCTTGAGCCCCTCGAGTTCCTATCCCTGGTCGTCGAGCGGAGGGGGCCGCGCGGCCCCCGCCTCCGCGGTACAAGAGCGACCCCAACCCCAGCGCAACCCTGAATCGTTGCAGGGTCGCGTCGTGATCGTCACCGGCGGCGCGACGGGGCTGGGACGCGCCGTGGCGCTCGAGTTCGCGCAGAGCGGCTGCGGTGTGGCCTTCAATTACGTCGAGCTGCCGGGCCGCGAAGTCGGCCCCCAAGCGTTGCTGACCGAGACGGCGATCAAGGCGTGCGGCGTCCCCTGTTATTCGGCGCTGTGCGATGTGCGCGAGATGGATTTGGTGGACTACTTCGTGACCGAGGTGCGCAACAAGCTCGGGGGCATCCACTACCTCGTGAACAACGCCGGCGTCACCCACGACGGCGCGCTCTGGCGCCTGACACCGGAAGCCTGGTCGGAAGTCATGGACACGAACGTGAGCGGCGCGTTCAACTGCATTCACGCCGTCGCACCGCACATGCGCGCGCAACGCTTCGGTAAAATCGTGAATGTGGCGAGCCATCAGGCCTTCCGGCCGGGATTCGGCATCGCGAATTACGCGGCGAGCAAGGCGGCGCTCATCGGTCTCACGAAAGCGGCTGCCGTCGACCTCGGTTCGGCGGGGATCAACGTGAACGCCGTCGCCCCGGGCTTCGTGAAGACGGAGCTCCTCACCCAGTTGCCGCGCGAAGTCCTGGAGCGCGCCGAGCACGAATCGGTGCTCGGCCGCGTGGCGGAGCCCGAAGACGTCTCGCGCGTGATCCTGTTCTTGTGCAGCGAAGCGGCACGGCACATCACTGGACAGGTGATCGTGGTGGACGGCGGCCTGACGCTCGCTTAGATTCGGGCCGTGACTAACCGCTTGAAAACTAAGTACTTGGTCATAGGTGTCTGGTGCCTGGTGTCGGGGGCCTGCGGAGGGAAAAAGGACTCCCAGGCCCCGACTCCTGTGCCTACCGCTCCACTTCCCACGGCCGGTCTCGCCGGCCAGCGCGTTGCCCTTACGCCCCTCGCCTTGGTGGCGGCCGAGGACACGCTCCATTGGGATACGATGATCGGCGCCCGCCGCGCCGCGCTCGACAAGAGCGACAGCATCATCGGCACGCTGCTCGCGGCACGCGCGCCCGAGGTCACCTGGGTCGGACCGGCGGAGCTCCGGCACATTGCGCGGCGCGCGCCCGGAATCGCGGCTGATCCAGATCAGATGGGGACGCCGTTCCTGCGCGCCGACAACATCGTGGTCGTTCCCGATCCACTGCGAAATCAACTCCGCACCATGATGGGATTGGTGGGTGGCCGCTACGCGCTCGTTCCCGCAGGGCTGGTCTTCCGCCGGACGGCCGGACGACCCGATGGCCGGACCGCCACCGCCGAGCTCGCGGTCGTCCTGATCGACTCGCGAGTCGGGCGTGTGGGTTGGCGTACCGTGGCCCGCGGCGAAGGCGACGATCCCTGGACCGCGCTCACCCGGGCAGTCAAAAACCTGACACCGGGCTTGCCGTGACCGCACGCGAGGCCACGCTGATCCCGGGCGATGGCGTCGGTCCGGAGATCACGGCCGCCACCCTGCAGGTGCTCGATGCGCTCGGCGTCAAATTCGACTGGGACGAGCAGTACGGCGGCATGGCGGCGGTCGAGAAAGCGGGCACGCCGCTCCCCAACGCGACGCTGGATTCGATCCGCCGCACGCGACTGTGCCTCAAAGGGCCGCTGACGACGCCAGTGGGGGGCGGTTACCGCTCGGTCAATGTCGCGATGCGCCAAGAATTCGATCTGTACGCGAACGTGCGGCCGACGAAGACGATCGTGCCCGGCGGCCGCTACGAGCACGTCGATCTCGTGATCATTCGCGAGAACACCGAAGGGCTGTATGTCGGGCTCGATCACACCTTCAAGATCGGCGGTGACCGCCGGGCGATGGCGCAGGCGATGTCGATCGTCACGCGCGAAGGTAGCGAGCGCATCGCGAAGTACGCGTTTGAGTACGCGAAGACACACGGCCGCAAGAAGGTGACGATCGTCCACAAGGCCAACATCTTGAAGGCGACATCGGGTTTGTTTCTCGAGGTCTCCAAGCGCGTCGCCGAGCAGTACGCCGGTCAAATCGCCTGCGACGACAAGATCGTGGACAACACCGCGATGCAGCTCGTGATCAAGCCGGAGCAATTCGACGTGATCGTCACGACGAATCTGTTCGGCGACATTTTATCGGACGAAGCGGCGGGATTGATCGGCGGTCTCGGGCTCGCGCCGGGCGCCAACATCGGCACCCACGCCGC
>DASYRZ010000207.1:0-9433 GCA_036003865.1 Gemmatimonadales bacterium | reverse complement strand
GATCTGCAATACCACAGACTGCGCGGCGCGGTTGCGCCGCGCTTCACGCTGGCCCGTGCCGCGTCGTGGGATGCTGCCCTCGAGACGATCCGCGGCCGGCCCGTCGAAATCGCCGTCGTCGATCCGATGCTCGGCGGCGCGCGGGGCCAGGAAGTCGAGCGTTTGCGCGTGTTGTTCCCGTCGCTGCCGCTGATCCTCTACACACCCGTGATGACCCCCGAGCTCGCCCGCGTCCTGCTGATGATGGGGAAATGCGGCATCAGCCAAGTCGTGCTGAGTCCGACCGAGGACCATCCGGACCGGTTGCGCGAGCTGCTCTCCGCGGAAGCGATGCGGGCCGCGTCGCACCGGCTGCTCAACCAGCTCACGACGGCGCTTGCCCCGCTTCCCCCGGAGCTGCGCTGGGTGCTCGAAGACGCCATGCGCAGCCCCGGTTCTATGCTGACCATTCAACAGGTAGCCGCGCGGGCGCGGGTGGACCGCGGCACCTGCGCGCGCTGGTTCGCGCGCGCCGGCTTGCCCAGCCCACGGGACATCCTCGCCGCGGCCCGCGTGCTCTATGCGCATCGGCTGCTCCAGGATCCGGGCTTCACGATCGAAGACGTCGCCAAACGGCTCGGCTACGCCCAGGCGAAGACGTTGCAGCAGCACGCCCGGAAATACCTTGGCCTCACCGCGGGAGAAATGCGCCTCTCGCTCACGGCCGACGAGGCGACGGCGCGCATCGTCCAGGGGTTTCTGACCCCGGCGCATACGACCGCGGCGACCGCCTCATGATGACCTCGCCCCCGCGCAAGCCGGCCACCGTCCTGATCGTTGACGATGAGGCGGGGCTGCGGCGTGTGCTCGAGCGCTTTCTCGAGCGCAACGGATACCGGGTGCTCAGCGCCGGTACGGCCGAGTCCGCCTACGAGATCCTCGCGAGCGAGGTCGCGGACGCGCTGCTGCTCGACATCCATCTGCCCACGATGTCGGGGCTCGCGCTCTACCTCGCGATCATTCACCGCTGGCCGGCGCTCGAGGGACACATCGCCATCATGACCGGCGATGCTGAAGCCGAAGAAGTGCGCACCTGGCTCGACCACCATCGCTGCACCGTGATCCGAAAGCCGTTCAACCTCAAGCAGGTCGCGGATTGGGTCTCCTCCGCCCTGCAACGCGACCGCTCGTCGGACGCGATGGACGCATGACGACTGTCGTTCACGCCGATCCGTTGCACGTTTTGCGAGAATACCGAAACCTTGCGCCCTGGAACCTGCGGGACCTGTCCGTGGTGGTGGGGGCGGTGCTCGACGCGTCGGCGGTGACGCCGATCAACGCCGCCGCGCGCGCGGCGCCGAGCGAGCGGACGATCCGCTTTTACGTGACGCGCGGTCTGGTGAGTCCGCCAGAAGGTCGCGGCACCGCGGCGACCTACTCCTACCGGCATTTCCTCCAGCTGCTGGCGATCAAGCTGCGGCAAATGGAAGGCGCCACCCTCGCCTCCATTACCAAGGACATGCACGACCAGACGGGCGACGTCCTCGAGCGGCGCTGTGCCCAGGTCCTCGGCACGTCGTTGCCGACTCCCGACCGCCTGCCGCTCAAGGGGGCGGAGGGCATGCCGCGCGGGCGCTCGGGCCGGGCGCTCACCGCCTGGCTGACGCGCGACGCCGTCAAAGAGACCGGCGGGCCGACGACCTGGCGCCGGATCCCGGTGACGCGCGGCGTGGAGCTGCACGTCGATGCCGACCACCCGTTGGCCCGCCTCGGCTCCGACGATCAGGGCCTCGCCGAAACCGTTCGCCAGGCGATCGCGAAACTCCTACCGCACAGCACGTAATATGGTAGGGGCGCAGTATGCTGCGCCCCGACATCATACATCCCTAACGGGGGACTGAAATCATGTGGGCGCTGTTGCTACTTGTCGTAGTCATCGCGTTGTGGGTCATCGCCGCCTACAATGGTTTGATCTCACTCAAGAACCAAACGGCGAATGCCTTCAAGCAGATCGACGTGCAGCTCAAGCGCCGGCACGATCTGATTCCCAATCTCGTCAACGCCGTCAAAGGGGCGATGGACTTCGAGCGCTCGACGCTGGAAGCCGTCATTCAAGCGCGCAACCAGGCGGTGAAGGTGAATGCGTCGGGAGCCGAAGGCATCAAGCAGATCAGCCAGGCGGAGAACGCCCTGTCGGGCGCGCTCTCGCGGCTGCTCGTCACCGTCGAGCGTTATCCGCAGCTCAAGGCGACCGGCAACATCGGCCAGCTGCAGGAAGAGCTGACCTCCACGGAGAACCGGATCGCGTTCTCCCGCCAGCTCTACAACGACACCGCGACGCAGTACAACACCAAGCAGCAGCAATTCCCCACTACGCTGGTGGCGGGACTGGCGCACGCGGAACAGACGGATCTGTGGGAGATCGAAGACCAGGCCGAGCGCGCGGTACCGCAGGTTGACCTCTCCCGACGGTAATCTCTTTCAACAACAAGAAGCCAATCGCCGGCGCACGACCTGGCTGGTGATTGGCTTCGTGCTGTTTTTCGCCTGGCTGGGATTCGGTGGCGACTACATCTGGGCGGTGGAGGGTCAGCACCCGTTCCCATGGCTCGGCGTGATCCTGACGGCCATGGCGATCATCGGGGTGTGGTACGCGTATAGGACCGGCCCGCAGAAGGTACTGTGGTCCACCGGCGCGTCTGAATTGACCGACCCTAAAACCGACGGCGAGCGTCAGCTGGCGAACGTGGTCGACGAGATGGCGATTGCCGCCGGCGTGGCGCGCCCCCGCGTCTGGATCATTCCGGACGACGATCCCAACGCATTCGCCACCGGGCACGACGTGGGCGATGCGCACATCGCCGTGACCCGTGGGCTGGTGGCCATGTGCAATCGTGATGAGATCCAGGCCGTGATCGGCCACGAGCTGGGTCACGTGAAGAACCTGGACATCCGCCTGATGACTATGCTGGCCGCGCTGGTCGGCGCCGTGCTGCTCATGCGCGACGGGATGGGACGAATGCTGCGCGGGGGTGGCCTGCCACTCCGCGCCGGTCGCAAGTCCAAGAGCGCAAGCCCGCTGCTCGCGATTCTGCTGGCTCTGTGGGTGATCTCCTGGATCGTGGCGCCTCTCGCCATCCAGCTCCTGGCGCTGGCCGTCCAGCGGGGTCGGGAGTATCTGGCGGACGCCATGAGCGCGCAATTCACCCGCAATCCGCTGGCGCTCGCCAGCGCGCTCGCGAAGATCGAGGCTGCTGAGGCGCCCACGCAGGCAATCAAGAGCGGCGCGGCGCACCTGTGTATCGCCGATCCGCTGGGGCGGCGGCTCACGAACCGCGAAGGGTGGCTCGCCGACCGGTTCGCCACGCATCCGCCGATGAGCATGCGCATTTCACGGCTCAAAGGCATGGGGTACGCCCAGCTCAAGAAGGAGGGAGGACTGCCGGTGTGACCGGCTGGCTGCAGCGCCGAGCTCTGCGAACGATCCACGAGTTCCGCGCGCGGCTGGCCCGCTACAAGCTCCAGGAGCGACGCATCGCCCGCGCCGCGCTCGGCGACGATCCCGCGATTGCCGCCGCCGTGCAGGCGCACATGGCCGAGCACGGCCTCTCCGAGCAGATGGTGCAGCGGCAGGTCCGGAAATACCTCGACGAGATCATTCCGCATTTCAACGTGCTGTCGTACTACAAGATCGGGTACAATCTCGCGAAGATCGTCGTCAATCTTCTCTACAAGACCAGCGTCGATTATCAGGATGAGCGCGCGCTCGAGCAGATCCCCAAGCGCGACGTCGTCGTCTATTTAATGAACCACCGGTCCAACGCGGATTATGTCGTGGTGGCGTACGTGCTCGCGCGCGGCGTCCACGTGAGCTACGCGGTCGGGGAATGGGCGCGGGCCTGGCCGCTCGAGTACGTGTTCAAGTCGTTCGGCGCCTACTTCATCCGGCGGAAATTTCGCGAGCCACTGTATCACACCGTGTTGGAGCGCTACGTCCAGCTCATCACCCGGAACGGTGTGACACAGGGGATTTTCCCCGAAGGGGGGCTGTCGCGGGACGGCAAGCTGCGGCCCCCGAAATTGGGCCTGCTCGACTATATCTGCCGCACGCTGACCGAACCCACGTTCGATCGCGACATCTGGTTCGTGCCCGTGGCGCTCAACTACGACCGCGTGCTGGAGGATCGCTCGCTGATTCGCGAGCTCATTGCGGAGGGGGATCGGCCCAGCCGCCTGGCGCAGTTCGGCACCGTTACGTCGTATCTCATCAGCAACACCGTGCGACTCCTGACCGGCCGCCTCCAACGGTACGGACGGGTCGCCGTCAACTTCGGTACACCGCTGTCCCTGCGCGCCTGGCTCAAGACGGCACCCCGGGACGTGCTCTCACTCCCCAAGGACGAGCGCCTCCCACAGCTGGAGCGTTTGGGGCGCGAAATGCTGACCCGCATTGGCGCTGTCATTCCGGTGACGCCGGTGCCGCTCGCTGCCGCGGCGCTGCTCTCGTTCGGGCAGACGGTGATCCAGAAGGACGCGCTGCTCGAGCGTATGGACCAGCTGCGCGACCGTCTCAAGGAGGTAAACGGCAAGGTGGTCCGCGGCGGCGCCAGGATCGCCGAGGTCTGGGATCGCGCCTGGCGGATGTTGCGGATGCGCCGGCTGGTTGTCGCGGACGGGGACACGCTGGTGGTATTGCCGCGGGGCCGGCCGCTGCTCGAGTATTACGCGAACTCGATCGCCCACCTCGTTCCGATTCGTGGGCCCCGGCTCCCGTTCCATAAGGCCCACGAAGTGGACGCCAATCTCCCGAGACTCATGACATGATGCTGCCGAACTAGAATTCCAGACGGAAGGTCAGCGTGGGAACTGGAGGGAGAAAGAGGCGAGGTTTGTAGATCACACGCTGGGCTCCGGCCTGTTTGTCGAAATCGACGACCGGCACTCCCGGAGCAATCGGCATGAACGCAACGTTGAGCACGGTGATCCCGAGTTGGCCGACCGAGCGGCCCGGACCGCCGATTTCCTTCTCGAAGCCGAGATCCACGTGGCCCATCCAGCCGCCCCGTGCCGAGTTCTCGGGACCCATGATCATCTGCGAGAACCCGTAGAACCCGGTGCGGCGCAGCATTCCGTCGGCGCGGATCGAGCCCACCGTAATCGTGCCCAGCGCCGGCGTGATCGGATCGCCGCTGCCGACTTCACCGACGAAGTGAAAACGCCAGCCGCGGCCGGCCAGAATGCTGTAGAACGCCCGTGCTTGATGGCGCCGGTCGTAACGCCATGGGATCTCGTTGGTATTGGTGCTATCCCACGTCCGCCGTGACCAGCTGAGCACATAGCCGAGCCCGAGGTTGGCGCGAGTCCCGGGTTTTCTCAGCTCGACATCGAAACCTCCGACGCGCCCGCGCCCAAAGCGGAAGAACGCGCTGTCGGAAGCCTGAAGCAGCGATCCCCGCACTTCGCCCACGCCCCGCAACCGGCTGGCAAAGGCGCTCAGGCGCAAGGAGACCCTCGCGGTAGTCCGTTTCAGCTCGATGAGACCGTGATCGGCGGAGGAGAGCGGCGTACCGTCCCGGCCCGCGGGCCGCCAGAGGTCGTACACGCTGAGGATCTCCTCGACGCCCGGCAGCACTTCGTTGATGACGTGATACAAGCGCGCGGTTCGTCCAAGCGCAAACCCGAGCGACCAGTCGTGGCCCAGGTCGACACCGAGGTGGAGGCGAGGCTGCCACGCGTGGATCCCCGGAGCCGCATCGACGCGGATGCCGGCGCGCGCGGTCAACCGTCCGGTGTGCCGCTCGACGCTCGCGGTCGCCGCGGCAAATGTGCTGGCGGCAGCGACGCTGGGCGCGGACTGCGGGCCTCCGCGAATGTCGTTGCTCATGTGGCGTCGCCGTACTTCGAGCGAGAGGCCAAAGGCCGTCTGGGCCGCCGTCCATTGCGAACGCGCGCCAAGAGCGCTGGTCGTAAAGCGATTCCGCACGTCGGTATCCGCGCCGCGGATGGGAAGCTGGACGACGTCTTCACGAAATCCGCTGATCTCGCTCCACAACTCGAGACGCCCCGATCGTCCCAGCGGGAGCGGGGCGCGGGCCCCGATCAACGCGTTGGACCATCCGACACCGCGGCCGGTGCTCCGCTCGAATACGCCATCATTGCTCCAGAACGTGGTTAGATGAACTGGACCCCACGGCGCCGCGATAGCGAACCGGCCGTACACATCGTTGAAGTGGTACGGGACGTTATGGAGCGGGCCGCCGACGTGCTCGAGAAATCCGTGGCGCCACGCGAGGAACCAGCGGTGTGACTTCGCCGGTCCGCCGAGCCAGGCCGACGCGCTCACGAAACTCGCCTGCGCTCCGCCCTGGATCTCCGACCCACCCTCGCGCAACGGCGCGTCGATCACGGCCGCGGTCGCATCGCCATACTCGACATCGAACGGAGCCGCGGAGAGCTTCGCACCCTGGACCGCTTGCGGCATCAACGCACTGAAGATGCGTCCGATATGGAACGGATTGATCACCGTAAAGCCGTCGAGTCGGTAGCTGACGGCTCCCGGATCGGTGCCGCGCACAAACGGCTGGGAGGACAATGGCGTCGAGTACGCCACCGCCGGCGAAAGCGCGAGACCGCGGAACACGTCGCTCTCAACGGCGCCGGGAACGGTGGCGATCGCCTCGCGCGAAAGCGACCAGGTCGCACCTTGCGCCGCGTCATCGGCGCGGCTGAGCGGCTCTGCTTCGATGGTCAGACCGGGTAGTGCCACCGCCGCGCTCCGCAGATGAAAGACGACGCCCCCGGCTGCCATCTCGGAATCGCTGACCACGACCGTGTCGGGCGCGCGCCCGATGAAATGCGCGATGAGCGTATCGGGCACGACCCGGAGCCACAGCACGAACCGCCCGTGCCGATCCGTCTCCGCGCCGCGCCGGGAACGGAGCGCGAAGAGCTCGGCGCCGGCGAGAGGCTGCTCGTTCTCGGCGGCAAGCACTCGGCCGCGGATCGGCAGCTGCGCGGCGAGCGGCGATCGCGAGACGCACAGGAGGAGGAGCAACATCGCGGGTGAGCGCGTCATTGCACTCTGACGATGACGTGATCACTCGTCGCCGCTCCAAAAAACCCCGTTCCTCCCGTGATGTTACCGCGAAATTGTCCGAACGGCTCGAAATCACCCCGGAAGCCGGCGGGATCGGCGGCGCGGGCCGTGACGGAATCGACGGCGAGCACCCAGACGACGACCCGTGGATACGAGGGATAGATCATGACCTGCGCTGTGGTGTCGTTCATGACCCACTGCGGCAGCACGTCGAACGTCTGGCTGTCGGGAACCACCGCCGCCACTCGAACCCAGCGGTTGGGACCGGTCCAGGCGACGCTGAGGAGCGAGTTGGGAGCCGCAATGACGGAATCAAGCGCGGGATCGACAATCGCGATCGTGCGCGGCACGACCGCGGTTGCCTGGACGACACGACTCCCGACTTCGATCAACAGGTCGTACCGCGCACCTGCGACCGGCGTGAACGTCGCGACGAATCGTCTGGGGTTTGCGGTGTCGGCCGAGAATGAGAAGACGTTGCCCGCTGTGTCGCGTACTTCCACGCGTGAGGGGGGAGGCTGCAGCGGCAGCGGGTCTCCACCGATTGGCTCGCCGGCGGGCGTACTGCGCTCGATCCAGAGCTCCTGCTCCGCTCGTTGTGCGTTCAGGATGCCCTGGACCACGACCTGCTCCCGCCCGGGCGGGCCGCTCACATCTCGCAGGCCACAGGCGGTCGCGACCACGAGCGTCGTCAGCAGGGCCCTGCGCATGATCCCGGTGTTACACGGTGCCACGCCGAATGGCCAGGGAAGCGCGCCAAACGTCATAGTGGTGACGGGCCGCCAAGTCCCAGTAACTGAACGCGTTCAAAATACCGCTTGACGGCAGCGCGCCGGCCAGTGAGATTGGGCTGTAGTTGAACGTGTTCAAAAACAGGTCCCGCCGCCCCGGAGGAGGCCCCGGTATGGTCAACACCTATCTCTTCTACCTCGCCCTCAGCATCGCCCTGACCGTGTGGGTCGGACATACCCTGCACAAGAACGGCCGGCCGTTCCTGCTGCACGCGTTTGACAACAGTGCGCTGCTCGCGGACTCGATCAACAACCTGCTGATCGTCGGGTTCTACCTCGTGAATTTCGGATTCGTGACCCTGGCGCTCAGGACCAGCACGCCCGTCGACGGGCTGCAAGGCGCGATCGAGCTCTTGTCCATCAAAATCGGGAAGGTGCTCATGGTGCTCGGCGGCATGCACTTCTTCAACATGCACATGCTCCACAAGCTCGGTCGCCGGGTCAAAACACCGCGGCCGCTGTCGCCGCCGGGCCTCGGCCCCACAGTGCTCCGCGGCGCCGCATGACCCCGCGGCCCAAAGCCGTTGCCACCAAGGCCAAGATCCTCGAGGCCGCGCTCGAGCTGTTTCGCGAGCGCGGCTACGAGGCCGCGACGATGCGCGCGATCGCCGACCGGGCCGGGGTCGCGCTCGGGAACGCGTACTACTACTTCGGCTCCAAAGAGCACCTCATCCAGGCGTTCTACGATCGCACACACATCGAGCACGTGGCGGCGGTGGGGACGAGACTCGACAAGCTCAAAGATCTGAAGTCCCGGCTGCTCTGGGTCATGCGGAAAAAGCTGGAAACCATCGAGCCGTACCATCGATTTGCCGGTCTGTTGTTCCGTTCCGCCGCCGATCCGAATAGCCCACTCAACCCGTTCAGCTCCGAATCACAGCCGGTGCGTCGCGAGTCCACCGCGGTGTTTGCGAAAGCGGTGGAAGGCGCGCGCGGAATCCCGAAGGATCTGCGCGCCGAGCTGCCCAATCTCCTGTGGCTATATCACATGGGGATCGTGCTATTCTGGATCCACGACAAGTCCGAGGGGCGTTGGCGGACCTGGCATCTCATGGAGCGGTCGGTCGATCTCATCACCAAGCTCGTCGCAGTTGCGTCCTTGTCGGTGTTAGGTCCGGCGCGTCGCGCGGCGCTAGGTATAGTTCGCGAGTTGCAAAAACACGAAGCCCCCGGGACGGCTCAATAGGCTCGCCCGGGGGCTCCGACACATTGGCTACCCGGAGTCGAGGGCTTGCGCCCTTCGTTCTTCTCTCCGCCGCCACCTGTGGACTGTTTCGTCCTCGGTAGGGCAAGCAGAGGCTCCGGCTTCCATCCCTAGGCAACCCCGTCGGGTCGCCCAGTTCACCAATGTGGGTGCTACGGGTCAGATCGGGTCGCGGACCGACCTTCCGCACTGCACGTCGAGGCACCATTTCGACGTGGCTGAGGCAACGCGACTGGCCCCAGCTGTCCGACCCGGCGAGTTGACTCCCGGATCAACGAGCGCCTGAGCCCTTGGTTGCATCGGCGCCCTCCCCGGAATTTCCGTTCGGACTCGAGTTAAAGGCGTTGTTGAGACGCCAGGTCC
>DASYRZ010000206.1:0-2803 GCA_036003865.1 Gemmatimonadales bacterium | reverse complement strand
ATCGGCGCCTCGCGGCCCGGCGTAAATCCGCCCGACCAGCGCCGCAGTCCCGGGATCGCGCGAAACACGCCCACCGGCACGAACGGCACCCGCTCGGTGACGGGCACGAGATAATGCTTCGCGTACACCGGATAGGGGCGCCACTGGCCCGTCGAGTCTATGAGTAAGGCACCGTTGTAGTAGGGATCGAGATTGCTCTTCCAGCTCGTGTCCGCCCAAAAGACGCCGGTGAAGATCGGCACGTGGGCTTCGCGTGCCACCTCGCTGATGGCCGCTTCCCAGTTCGGGCGCCGCCACAGAAAATCGGGAATCGCGGCTTCGGGCCAGATGATGAGCTGCGGGGGGAAGCGGTGCGAGAGCAGCTCCTGCGTTTGCCCGATCAGTTTCCCGACCACGCTATCGGCATGCGCCGGATCCCACTTTTCGCGGAACCCCTCGTTCGGCTGCGCCAGCCCGACCAAGCCCACGTCGCGCAACGGCACCGTCTTCACGCGCCAGATCCCATAGCCGAACGCCAGCAGGATCGTCCCCAACACCAGCGAGTAGCCCCGCACCGCGTAGCGCACGCGCGCATCGAGCGCGGCTTCGACGATGGCGACGTTGCACCAGGCCAGCCACAACGTCACCCCGCGCGCGCCGGCGATGTCCGCCCATTGCACCAGCAAGGGCGAGTCGGCGAGCGACGTGCCGAGCCCGAGCCAGGGGAAGCGAACGTCGCCGAGATGCCCGATCAGCCACTCGAGGGCGGTCCAGGCCACGGGCAGCACGACCCACAGCGGGACGCGGGGCTCGGCGAGCCGTATCCGGACGACGAACCAGAACATGGCGCCGGTGAACAGCCCGAGCACGGCGATCGACGCGAGATACCCCAGCGCTGAAAACGGCGTGAAGTGCCACAGCGCCACGACCATCCAATAGAGCACGAGCGCGTTGGCGATCAGACCGTACCACCAGCCCCAGCGAAACCCCGCGCGAGGATCGCCGTCCACGACCGACCGCCGGATCAGCAGGACCGCCGGGGTGATCGCGAAGAAGCTGAGCAGGGGAACCGGAAACGGCGGGTAGCTGAAAAACAGCGCGAGCGCGCCCAACACGACGAGTATCACAGCAAGATGTCGTGGCCTTCGTCCGCCGAGCGATAGATCGCGTCTACCACGCGCTGCAGGGCCAGCTGATCACGGGGCTGCGGCGCATTGACGTCGCCCTTCACCACCGCGAGGAAGTACATCCACTCGGCGCGATAGGACTGCGTGAACTGCGTCTCGCGTCCCGTCGCCCCGGTCGGTGTGACGTCCACGGCTGCCCCGTGCTGCTCGCGAAAGATGCGCAGCGGCTGAATCATCGCCGAGCCCTTGGCGCCGACGATGTCGAACCAGAAGCGCTCGCCCTCTCCCAGGTGACGCCAGCTCACGTCCATCGTGATCGACACGCCGTTCTCGCATACGATCAGCGCCGAGCCCATGTCTTCGACCGCGTCCTTTGCCGAACGCATCACATGCGCGGAGACGCGCTTGGGCGCCGGCCAGCCCGACAGCCACAGGCCGAGATCGATCAGCGGCAAGCCGAGGTCGAGCACCGCCCCGCCGCCCGCCTGCTCGCGCCGCAGCCGCCAGCCAAGCATCTGGCGGCTTGGCTGGAAGGTGTACCAGCCGGCGCGCACCGCCTGGAGGCCGCCCAGATCACCGCCCGCGAGGAACCCGCGCACCGCCTGCACGTCGGAGCGGAAGCGGTGGTTCATCCCCACCATCACGCGCTTGCCGTATTTGTCGCTGGCGGCAAGCACCCGTTCGACGCCCGCGAGATTCAACGACAGCGGCCGCTCGCACAGGACGTGCGCTCCGGCAGCCAGCGCCGACATGACGTGGATCTCGTGCAAGTGGTTGGGCGTGCAGATGACGACGATATCGACGTTCGCGTAGCGGAGCACCTCTTCGATGTCGTCGTAGGTGTCCTTCACTTCGAACCGCGCCGCCAGTGCTTGTGCCTTGCCGACGTCGTTGTCGCAGATCGCCGCGACTTCCACACCCGGCAGCCGGCGCAAGACCGGCAGATGCGCCACCTGCGCGATGGCGCCGGCGCCAATGACGCCGACCCGGATCGGATCGTTCACCTGGTGGCCCTGCTCCCCGCTCCCTGCTCCCTGCTCCCTTTCAGCCGGTACATGATACCGGTACGCAGGCTGGCGGTCTTCAACCCACTCGAGAGCACGCCCCGTCCATCGATCGTGAACCGCCATGCAGGCGAAAGATTGAACTCGAAGCCCATGGTGCCGTTCAATCCCGCTGTAATCACGTCGAGCGCGTCTTCCACGAATGTTCCATTGATCGCGGCGCCGCTTCCGTTCCGAGCATGGATGCTCACCCCGGCGCCGAGATAGGCGGTGATCCCGTGCCGTTGCGGAAACACGAACTGGAAATCGACGTCTCCCACCAAATCACCGAGCGAGATCCGCCCGAGATTGATGCTATCAGCGCTCCCAGGGTTGACGATGCTGTCGAGCCGTTGCTCGAAGCGGCGGCGCGACTGCTGATCGAATTGTGAGCGAAAGTACGAAAGACCCAGCAGCAGGCGGACGCGCGGCGCGATGCGGCCGTAGTCCACGCGCAGCCCGCCCACGGTCGCCCCCTTGAGCTCCGAGGCACCGAGCACGCCGACGTCGAGTTGGATGCCGGAGAAGCGGAGGTTGTCGTAGGAGAACTGGTTGAGAACACCTTGGGCGGGCAGACGGGCTGACGGGCTGACGGCCAGAAGCAACGCAACGATGATTGCGCAACGGCCCGTCCGCCCGTCGGCCCGTCCGCCC
>DASYRZ010000205.1:0-4328 GCA_036003865.1 Gemmatimonadales bacterium | reverse complement strand
TGTTGTGCTGACGATTCTGAATCGCGGCGATCCGGCCCACCACGTTCCCGTCACGTTCCGCCAGGAAGTACTCGGCTTCGGAATGCTCGAAAAACGGATTCTTGCTGCGGGACAGCATGGTGCGGACGTCCATACGCAATTGGGGGACCCATTGTGGGTCCCCCCGGTGCAGCTGGTACGGAAAGGCGATGAAGCGCTTGAGGTCGCGGGCCGATTGAACCGGCCGCACGACCACCGGCGAGCTCAAATGACCCCCATCTCCTTGCCGAGCTTCGCGAACGTGTCGAGCGCGAAGTCGATCTGCTCGGGGGTGTGCGTTGCCATCAGACTGGTCCGCAGGCGGCATTCGGACGGCGGAACCGCGGGCGGCACCACCGGATTGGTGAACACGCCGGCGTCGAACAGCTTGCGCCAGAAGAGGAACGTCTTGTCGAGCGGCCCGATCAGCACGGGAACGATCGGCGTCTCGGTCGGCCCGATGTCGAAGCCGAGCGACCGCATGCCTTCCTGCAGCCGGCGCGTGTTGCGCCACAGCTGCTCGCGCCGCTCCGGCTCGCGCTGCATCACGTGCAGCGCGGCCAGCACGCCGGCCGTGTTGGAGGGCGGCAGGGCGGCGGTGAAAATCAGCGGACGCGCGTGGTGGCGGAGGTAGTGGATCACATTCTCCGAGCCCGCCGCAAACCCGCCGATGGACGCCAGCGATTTCGAGAACGTGCCGACGATGAGATCGACTTCATCCACCAGGTCGAAGTGGGCGGCCGTGCCGTCGCCGTTGGGGCCGAGCACGCCGACGGAATGCGCGTCGTCGATCGCGAGCGCCGCGCCGTACTTCTGCGCGATCTTGAGCAGGCCCGGAACGTCGGCGATGTCGCCTTCCATCGAATAGATGCCGTCCACGATGATCATCGTGCCGGTGCCCTCGGGCACGCGCTGCAGCTTGCGCTCGAGGCTGGCCAGGTCGCCGTGGTTGAAGCGGACCGTCTCGCCATGCGACATCTTGGCGCCGTCCACGATCGAGGCGTGATCGAGCTTGTCGAGGAAGACGACCTCGCTCCGGCCGACGAGTCCGGAAATCACGCCCAGGTTGGCCTGATATCCGGTCGAGAACACGAGGCAGGATTCCTTGCGGAAAAACTCCGCCAGCTCGGTTTCCAGCTGCTCGTGGAGGTCGAGCGTCCCGTTCAGGAAGCGACTGCCGGTGCATCCGGAGCCGTAGCGCGTGAGCGCCGCTTGTGCGGCGGCCAACACTTCGGAATGGTGCGTCAGGCCGAGGTAGTTGTTCGACCCCATCATGATCCGCTCTTGACCCTCGATCACCACCACGGTGTCTTCGGAGCGGGAGATGGGCTTGAAATACGGGTACAGCCCGGCAGCCTGGATTTCGCGCGCCCGGGTAAAGTTCTTGCACTTGTCGAACAGCGCGATATGCTGCAGGGTCTCTGTACGCACGAAGCCTCGGATCTTATGGGGAGCGGTGGTACAGCTTAGCCCGACCTTACGCAATTCGCAAGGCTCAATGTGAGACTCAGCACAGCCTTACGGGGCCCCTGCCGGGTATTCTAGATTGCGACATTCGCCCGGATTACGCCGTTCCACCCGGAGGTCCATGGTGGTGTCATACGTTGTCAGATACCTGGGCGTCGCCGCCCTGTTGTGTGCGATTGTTCCACCTGATGCGGTTGCTCAGGGCCGCAGGCATCCCCGCTGGGAAATTCCCGGATTCGACTTTCGCAAAGACGGCGTGTTGCGCGTGCGGGCTCGCAAGGTGCGCGAAGCGCGTGCCCGTTTGCTTTCGGCGGGACGGTTCGATGCGCTGAACGCGCCGGTCGCGCGCGTCAATCAGGGGGGACCGCAGCCGTCGCCGACATCGGCGACGACGCTGACGGGAGTGTTGAAGGTCCCGGCCATTCTGTTGCGATTCAAGGATTCACCCGCGCCCGCGTTTATCCCGGCTGATTACGACGCAGTCCTCTTCGCGTCGACGCCGCCCCCCGGCCGGCCGTACACGTACCGTTCGTTCTACAGGGAGCTCTCCGACAGCGTGTTCGATATTCAGGGGAGCACGCTGCCCCAGGTGAATCTCGATAGCAACGAAGTCTGGTACACAGGCGGCACATCCTCGATCTGTGCGGGGGCGAATCCGTTCGGCTCCATGAATTGCAACGGGCTCTTCAGCACCGCTGCGCAGTCGCGGATGCATGGTGGGTTGGACAGCGCGCTGGCCAAGCTCGATGCCACTATCGACTTCTCGCAGTATGCTGACTCGACCGGCTTCGTCCCCTTGGTGCTGTTTCTACACCAAGCAATGGGTGGGGAATGCGGCCCGTTCAATGCGCCCGAGAATCATCTCTGGGCGCACCGCTGGGCTCTGTCAACATTCACGACGAACGACAACGATCCGTTTCACGCCGGCCAGAAAGTAAAGATCAGCGACTATATCCTGCAGAGCTCGCTCGGTGGTTCATCGTCGTGCAACACGAGCCAGATCATGCCGATCGGGACCATCGCCCACGAGACGGGCCATGGCTTCGGGCTGCCTGACCTCTACGATACGGGCGGCCAGACCGAGGGGATCGGACAGTGGGGACTCATGAGCTCGGGCAGCTTCACGTCCCCGAACAGCCCGTCCCGGATGGAAGCGTGGTCGCTGAACGAGCTCGGCTGGGTCACACTCACGCCACTGACGACGACCGGCACGTACAGCTTCGATGCCGCGCCGTTGTCCGATATCGCGTATTACGTACGCGTGCAGGGCACGAACACTCGCGGGGAGTACTACCTCCTCGAGAACCGCCAGCGCCAGCAGTCGGATAGTGCGCTGATTCGGATTCATTGCATCTGGTCGGGAAATCCTCCAGGATGCGGGGGCGGCCTCCTGATATGGCACGTGGATTCGACGAAGCTGCTCCAAGGCGCATTCAGCAACACCGTCAATGTCGGATCGATTCATGGGCTGGCGGTGGTGCAAGCGGACGCTTTCCGGAATCTCGACGCCTCAACGGCGGGGACGAGATGCGATGTGGGGGCCGTCGTTAACGGCTGCTCCGATCGGGGGGACGCCGGCGACGTGTACCCCGGCACCGCCGGCAATACCGCAATGGTTTTCCGGACAAACCCGGCTGCGCTCAAGAACCTCGACGGGTCATTCGCCGGTTTCGCCGTGGATTCCATCCGGCAGCTGGTAACGGATCGCACGATGTCGTTCCGAGTCCGGTTTGGCGCGCTCACGGTGGTGCGCGCCAGCGATACCACGGCGACCATTCAATTCGCCGGCACGACCTATAACGTTTACCGCGACATGCTCGAGAACGGACAGGGCTACACCGTCAGCTTTACCGATCCCCAGCTCTCGGCGAACGGCCGAACGCGCTTCCATTTCGTGTCGTGGTCGGATGGCGGCGCGATCACGCACACCTACACGGGCCATCTGGCTGGCGAAACGCTGACCGCGAATGTCTCGCGCGACGTCAAGCTCATCGCCACCGTACAGGGCCAAGGCACGATCGAAGCTGACACGGCGGGAATCGATCTCGCCGGCGGAACGTTCATCCCAGCCGGCCGCACCGTGACGCTCACGGCTTCGCCCGATCCCGGGGTGACGTTTGGCGGCTGGTGCGGCGATACGGTGACGACGAATACTGTGGTGGCCTTGCCGATGCAGCGGCCCTACACCGTGCTCGCCAACTTCGGGGCCCTGGTCCTGTCTGCTCCGGCAGCCCGGCCGAATGGCGTCATGGGCGCCTCGTATACTGATGCTCTGGAGTCCAGCGGGGGCGGATGCACGAAGTCATGGGCGGTGACCGGCGGCGCGTTGCCGCAGGGTCTGACGCTCGGGTCGCAGACGGGCGTCGTATCGGGATTCCCGCGGCAGACGGGGGATTTCACTTACACCGTGACTGTGACCTCGGGAGCGCAAAGTCAAAGCAAGACGTTCACGTTCTCAGTGACCGCGCCGACGCTTGCCACTGCCGACGTGACGGCGCAATTGCTCGGCCCGACGGCACCGCTCAACGCCGATCAGGTCCGGTATCTCGATTATCTGGGAAACAACAACGGCGGCTTTGACATCGGCGACTTCCTCGCGTGGGTCAAAGCCACCGGCGCGCCGCTGAGTGCTGCCGCATTGCAGCGGAAAGGAGGCCCGCGATGAAACGGCTCCTCGGCGTGGCGCTGCTCGCCATCGGAACGGTCGCGGGAATGAGCTGCGGGAAGGATCCGACGAACTCTGGCCCTGGACAGCTCACGGTGCGGCTGACGTCGCCGCCGCATGCCGGCGCCGATTCCGCGATCGTTCTCACGATCACCGGCCCGGCCGCATTGACGAGCGC
>DASYRZ010000204.1:0-14437 GCA_036003865.1 Gemmatimonadales bacterium | reverse complement strand
GGACGTCCACGCCGGAGTTTCGCAGCTCGCGCCAGTACGAGTGGCTCGTGCCGAGGCTCCCGAAGGCATCGTACAGGACGCGCACCCGCACGCCGGCCCGCGCGCGCTCCGCCCACGCCGTAGCAAAGCGCCGGCCGGTTGGGTCGTCGCGAATGATGTAATTCTCGAAATGGACCGTGCGGTTCGCGTTGGCGATCATCTCGAGCATGGCGTCCAGCGCATCGCTGCTGATCGCAATATGCCGAACGAGGTTGCCCGGAATCGGCCGTGCGCCCGTCGCCCGATCCAGCGCGAGCGAAAACGGATTCACCCTCCGCCCCCGAGCCCCAGAGAGACCTCCACGGGACGGAGCGCCTGAATGCAGAACGCGATGTGCTCGTCCAACGGGACGCCGAGCTCCTCGGCACCCTGGCGGACCTCGTCGCGGTTCACGCCGCGCGCGAACGCCTTGTCCTTGAGTTTCTTTTTGACGGACGAGACCTCGAGGTCCGCAAAACTCTTGGAGGGGCGCACCAGCGCGCACGCGACCAGGAATCCGCACAGCTCGTCTACCGCAAAGAGCGTCTTCGCCATGGGCGTATCGCGCGGCACGCCCGAGTAGGTGGCGTGTCCCAACACCGCCCGAAGCAGCGGCTCGGCGACGCCCTTGGACCGCAGCAGGGTGACGCCCCAGGCGGGATGCCCCTCGGTCGGGGAGTGCTCCTGGTTGGGGAATTTCTCGTAGTCGAAATCGTGCAGCAGGCCGACCAGACCCCAGGGCTCCGGGTCCTCGCCGAATTTGGCGGCATAGGCGCGCATGGCCGCTTCGACCGCGAGCATGTGCTTGCGTAGCGACGGCGACGCGGTGTGTTCCTGCATGAGCGACAGCGCTTCTGCGCGATTCACCGGACTGGAATCCCCCAGCGCTCGCTCCAGAGCGCGAGCATCAGTTGTGGCCACAATCGCCGTGCGTGGTTGCGCCGGCCGCTGCGGTGCTCCGCAAGCAAGGGCGTGTCGAGCAAACGGTTGGCCAGGGGCGCGAGGCCCGTGTTGAGCCAGCGGGCTACCGGTACCGAAAGGCCCCGCTTCCGGCGGTTGATCACGTCGGGCGGTACGAGACCACGCGCTGCCTCTTTTAATATCGCCTTGGTGGTGAGGCCACGCACCTTGAAGCGCGAAGCGCCGGGCAGCACCAGCTCCATGACTTCGCGGTCGAGAAACGGCGCCCGGGCTTCGACCGACGCCAGCATCGTGGCGCGATCGACCTTCACGAGCAGGTCGTCCGGCAGATACGTCAGGAAGTCGAACCACATCACGCGGTTCAACGGGTCGTCGTGGGGAAAGCGGTTCAACTTGCACGCGAGCTCGGCCACGACACCGTCATCGATCGCCATCGCACCCAGCCAGGTGAGATGACGCTCCATCCAGGGGCGCTCGCTCGCGGCCATGAACTGCTTGAGCATGTACTCGAACGTCATCTTGCCGGTCGAGGATGGCCAGCGATCCACGACCCAGCGCACTGTCTGCCGCACCGCGCCCGGGACCCGCTGCCAACCGGCGGCGAATTTGTGTCCGAGATACGTGGGATAGCCTCCGAACAGCTCGTCGGCGCCTTCGCCGGAGAGAATGACTTTCACGTCCTCGCGGGCCGCATCCGCGAGCAGCCAGGTCGGAAGGACCGCCGGATCGCCCAGCGGCTCCGCGAGAGACTTGGAGACCACCTCGAGCGCGCGGCCGAGTGACTCGTCGTCGGCGGTGACGACGTGATGCACTGAGGCGATCTGGTGCGTCACCGCCTCGGCGTACGCGCTCTCATCGTAGCCGGCCTCGCTGAAGCGCACCGCGTAGGTGTGGATGCGCTCGCCCGGAATGGTGCGCGCGGCGGCGGCGACGAGCAGCGACGAGTCCAGCCCGCCGCTCGTGAACACGCCGAGCGGTACGTCGGACATCAGCTCGCGCTTCACGGCGCGCAGGATTGTCTCACGCAGCTCGCTGGTGTTTGCGAGCGACAGTTGCGCGGGGCGGCTCGCCGCTTCCGCCGCACTCCAGTACGAGCGGATCTCCGTACGGCCGTCTTCCGCGATCAGGAGTGACGCCGGCGGCAGCTTGTGAATGCCGTCGAACATCGTGTAGGGGGCGGGGACGTACCCGAGGGCGTGATAGAGCGACAGCGCCTTGCGATTGAGGCGGCGAGGCTGGTCCGGGAATTCGAGCAGCGCCTGGATTTCCGATGCGAAGCGGAGCTCCCCCTCTAGCTCGGTCCAGAACAACGGCTTCTCGCCCGCGCGATCGCGGGCCAGCACCAGCCGGCGGCGTGCGTCATCCCAGACGGCGAGTCCAAACATTCCTTCGAGCCGCGAGACCGCGTCGGGTCCAAGGCGGTCGTAGAAGGGAACGATGTTTTCGATGTCGCCGTGGGAGCGGAACGGATAGCCCCACGCCGACGCCTCGCGCCGCAAGGCGAGGGCGTTGTAGATCTCGCCGTTGCAGACCATCCAAATCCTGCCGTCGGGGCTCTGAAACGGCTGATCTCCGGTCGTGAGGTCCATGATGGCGAGCCGGCGCGCGCCGATGCGCGCGCGCTCGTGTCCCACGATGCACTCGCCGTCGGGCCCGCGGTGGCGCAGCGCCGCCGCCATCTTGGCGAGCGCTAGTGGGTGGCGCAGCGGCGTTTCACGCCGCGCTATCGCGCCGAAGATCCCGCACATGGTCCGTAGGCCGCGTACTGTCCTTCGACGGCGAGCAGCGGAAGCATTGAGTCGAGCTGGGCGCGAACGCGCGTGTCATTGGCGCGCGCGACGAACACGGCCGGCGTGCGGCAGGTGCGCGCGCGGCCGCGCCAGTACTCGGCCGGCCTGAGCGGCGAAGTGGGGTCGGCGCGAAACCGCTCCTGGTAGTCCGCAATGAACGTGCTCGTCAACTCGCGGCCGGTGGCGGTAGCCACGGGAATGATGCGACGCAGATAGAAAGGAAGGGATGTGGGGAACGCAGACACCCCCACAACCTCGACCTCCTCCATACCCTCCACCCTCGGCCGTACGTTCTGAATGACGCGTGCGATGGTCGCCGACGAGCGATCCTCGCCAACCGCGGCCAGCAGGCGCCCGGACACGATGGGCATCGCTATCACCGTGAGTGCGTAACCCATGATCACGAGCGCGGGCTGTGGCCGTGCGGGGTGGCCCGCATGCCACACCAACGCCGCGGAAATAAGCAACGCGATCCCGAGGCCGAGGGCGGTCGGCGGAATCGCGGCTCGCTCTGCCGGCGTCAGGCTGATCGGCACGGGGAGCCAGATTGTCAGCGAGACGAGCGCGACACCCAATACTGTGGCGAGCGCCGCGTATGTGCGTCGCGCGACGCCGATTCCACCACCCAGCTCGCTCGCCTCGCTCGTCAGCAGGCTAGCAGCGGCGAGCGCAAACGGGGGCATCAGCGGCAGCACATACTGCGGCAGCTTGGACTGATTGAAGGTGAAGAACAGCAACGGTCCGAGAACCCAGCACGCCAGGAGGATCGCCTCCTGCGCTCGGCGATTGACGCGGCGAGCGAGCCACGCCCAACGCCAATTCTTCAGCCGCCCGAGCGCCGGCACGATCCAGGGGAACGCCGCAATCGGGACGATGGGCAGATAGTACCAGAACGGCGCCGTACGATGGAATCGGGTTGTCGTCACGCGCTCGAATGTCTCGCGCACAAAGACGTAGTGCGGGAATTCGGGGACGCGACGCGACACGGCGAGAAACCAGGGCAGGGCCACGAGCGCGAACACGCCGAGTCCCGCGAGCGGAAACAGGCGGCGCAGGCGGTGTCCCGTGAGCAGCGCGTAGGGAATGAGCGTGGCGAGCGGAATCAGGATGGCCACCGGCCCCTTGGTGATCGCTCCAAGTCCCATCGCCGCCCACGCGAGCACCGGTCGCTCGTCCCAGAACGCCAGGATCGCGAGCGTCGTGCAGAACGCGAGCGCGCTGTCCATGATCGTCGTGCGCGCGTACGCCAGCACGAGCGGCATCGTTGCCAACGCCACAGCTGCCAGCCACGCCGTGTCGGTGCCCCAGCGGCGCCTGACGAACCACACGACGACGATCAGTGTCGCGAGCGTGAACAGGTACGCGGGCAGACGGGCGGCCGTCTCGGTCGGTCCGAGGACCTCCATCACCGCGGCGGCCGACGCGAAGTAGACGATCGGCTTGTCGACGTAGGGCAGGCCGTCGAAATGCGGCAGCACGTAATCGTTGGTCGCCGCGATCTCGCGCGCGACCTCGGCGTTGCGCCCCTCGTCGGGATCGAACAGGGGATAACCCCCCAGGTCGAATCCGAGCGCCAGGATCGCGGCAAGCAACAGCATCGGCAGCCGGACGTAGGCGCCGAGGGGGGGCGCGGGAAGTGTGCTAGGAACCGGGAGCCTGGGGTGTGGGCGGTGGAGGCTGCACGGGCGCGGTGGGCATCTGCGACACCGTAATCGGGACGTTCGCTTTGCGCTCGGCGTCCACCGTGATCTCGAAACGGTACTGACCGGCGTGCGGGAACGGCACGTCGAAGACGAGCACCGCCGCCGCCTCGATCTCGGTGACGCCGGCGGGTGGCTCGGCAAAGTTTACCGTGCCCGAGCCACCCAGGAGCTCGAGGTCATTTTCGTCGAGCAGCTTGATCTGCACCTGATGCTCGCCGACTTCGGTGCGCTTGCCCTTCAGGCGCAGCACCAGATGCAGCCGTGGATGCATCGCCGGGAACTGCGGCACCCAGATGTGCTGAAAGATGCCGAGTACCGACATCTTGCCCGATTGATCGACCAGTGCGTAATCGGCGACGACCGCGAAATCGAGGTGCACTTACTTCCTGCTCACAGGCACGGACACTTTCGTCCTGTCCCAGGAGACCGTCAGGGCGGTTGGACTGGTGCCCTGCTCGAAGGCGATCACCATTTGTTCGACGGGTGTCGCGAGCGTTTCCACCTTGGCGTCGACCCGCACGAGATCCTGCTGCGCGTCGTACTCCGTGCCCCACTGCCCGGTCTGTTTGTTGATGATGAGCTTCCAGCCGGTTTGGGTCGGCAGCGTCCAGAGTGTGTACTTGCCGGCGGGCACCGTCGCGCCGCCGATGACGAGGTCGGCGGACGTGCTGAACTGAGTCGCGGCATTGGCACCCGTGCGCCACACGGCGTTCCACGACACGACGTCGCCAAAGATCACCCGCCCCCGCTTCTGGGGACGGCTGTAGTCGACCCACACGTCGGCGCCCCCGACGTTCGCGCGCGCGGTATCGCGGGGCGAGAGCTGGCCGAGCGGCCGGTTGGCGAACATCGGGCCGGCCCGCGCCATCGGGACAGAAGCGACGCGCTGGACTTCAATCTGCAGCGTGCTGCCCTTGCCGGTGAGCCAGGTGAGGTGTCCCTGACGATCGAGCCGGAACGTGAACGGTCCCACTCCGGCGAGCTGGCCTTCATCGAACATGAACACGAGCGTGTCGCCGCCCCGTTTGCGGATGTAGCCCCCGCTGGTTCGATCGGCAGAGTAGAGCGCCGTGAACCGGACGCTGTCTTTCCCGGTTCCGCGTGCCCACCGCCCGATCTGTTCCATCAGCCCGTACACGTAGAACTGGAACGGGAACGTCCCCCGCGGGACCGCGAGCTTCGTCGTCACGCTGCTGTCGCCCCGTGGAGACACCATGACCACCGTGTCGCCGGAGAAATCGGCCGTGTTCTTCGTCTCCATCGGCCCGGGTCCGCCGCCGATGTTGTGCGTCACCACCTCGAGGTGGCGGATTGAGCCGTCGGGATTCAAGTCGAAGCTATAGAGGCGATGCAGGCTCCGGGGCGTGCGGATCACGTACTCGCCGCGCAGCTGCGTCGCGCTGCGCGTGTATTGCTCGAGCGAAACGGTGTCATTGCCGAGCCTCACCACAAAAGCCCCCGAGTCCTGCACCACCATCGTCATTGCGAAGAGCAGTGCTACCACAAAAACCTCCGCTTACGAGACTCTGATCGATGTGATTTCGTCGTTGCCCTTGATCGCGTTCACGACGTCCATGCCTTTCGTGACCTGACCAAAGACCGTATGCACGCCGTCGAGATGCCGCTGCGCCGAGTGGCAGATGAAGAACTGGCTGCCGCCGGTATCCTTGCCCGCGTGTGCCATCGACAGCGTTCCCGCGACGTGCTTATGCGTGTTCTTCTGCGTCTCGCATTTGATCGTGTATCCCGGTCCGCCCGTCCCGACGGGTCCCTTGCCGGTCTTGGAATAGGGATCGCCGCCCTGAACCATGAAGTTCTGGATCACGCGATGGAACTTGGTGCCGTCGTAGAACTGTGAATTCGCCAGTTTCTCGAAATTCGCGACGGTGTTGGGCACTTCATCGGCGAACAGCTCCAGTTCGATCGTGCCCTTCTTGGTCTCGATGACCGCTTTCTTGTTCGGCATCTATACCCCAGCGTTGAGTTTCCTAAAGAATGTGTTCATGCCTCCAGCAATCTCGCTAGCTCGTCTGGTGTCGAGACGGGCAGCGAGCAGCTGGTGCCTACGCAGACTGTCGCGGCCGGGCGTTCCGCGATCTTCCGGATGACGACCTTGCGAGGCCGGTAGGTTTGCAGCGCGAGCAGATGCATCGCGCAGGCCGGGCCCGCGCCGCGCGGACCCGCGACTTCGATGCGGGTGACCGGGTGCACCGCCCAATCCACTGCCCGGAGCAGCGTGGATCCGTACAATGACAGCTCCCGCGCGCTGCCCCCGAACGCACCGAGCTGGCGGTCGAGACGCTCGCGCCACTCTACCTTGTCGGTCAGCGCCCAGAGGCGGGCGAGGACCAGGGCCGCCACGCCGTTCGGCGAGGGCGTTGGTGCATCCTGAACCGGTTTGGCACGGGTCGCGAGGTACGCCGTACCGTTCGTCTTGGCGATGTCGAAATAACCGGCGGCTGCATCGGCATGCGCCTCTTCGCAGTACGTCATCACCGCCGTGGCACGCTCGAGCCATCGTGGCTCGCCGGTCGCCTCATGCGCGTCGAGGAATGCCGCCGCGGACTGCACGTTGTCGTCGAGCATGCCGCGCGGCTCCGGCCTGCCCAGGACGTGCGACATTCCGTGGCTCGCATCCCACGCCTCGCTCCAGATCCGCTCGAGGACCCTGAGCGCGAGCTCGTTGCACTCCGGCCTGTCGAGCACGGCACCCGCCTGCAGCAACGCGCCGGCCATCATGGCATTCCAGTTGACGTAGGCGGTGCGGTCGACGAACGGCGCCTTGCGAGTGTCGCGGGCGACCTTGAGCTTCTTAATCGCGCCGCGCAGCACGGGCCAGTCAGCATCGCTCGCCGGCTCCTGCTTCCACCACAACACGTTCTTTTTGGGGTTGTGGTGCATCTCTCCAGTTTCCTGGATATCGAACACGCTCGCCGCCACTGCGAATTCCCGCGGCGGCAATGCCGCTTGCGCCTCTTCCACCGTCCAGGTCCAGTAATCCCCGTCATCCCCGAACGTCACATCAGCGTCCTGCGAGGTGGCGAACGCGGCATTGGCGCGGTCCGCCAGGACTTCGAGCACCCAATCCACGATCCCCGTGGCGACTTCCTTGAACAGCGGGATGCCGAGGGCCTGATAGGCGGAGAGGTAGGCACGCAGCAGCTCCGAGTTGTCGTACGACATCTTCTCGAAGTGCGGCACGATCCAGCGCTCGTCCACGGAGTAGCGGTGGAAGCCGCCGCCCACGTGATCGCGGATGCCGCCGCGCGCCATGCCGGTGAGCGTTTTCTCGACGATGTCGCGGTGCCACGCGAGTCCGCCCTTCCCGTCGTGCCACCGCGCCAGCAGAAACTCGACCGCGGCCGGATGGGGAAACTTGGGCGCCGTCCCGAAGCCGCCGTAGCGCACGTCGAACAGGCGCGCCATCTGATCGGCGGCGCCGCTGACCAGGTCGGAGCTCACGGCGCCCGGCTTGGCTTCGTCCAGCGTCTGGACCACGTGCTCACGAATCGCGCGCGCGTTCGTCGTCACGCGTTCGCGTTCCTCCCGAAACGCGCGCGCAATCTCCATCAACACGCGCCGAAATCCGGGCCGGCCCAACGGATTGTTGTCGGGCGGGAAGTAGGTGCCACCGAAGAACACCTCGCCGTCCGGCGTGAGGAAGGCGGTGAGCGGCCAGCCGCCCTGGCCACTGAGTGCCTGGACGGCGCGCTGATAGCGCGCGTCCACGTCGGGGCGCTCGTCGCGATCCACCTTGATGCATACGAAATCGCGATTGAGGATCTCCGCGACCGCGGGATCCTCGTACGATTCGCCGTCCATCACGTGGCACCAGTGGCACCATACCGCCCCGATGTCGAGCAGAATCGGCTTATGCGCCTCGTGCGCGCGCGCGAACGCCGCGTCGCCCCAGGGCAGCCAGTGCACGGGCTGGTGGGCGGCTGACTTGAGATAGGCGGAGGATTCGGAAGCCAGCTGATTCGACACGTACGTCAGTCGAGGTACCGGATCGCGGTCGCCGTCAACAGCTCCGCCCCGATTACCAGCGATTCCTCATCGATATCGAACGTGGGACTGTGATGTGGCGAGGCTCGCCTCCCTTTAGGCGCCGATCCGACGAACGCAAAGCACCCCGGGACGCTCGCCAGAAAGAACGCCATGTCTTCGCCGCCCATCGTGCGCACGCCCGGGCGGACGTTGTTCGCGCCGAGCAGCTCGGTCGCGACTTCGCGCATCAGCGTGCTCAGCTCTTCATTATTGATGAGCGGCGCGCTGAGGCGGTGGTAATTCACATTGGCCCGTGCGCCGAACGCCGCCGCCACCCCCTGCGCCGTCTCCTCCACGAGCCGCGGCGCGTCTTCAAAGAAGCTGCCCCCAAAGGTTCGGACCGTGCCGCGCAGGTCGGCGCGATCGGGAATCACGTTGAAGGCCCGTCCCGCGTGTATTTCGGTCACGGAGACGACGCCCTCGCTCAACGGGTCGCGCCGCCGCGAGACGAGGCTCTGGAGCGCGGTGACGACGTGCGCCGCCACGAGCACCGGATCGACCGTCTGATGCGGCGCCGCGGCATGGCCGCCGCGTCCCAGAATCTCGATCTCGAATTGATCGACCGACGCCATCACCGGGCCGGCCATGATGCCGACGGCCCCGACCGGCAGGTCGTTCCAGAGATGGATCCCGAAGGCCGCGTCGACCCGCGGTTTTTCGAGCACGCCATCGCTGATCATCGCCTGCGCGCCATTCGAGATTTCCTCAGCCGGCTGAAACGCGAATTTGACGCTGCCGGCGAGGTCGAGCGGGGCCAGGCGGCGCGCCACTTCGAGACCGATAGCGACATGCCCGTCATGACCGCAGGCGTGCATCTTCCCCGGTTGCTTCGATCGGTACGACACCGCGTTCGCCTCGTCGACGGGCAGCGCGTCCATGTCGGCGCGGAGCAGCACGCAGCGACCATCTCGCCCAGCATTCCTCTTTAGCGCGACGACGCCGGTCTTACCGATCCCGGGCGTGACCTGATAGTTCAAGCCGCGTAAGCGATCGGTGATCAGGCTCGCGGTGCGCGTTTCTTCGAACCCCAGCTCTGGATGCTGGTGGATGTCGCGCCTTGTGTCTATCAGACTGGCTCGATCTATGGGTGGGGGTGTTTTGATCATGGAATCACGTCGGCACGTCTGCACGTCGGCACGATGCTCGCCGGCATCGATTCGTGCCGACGTGCCGACGTGCAGTCGTGTATACGTCGTGTCATACCGTCGAGCTCGGGCATAACCGATTTAGAACACACTCAGGGCATTTCGGGCGCCGCGCGATGCAGACAGCCCGGCCGTGGAGGATCAGGGTGTGCGAGAACCAGGTCCAGTCCGCCCGCGGCACGATTTCCATGAGATCCTGCTCGATCTTCACGGGATCGTCCTGGCGGGTGAGTCCCAGCAGCCTGCTCAGCCGGTGGACATGCGTGTCCACCACGACGCCTTCGTTCTTCTTGAACCAGGTGCCGAGTATGACGTTGGCCGTTTTGCGTCCCACGCCCGGCAACGCGGTCAGCTCTTCCATCGTTTGCGGCACTTCGCCGCCCTGACGCTCGACGAGCGCCTGGGCCATCCCAATGATCGACTTGGTCTTGTTCCGGAAGAAGCCCGTGGACTGGATCTCTTTTTCCAGGACGCGGGGGTCGGCGGCGGCGTAGTCGGCCGCGGTGCGGTACTTCGCGAACAGATGCGGTGTCACCATGTTGACCCGCGCGTCGGTGCATTGCGCCGAGAGGATCGTGGCAACCACCAGCTCGAGCGCGCTGCTGTGGTGCAGCGCGCACGTCGCGTCGGGGTACTCGCGCTTGAGCCGCGCGATGATCTTGTGCGCCCGCGCCTTGCGGTCGGCCGCCGCGACTTTCGTTTTCATGGGTCAGGCGGAATCTAGCAGCGTCAGAAGGCGGCTGGTGAGGAGCAGCAACTCGCCGGCACTGGCGACCGAATACAGGCCGGCGGCGGTCCCGCCGGCCAGGGTCGGGCCGAACGCCGCGCTGCCATCGTCACGTACGGCGGCGATTTCGATTTCGCTGGCCGTTGGATCGTCAGGGTCCGCTCGACCCTCCAGTCCCACCGCGCTGAACCCCGGCCGATCGGGCCGCATCCCGAAGATCGCCAGCACCGCAATCGCACCGGGCGCGGGAGTCGCGCTGACGAACATGCCGTCGAGCGGCTCCGGAGGACTGGCGTCATTGGGAGCGCCCCAGACGCGGAGCTCGGGTAGTTGCAGGTACAGCGCCGCATGCGGTAACGCCGTCGTGATGCTCCTCTCCGCTACGGCCCGACGTAGTGCCAGCTCGCTGATCGGATAGACTCGTTGCTCCGCGGCCCAAAACTGGTAGGCGTGATGCAGCAGTAAGGCGTGCGCCTCCAGTGCGTCGGGGCCCGCTTCTGGGGGGACGATCTCTCGGAGCAGCCGGCCGACCGGTTCGAGCAGCACGAAACGATCGCGATCGGTCGCCGCCGCACCGTCCTGCCGCAGCGCCTCCGCAATCGCCGGAAAGCGCGACGCGATCTCTCCGAATGCCAGCGCGAAAGGAGTTGCTCTCATGCTTTCGGCAGGAAGTCATCCAGCGCGCGCACGAATTCACTGGTCGCTTCGACGTGCGGGCAGTGGCCCACGGGCAGCTCCTTGAGCCGGGCCTGAAGCAGGACAGCGAGCTCACGGGAGCCGGCGATGGGGAGCGGGTCGAAGGTACCGTGTACGACGAGGGAAGGGGGAAGGGGGAAGCGGGACGCGGTCTCCTTGAGCTCGGGTCGCAGATCATAGTCTCCCAGACTCTTCCAAACTGCTTCCTGCGTGCGGGCTGTCACGCGAAACGGCGTGAGATTCTTCGCGTCGCGAAAGTCGCGAAAGTAGCCGGCTACGGACAGCTCGAAGGCACGCCGTTGGTAAGCTGCGGGATCACGCTCGCGCAGGCCGCTGGCGCGCAACACGTCGCGCTCATGCTGGATTTCGGGCGCCGCCATGCGGCGCGCGAACTCATCCTCGAACTGTTTCCGGTAGGCGGCGGTGAGCGAGGCAGGAGACACGAGGGCAAGGCGTTCGACGCGGTCTGGATGCTCGAGGACGTATAGCTCCGCCAGCAAACCGCCCCACGAATACCCGCAGAGTGTCAGTCGCTCTAGACCGAGATGCGCGCGCAAGGCGTCGAGGTCGGCGACATGCTCCTGCCATCCGACCGGTGTCTCGCGCGAAACGGGCGATTGGCCTCCGCCGCGCTGGTCATAGTGGAAGAGCGAGCGGCCGGGAGCGAGCAGGTCGTACTGCGGGAGCAGATAATCGTGACTGGCACCCGGGCCGCCGTGCAGCACCACGACCACAGGCCCCGCGCCGACCTGGCGCGTGAAGAGGCGAACGCCGTTTACTTCAACGAACATGAGCGAAGAGACTAAGGCGGTAGGAGGCTACAGCAGGACCGCGAGCGCGTCGGCGACCTCTTTCACCTCGGCATGCTCGCGCTCACCAAACCCGTTCGGTACGTCAGAGTCGATGTCGATTTGCCCCAGAATGTGGTCGCCCCGCCGGATCAACACCACGAGCTCGGATTTGGTGAACAGATTGCACGCCAGATAATTCCCGATCGCCCTCACGTCGCCCACGTTCTGATCGCGTTTCTCGGCGACGGCGGTCCCGCAGACGCCCTTCCCAACCGGGATCCGCGTGTGCTCGGTGTCGCGGCCGGCATGCGCCTCGAGCACCAAGTCGTTCCCGTGCAGCATGTAGGCGTAGACAGACGTGTAGGGCGGCCCCCACGCGCGGATCCGTTCACATGCCATCTGCAGCAAGGCCTGGCGCCCTGCATCGTGCAAGTGCGCGGCGCGCAGCGCGCGCACGACCTTGGCGGCTTCCGATACCGCGCTCGTCATGGGCGCTTCCCCAGAACCGTGGTCGCCGCCAGGCTCGCTGTGATCAACAGCAGTGCGATCATGGATCGTACTCTATAGATTGAGCCTCCCCATGGCTACCCCGCAGGAATTCGCTGCGTCGTTCGCGCGCACTCTGGACCTGTTTCGCGATCCTGGAGCGAAGGAGGGACAGAAGGCGCAGTTCCGGACGCTCGCGGCGATTCTCAAATTCGCTGCGGTGACGATTGCGGCGCAGGATGGGCAACTCCTCGTCAACGGCGCGGCGGCGAGCGCGGCCACGCTGCTGCAACGACTCGAGTTTCACTCCGTGAAGGAAATTGCGATCCCGGCCGACCCGCCGGTCGCCGAGCTGTTCGAGTTGCTGCGCGCGCTGGCCGATCAGCCGGCGGACGAAGACATCGCCAGCCGGCTGCGTGGCAACGGCGCCAAGTGCATCGCCATCACCATGCAAACCTTCCATTTCGAGGCTCCGGCGCCCCCGCCCCCGCCCCCGCCCGCCACCCAACCGTCCTCACCCACCCCGCCGGCGCCCGTGAGCGCGGACTCCGACATTCCGGCCATCGTGCGCGAGTCGACGGCTGAAACCGTCGCATTCTCGCCCGCAGCCGCGGCGACGCGCAGCACCGCCGATTTGCTCGCGCAATTGCGGGAACGGCCCGACGGGCCGCACGTCGGCGAGCTGCTCGCGATCCTGGGCCGCCAGCTCGAAACGGCCATGAAGGCGAACCGCACGCCGCAGGCGCTGACGCTCATTGCCGGAATCGTTCGCGCCGAGCAGCAGGTGAGCGATGCGACGCGCCGGCGCCAGTATTCGATCGCGTTGAAGCGCATGTACAACAAGGCGCTCCTCGAGGCCATCGCCGAGGTCGCCGATCATCCGGCGGATCGCGAGGACGCGCTGCTCGTCCTGCGCAGGGCGGGGGAAGATGGGGTTGAAGTGCTGCTGGATCTGCTGGTGGCGGCGCCCACGATCGAGGAGCGGCGCGGCATTTTCATGGCGCTCACCGGAATGAAGGAAGGCACGGACCAGTTGGTGCACATGCTCGGGCATCACCAGTGGTTCGTCGTCCGCAACGTGGCGGAGCTCGCCGGCGAGCTGGCGCTCGATGAGGCCGTGCCTGCGCTCGCGCAGCAGCTGGACCACGAGGATGAGCGGGTTCGGAAGGCCGTCGCGCTCGCCCTGGCGAAGATCGGGTCGAGCGCCGCAGTCGAGCCGTTGCGCCGCGCGCTGCGAGACGAATCTCCGGAAGTGCGGATGCAGGCAGCGCTGGGGGTCGGTGGCCGCAAATCGAGCGCGCTGGCGATGGCGCTGGTTGTGGCGATGGAAGAAGAAGAAGACGAGGAGGTCGAGCGCGAGCTGATCCTCGCGCTGGGGCGGATCGGCAGCACAGCGGCGGTGCAGGCGCTGATCAAGTTCGCGCAGCCGGGCGGCCGGTTGTTCGGCCGGAAGCCCGCCACGCTCCGCGCGACGGCGGTCGAAGCCCTGCGGTTGGCAGCGACACCGGCCGCGATTGGAACGCTCGAAGGGCTCACTGACGACGGTGACAAGCAGGTGCGCGCCGCGGCCCAGGGCGCGCTCGCCGATCTCAAACGAAAATAGGCAGTTTCGCTGCCTTAATGTCACTTGCAAATTACCACTAAAACCGCATAACGCGACGTCAATTATTCTGACAGCAGCACAGCCGAATTCTGTGCTGTCGGCTGTGTCTATCTCTTTGTGGCATGATGGCTTAGGTGCATTTCACACGACTCGGTGCAGTTCTTGCCCGTTGGGGGGCGCTGTCGTGTACCCAAGACCTCTTCGGTCAGGAGAGATCATGAAATGCGTCCGTGTGGTTCTGTTCGTCGTCGGACTCTTGGCGCTGCCGCTCGTAGCGGCCGCGGCTCAGGGTCAGAGCGCCGCCAACAAGTGCAAGAACACTCCGCAGGCTGGCCAGAACGGCAGCAGCCAGCGTGGTGCTGCTGCGGTCGCCGCCGCCCAGGCGAACAAGTGCCCGGCGCCCGCTACCTTGCCGCCGCCGCCTCCGCCGCCAGCACCTCCCGCGGCGCCGCCACCGCCGCCGCCGCCGCCTCCTCCGCCGCCGCCGCCGCCGCCGCCGCCGCCACCACC
>DASYRZ010000203.1:0-7066 GCA_036003865.1 Gemmatimonadales bacterium | reverse complement strand
CCTCCGCCTCAACACCGCTTTGCACGTCCACCCGGTGATTCAGCCGCGGATGCCGCACGATATCCCCCACCGACCCGCACATCCCCGCCTTCTCATCGTACGCCCCAAACACGAGCGTTTTCACTTTCGCCAGCACGATCGCCCCCGCGCACTGCGCGCACGGCTCGATCGTGACGTACAAAGTGCAGTCGGTTAGACGGTCAGTCTCTAGCGCCTCGAGCGCCCGCTCGATCGCCAGAAACTCGGCATGATACGTGGGGTTTTGACGCGCGACGGTTTCGTTGTGCGCCTCGGCGACGATCGCGTCGCCACGCATGACGACGGCGCCAATCGGAACTTCATCTCGAGCAGCGGCGCGCCGCGCCTGCTCGAGCGCGGCGGCCATGCCCTTATGCACGCACCGGTTCCCGCGCGCGCTCGAACGTCAACGCGTTCCCGTCCTTGGCCCGATCGACGCGCACGCGATCGCCTTCGCCGTACTGCCCTTCCAGCACCGCGACCGCGAGCGGGTTCTGCAGGAACCGCTGAATCGCCCGCTTGAGCGGCCGAGCCCCGTACACCGGATCGTAGCCCTCGGCGACGAGCAGGTTCTTTGCGGCCGGCGTGACCTCGATCGTGATCTTGCGATCGGCGAGCAACTTCTCGACGCGCTTGATCTGAATGTCGACGATGCGCTCGATGTCCGCGTGCGTCAGCGGCCGGAAGATGATCATGTCGTCCACCCGGTTCAGGAACTCCGGCTTGAACGCCTGCCGCAGCAGCTCCGTTACCTTGGTCTCCGCCTGCTCCCACGCGACGCCGCCGGTGCCCGCCTCGATCAGATACTGCGAGCCGATGTTCGACGTCATGATCAGAACGGTGTTCCGGAAATCGACGGTCCGGCCCTGCGAGTCGGTCAGGCGCCCGTCGTCGAGGATCTGGAGCAGCACGTTGAAGACATCGGGATGCGCCTTCTCGATCTCATCGAACAGCACGACGGAATAGGGCCTGCGCCGCACCGCTTCGGTGAGCTGGCCCCCCTCCTCGTACCCGACGTAGCCCGGCGGCGCGCCGATCATCCGCGCGACGGCGTGCTTCTCCATGTACTCCGACATGTCGAGCCGGACCAGCGCCCGCTCGTCGTCGAACAGGAACTCGGCCAGCGCGCGCGCCGTCTCCGTCTTGCCGACGCCCGTCGGACCGAGAAAGATGAACGACCCCGTTGGCCTATTGGGATCCTGCAGGCCGGCGCGCGCGCGCCGCACCGCGTTCGCCACCGCGGCCAGCGCCTCGCGCTGCCCGATGACCCGGCGGCCCAGCTCGTCCTCGAGCTTGAGCAGCCGCGCTTTCTCCGACTCCATCATCTTGGTTACCGGGATCCCCGTCCACTTCGACACGATCTCGGCGATGTCCTCCGCGTCCACCTCTTCCTTCAGGTACTGCTCTTTCTTCTGGATCTCGGCGAGCCGCTTCTCGAGCGTCTGAATCTCTTTTTCCGTCGCCGGCACGCGCCCATAGCTGATCTCCGCGGCCTTCTGGAGATCGCCGCGCCGGGTCGCCTGCTCTGCTTCCATCCGCAGCTGCTCGAGCTCGGCCTTCTTGGTCTGGATCTTCTGGATCGCGTCCTTCTCGGCGGTCCACTGCGCCTTCATCGCGTTCGACTTCTCGCGCAGCTCCGCGAGCTCCTGCTCGATCTTCTCGCGCCGCTCTTTGGACGCCTTGTCCTTCTCTTTCGCCAGCGCCTGCCGCTCGATCTCGAGCTGCGTAATCTTGCGCTCGACCTCGTCGATCTCCTGCGGCAGCGAATCGATGGCGATGCGCAGCCGGGCCGCTGCCTCGTCGATCAGGTCGATCGCCTTGTCCGGGAGGAAGCGGTCCGTGATGTAGCGATTGGAGAGCGTCGCGGCGGCAACCAGGGCATTGTCCGTGATGCGAATGCCGTGATGGACCTCGTACTTCTCCTTGAGCCCGCGCAGAATCGCGATCGTATCCTCGACCGACGGCTCGCCCACATAGACCGGCTGGAAGCGCCGCTCGAGCGCCGCGTCCTTTTCGACGTGCTTGCGATACTCGTCGAGCGTCGTCGCGCCCACGACGTGCAGCTCGCCACGCGCCAGCGCCGGCTTGAGCATGTTGGACGCGTCGACCGCGCCCTCCGCCCCGCCCGCCCCGACGAGCGTGTGCAGCTCGTCGATGAACACGATGTAGCGGCCTTCGGTGGCGGTGATCTCCTTGAGCACCGACTTGAGCCGCTCCTCGAACTCGCCGCGATACTTGGTGCCCGCGACGAGCGCGCCGATGTCGAGCGCGATCAAATGCTTGTTCTTGAGCGAGTCGGGCACGTCGCCGTTGACGATACGCTGCGCCAGCCCCTCGACGATCGCGGTCTTCCCGACGCCGGGCTCACCGATCAGCACGGGATTGTTCTTCGTGCGTCGCGACAGCACCTGCATCACCCGCCGAATCTCTTCGTCGCGCCCGATGACGGGATCGAGCTTCCCCTTGCGCGCGATTTCCGTGAGATCGCGGGTGAAGCGTTGCAGCGCCTGGTACTTGTTCTCCGGCTCCTGATCCGTCACGCGGTGCGCGCCGCGCACGCCTTCGAGCGCCGCGAGCAGGTCTTTGCGGCTGACGCCCTGCGCCGAAAGGAGCTCACGGGCGGTCGTGCCCTTTTCTTCGGCGAGCGCGAGCAGAATGTGCTCCGTCGACACGTACGCGTCGCCGAGGGCCTTCGCATCCTCGTCCGCGCGATCCAGAACTCGCGACAGCTCGCGCGACAACGTCGGATCGGCGCCACCCGACTGCTTGGGGAACCGCTCGATCTCGCGCTCCGTCTCGGTCTGAAGCTGGGTGATGTTGAGCCCGGCCTTTTGAAGGAGCGGGACCACGATGCCCTCGTCCTGCTGCAAGAGGGCATAGAAGAGGTGTGCGTCGTTGACGACGGGATTGCCGCGGGAGCGCGCGAGAGCTGCGGCCTGCTCGAGAGCTTCGGCGGCTTTTACGGTTAGACGATCTGGTTGGATCATGCTCGCTCCTCAAGCAACAGATGTGCCCGAGAAAGATGCCGAACTGGCAGCTATTGGCGGTAGGAGGCGGTAAGAGGCGGTAAAAAAAACGGCGGTAGGAGTGGTCTTGTCCCGATTTCGTGGACACGTGGTTTTAAGCAGCCGTCAGTTGCCGTTCGAAGACCGCAGGGCTCAGATAGCCGAGGGTCGAATGTAGCCGGCGACCATTGTACCAGGCCAGGTACTCGCGGAGCGCATTGATCGCGTCGGTGCGGCTCCGCCAGTTCCTGTCCGCCACCAGTTCTGTCTTCAACGTCGCAAAGAAACTCTCCACGACCGCGTTATCCCAGCAGTCCCCGCGCCGACTCATGCTGGCGATCCCGCCGTGCGTGGCCAAGAGCCGCTGATAGAGCAGACCGGTATAGTGCATGCCCCGATCCGAGTGATGGAGCAGCCCGCGCGGCGGCGAGCGATGCTGGAGGGCCTGGCGCAACGCCGGGAGTGTGAGCTCCTGGCCCAGGGTAGGCCCCGCCTGCCACCCAATCACGCGCCGCGAGGCGAGATCCAAGACCACCGCGAGGTACAGCCAACCCTCCCGCGTCGCCCAGGCGGTGACGTCACTCGCCCAGACCTGATTGAGGTGCGCCACGCGAAAGCGCCGCCGCAGCCGATTGGGGGCCGGTGGCGTCCCGTCGGCCTGGGTCGTGAGCCGAAACCGGCGCGCCCGCTTCCCGCGCAAGCCATCGAGCCGCATCAGTCGCGCGACCCGTTTGGGGCTGCAGAGGATCTGGTGCTCATCGCGCAGGGCCCGATGGATCCGCGGCCGCCCATAGCGCTGCCGGCTGTCGGCGTGAATGGTGCGAATCAACACGCGAAGCGCGCTATCCTGCTGGGCGCGGGGACTCGGCCGTCGCTGGCGCCACGCGTAATAGCCGGTCCGCGAGACCGCGAGCACGCGACACATCCCCACGATCGGAAACATCCCCTCATACTGCCGAATGCAGGCGTACCTCACGGGGATGGCTTGGCGAAGTACGCCGTCGCTTTTTTTAAGAAATCCCGCTCCTGGCGCAGGATCTCGACTCAGCGATGATGGGTACCGCACTCGCACGAATCGCCCGCTCGTTGCGATAGGTGTGCCAGGTCAGGTGCACAAACAATCGGCAGGCCTGGTGCCGCCCTCGGGATCTCATACTCAACCAATCCAACTCGGGTAGCGAGCCCCGCGGCCGTGCCGCGGGGCTAACAAACGTTCCGTGTTTTTGAATTTGAAGGCTTGCCGCAGGACCTTACGCGATCCCTTCTACGACTTGCCGGATATCAGAGCCTTGAAACCCACGCCTCACCAGAAACGCCACCAAGCGCCGCTTCCGCACTGCTGGCGGCAATCCCGCGAGCTGCCGCGCCCGCTTTTCCGCTAACGCGCGCACCGCCGCCCCGGGATCGACTCCTTCCGCCGCGAGCGAGGTGCGCACCGCGTCCTCGGCGACGCGCCGCTCGACCCCTTGGGCCAGCAGGTCGCCGATGAGTCGTGCCGGCCCGCGCCCGCGCCGCGCCTTCGCCGCCGCATAATCGGCGGCGAATCGCGCGTCATCCAGCAGACCAGCCGCGCCCAGACGCTCGAGCGCACCGTCCACGGCCGCGGGCGGATGCTGCTTTTGCAGCAGGCGCCGCCGCAAATCGAACCGCGCGTGCGCCCGCCGGGCCACGGCGCGCAGCGCCGCGCGGTGCGCGGCTTCGAGGTCCGCCAGCTCTTGGAGCCGTTCGAAAACCGCGTCCTCGATCTCAGCGCCGACCATCAGTCCCAGGCCGGCGAGATCAACGACCCGCAGCGACGCAAAACGCCCCCGATCCACTTCGACCAGTCTATAGTCTGGCCGGCGTGGATCGGGGGCGAGTCCGGTGAGAATCACTCTTCGCTCGGGGCGCTCTCCTCGTCGGCAACTGCGCCACCCGCATCAGCGACCGGCCCGACGCCGAGGTGCTCCTTCACGCGCGTCTCGACTTCGGCCGACATCTCCGGGTGGTCCTTCAGGTACAACTTGGCGTTCTCACGCCCCTGTCCGATCCGCTCCTTGCCGTACGAGTACCAGGCGCCTGACTTCTCGATGATCCCCGCCTCCGCCGCGATATCCACCAGCAACGACTCGTGGCTGATCCCTTCGTCGAACATGATGTCGAACTCCGCCTGGCGGAACGGCGGCGCCACTTTGTTCTTCACGACTTTGACGCGCACGTGGTTGCCGATGACGATCTCGCGCTCCTTCACCGGCCCGATGCGCCGCATGTCGAGCCGCACCGACGCGTAGAACTTCAGCGCCCGCCCCCCGCTCGTCGTCTCGGGATTGCCAAACATGATCCCGATCTTCTCACGCAGCTGATTGATGAAGATGACGGCGGTGCGCGAGCGATTGATCGCGCCGGCGAGCTTGCGCAACGCCTGACTCATGAGCCGCGCCTGCAGCCCCGGCAACGAGTCACCCATCTCGCCTTCGATTTCGGCCTTGGGCACGAGCGCCGCGACCGAATCGACCACGACGACGTCGACCGCACCCGAGCGCACCAGGATCTCGCAGATCTCGAGGCCCTGCTCTCCCGTGTCCGGTTGGGAGACGAGCAGATCCTCGATGTCCACGCCGAGCTTCTTGGCGTACTCGACGTCGAGCGCGTGCTCGGCGTCGATGTAGGCGGCAGCACCGCCGCCGCGTTGGGCGTGCGCCACGACGTGCAACGCGAGTGTCGTCTTGCCGCTCGATTCGGGGCCGAAGATCTCCGTCACCCGGCCGCGCGGGATGCCGCCGATGCCGATCGCTGCGTCGAGATTGATGGCGCCCGTCGAGATCCCGGCCACGCGCACCTGGGGCGCGTCCGCGCCCATCCGCATGATGGAGCCCTTGCCGCAGGTCTTCTCGATTTGGGTGATTGCGAGGTTCAGCGCCTTGCGCCGATCATCCGTCAGCTTGGCTGGTTGCTGCTGTTCTGCCATCGGTGCCCTCATTGGTGGCGAGCCTCCTGTGGGAGACCCGAATATATACCGAAGCCGCGTTCAGCGCCATCCAGGACGGAAGGCGTCCTCCAGATGCTCTAACTTATTGTCAACTATGCCGATGCAGTCGAAGCGGTAGACGTCGCCGCTCTGCCCGAAACGATCCATCCAAACCCGGGCCGCTTTCACGATCTCGCGCCGCTTGGCTCCCGTCACCGCCTCGAACGGACTGCCGAACGCGACTCCGCGCCGAGCCTTCACTTCGACAAACGCGACGAGCGCACCCCGCCTCGCGATGAGGTCTACCTCGACGCGGCCAACCCGGAAGCGATGCGCGACGACGTCCCAGCCACGGGCTTGGAGATAACGGATCGCTTGCTCTTCGGCCGCGAGCCCGCGTCGATGGCGAGGATCTGTCCATTTGGACGGATCACTGTGCACGCCGTCTGACATGGGGGAATAGTACGAGCCCCCCGCGTGGGGCGATAACCAAAGATCCGCGTGTGGGATTATTATACCACAGACTGCGTCTTGACTCGAGCCAGGTCGGCAACCGCCGCATCCAGTGCAGCCGTCAACTCAGCCACCCGAGTCTTAAGCTCACTCTTCACAAGCATCACAGCCGCAAGCGCGGTCATTAAATCATCACGCGCAGCCTTCAGTTCCACGACCTTGGCTGCAAGATCGGTCTGCGAGCAGGACGCGTCAGGGGCAGCTTGCGGCATTTCGTTCCTCGGGCGATTGCGCTTGAGATTCTACGTGAGAAGCGAGGGCGGAACATCCCTCAGCAGATCTAGACAAGGGGGGCGCGTGTCGGATCAACACACAATACAGAGATCTAGTCCCCCGGGGGGACAGGAGGTCGGATCGTCGGTGGTTAGCCGCTCGAATTTGCGCCCTCCGGACCCACCAAATCATCGAGTTCTTCAAGTCCCACAAGGACATCCCGGGGTTTGGAGCCGTTCGCCGGTCCGAGGACGCCCGCGAGCTCGAGTTGATCGATGATGCGAGCCGCCCGCCCGTACCCGATGCTCATACGCCGCTGCAACAGCGACGTAGATCCGAGCTGATTCTGGATGCAGACCTCGGCTGCCTG
>DASYRZ010000202.1:0-3113 GCA_036003865.1 Gemmatimonadales bacterium | reverse complement strand
CCTGCTCGCCCTGTTCGAGCAGTATGCGGCGGTCGCCCGCGCCGGCGCCGGTGCTCGTCAGGCTCCCTGGTTCATCCCCCTGACCGTCCAGTTCGCCGCGCAAGCGACGCGCGATCCTCTCCTGCGACGCCGGCTGGCGATCGTGCTCTCCGAAGCTCCCGACGGTACCACGCCGGAAAGTCCGCTCCTGAAAGCACTGGCCCGCATATGGCCCGCCTGATCGACCTGAGCCATGAGATCGAGCATGGGATGGTCACCTACCGCGGTCTGCCTGCGCCCACGATCAGCGACTGGCTCTCTCGTGATGCCTCGCGCGCGCGCTACGCGGCGGGAACGACCTTCCAGATCGGGAAGATCGAGCTGCTCGCCAATACCGGGACGTACATCGACGCTCCCTTCCATCGGTATGACGGCGGCCGCGACGTCGCTGGTTATCACCTCGAGGCGGTCGCCGATCTCCCTGGCATCTTGGTTCGCGCCTCTGACCGGCGTGGTCGGGCGCTCGAGGCGTCGCGCTTCAGCGGGCAGGATGTGAAAGGGAAAGCGGTGCTGGTGCATACCGGTTGGGATGCACACTGGCGGACCGACACCTACTCCGCCGGCGAGCATCCCTTTCTCACGAGTAACGCCGCCGAGCATCTCGTCAAGGCGGGTGCGGTGCTGGTGGGCATCGATTCGCTCAACATCGACGACGACAAGGACGGAACTCGTCCGGCGCACACGATTCTCCTCGGATCTAGCGTGGCGATCGTTGAGCACATGACGAATCTGGGGGCCTTGCCGGACACGGGGTTCAGCTTCTTTGCCGTGCCGCCGAAGGTCAGGGGCATGGGCAGTTTTCCGGTTCGCGCCTTCGCGCGTATCTTGGCGCCATGATGGAACTCCTCCCGCTCATACTCGGCCTGCTCGGAGTCTTTTTCGTCCTCGGTCCACTCGCGGTGTGGGGTATCGTGGGCGAAGACGAGAGCCCGCATTTCGACGTGTACGATCCGTCGCTGCATGTCGTTCCTCACGAAGTCACGACGTTTCTGCTGCAGAACGTGGCGGCGCTGGCCGCGGAAGGCTTCAAGCCGGTCGGCGACCTGTTCCGCCAGCATGGCACCCAGACGACTCGTATTGCTCTGCTCCAGCATCCCGACGGCGCGACGGGAACCGTGGCGGTGATCACGTCGCAACAGGGCACCGCAGGGTCGTTCGTCGAGTTCACGGCGGAGTTGTCTGGGGGCCGGATCCTCGACGTCAACAATGTGGCGACGGTTCCCGTGTTCGCGCCGCGGCCCCTCCATGAGACTTACCGATTCTCGGTGGTCCGCGATCCGAATCGGCTGTACCGGATCTTCCGTGCGCTCCTGCGTCGCCGGTTTGGGGCCAGCACGCTGCAGCCACGCGATCTCTCAGATCCTTGCCCGTTTCCTGGCGGACGCCTACAACGTCGAGCACCGCTGGCAGGTCGAAGCCGGCTATTACCGTTTCGACGACAAAGCACGGCGGTTCCGGCCCACGCTCAAAGGCGCATTTCTGATGACGTGGAAGCTTTTGCCGCCGCTGGCGCAGCTGCGGCGCGCGGCGCTGCGGAAACGAGCGCGGGCGTTACTCGAACAGATCGGCATGGAGGGCTCGTCCGACGAGCGGCCGGTTGTCGCCCCGGTCAGCGTGACGGCAGTCGAACCGCTCCCCGGGGTTGCGAGGCGAACGACGGGTTCACGAGCAACGGGCTCACGAACGACGGGCTTGAGCGGGGTCGCAGCGTGGACGGGAATCGTCTTGCTCTTCGTGGCCGACTTTGCGATCGAGCGACTCACGGGGAGCAGGTTGCTGGCATTCACGGTGCTGTTCGGCGGTATGATCGGCCTCCTATGGCTAATGCTGCGCCGGCATGGAGGTGGTCGCGCCGTGGTGCCGCTGGCTGTTCTCGGATGCGTCGGGCTCGGAATGATGGGATTTCGCGAATTCCAGGCGCGCCAGCCGATTGATCGCGAGAGCTTCTCTGTGCCCGCCGACTTCCCGGGCGCGGTTGCCGCACTCGAACACTTGGCTCGCACCACAGCGCGTCCTCTCGTGGTGCGCGGGTTGGACGGACAGCGCGACACGACGCCGGGTTTTTATGTGGCGGTACGAGCGCCTCGCGCCCTGGCGGTGTTGGATTCCGCCATTCGAAAGGAGTTCCGCGAACAGGGCTTCTATCTGTTTTGGTGGGTACGCTATCGCGGAAAGGGCGGCCGCTTGGACCGCGTGGGCTTGTATCCTTCCGCCGATCAGTACGCGGTGGTGAGGGCGATGCAGACGGGCGGACCCAACGTCGGCCCGGATACCATCGTGGCGTGGTTCCGGGCATTGGAGCGCGATTATCGGTTCAAGTTTGTCACCATCGGCCCCAACAACATCGAAGGTCGCCTCGCGGTTGACTCGGCAGGTGCCCTCGATGTGGCCCGTCGCTTCTCCGAGTTTTGTCCCGAGCTCGAGCGGCGGGGAGTCGTCACCACGGAGCAGCGAGCGGCAGCCCTGCTGCAGGGTGGCTACTTCCACTGTTGGTGGGAGCCCCGCGCTAGGTAGCCAGCGCCCGCACGACATGCGTGAGGCCGTCCACCACGCGCGCCATGCGGTCGAAGTCCAATTTGTCAGCGGTGTCCTCGGGCGTATGGTAAAACGGATTTCGATACGGCGCGGTATCCGTGATCATGATCGCGGGATACTGCTCCCTCCAAAACGACCAGTGATCTGACCACCAGACGCCCGGGACCCAGGACGGCGCCGCGGCGCCCTGCGTCGGCAGCGTCGCATGCGCGCGAAATGCCGCGATCGCGCGATGCACGAGCGACCGAGACTTGAGATTCGACACGAAGCCGATGAAATCGCCGACGTCAGGGTAGGCGAGATTCAGCGGGAACGGATAGCGCTGGCTGCCCTTCTCCGTGTCGTAGTAGCCGATCGATTCAATCGACAGCATGGCGACGATCTGATCATTCCGCGTTCGCGCCTCGGTCGCGTAGTGGCGGCTGCCCATGTCCGCGGTCGGAAACGACGGCGGCTCCTCATTCGGGAAAAACACAAATCGCACGGTTCGCGACTGTCGCGCCTGCGCGAACGCTCGAGCCAGCTCGAGGACGCCCGCC
>DASYRZ010000201.1:0-2169 GCA_036003865.1 Gemmatimonadales bacterium | reverse complement strand
CGGGGATATGCGGGCGCTGCCATTTCGCGACGGCAGTTTCGCCCTCGCCGTCAATCTGTTCACGTCGTTCGGCTACTTTTTGGACGATGCCGAACATGGCCTCGTGGTCCGGCAGGTGACCGCCGCCCTCGTGCCTGGGGGTCACTTCGTCCTCGACTATCTCAATGCGGAGCATGTGCGGCGTACGCTCCAGCTGAGCGAAAAGGCAAACGCGCGATTGGGTAACGGAGAGCGCCGCAATGAGGTGCGCGTCACACGCCGCATCGGGTCGGATGGCCGTTTCGTGATCAAGGAGATCGAATTGCGGGATGAAGGCCGCCGCTTTCAGGAACGCGTGCGTCTCTTCGGCGCGGAAGAGCTCAGCGCATTGTTGACCGACGCGGGACTCCGTGTGGCGGCGCGCTTCGGCGACTACGAGGGCGGCCCAGCCGGTCCCAACGCACCCCGCGTGATTCTCGTAGGCGCCCGGGCATGATCTCGCGCATCCTTGCCACACCCCTGGCCAAGAGTCCGGGGAAGATCCCCGCCGGCAAGCCGCGGCGCATCCACCCCGACGTCCTGGCGGCCGTAATCCCGGGGCCCGGTCGCGACCGGCTCGCGGGCGGCGACGTGTTCGCCGTGACCACCGGGCAACAACCGGTGCTGTTTACCGGTCCGCTCTACACCATTCACAAAGTGTTGTCGGCGATCGCGCTGGCGCGCCGCTTGGAGCGCGAGCGCGGCGTCCCGGTGGTGCCGGTGTTCTGGGTGGCGGGCGACGATCACGATTTCGCCGAGGCCAATCACGCGTGGGTGCTGGGCCGTGACGGGGAGCCGGTGAAGATCGTGTTGCGCGAGCGCGCGCACGAGGCGGCCCAGCTGCCGTTGTTTCGCGAACCGTGCGGCCCGGACATCGAGGCGGCTCTCCAGGCCTTGGACGCAGCACTGCCCGATTCCGAGTTCAAGGCGGACGTGCTGCAATGGCTCCGGTTGAGTTACCGCCCCGAGTCGAATCTGGCCGATGCCGGCGCGGACGCGGTGCACCAGCTGCTCGGCAAGCGCGGGCTGGCGGTGTTTCGCGCGCACGACCGTAGTGCCAAACGGGCTGCGGCTCCCTGGCTGCTGCGCGGGCTGGACGAGATGCTCGACGACGGGTTGACGCCGGTGCTGGTCGAAGGAAAGCTGGGCCGAGATCGGTTACGCAAGGATGGCGCTGACTTTGTGGCGCGCCGGAGCGGCGAGCGCTTCACGCGCGCGCAGCTCGAAACAGTGGCAGCGGACGCTCCGGAGCGGCTCTCGCCCAACGTTCTGCTGCGCCCGGTGATCGAAGCCGCGCTGTTTCCCACCGTCGCCTACGTCGGTGGTCCGGGCGAGATGGACTATCTCCCCGAATCCGCGCCGCTCTTCGGTCGGCTCGGTGTCGCCGCGCAGGCGCATGTCCCTCGCTGGTCGGGAGTGATCATCGAAGCGCGGATCGACAAAGTCCTGATCAAGCATGGCCTCACGCCTGCGGATTTCGATGGGACGCCCGGCGCGCTCGAGGCACGTCTCGCGCGTGCGGCTCTTCCGCCGGATCTCGCGGCCGCGCTCGCGGCGCTGCGGAGCGATCTCGAGGCCCGCTATGGCGCGATCGGGAACGCCGTGCAGCAGCTCGACCCGACGCTGGAACGCACCGTCCAGTCTTCGCGCAACGCCGCGCTGGCGGGCACGCACGAGATCGAGAAAAAACTCATCGCCAGTCTCAAGCGGACGCAGGGGACGCAGCTGAGCCAGCTCGCGCGCGCGCGTGCGGCACTCGCGCCCGGGGGCCACCCACAAGAGCGGGTGCTGACCGCCGCCTCATTTCTCGCACGTTACGGCATGGATCTGCTGGACGCGATTGATGCAGAGGTGGCGCGCTGGGCCACAGGTCTCTAGAATCCGATCCATGTGGGTGCTCGCCGTGATTCTCATCGTCGCGCTGCTGATTCCGGTGGCCGCGATTCTGGTGGATTCGCCGCTCGGCAAGTCGGTCGCGCGCCGTATGGAAGGGCGCACGGACGGCCCCCCGCCGGAGCTGCGCGACGTGCAGCGTAAGGTCGAGCTGCTGGAGACCGAGCTCGAGGACCTCAATCGCTCGGTGGCAGGCATGCGGGAAGAGCTGCAATTCATGCAGCGCCTGCTGGAAGACCCCCGCCGAAAGAAACCGAC
>DASYRZ010000200.1:0-31710 GCA_036003865.1 Gemmatimonadales bacterium | reverse complement strand
GTCAGCCACACGGCGAGGAACGGCACCAGCGCACCGCCAAGGCCGATGCCGAGATAGGCGAAGCCCATGGCGCGGCCGCGGGCTGCGGTGAACCACCGCGACAGCAAGACCTGGTTCGGGAGCGGGCCGCCGCAGACGTTGCCGAGCGCGTTGAAGAGATAGAACAGATAGAAACCGGCGAGCGTGTGGATCAGGCCGAGCCCGACGAGCGCGATGCCCGCCATGAGGATGCCGGCGATCATCAGGCGGCGCGGGCCGAAGCGATCGACCAGCCAGCCGGCCAGGAAACCGAAGAGCGGACCCACCACCAGCTTGCTGAGCGCGTTGCCGGAGGTGACCTGGGCGCGCGACCAGCCGAAGTCGCGCACCATGAAGTCGTAGAAGAACGGCAGGCCGTAGAGCGCGAGCCCGACGATCGCGAACAACGCCAGGAACGACGTCGCGGCGGCCTGGGCCTGCGCGCGCCGCACGCTCACAGATTCTGGCGCTTCAGCTCGTTCACCGCGTAATGCACGGCGCGCGCCGTGACGGGCGCCGTCCGACACGAAGACGTGGGTGGCATGGGCAAAAGAACTTGACGCCGATTGCGGCGGCGGCAAGGAGGGGCGACGCGTCGGCTCACCGCACCCGTGGCGCGGGCGCGACACCTACTCCGTCGACGGGGAAGCGACGTTCGTCGCTTCGTTGGCCCCCCCCAATCAGTTGGCGAATCGCGCGTTCCTCACGCGCGTCACGGGGGAAGGCACAAGCTTTGCGCGCTGATATTCGGTTTGGGATTGCGCCCACTCGGAGGCTCCCATGCAACTGCGCCGTCACGCCGCTCGGGACTGTTGGAATCTCTCCCGCGTCGTTCGTTCCCCCCTCGTCCTGCCCCTCCTTTTCTTTGCACTGGCGCCGCCACGTTCCATTTCCGCCCAGCAAACGGGCACGATCACTGGAGTCGTGCAGGACCAAGCCACGAGTGCTCCTCTGCCGGGCGCGCAAGTGACCGTGCTGGGCGCCTGGCTCCGCGCCGAGGCCGGCCCCGACGGTGCCTTCACAATCCTCGACGTGCCGGCCGGCACCTACCGGGTGCAAGCGCAACTCATCGGGTACGGGCACTTGCAGGTCTCCAACGTGGTGGTCGCGGCAGGGCAGACGGCCACGGTGCACTTCCAGCTGCAACAGCTCGCCGTCGCCCTCCAGGAGGTCGTCGTCGTTGGCTACGGCACGCAGGTCCGCCGGGACGTGACGGGGTCCCTGGCATCGGTGTCGACCGAAGACGTGCACGGCACCCCAAAGGTGAACGCCATCGAGGCGATCAAGGGTCGTGTCGCGGGGCTCGACATCGTCACGACCGGGAACAAGCCCGGTGACGGCGTGCGGGTTCGCCTACGCGGCGAGCGCTCGCTCAAGGCGTCGAACGACCCGCTGTACGTGCTGGACGGCATTCCCATCGCGGGGGGGATCGGCGACCTGAACTCGCGTGACATCGAGTCGATCGAGGTCCTGAAGGACGCATCGGCCACCGCGATCTACGGCTCGCGCGGTGCGAACGGCGTCGTCCTGATCACGACGCGCAAGGGGCGCTCCGGCGCGACGAACTTCACATACGACACCTACGCCGGGATTCAGTCGCCGCTGCGTCGCGTCCGGGTGTTCAACGGGCCCGAATTCGCCGAGTACAAGCGCGAGGCGAACCGCGCCCGCGGGCAGTACCGGTGTGATGCCGGGGTCGCCGTGTGCGACTCCGCCGACGCGCTCCTCTTCGGGCGAGACGGCACGCTCGAGGCCCTCAAGGCAGGGCGCTGGACCGACTGGCAGGACCTGGTGCTGCGCGGGGGGTCGCAGGTCAGCAACGAGATCAGCGTTTCGGGAGGCAGCGACCAGACGCACTTCGCCCTGACGGCGGGACAGCTCGAGCAGCAGGGGATCATCAAGGCACAGGACTTCCAGCGGCGCTCGATGCGTCTCAATTTCGACCACGAGCTGAATCCGCGGCTGCGCGTCGGCAGCTCGACATCCCTGATCCGTACCGAGCAGAACCTGAGTCGCGGTGACGCCATCTACACGGAAGCGCTGACGGATAATCCCTTGGGCATGGCGTACGACTCGATGGGCCGCATCCTCTTCAAGCCCACCCCCGACGGCCAACGCGTGAATCCCCTTTCCGACATCCAAAACTGGACCGACGACCGGGCGCGCACGCGGTTGTTCGGCACGCTGTTCGCGGGTTACGATCTGACGCCCGCGTTGAGCTGGCGCGTGAACTTCGGCGCGGACCTTACGTTTTCTCGGCGGGGGCAGTTCCGCGGCGCCCAGACGCAGCAGTGGCAAGGCAGCAGCTCCGATGCCGCGATGTGGCAAAGCAAGACGTACGCCTACACCCTCGACAACATCCTCACGTTCCGCCGCAGCTTTGGGACGGACCACCGCATCGATGCCACCGGGCTCTACAGCATCCAACGGGAGCGAACCGAGCGCGACAGCATGCAGGTGACGGGCCTTCCCTACGAGCATCAGAAGTTCTTCGACCTGGGGTCCGGCCTCAAGCCCGATTGGCTGGGGAGCGGGCTGTCGGCGTGGGCGCTGCAGTCGTTCATGGCCCGCGTCAATTACACCTTCAAGGACCGCTATCTCCTCACCGTGAGCAGTCGCATCGACGGATCGTCGCGACTCGCGCCGGGACAGAAGTACGGCATGTTCCCGTCGGCCGCGCTCGCCTGGCGGCTCTCGGAAGAAGACTTCATTCGACGCACCGGCCTGTTCTCGGACCTGAAGCTCCGGGCCAGTTACGGGCGCACCGGCAATACGGCGATCGACCCGTACCAGACGGAGGGGTCGCTCACCCGGACGATGTACGCGTTCCTCAACCAGCCCGCCGTGGGCTTCCGCCCCGGCAGGCTGCCGAACCCCGACTTGCGGTGGGAGAAGACGACTCAGCTGGACGTGGGCCTCGAGTTCGCCACGTTGAACAATCGCCTCTCGGGATCGATCGACTACTATCGCGCCAACACGTCGGACTTGATTATGGAGCGCCAGCTCCCGCCCACGACCGGGTACACAAACATTCTCGAGAACGTTGGAGCGACGCGCAACACGGGGGTTGAAGTCGCTCTCTCGACCCTGCTCGTCCGGGACTGGCACGGCGTCCGCTGGAATGTGGATGTCAACGCGGCGACGAACCGCAACCGCATCGTGCGGCTCTCGAGCGGGCTGTTGCAAGATCCCGGCAACAAGTGGTTCGTCGGCTCCCCCATCGCCGTGGCGTACGATTACCAGTTCGGGGGCATCTGGCAGATCCAGGACTCCATTTCAGGCGAGGCACAACGCTACGGACGGAGACCCGGCCAGATCCGTGTCGTCGATCAGAACAACGACGGAAAAATCGATCAGAACGATCGCATCATCCTCGGTACGACGTTCCCCCAGTGGACCGCCAGCATGACCAGCCGCGTCGATTGGAGGGGCATCGATCTGTCCGTCATGGCCGTGGCGCGGCTCGGGTTCTTGGTGCAGGACTCTCTGCGCAACGGAGGTCAGAGTACTCTCGCCGGCCGCTACAACAACATCTACGTGAACTACTGGACGCCCACCAACCCATCGAACACCGAACCCCGCCCCAACGCCGCACAGGAAAACCCAGACTACGGCGGCATTCGAGGATACGGGGACGGCTCTTTCATCAAGGTGCGCACAATCACCGTGGGCTACACGATCCGCGGCGAGCAGCTGCCGTGGATGCACGCCCGGTCGCTACGGATTTACGCGACCGCCCTGGACCCCTTCTTGTTCACGCAGTTCAAGGGCTTGGACCCCGAATCGGCCACGAACGCGGGCGTGCCGAGCTACCGGACGCTGATGATGGGCGTCACGCTGGGCATTTAGGAGGATACGGCCATGTACAAACGGACTTTCGTTCTGGTCGGCGTCGCCCTGCTCGCGGGGCTCCCCGCGTGCGTGAACCTCGATGAAGACGTCGTGACCGGCCTCACACCCGGGTCCTACGGTACGCAGGCGGTGTTCGAGGCGCTCGTCAACGCGTCCTACGAGCCGCTGCGCAGCTTTTACGCGCAGGAACGCGGCTTCACGGTCACGGAATTCGGCACCGACATTTTCACGAAGGGCGCCGACGGCAGCCACAAGTACATCAACGACTACACGACCCAGCTGAACCCCGATGCGCAGTTCTTCCGGGACACGTGGGTCGATTTCTATCGCGCCATCAACACGACCAACGCCGCGATTGACCAAGCGCCGGTCGTGGTGATGGACTCCACGCTGAAGGCCCAACGTGTGGCCGAGGCCCGGTTCCTTCGCGCCTTTTACTATTTCGACTTGGTGCAGATGTATGGGCCCGTGACGCTGACACTGCATGAGACGAAGACCGCGAGCACCGAGGCCACCCGCGCGCCCGTCGACTCCGTGTACGATGCGATCATCGACGACCTGCGCTATGCCGAAGCCAACCTCCCTGCCGTCCAGAAGGAGTATGGGCGGGCAACCCGGGGAGCCGCGCAGCACCTGCTCGCGAAGGTGTACCTCACGCGCATTCGCGACACCGACTCGACGGCCGACGAGGTCGCGAAACGGCAGGCGGGGGACTTCGCTAACGCGGCCGACTACGCGCAGCGCGTGATCAACTCGGGACAGTATACGATGTTGCCCCGCTTCAAGGATGTATTCGACTTCGCCAACGAGCGCAATCAGGAAGTCATTTGGTCGATCCAGTTCACGACCGATCCGCTGACGACGGGCAACGGCAACCGGGGGCACCTGTACTTCCTGATGGAGTACGACGTGCTCCCGGGCATGCTGCGCGACGTCGCGAACGGCCGTCCATTCAAACGGTTCCGGCCGACCTGGTACCTCCTGAACCTGTACGACCGCAGTAAGGACTCGCGCTACGACGCCCAGTTCACGCGCGCCTGGTACGCCAACAACGCCGCGACGATTCCGAAGGACGCGCAGGGCGTCCCCAAGTTCCGCCTGGGCGACACCGCGATCTACGTCTCGACGACCGACGCGGACACGGTGCTGGCGCGTACCCGGCCCTACCGCGTCTTTACACCCGGCGCGACCAAGGCCATTCCATACGCCGATAACGCGTTTCCATCCTTGAACAAGTTCCACGATCCGTTCCGGTCCGCCGTGAACGAGGAGCGCGGCTCGAGGGACTATTTCGTCGCACGGCTGGCCGACACCTACCTGATCGCCGCCGAGGCGTTGATGCGCGACGGCCGGCCGGCCGAAGGGCTGCCGTACATCAACGCCGTGCGGCGGCGCGCCGCCATCCCGGGGCACGAGGCGGAGATGGAATTGACCGTGGACCAGCTCACCCTCGAGGAGATCCTCAACGAGCGGGCGCGCGAGCTGGCGGGCGAAATCGAGCGGTGGTTCGACCTGGTCCGAACGCACTCGCTCGTCTACCGCGTCAAGCTGTACAACCCCGACGCGAGGAACAACATTCGGCCGTTCCATGTGCTGCGGCCGATCCCGCAGATCCAGATCGATCGCACCAGCAACCCGTACCCGCAGAACCCGGGATACTGAGCGTGCCCGACCGGCGGACGTTCCTCACGACGAGCGTGGCAGCGCTGGCCGGCCTCACCCGCCCCGGCCTCACCCCCTGGCCCCCTCACGCGTCCTCACCCCCTGACCCCCTCTCCGTTCCGGAGAGGGGGGACGTAGGGGTGAAGCTCGGTGTGGCGAGCTACTCACTCCGCAACTTCCCGCGCGCCAAAGCCATCGAGATGGTGAAGGCGCTAGGCACGCCGTACGTCAACCTGAAGTCGGTGCACCTGCCGTACGAGCTGCCCGCGGAGGCGCTGGCGGCGGCGCGACGTGAGATCGAGGCGGCTGGGCTCCAGATCGTGGGCGGGGGCACGATCACGTTCGAGAAGAACACCGACGACGACGTGCGCCGCTACTTCGAGTACGCCAAAGCCGCCGGCATGCCGCTGATCGTCGGCACCGCGGACCCAGGGACGCTCCCGCGTGTCGAGCGGTTCGCTCAGCAATACGATATCAAGGTCGCGATCCACAACCACGGTCCGGAGGACAAACGCTTCCCTTCCCCCTACGACGTGCTCAAACAGGTGCGTACCATGGACCGGCGCATGGGCTTGTGCATCGACATCGGGCACACGGTGCGGACCGGCACCGACGTGGTGCGCGCGATCGCGGACGCCGGCCCGCGCTTGCTCGACATGCACGCCAAGGACCTGCGCGACCTGACGGCGAAAGGAAGTCAATGCGTCGTCGGTGAGGGGGCCATTCCCATCGCCGCGATTTTCGCGCAGCTCACCGCGATGCGGTACGAGGGCTACGTCAACCTGGAGTACGAAATCGACGCCGACGATCCGCTGCCGGGGATGAAGCAGTCGTTCGCGTACATGCGTGGCGTCCTGGACGGGCTTCGGGTCCCGCGCCGCGCCCAATCCTGACCGGAGGTACGCCGATGTCCAGCCATAAGGAGAAGACGATGCCTCGTCGCGACTTCGTGAAGACCGCCGCCGCCGGCGTGGCCGGCCTCGCCGCGACGTCGCTCCCCGCGGCGAGCTACGCCCGTATCCTGGGCGCGAACGACCGGGTCCGCGTCGGCGTGGTCGGGTTTTCGGATCGGTTCCGCCAAGCCTTGCTGCCCGCCTTCAAGGCGGCGGGGGGGGGCCCGCCGCTGAACTTCGAGATCGTCGCCGTGTCGGACATCTGGAACCGGCGCCGCGACGAGGGCGTCGCCGAGATCGAGCGCGTGATCGGCGCCAAGCCACGCGCCTTCCGCAACAACGAGGAGATGTACGGCGCCAAGGCGACCGATGCGGTCATGATCTCGACGCCCGACTTCCTGCACGCCTACCACGGCGTGGAGGCCATTCAGGCAGGACAGGACGCGTACATCGAGAAGCCACTCGCGCACTCGATGGACCAGGCGCTGGCCATCCGCGATGCGGTGAAGAGGTCGGACCGCGTGGTGCAGATCGGCACGCAGCGCCGCAGCGCGGCGAATTACCAGGCGGCAAACGAGTTCATCCGCTCGGGCAAGTTCGGCGACATCGTCATGGCCGAAATGACGTGGAACGTGAACCAGCCCGGGCGCTGGCGCCGGCCCCAGCTCGTCTCCGCGATCAAGGAGACGGACACCGATTGGAAGCGCTTCCTCGCGTACATGCCCAACGAGCCCTGGGATCCGCGCAAATACCTCGAGTACCGCCTGTTTTGGCCCTACTCGTCGGGCATCCCCGATCAGTGGATGGTCCACCAGATCGATACGGTGCATTGGTTCACCGGCTACCCACACCCACGCAGCGTGGTCGCGAACGGCGGCGTGTACCTGTGGAAGGACGGCCGCAAGAACTGGGACACCGCAACCATCGTGTTCGAGTACGGCCCGCTCGACGATCCGAGCAAGGGCTTCCAGGTCGTGTACACCTCGCGCATGACGAACGGCGCGGGCGGGACGAAGGAGTTCTACTATTCGAACGCCGGCATGCTGAACCTCGACACCAACGAGATCTCTCCCAACGGCGGGCTCACCGAGCGTTATGCGGCGGAGATGGGCATGAAGCCCAATCAGCTGCCCACCATGAAGCTCTCCGAGGTGGCGCCGACGGAGACAGCCGCGAACACTGGTGGCGACTCCTCCACGACGGCCAACGTGCGGAACTGGATGGAGTGCGTGCGCTCGCGCCGGCAGCAGACGAACGCCAACATCGATGCCGGCTACAGCCACTCCGTCGCGTTGTGCATGACCGTCGCGGCGATGCACACGGGGCGCAAGGTCACCTTCGATGACAGCAAGCAAGACATCGTGATGGGATGAGGAGGCTATGCGCAAGTCATGGCTGCTGGTGACCGTGGCTGTAGGGGCGCAGCATGCCGCGCCCCTACGCTACGCGCAGGAGGAGAAGCCCCGCGTTGAGGTGATCCGGCGCGAGGCCGAACGGCGGGTGGACGTCACCGTCGACGGCAAGCCGTTCACGTCGTACATTTGGCCCGCGGCGCTCAAGAAGCCGACGCTGTACCCCATCTATGCGGCGGGGGGCGCGACGGTCACACGCGGCTGGCCCCTCGCCCCGCGCCCGGGCGAGCGTGTGGATCATCCCCACCAAGTCGGTCTCTGGTTCAATCACGGTGATGTGAATGGGCTGGACTTCTGGAACAACTCCGACGCGATTTCCGCCGCACGCGCGGCGAAGATGGGCACGATCCTGCATCGCGCGGTGCGCCGCGCCCAGAGTGGCGCCGGGGAAGGCACACTCGACGTCACCGCCGAGTGGGTCGACGCCTCGGGGAAGGTCGTGCTGCGGGAAGACACCCGCTTCGTCTTCCGCGCCGCCGACGCGTTGCGCACCATCGATCGGATCACGACGCTCACGGCCCTCTCTGAACCCGTGACCTTCATAGACAATAAAGAGGGGCTCATCGGCATGCGGGTGGCGCGCGCCCTCGAGCAACCCTCCACCACGCCCGAGGTCTTTACTGACGCCGCCGGCCACACCACCACCGTGCCGATGCTCAACAACGACGGCGTCACCGGCCACTACCGCAGCGCTGACGGGCTCAGCGGCGATTCAGTGTGGGGCACGCGCAGCCGCTGGACCATGCTGTCCGGCGTCGTGAGCGGCGAGTCGGTCACCATCGCCATCCTAGACCACCCGCAGAACGTCGGCTTCCCGACGTACTGGCACGCGCGCGGCTATGGGCTGTTCGCCGCCAACCCGCTGGGTGCAAAGATTTTCAGCAACGGCAAAGAGGAGCTCAATTACCGGCTCGCGCCGGGCGGATCCACGACCTTCCGCTACCGGGTCTTGATCCTCTCCGGCCGCCCGAGCCCCGACGCGATCGAGGCTGCGTACCGGGCGTTCGCGCGGTGACGGCAGCTGTGTCTCCGTCGGCCGGGCCGCGGATCGGCTATCGCTGGACGATTTGCGCCCTGCTGTTCGTCGTCACCACAGTCAACTACGTGGACCGCCAGGTGCTCGGAATCCTGGCGCCGACGCTGCAGCGCGAGCTGCACTGGTCGGAGTCACAGTACGGGGACGTGGTCTCGTGGTTCAGCCTGCCGTACGCTTTCGGGTTCCTCGCGGCGGGCTGGCTGTTCGACCGGATCGGCGTGCGACGCGGGTTCGCAGCGGCGGTCATCGCGTGGAGCCTGGCCGCCATGGCGCACGCCTTCGCCCGCACGACGGCGCTGTTCTCCGCCGCGCGCGCGATGCTGGGCGCGGCCGAGTCGGCCAACTTTCCAGGCGCGATCAAGACCGTCGCCGAGTGGTTCCCCAAACGCGAGCGGGCGCTCGCGGCCGGCATCTTCAACGCCGGCACGAACACCGGTGCGATTGTTACGCCGCTGCTCGTGCCGTGGATCGCACTCACCTGGGGCTGGCAGTGGGCGTTCATCGCCACGGGCTCGCTCGGCTTTCTGTGGTTGATCGTGTGGCTCGTGATGTACCGGAGCCCGGAGACGCATCCGCGGTTGACGCCCGCCGAGCTGCGACACATCCGGAGCGATCCCGTCGAGGCGACGGCGGCCGGCGTCCCGTGGTTGCGGCTCCTGGGCTACCGCCAGACCTGGGCGTTCGCGATCGGCAAGCTCCTGGCTGATCCGGTCTGGTGGTTCTATCTGTACTGGCTCCCGAAATTCCTCGACGCCCAGTACGGCATCAAGCTCGCGCAAGTGGCCATGCCCCTGATCGTCGTCTATCTGGTGGCAGACGTTGGCTCGGTGGGGGGCGGGTGGCTCTCGAGCGCGCTGATCAAGCGCGGCTGGACGATCAACCGGGCGCGCAAGACGGCAATGCTCGCGATGGCGCTGCTGATTGTGCCGACGGCCCTGGCGCCAAGGGCCGGGAACATGTGGACGGCCGTGCTCATCGTCGCCGTCGCCGCGGCGGCGCACCAGGCGTGGTCGGCCAACGTGTATACGTTGGCGAGCGACATGTTCCCGCGCGCGGCGGTGGGATCAGTGGTGGGCATCGGCGCGTTCGCCGGCGGCATAGGCGGCTGGGTGTTCCAGCGCGTCACGGGCCGCATCCTCGACGCCACTGGCAACGATTACACTCCGATATTCGCCGTGTGCAGTCTGGCGTACGTGACCGCCTGGATCATCCTTCACGTTCTCGCCCCGCGGCTCGAGCCCGCGCGGTTGGGAAGTTCCGAGGAGCACCCATGATTGCACCGATCCTACTCCTCTCTCTCCTCCAATCCTCGCCCAATACCCTCACCACCGCCGAGCGAACCGCCGGGTGGCGCCTCCTGTTCGACGGCCGCACCCTCACCGGGTGGCGCGGCCTGGGCTACGACACCGTACCGACCGCCCATTGGGTCGTCGTGGACGGCGCCATCAAGAAGATCGCGAGCGGCGACGTGCCCAGGGTGGCGGACGGGCGGCCGCTGAACGGCGGCGATCTGATGACGGTGAGCACCTTCGGCGACTTCGAGCTCACGTGGGAATGGAAGGTGACGCCGGGCGCAAACAGCGGCGTGAAATACAACGTCTCGGAGGCGATGTCGATCAACCAGAACGGCGCGATGACGCCCGCGGCCGTCGCCCGGGGCGCCATCGCGCCGAATCACTCGGCTCTGGGATTCGAGTACCAGATCCTCGACGACGACCGCCATGAGGACGGCAAGCTGCCTACGCATCGCTCGGGCGCGCTGTACGACTTGATCGCCCCCAGCGCGGCGAAGCAGCTCCGTCCCGTGGGCGAATGGAACCGGTCGATGGTGATCTTCCGCGGCAACCACGGGGAGCACTGGCTGAACGGCGTGAAAATCGTCGAGTTCGACCTCGGGACGGCCCGCATGGACTCGCTGCTCGCCGCGAGCAAGTACCGCACGATACCGCGGTTCGGCGAGCGGCGCAGGGGAGGAGGCCACATCGTCTTGCAGGACCACGGTGACGAGGTCTATTTCCGCAACATCAAGGTGAGGGAGCTATGAGTTGGGCGCCGGTGGTGTAGCGGAGGATTCGGTCATGCTCTCCGAGGACCGCTGCTTCGACCCCGATCCCTCGGTCCGCCGGGTCGCGCGGGCGCTGTACGAGGAAACGAGGGGTCTTCCCATCGTGTCGCCGCACGGTCACGTCGACCCGCGCCTCCTCGCCGAAGACGCGCCGTTCCCGGAGCCGGCGGCGCTCATCGTGCAGCCCGATCACTACGTCCTCCGCATGCTCTACGCGCACGGGGTGCGGCTTGAGGATCTAGGAGTCGGGCGCCGGGATGGAGGGCCCGTCGAGACAGACCCGTGCATGGTTTGGCAGCGCTTCGCGAACCACTACCATCTGTTTCGCGGCACGCCGACCGGCGTCTGGCTCGACTACGAGCTGCAGGAGGTGTTCGGCGTCGCCGCGCGCCTGTCGGGCGAGACTGCGTCCCGGATTTACGACGAGATCCGCGAGAAGCTCGGCTCGCCCGAGTTCCGCCCGCGGGCGCTGTTCGAGCGGTTCAATATCGAAGTACTGGCGACGACCGACGCGGCGAGCGACATGCTCGACTACCACCGCGCGATCCGTGAATCGGGCTGGAAAGCGGGGCGGGGGGGGCGGGTGATCCCGACGTTCCGCCCCGACGTCCTTTTCCGGATCGCCGCCCCGCCTCCCGGGTGGCCCGCGGCGCTCGACGCGCTCGGGCGCGCGTGCGGAGAGCCGGTGCGCGACTATGACGGCTTCATCCGCGCTCTGGCGGACCGGCGCGCCTACTTCAAACGCCTGGGCGCCACCGCGACCGACCATGCCGTGCTCGAGCCCTACACGGCACTGCTCGAGCGAGAAGAAGCCGAGCGGCTCTTCCACTTGGCGTGCCAGGGGAAGGCAACGTCGGCCGACGAGCGCCGGTTCACGGGGCACCTGCTGATGGAGATGGCTCGGGCCTCGCGCGAGGACGGGCTCGTGATGCAGATCCACCCGGGGGCGCTGCGCGATCACAACCAGCTCGTGTTCGAGCGGTTCGGCCCCGACCGGGGTGGCGACATCCCGGTCGCGACCGAATTCACGCGCAACCTGCGCCCGCTCCTGAACGCCTACGGCAACGACGTCCGCCTCACGCTCGTGTTGTTCACGCTGGACGAATCCACCTACAGCCGGGAGCTCGCGCCGCTCGCGGGACACTATCCGGCGGTGCGGCTCGGCCCCCCCTGGTGGTTCTACGACTCAATGGAAGGAATGCGCCGGTTCCGCGAGCTGACCACCGAAACGGCGGGCATCTACAAGACCGCGGGGTTCAACGATGACACACGCGCCTTCTGCTCGATCCCCGCGCGGCACGACCTGGCGCGGCGCATGGACGCTGACTATCTGGCAGGCCTCGTGACGCGGCACGTCATCGACGCGAGCGACGCGCACCGCATGGCGCGCGCCCTCGCGTACGATCTCGCGAAGGAGACCTACAAGCTGGCGACACCCGACTAGGTCAGTACTTCAAACCAGCCTTCTCCGCAAAACTCTTCACCGCCTCCTGCTCTTCGGGACTGAGCTTCTCCGGCAGCGTCACGTGCGCTTCCACGTACATGTCCCCACGCCGGCCGTTTTTCTCGATGCCGTGGCCGGGAATCCGGAACTTCTGCCCGTGCTGGGTCCCCGGCGGAATCCGCAGCACGACGCGCTTGTCGTCCAGCGTTTTGACCTTGATCCGCGAACCGAGCAGCGCTTGGGCGAGATTGATCGGCACGACCCCGACGAGGTCGAGCCCTTCCCGCCGGAAGAAGCGGTCGGGCGCGATGTGAATCTCCACGATGAGATCGCCGCGACCTTTGGGGCCCTGGTTCTTGAGCCGCAGCCGTGCGCCTTCCTCGACACCCGCCGGAATTTCGACGTTGATCCGCTTCTCGACGCGTACTTCCCCGCTGCCCTGACAGGTGGGACAGCGCTGCGATGGCACCGTGCCCTTGCCGCGACACACGGGACAGGGGCGATTCACCGCAAACCCACCCTGCCCAAACGAGACCGTCCCGCGCCCTTTGCACTCCGGGCACGTACTCACCGTCGCGCCTTTGGCCGCGCCGGTGCCACTGCAGGTCGGACAGACCTCGGGCATGGAGAGCGTGATCGGCACCGTCCCGCCAAGCGCCGCGGTCCGAAACGGAATCGTGACCTGGGTCTCGGTCTCCTCGGGCTCGGCCTCCCGACCCCCCCCCCGGCGCCCGAAGATCGACGAGAAAATGTCTCCGAGTCCACCGAGATCGGAAATATCGAATTCACCGCTGTCCTGCTGCGTGGCGCGACCGCGGCGGGCACCGCCACCGAAACCACCGCCGCCTGCCCCGGCACCGGCGAACGCACCATAGCGGCGCAGTTGATCGTACTTCTTGCGCTTTTCGGCGTCGCTCAGCACGTCGTGCGCTTCGTTGATTTCCTTGAAGCGCTCGGCCGCCTGCGGATTGTTGGGGTTGCGGTCAGGATGATGCTGCTTGGCCAGACGCCGGAAGGCCTTCTTGATCTCGTCCGTCGTGGCTGTTTCGGCGACTCCCAATACTTGATAGTAGTCGCGCTGTGCTGCCATCAGTGACCCTGCCAGGTCAGCACGACCACGCGCGCCGGCCGCAGCAACGTGTCACGCATCTTATAGCCTGGTTGCACCACCTGGCCTACGGTATGGTCTAGCTCCGGTTTCGGCGCGGGCTGTGTGGTGACGGCCTCGTGCACGTTCGGATCGAACGGCACACCGGTCTGATCGATACGCGTGACGCCCGCACTCTCCAGCTCTTTCCAAACCTTACGCTCGACGAGATCGACGCCCTCGTGCAGCGTCTTGGAATCGATTTCGGCTGGATCGATGTGCGCAAAGCGGGACAAGTCGTCCAGCGCGTCGGCCAGGCGGGCCACGAGCTCCGCCTGCGCGCGCTGCCATACCTCAGCGCGTTCCTTTGCCGTGCGCTTGCGGAAGTTGTCGTACTCGGCAGCAAGTCGCAGATGCCGATCCTTCCATGCGTCGACCTCGGACGCCTCCGGCACCGGTGCTTCAGGCGTCGCGGACGCAGCAGGTCCACTGGACGAAGAAGGCCCAGGGCCGCCAGGCTGCACCGGCTCGCCGGTGTCAGGGTCGAGCGAAGGCGCGCGCGGCGGAGCATGGGATGGCGGAGGCGAGTGTGCGTGGCGTTTATTGGTCATGAAATTGGAACCTTCGGTCCGACAACAAGATACCCGGGGGCTGGTTGTCTGGAAAGCGCTCCGGCCCTTGGATCTCACGCTTTCGAACGATACGCGCCAATGAAACGGGTCACATCGGTGCGCACCTGAGGCGCGACGAGCAGGCTGTATGGAAGCTCAGGATACCATTCGACCGTCGCGTGGGAACCGCCGCCCAGATTGCCCGCCAAGCGCCGCGCGACATCCGTATCGGTCACCCGGTCGGCGCCGCCCAACACGAACAGCAGCGGACGCTCGATGCGCTGGTAGTCGGTCAGCACAGCGCGCCTCGCCCACTGCAACTCGGCGCGCGCACTCGCCGTCATGAATGCCGCACCGCGGCCCGTGGGCAGTGTGGGCCACAGATCGGCGAGCCTGGCGGCCAATCGCTTCCACACCGCCGGACGGTCGCGAACCGCCAGCCAGGGGCTGGCTATGACCGCGGCGGCAGGGGGCTCGCCGGGTTGCGTCTCGAGGTAGCGCAGCACGACGAGCCCTCCGAACCCCTGGCCCACCAGCACCTGCGGGACGTCGTGCCGGCGGCGCACGGCACGCCGCAGCGTCTGCAGATCGCCCAGCAGCTGACTGAATCGCGACAAGTGCCCGCGTCGTCCGCCGGAGCGACCGTGTCCCCGCTGGTCCAGGAAATAGCCGGCAAACCCGGCGTCCTGCAACTGTGTCCCGAGCTCGACGAAGGAGTCGACCGGTTGGGCTGCTTGCGGATGCCAGTCGTGCAGCAAGAGCACCGCCACGGTGGGATGCGCGGGCTCGTACGCGTCGTAGACGAGCGGCGTGCCGTCGGGCGCGTTGATCTGGTTCATTGCCGCTCTGCAAGCAGGCGACGGAGGAGGTCGAGCGCGGCTTGCGCGGCGCGAGCGCGGATCTCGCCGCGATCGCCGGGAAAGATTCGCTTCACCGCACGGCTCTGTCCGCCAAGCCGTGCCGCCAGCCACACGGTGCCGACTGGTTTTTCCGGCGTGCCGCCGGTGGGTCCGGCGATCCCGGTGATGGCCAGCGCCGCGTCCACCGCGAACTGTCGCTGCACTCCTTCCGCCATTGCGCTCACGACTTGTTCCGACACGGCACCGTATGTGTCGAGCAGCTCGGGCGCGACATCGAGTGTCCCGCTCTTGACCACGTTGTCGTAGGCGACGACACCGCCGATGAAAACATCCGAAGCGCCGGGAACGGCCGTGATCCTCGCCCCAAGTAATCCCCCGGTGCACGATTCGGCCACCACGAGGCGGGCTTTACGTGCCCGCAGCTGATCCAGGACGACAGCGGCGAGGTCGACGCGATCGTCACCGTACACATGCTCGCCTGCGCGCTCGCGCAACACTGCGATCGCCGTCGCAAGCCGGCGCTCGGCGTCCTCCTCACGCAGTCCCCACGCCGTTACACGCAGTTCCACGCCGTCGGTTGATGGCAGGTAGGCAAGCGTCAGCGGCGCGATCTCCGCTTCGATCGCACCGACACGCTCGGCGAGCGCGGACTCGGCGATGCCGGTCGTGCGGACAGTGCGGGAGCGAACCACGGCGCCCTCACCTCGCTCCGCGAGTCGCGGCAAGACTTCCTCGGCGAGCAGACCGCGCATCTCCGACGGGACGCCGGGCAGCATCACGACGACGCGGCCCTTGGCTTCGACCCACAGCCCGGGGGCCGTGCCGCGGGGGTTCGGCAGAACCGTCGCGCCCTGCGGCACCTCGGCTTGCGACCGGTTCATGGCGGGCATCGCTCGCCCCAGGCGTCGAAACCGCTCCTCGAGCGATCGCAACACGCTTTCGTCCAACTCCAGCGGTGTGCCGAACAGGGCGGCGACTTCGCGCTTCGTCATGTCGTCGCGGGTGGGGCCGAGCCCGCCGGTCGTGATGACGAAGCCGGTGCGCTCGAGCGCTTCGGCGACCGCGGCGCGAATGGCCTCCGGGCGATCGGCGACGCTGACGTGCCGCACGACTTCCATCCCTGCCCCGGCGAGCGCCCGTGCCAGCTCGGCGGCATTCGTATCGACTATCTGGCCCAGCACCAGCTCTGTGCCGATCGTGACGACCTCGAGCTTCACTTGCTGACTTTGAGGAGGGCCCGGTAGCGGTAGAGGTAGGCGAGGAGGGAATACACGGTCAGCACGATCGCGCCCGCCAGCGTGATGGCGACGAACCAGCCGTGGAACTGATCCCAGAAATTGCGGAAATCCCCGGCGAGGTGCATTTGCGCGATCGCATCCTTCCAGGCGAACCAGGCGATCGTCGCCCCGATAAACACGTTCTGCACGACGGCCTTCAGCTTGCCGGCGCCCATCGCCGGAATCACGATGCCGCGGCGCTTGGCGAAGAACCGGAACGCCGTGATCAGCACCTCCCGGCCCACCAGCAGCAGCGCGACCCAGACGGGGAAGCTCCCCCACCATTTGATCGCGTAATCCACTTTGTCGGCGGCGAGAATCGTCGGGTGCCGCGTCATCCAGAAGATGGGGATCAGCGTCGCGAACAAGAGCAGCTTGTCGGCGATCGGATCGAGCAGCATGCCGAGCTCGCTGATCGTCCCGTAGCGGCGGGCGAGATAGCCGTCCACCAGATCCGAGAACGCGGCGATCAGGAAGACGACGAAGGCGATCACCTTCGGCCAATATCCGGAAATGAACGGCAGGAGGGCGATCACTGGCGTCAGACAGATGCGAGCCAGCGTGATGATATTGGGCAGGGTCCAGCGCATCGGAACGACTTTCAGCTCAGCGTCTTGAGTACCAGCTTGCTGACTGCCTTCAGCGTATCGAATACCCCGTCGCCGCGGACCGCAACCGCCTCGTGATACGGCGCCCGCCCGACCCATTCGCCGCCGACCTTCTCGACGAGATTCTCGCCAGGGTGCGCGGGATCGGGGGCCTGTCTCTGGCGCGCCCCGTCCTCGATCGGCCACCCGGGATTCAGCGACGCCTGGAGATCCCTGATCGGCGCGGCGTTGGGGAGGTCACGCTTGTTGTACTGAATCACGAACGGGATTTTCGTCAGGTCGTAGCCATATTCGGCCATGTTGTCGTAGAGATTCTGCATCGACTCGACGTTCGCTTCCATGCGCTCGATCTGGCTGTCGGCCACGAAGACGATGCCGTCCACGCCCTTGAGAATCAACTTGCGGCTGGCGTTGTAGTAGACCTGCCCGGGAACGGTATACAGGTGGAAGCGCGTCTTGAAGCCCCGGATCGTGCCGAGGTCGACGGGCAGGAAGTCGAAGAAGAGGGTGCGCTCGGTCTCGGTCGCGAGCGAGATCATCTTGCCGCGGGTATTGGGCGAGACCTTCCCGTAGATGTGCTCCAGGTTGGTCGTCTTCCCACCCAGGCCCGGTCCGTAGTAGACGAGCTTGCAGTTGATCTCGCGGGACGCGTAGTTAATCATCGACATGGGCGCGTCCCCTTAACCGAAGAGTTTGTCAATTTCGTCCTCTGCCCCTTCGAGCAGGCCTTTCTGCTGGGCCTGGCCCGTTCCCACCCGATTGAACATCTCCTCGAAGACTTTGTTGAGCACCCCGACGACGCCCTTGGCTTTCAGCTTGACGAGACCGAGGGTCGCGCGCTGATCGAACAACACGACGAGAATCACGCGCTTCGCGACATCGGCCAGATACATCGATTCCTTCTCGCCCTGATGCACCAGCGACGCGAATTCGGCTTCGCCGATCATTTTCGCGAGCTGATCGTTGGCGCTGAAGTCGGCGGCGGTGAGTGAAGCGAACGCGGTAGGATCGAAGTGCGGCGTCTCTCCGACGGTGGCGACGAGCTGGCCGTTGCGGTCGACGAGCAGCGCACAGCGGGCGTTCGAGTCACGCAGGAACGCCTGCAGGTGCGACTGGATTTGCTTGAAATCGTTCTCGTTGAAAGACCAGCTTGCGGCCCCGGCCATGCTCCTCCTGAGGTCTAGTCGGTCTCCGACATCTCGCGCCGTGCCGCGAGCGCCTGAGCGATCGTCACTGCATCGGCGTACTCGAGGTCGCCGCCGACCGGCAACCCGCGTGCGATCCGCGTGACCCGTACCCCGGTCGGCTTCAGGATCTGCTGGAGGTACGTCGCGGTCGCCTCCCCCTCCATCGAGGGATTCGTGGCGACGATAACCTCACGTACCTCGGAGCCGTTCGTCAACCGCGCCAGGAGCCGGTCAAGATGCAGCTCATCCGGCCCAACGCCATCCAGGGGCGAGATGCGGCCGCCCAGGACGTGGTAGCGGCCGCGGTAGCGGCCGGCGCGCTCGATCGCGCCGACGTCGCCCGATTCCTCGACCACACAGAGCAGGGCGGCGTCGCGCCGCGGGTCGCGGCAGATCGGGCACGGATCCTCATCCGCGAGATTCCCGCACGTCTGGCACGCCATGACCTTGCCGCGGACCCGACGAATGGCGTCCGCCAGGCGTTCCGCGGTTTCCGCGGGTTGCTTCAGCAGATGGAACGTGAGCCGTTGGGCGGTCTTGCGCCCGATGCCGGGGAGCTTAGCGAGCTCCGCCACGAGCTCGTCGATGGCGGACACAGGCGCCGCAGGGCCTACAGCGGCAACTGGAATGGGAAGGGCAGACCCGACGCCAGCTTTCGCACCTCAGCCTGATACAATTCGGCCGCGCGCTTCTGCGCCTCCGCCACCGCGGCCAGCACGAGATCTTCCAGCATTTCGACGTCCCCCTGGCTGACCGCCTGAGGATCGATCTTGATGCCGCGAATGTGCCCCCGCCCGTCGACCGTGGCTTGGACCATGCCGCCACCGGCCGACACCGTCAACGTCTGCTGCGCGAGCTGCGTCTGGATCTCAGTCAGCCGCCCCTGCATCTGCTGGGAGAGCTGGAGCAGGCTAGATAAATCCGCCATACGTCGAAAGTTACCCCGCGTGATCGTGTTGGCAAGCTACTCGAGCAGCTCCAAATCTAATGCGTCTACAGCGGCGCTCAGGGTGGGGTCCTTCGCGCGCAAACTCTTGAGCCGCTCCGCCGTGGCTCCCTCGGGCGTGATCCGCTCTACAGCTCCGCCACCCGCGCCGCCGGTGACACCCCCCGCACTCCCGCCACCCCCGGGCGCGATCTTCACGCGCGGGGCTTCGCTGATGTACTGACCCAGCGCCTGCGCGATGGTTTCGCGTTGCCGTTCGAGTCCCTCGGCATGGACCGCGTGTGCCGGGCGGATCGTCACGATCCGACCGTCGACGGCGACGACCTCCGTCTCCGCTAGCAGGCTGCCGAGCACCGGCGTCTTGCCGCGCGCATCGCTGACGACTTGCGGCCATACGGCGCGCACGTTTTCGAGCGTGGGTTCTAACTTTTGGCCGGGCGGCCGGACGGCCGGACGGCCGGTCGGCCCAGGAGCTTCAATTGGCGGAGCCGCGCGCGTAGTCGCTGGCTGGCTTTGACCGTCGGGCCGTCCGGCCGTCCGGCCGCTCTGCAGGGCGTCGATGACCTCCGACAACTCGACCGTCCGATCCAGCATCGCCCATCGCAACAGCAGCACCTCCACGAGGAGCCGTTGATTCGCGCTGCGACTGAGGCGCTCCTCGGATTCGCTGAGAATCGTGAGCAGCCGCACGACATCGGCGGGTGGGAGTTGGGGCGCATACTCGCGCACGACTGTCAACAGCCCTTCGGTCAGTCCTTCGGGCTGGCCACCGACGCCCACGATCAGCAGCGCGCGCAGTGTCTCGCCCGCGCCGTTGACGAACTCGCCGAGGTCGGCGCCGGCCTCGAGCAGTCGCTCGATCAGCGGGAAGATCGCGGCGGAGTCCCGCTCGACGATCGCCCGAAGCATCTCGCCATAGAGCTCGTCGGGGATCAGTCCCAGGACCTCGCGCACGCGCGCGGCGGTAACCGGCCCTTCTCCGAACGAGAGCACCTGATCGAGCAGCGACAGGGCGTCGCGCATCCCGCCGTTGGCGCTGCGCGCGATGAGATGCAGCGCGTCGTCCGCGACCTGGAGCTGTTCCGCTTTCGCCACGTCCTTCAGCCGCGCGACAATGGCGTGCGGGCCGATCCGCCGAAAATCAAAGCGCTGCAGCCGCGACAGAATCGGCGCGGCGGTGTTGGCGATCTTCTGCGGCTCGGTCGTCGCGAACACGAAGACGACGCGCGGCGGTGGCTCCTCCAGAATCTTGAGCAGCGCGTTCCAGGCTTCGCGCGTGAGCATGTGCGCTTCGTCGACGATGTAGACCTTGGAGCCTGCCTCCGTGCTCGCGGCATACATCGCCCGCTCGCGCAGGTCGCGCGCATCGTCGACGCCGCGATTCGACGCGGCGTCCAGCTCGACCACGTCCAGAGTGGCTGCGCCCGTCCAGATGCGGCGGCAGGGATCGCATTCGCCGCACGGCTCGCCGGCGTCACCGGGCTTGCGGCGCTCGCAATTCAGGGCCATGGCGAGAATGCGGGCCGCGGTCGTCTTACCCACGCCGCGCGGGCCGGCGAAAAGGTACCCGTGCGCGACGCGGCCCTGGGCGACGGCTCCCCGCAGCGCGGCGGCGACGTGGTCCTGGGCGATCAGATCGGAAAACTGCTTGGGACGGTATTTGCGGGCGAGCGCGATCATTGGAGGAAATGTAACGGCCGGACGGCCGGACGGCCGGACGGCCAATCTACCGGCCGACGGGCCGCCAGGCCGTCAGACCGTCCGACGTGAATTGCCCCAGGCACCCCGCAACGAATCCCGACATCGTTTAGCGCTGCTCCCTGCGGGGGCCTGACGCGGTTCACGAGCGGAAAGCCTGCGGACCTGGGGCGTCTTAAATATCCAATGATCGATGTCCAATAATCAATGACCAATGATCATTGGACATTGATCATTCGCCGTCATCGACAGTCTACGTTGCCCGGGGCGGCCCGCGGGGGCACCGTCACGGTGAGGTATTGCCGGATTCCGTTAGCGATGACGGCGAGGCTCGTCGTCCCCGGCTGATCGGGCTTCAGCACGACGGTGCCCGCAACGCTGTCCTGCGCAACCCGCACGACGCGGAAGATGCGCGCGTCCGCCACCGCCGCGCGCAGGCCGAGCAGCGGCGTCGGGTTTGCGTAGCCGTCTTGCGCCATGACGCGCAGTGCGATCTCTGAGTCGGGACGGATCGCGAAGTGGCCGGAGACGCTGGACGGCCCGCACATCACGCCGAGCTGCACGGCCGGCCCCGCCGCGACGTTGAATGCGACCTGCTTCTCGACGACGTCGATCGACGCGATCACGGTCGCCGAGCCGACGCGCTCGCCGAGCGTGACCCCGACGCGCACCTGGCCCGCGGCATCCGTGGGGGCGACGGTCGGCTGGATGCGGGCGTTGATCCCGGTGAACGTCACCGCCCGTCCCGGAAGCGCCGCCCCCACGGAATCGCGCGCTTCGAAAACCAGGGCGCGCGGCAACTGTGTGCCCACACCGCCGCGCTGGCCTCCCCCTGACACAAAGCCGCTCCGCTCGGTGGACGCTCGCACAATGATCCGCTGCACCTGGATCACGGCGGGAGGGGCGGGCGGAGGGGGCGGGGCGGGCGGGGGGAGAGGCGGCGCGGCGGGACGCCGCGCCACCACGCGCGTTGGGGCGGATGGAGGGGGGACCCGCTGGGTTGGCTTGCGCCGCGCGCAGTCGTCGACCGCCGCGAGGACCACCGCGTCGGCGCCCATGAGCCGCAGATCACTGCGGTCCCGGGCGGTCGGCTCGAACGTCAGGCAGTTGCGGCGTACGAGCTGCGCCAGCTCCACCGACGTGATCTCCGGGGCCGACAGCAGCCGCACCAGGTCGCTCTTTCTGAGTGGCGCCGTGTCACGTTCCTGGGTGACGAGCAGCGCGAGCAGCACCAGCGCAGGGCTCACGGCCTGGGACACCCCGAATTGTCGAATCGCCGCGACACCGAATCCACGGACGCCCACAGCGCTTGATCGCGCGCCACGCGCGACGGATCGAACGAGGCCACGCGCGCTTTCCGCTCGGTGTTATAGCTGATCCACAGGTTCTCGATCGCGACGAGTCCCGTCGCCAACCCCCCGCAATCCATGCGGCCGCTTGCGAACAGCGCCGCGCGGTCCTGGAAGTTGCGCACCGCGCGCGTCAGGGAGTCGCTCAGCCGATCGATCCGCGCAAACGGCGACGCGGGCGCCGGTGGTGGCGTGGGCTGTGGGGTCACCGGCTGCGGCACTGGAACGGGGCGCGGGGGCTGGGGTGGCGGCACCGGCGCCGGAGCCGGCGCGGCGGCCTGTGGGCTCGTGGTCGGACGCCGCCGCGAGCTGGGCGCGGGATTGGACGCCGTCGATCTGCGGGACGTCACGCGCGACACGAGCTGCTTCGCCTGCTCGAGCAGCCCGGGCAGCATGCCGGGATTGCGGATCGCAAGATACCAATAGCCACCCGCCCCCGCGCCGGCGAGCACCAACAGAATGGCGACTCGTTTGAGCCAGGGTCCGCGCCGTCGGCGTCGCTTCGGTTTGGGTGTCGGCCTTTTTTCCGCTTCCTCGTCGAGCAGCCGGAACGAGTGCGGCGTGCCGCGGGACGTCCGAGGCGGTGGCGGCGGAGCCGGCGGCATCACGCTCGGCGGCGGCATCACCAGAGGTGGTGGCGCTACCTCCTCCGGAGAGACCTGCCACGGGAGATCGTCGGACGACCGCGCGGGAGGTGCGGGAGGTTCTGGAGGTCGTGGAGGTGGCGACCGCTGCGGTGGCGCCGGCGGAGGTTCATCCGGAACGAACACCGGAGCGGTCGGACGCGTCTGGGGAGCGCTCTGCGGTGGCGGCGGTGTGGGCACGGGCGGGGGAGCCGGCTCGTCGTCCGCACTCGTCTTGACGACCGGAATGTCATCGGCGCTCGAGCGCATGATCCGAAACCCGCCCTCGGCCGGCTGCTCTTCCGCGACTTCGGCTTCGTCTTCGTCCGGCTCCGCCGCTTTCGCTGGAGGAGTGGGCTTCGGCGCGGGCGGAGAGGGTGGCGGGGGCGGAGGAGGGGGCGGCTCGGGCGGCTTCGGTTTCGGCCCGGTGAGCGTTGGGCCGTAGGGCTTGTAGTTCCGCCACAGGATGAACGAACGCTTCTTCCCGTCCGGCTTGATCGAATCAGGCTGCAGCAGCTCGTAGAACGGGAGCGGTGTCTTGTGCCAGTCGGCGTTGCCCTGTGTCGCGCGGAAAAATCGTCCGGTGACGCCGCCCGCCTCAGCCGCCACCAAAACGGCGACGTGCCACGGATCGGTGAAGAACTTCTCGTGGGTCTCGACGTCGTGCGGGGTGAGAAAGCCGCCCTGCCCCGGGTGGCTGTGATACCAGCCCAGCAGTGACGCCGAGGCCTTTCGCAGCTGCTCCTGCATCCGATCCCACAGGCGTGACACGACGACTTCGGTCTTATCACCGTAGATCGCCTGGCTGAGCTTCAGCGTCTTGTCGATGACGCTGTACAGCACCCCAGTTTCCGGGTCGCGGTACACGTCGCCAATCAAGAAACCAAAGATCGCCTGCGTGGGCGAGCTCTTGAGGTGCTCCTGGAGCGCGATGACGGCTTCTTGCTGAAAGAAGATCGGATAGGGCGTGCGGCTGGATGCCTTCCCCGGCGAGGTGGTGCCCGGCGCCGCGGGCGGATTCCACAGAATCGCCCGATCCATCGGCATCGGTTGCGCCCGAGTCTCGCCGCGCGGGCTCATCGCACCGTGTCCAGGATGATGCGCGCGGCACGCTCGACGTCGGCACGCGTCACATCGAGATGCGTGACCGCGCGCAGCCGCCGCGGTCCCCATGGCGCGAGCCGGACTCCTGCTTGCGCCAGCCGCTGGGACACCGACTCGCAGGTGTCACCGCTGCGCAGCAGGTCGACCATCACGATGTTGGTCTCGGGGTCGGACGGCCGGACGGCCGGACTGTCGGAAAGCAGCTCCGCGAACCGTCGCGCGTTCTCGTGGTCTTCACCGATGCGCGACAGGTTGTGATCGAGCGCGTACACTCCCGCCGCCGCCAGGATGCCCGACTGACGCATCCCGCCCCCCAGGCGTTTGCGGATCTCCCAGGCGCGGGCACGCCACTCCCGCTTGAATGCGAGGCATGACCCTACGGGACAGCCGAGTCCTTTCGAGATGCTCACCATCACCGTGTCGGCGCCTTGTGTGAGGCGAGCGGGCGGGACGCCGGCCGCCACCGCGGCGTTCCAGAGCCGCGCCCCGTCGAGATGCACGGCGAGACGGGCATCGCGGGCGGCCCGCACCAGCGCATCCACCGCCGGGGCGTTCAGCACGCGCCCGCCGGCGGTGTTGTGCGAGTTCTCGATCGTGAGGGCGGTGATGCGCGGGACGTGTGGCGACGGAGCCCGCAGGGCGCCGCGGACCAGGTCGGCGGTGAGCAGGCCGTCGGGCGTGGTGATCGGCCGGATCTGCACGCCCGATAGCGCGGCGACGCCGGCCACCTCGGAGTGCACGAGGTGCGCATTGGCTTCGACCAGGAGCTCGGTGCCGGGCTCCGTGACGAGTGCGATGCCGGTCTGATTCGCCTGCGTACCGGACGGGAAGAACAGCGCATCCTCGGTGCCGAGCAGCTGGGCGACGCGCTCCTCGAGCCGACGCGTGGTGGGATCGCCGTCGAGGACATCGTCTCCCACCTCCGCATCCGCCATGGCGCGCCGCATGGCGGCCGAGGGCCGGGTGACGGTGTCGGACCGAAGGTCGATCGGGGTGTGGGTCATCCCAGGCGCACGCGTTGCTGGCGACGCATGCGCATCAGGTCGTACGTCTCGGCCACCTCGCCGCCCAGCAGGAACATGTAGGCCGTGTAGTAGATCCACAGAATGAACAGCAGGAAGCCGATCAGGTTGGCATCCGACGTCACGCGGTCGAACGTGACGAATCGCGCCACGTACAGCGCGTAGAGGCGCTTCGCGATCTCGAACGCCACGGCGCAGAACAGCGACGCGACGACGCTGGTGCGCCAATAGATGCGCCGGCTCGGGAGGTACTTGAAGATCACGTAGAAGAGGGCGGTGCTGAACACGAGGGACGCGAGCTGAGACAAGATGCCCCGGCTGGTGGAGGCGAAGGCGATCGCCAGGAACAGCGTTCCCGCCACGAAGACCATCCCAATGTCGGTCAGCTTGGCTCTGGGCCAGGATCGGTTCTCCTCGGTATCGAAGACCTCGTTCAGGGCCGCGCGCAGTCCTCCGAACATACGGGTCGAGAACCACAGGAACAGGGGCGCGGCCACCAAGGTGAGGTGGCCGCGGCGCGCGACCAGGTCGGCGACGGCCCGCTCGATGAAGCCGAACTGGCCGCTCTCCCCGCCACTGGACTCGGGGAGGAAGCGTTCCAGCAGCTCGTGCACGTTCAGCTGCTGGGCGGCGAGCTGAGACTGGGCGAGGTAGCCGACGACGGCCAGGACGAGCCCGACGAAGGGAATGGCGGTGAGCAGGATGTCGAACGACAGCGCGCCGGCGAGAAAGGGGATGTTGTCTTCGTAGGCCGCCTCGAGGGTGCGCCGGATGACCCCGGTGACCGTGCGATGCCAGCCGCCTTCACCATTCACGCGAGCGGCTCGTCCTCCTCTTCAGACGCGGGAGGAACCGCCGGCCGGGCGCGCGCCCGGCGGCGGCGGGCGGCTTCGAGCCGGCGGCGCAACTGCTCGCGGGTCGTGATCTCCGGCTCCTCGGCAGCGTCCGCGTCTTCGCCGTCCTCGGCTTCCGCTTCCGCTTCGGCTTCCTGCAGCAGCCCGCGCACTTCATCGACCTTGTCCTCGGCGAGCTCCTTCAGGTTGCGCAGCCCCTTCGTCACTTTCCGCCGCGTGCTCTCGCCGCGCTCCGTCGGGGCGAACACGAATCCCGCCACCGCACCGAGCACGATCCCGAACAGGAACGCGCCGAATCCACCACCGCTGCGCTCGCTCATTCGCCCGCCTCCGCATCATCCGGCGCCGCGACGAGGGCGGCCCGGGGCGCGGCATGAGACTCGAGCTTCGGTTTGACGAAGCGATCCGTCACCGCGCGCGTGCCCTTCACGCGCAGCTGCTCGAACAGGAACGCGAATGTCTGCTCGAGATCGGCGCCGACCGCCGCCCGGACGTCGGCGGGGAGATCCCAGAACCGCCGCTTGAAGGGGCCGATCGCTTTCTTGCGGCTCTTGTAGATGAATTGCTCTTCGGTGTCGCCCTTTTTCCACTCGTCTTTCGCTTCCGACTTCACCCATTCGTTCACCTCGCGGCGCAAATCCCTCGGCAGCGCCGGATGATCCATCACGATGGTCTGGAAGTTCGTGGCGAGGTGGATCTCGATCGCCTCGCACTCCGGGAACCGGGAGAACGCGTCGGGCGGCAGCGTGGACGCGCCGTGCTGCACCGCTCCACCCAGGCCGTACTTCTTGCGGGCATCCTGCGACAGCGCTTTCAGCGCCTCGAGATCGAGCTGCACTTTGGCGATCGACCCATCGGGCAGGACGACGCCCCCGTGACTGGTGCCCGTCTGCACCGAGATCTTCGAAATCCCCGGCGCCGTGCCCAGCCGCTTGAGCGTCCGGTTGTAGCCCTCCATGAACGCTTTGAGCTCGTGCACGTCGCTGTTCTTGCCGCCGACCTCGCCGATCTCGGCGCCCACCGAGACGGTGACGCCGTCGGGCTCCCGTTCGCGAATGAACTGCGTGAACTCGGCGGCGCGCTCGTAGTTGGTCCGCTGCTGTTCGTCAAGATTCGGCTTCGCGAGATCGACGAGCGTCGACGTGTCGACGTCGATGTTGTAGAAGCCCGCATGCAGCTCTTCGTCGATCAGCGCGCGCAGCGCCTTCAGCTCCGCTTCGGCGTCGGCGGCGTATTTCTTGGCATTGACCTGGACGTGATCGCCCTGGATGAAGAGCGGTCCCACGAACCCTTCACGCAGCGCCGCGGCCGTCATCACCGCGACGTACTCGGCGGGGCGCTGATCGGTGTAGGCGATTTCGCTGCGGGCGATTTCGCAAATGATCGCACCGGCGTCGAGCCGCTTCGCCGCCCGGAAGATCGCGCGACCGGTGTCGTAGGAGAGGATGCGGACGTTCATCGCCGGCGTGGTGAACGGCGGTACCTCGCCGCGGCCGCGCGCCATGTAGAGCTCGTGAATCGAGGCCGGCCGCACGCCGGCCTTTTGCCCCATCTCCCAGATCATCCAGCGTGCGTAGGCTTTCTCGTCTTCGGTCCCGAAGACAGCCTTGCGCACCAGCGCGTCTATATCGGCGCTTTCCTTGAGCATGCGTCGCTTACCCTCCTGGCGGCGGAATCTATGCCCCGGCTAAGTCGATAACCAGCCCGTCGTACGCGGGCGCAATGCCGGCAGGCAGCAGCGCGCTGAGCGCCGCGTGTGTGTGCTCATGCGTGAGATGCGTGAAGAACGTCCGTCGTGCTCCGATGCGCTGTGCGGCGCTGATGGCTTCGGGAACGGAGAGATGCAACGGATGCGGGCGCGAGAGGAGCGCATTCAGGACGAGAACGTCCAGGTCCTCGAGAGCCGCCATCACGGTATCCGGAATCTCCTTTACGTCGGTCAGATAGGCGACCGGTCCGATCCGATATCCGAACACCTCGTGCGCCCCGTGCGGCAGCGCGAGCGGCAACACCGGCACGCCGGCGATCGACGTGCTCACACCGGCGTCCAGCACGTGGGCCGACAGCTCCGGCTTGCTCGTGCCGACCGGGACGACGATCGCCGGATCGAAGATGTAGGGAAACTTCGCGGCCAGCTCCGCCAGCGTGGTGCGCGAGCCGTACGCCGGCACCATTGCTCCCTGCCGAACCGAGAGCGCCCGCAGATCGTCGATGCCGTGCACGTGGTCGGCATGCGCATGCGTGAACAGCACGGCGTCGACGTGATCGACGCCCGCGGCGACGAGCTGCAGGCGCAGCTCCGGCGGCGTGTCGATCAGGAGTCGCTTGCCTCGAGTGTCGATCAGAGCGGCGGTGCGGGTGCGCCGATCGCGCGGGTCGGTGGATGTGCAGGTTTGACAGCGACAGCCGATCTGCGGCACGCCGAAGGACGTGCCGGTACCAAGGAAGGTCAACCGCACGTCACACGACCTCGACCTTGATGAGGTTGGTGCTGCCGGAGACGTCCCAGGGAACGCCCGCCGTCATGACGATGCAGTCACCCGGTTTTGCGTACTGGCTCTTGAGAATGTGGTCACGCACGACGGTCAGCATCGCGTCGTAGCCCGGCACGTGGTCGACCAGAACGGGAATGACGCCCCAGACGAGCGCCAGCTGGCGGAACGTCGTCGCTTCGGTCGTGACGGCCAGAATGGGAACGGGCGGGCGGAGCGCCGCGACTTTCCGCGCGGTGAACCCGCCCTTGGTGAGCGTCACGATCAGCGGCGTCTTGAGCATGCGGGCCACCGCATGCGTGCCCCACGCGATCGCGTCTTCGGTGTGCACCGCCGCGCCGACCATGCGGCGCTCTTCCCGCTGGCGCAGCGGGTGCCGTTCCATTTCCCGAATGATCCGGTCCATGGCGCGGACCGCTTCCACCGGGTACTGGCCCACCGCCGTCTCGGCCGACAACATGACCGCGTCCGTGCCGTCGAGGATCGCGTTGGCGACATCCGACGCCTCGGCGCGCGTCGGCCGTGGATTGTGCACCATCGACTCGAGCATCTGCGTGGCCGTGATCACCGGCTTGCCCTGGTGATTCGCCTCGCTGATGAGCCGCTTCTGCACGAGCGGGACCTGCTCGAAGGGCAGCTCCACACCCAGGTCACCGCGCGCCACCATCACGGCGTCCGACACGGCGACGATCTTGTCGAGGTTATCGAGCGCGGTCGCTTTCTCGATTTTCGCGACGAGCTTGATCGGCGTGCGGTGCACCAGAGCGCGGAGCTCCTCAATGTCGTCCGGCCGACGCACGAACGAGAGCGCGAGATAATCGACGCCCGCTTTTATCGCGTCCTGTACGTCTTCCCGATCCTTCTCGGTGAGTGCCGGCGCCGAGACCTGTACGCCCGGCAGGTTCATCCCCTTATGCGCCGTCAGAATGCCGCCGTCGACGACCCGGCCGCGGACGCGCGGGGGCTCCACGCCCGTGACTTCGACCGACAGCAGCCCGTCGTTGAGGAGGATGCGCGAACCGACGCGGGCGTCGGCGGCGAGCCCGTCGTAGGTGGTCGGCAGCTCGTCGCCACGCGCGACGTCCTCAGGAGCGAAGACGATCTGTTGTCCGGGCGTCAGCTCGCGCGGCGCCGGCAGGTCCCCCACACGAATGCGCGGTCCCTGCAGGTCGAGCAGCACCGCGACGGGGAGGTCGGCGCTCGTGGCGGCCTGGCGCGCCGCCGCGATCCATTCGCCGCGCACCTCGGGTGTGCCGTGTGACGCATTGATCCGCAGGACATTGGCACCGGCCTGAAGCAGGGCACCGATTGCGGCCGCGTTGCCCGTCGCCGGGCCGAGTGTGGCGACGATTTTCGTGCGGCGAATCATCGGGACGCCGTTGGTGCGGTTATCCACAAATGCACGCGCTCGCTGAGATGTGGAAAACTAGGCCGGCTGGAACGGAGCGTATCGCGCCGCGGAGAAGCGACACTCTTATGGACTCCGTCGATGGAAATACGTTGAAATAACTGCGTCTAACGGAATTCGTTGAAGTAAAACATGAAGTGACAGTCGGCGCCGCGTCCTGTATAAAGATTCGCACATCTGTATACCGGTTCAGCGCACGACCTCGAGGGCTTTCTGCTGCAGCCGCGATTTGAGCTCCTGCAGCACGTGAATCGTCCGCGCCATCGTCGAGGCCGGCATCCCCTCGATCGTGCGGGCGGCCAGGCGCCGCTCGAGCTGGCCGACGCGGAGCAGCACCTCCAGACCGTGGCGTGTGAGCGTTACCCGCACCCCCCGATCGTCGTCGGGATCGGTGCTGGTCTCGAGAAAGCCCTTGGCTTCGAGTCGCTGGATGAACGTCGTGGCGGCGGCGCGCGAGACCCCAAGCTCGCTGGCGACGTCGCTGGGCCGCGCGCCATCGGGCCCTCCCAGATCCACCGCCGCCATCACCGCATGGGCCCGCTGCGACAGCCCAAAGCTCTTATAGGCGCGATTACCGGCACGCTCGATCGCCTGGTGCGCGGCGATCACGGCGTCGGTGAGCTGGAGGGCTAACTCGGAGCGATCGGACACTGGCTTGTCTGCCGTCAGCCTTCTACCGTCAGCCGTCTGCAGGATGTTAACATGTTGATAGTTAATATGCTAAATAATCCCGTGGCCGCAATGCCTGAGGAAAATGGGTCGGCTGATGGCAGACGGCTGATGGCAGACGGCTCGTCAGCAGGTTTCCGACCAGTCGACTCTGGATTCCCGCCTGCAGCGGAGGCACTTCAGCGTGTCGGGTTTGCCGCTGAAATCCTGGCGCTCCTGGCAGTGGGGACAGACGGCGTAGGTGGTCGTGACCTCCTCCCCTTCCCTGCCGCCGAGTGTGGGGCGGAGCAGGCCGGTTCGGACGACGATGCTCCAACGGTCCGGCGCCGCATCGCGGACGGCGACATCGATGCGGCTGACGCGCACCGGTTTCTTGCGCACTTCGATGACCACTTTGCCGTCCTCGGTCTCGTCGACGATGGGGTACCACGCGCCGCGCCGCAGCACGTCGGCGACATTGTCCAGGCAGCGCGCCCAGCCACGCGGGTTGGAGGGCGGCGGACGGTTGGAACTGGGGGGCGGAGGAGGGGGGGCCATGAGCGAGGCCAATGTAGCACATCTCGCTAGATTTGGTTATGCGCACCATCGGTACGGTCACCCGACTCCAAATCCAACGCGGCTCGCTGAAACGCGGCGAGAAACCCACGCGCGTCTACGATCCCACGCCCCTGCTTTCGGTTCCGGCGCTGAACGTGACGCCGGACGGCGCCCTGGGCGCGAGCCCCGCTGACGCCGAGGCGTGGATCGTGGACGTGCACCACCGTGCGCATCCGTCCACGAAAAACGAGGACGGCCTGCACGGCATCTCGCTGGGCTTCACCTCGCACTACGAGGCGATGCGGGAGCACTTCGGCGATCGGGTCCAGCTGGGATGCGCGGGCGAGAACATCATTGCGAAGACCGAGCAGCGATTCACCTATGACGAGCTCGCGGGCGGCGTCGCGATTCTCTCACCCGAGGGGAAGGAACGGGTGCGGCTCCGGGTGCTGCAGGTGGCGCACCCGTGCCGGCCGTTCACGGGATGGGCGCTCGGAAAGACGGTCGAGCCCCAGGAGCTGAAACGACATCTCCAATTCCTCGATGACGGGATGCGCGGGTTTTACTGTGTCGGTGAGGGGATGGGGACGGTGACTCTCGGGGATTCCGTCGCGATTCTTTAGGGTCGAGACGCTGAGGTAGACGCCCAGGCGTCTTTTTTAGGAGAGCTCGTCCCACGCCATCGCCGCCGCCTTATGACAGCGATCGCACGTCATCTCATTCGTCCGCGCCTCGATGCCCTGCCGGTGCCGGCAGCTGGGACACACCGCGTACGTCAACGGGAAGATTCGTCCGAGTCGTTCGATCACGCGCGGCTCACAGCGCACAATCGTCCACCGCTCCGGCGGATGATAGCGGATCTCGAGGAAGCGGCGGTCGACCGGCACGTTGTGCCGGTTGACGTCGAGCACGACGATGTTGCTCGAGGAGATCCGAACGACGGGGTACCATGCGCCACGTCGCAGCGTGTGCGCGCCGGCAGGGCCGACGCGAGCC
>DASYRZ010000199.1:0-11571 GCA_036003865.1 Gemmatimonadales bacterium | reverse complement strand
CGGCCTCGCCGACTTCGCCGTCGCGATCACTCTCGGCCTAATCACTTCGCCCGGCCGCTTCCAGCTGATCGTCCCGGATGTGTCGAGCATCGGCGCCGGCGCTTATCCGGGTGTGCTGACCCCTGCTTTCGTGGTGCCAAGCTCGATCCTGCTGCACGCGCTGTCGCTGCGCCAACTACGCCGGCGCAGCAAGGCGGAGGCGGCACGGCGGCGCTAGACGCGCGCCCCGGGGCGAGGCTGGGCGCAAGGTCGGGCAGGAAGGACTTGCGCATGTAGTACCACCGGGTGAGCGCGAGGCAGCTCACATAAAGCAGCAGGAACAACTTTCAGGTCCAGCCGCCGTCGACGATGAAGTCCTGCGCTGTGCACATCCGGCTGTCATCGGCGGCGAGGAACAAAGCCATGCGCGCGATGTCGGCTGACTCGAGCCGGGTCGGCAGGCATTGGTTCTCGTCGATCTGCCGGCTGGTCGTCTCGTTGACCCACATGCGGAGCTGCTTTTCGGTCATCACCCAGCCCGGGACGAGCGTATTCACGCGGATGCCGTGCGGACCGAGGTCGCGCGCGAGGCTGCGCGTCAGCCCCTGAATGGCGGACTTCGAGGTCGTGTAGACGGGCATTCCGCCCTGCTTGATCATCCAGCTGATCGAGCCCAAGTTGATGATCGAGCCGGCGCGAAGCGCGCGCATGTCCGGTGCAACGGCCTGTGCGGCGAAGAACTGGTGCCGCAGGTTGACTGCGATGCCGGCGTCCCAGGTCGCAACAGAGACACTGTCCGTGTCGTGGCGACGATCGTCCGCCGCGTTGTTGACGAGAACGCCGATCGGACCGAAGTGCGATCGCACGCGTTCGATTGCCGTCTGCAGCGCGACGATGTCGCACAGGTCGACGGCAACAAACAGCGGATCGTCCGGACCGTGCCCGGCCAGCGTCGACGCAAGGGCCTCGCCCGCATCCCGGTCGACATCCAGGAAGCCGACCTTGGCGGCTTGTTCGACGAAATGCGCGACGATGCTGGCGCCGATGCCACTTGCGCCGCCGGTGACGAGGACGACGCGATTGGCGAGGCTGGGATAGCGCGCGAACGATGATTCCATGGCTAACCGGGAGGGAAAGAGTTCGGGAAAGTACCACGGCCCATAACACACCTGAATTGTAATCTGCGCATGCGCCTATGCGCCGCGCCATGCCGAGTCCGATGCCGGCATTTGCGGCCTGAGACGATGGCGACGCGTCCAGTAAGATCGAAGCGGATCATTTCCCCACCTTCAATTGGATGACGTTCCATGACGCCGGACGGAGCGTCGCGCGTACACCGACCTCGCGAATCTTGATGTCGCGCAACAGCAGCGGTTGGATGCGGTCCGGCTTTTTCGCGGTGTTGAGGGCCTTCAAATCCTTGTCATGCAGCTGATGCGCTTTGGCGACAGCGAGTTTGCCGAAACCCTTGATGCTGAAATCGACCGTCATGTCGTCGTTGAGATGACGGTTGAGCGCGAACAATGTCAGTTTTCCGGCCTTTTCGTCATGCACGGCAGAGAGCTTCAGATAAGGCACGGCGGGTAGAGGGTAGAAGGTCTCGACCGCCCCGCGTGGGTCGAGACAATTGGCCGGATAGGTCGGCGAGTTCACCGTCGCACGCAGCACATTGCCGCGGCCCAGGTTGCTGAAATCAGCAAACGGATAGAAGATCGTTTGCCGCCACGCCGCGCCGCCGGTTTCAGTCATGATCGGCGCGATCACGTTGACGAGCTGCGCGAGGCACGCGACCTTCACGCGGTCAGCGTGATTGAGAAGCGAGATGCAGGCGCCGCCGAAGGTAATGGCATCCAGCATGTTGTAGGGCTCTTCGAGTATTTCGGGCGCGACCGGCCAACCCGATTTGACGCGCTCCTGTCGGTTGCGACGCGTACGGTACCAGACGTTCCATTCGTCGAACGACAGCATGATGCGCCTGGATGAGCGCCGCCGCGCCGCGACGGCGTCCGCAATGGCAACCACTTCCTCGATGAAGTTATCCATGAGGTCAGGGCTCGCCAAGAACGCCGCCGCGTCGTCGGCGTAATTGTTGAGATAAGTGTGCAGCGAGACGAATTCGACATGATCGAAGGTGTGGTCGAGCACGGTGTCTTCCCACGCCCCGAAGGTCGGCATGGTGCGACCCGACGAGCCGCAGGCCGCTAGCTCGATCGAGGGATCGATGCATCTCATCATCTTCGCGGCTTCGGTGGCGATCCGGCCATATTCGGTCGCGGTCTTAGTCCCCATCTGCCACGTGCCGTCCATCTCGTTGCCGAGACACCAGAACTTGACATCGTGCGGTCTGTCGTAACCGTGCTTGCGGCGGAGATCGGACAGCGCCGTGCCCTTGGGATGGTTGCAATATTCGACCAAGTTGCGGGCCGCATCGCCGTCGCGGGTGCCGAGATTGACCGCCAGCATTGGCTCGACATCGGCGGCCCGGCACCAATCGACGAATTCGTTCGTGCCAAAGGTGTTGGGCTCGGTCGACATCCACGCGAGGTCGAGCCTGGCGGGACGATCCTTCACCGGGCCGACGCCGTCCTCCCAGTTGTACCCTGAGACGAAATTGCCGCCCGGATAGCGCATGATCGTCGGCGCGAGCTCGCGCACCAGCGCGAGAACGTCTTTGCGGAAGCCTTGGCTGTCCGCCTTAGGGTGAGCGGGCTCGTAGATGCCGCCATAGACGCAGCGGCCGAGATGCTCGATGAAGGCGCCGAACAGCCGCGGGTCCGTCGCGCCGATCACGGAATCGCGGTCCAGCCTGGCTTCCACGTTTCGCATTGCGGTCACTCCTCGTTTGAAACCGGAATCCGGGATGAATCCCATGCCGCGCCGACCGGCACCATTGGCTTGCCCGCGTCCTCCGGCGACAGAACGGCCTTTTTCAACAGGATCGAGTACGGATGCTGCGGATTGTCGAGAACGGCGCGCGCGTTGCCGCTTTCCACCGCCTTGCCACGCTGCATGATCAGCACGCGGTCACTGATGTAATAAGCTGTCGCAAGATCGTGCGTGATATAGACGATCGAGACCTTCAGCTGGTCGCGCAGCGTCTTGAACAGGTTGACGATCGACATCCGCAGCGACGCATCCACCATCGAGACCGGCTCGTCGGCGATGATCAGCGAGGGCGCCGAAATCAACGCTCGCGCGATGGCAATCCGCTGCAATTGCCCGCCCGACAGTTCGTGCGGGAAACGGCCTTTGACTTCGGCGAGTGACAGTCCGACCTGATGCAGCGCATTGTCGGCTTTGGCCTCGATATCGACGCGCCCGCGGGCGCCCGTAAAGCGCCTGGCGCTGACGAAGAGATGGCGGTCGATTCGCTTGAGCGGATTGAAGGCCTCGAACGGATTCTGGAAGATCGGCTGCACCCGTCGCATGAACGCCATGCGCTCGCGATTCGTTCGGATGCGTGTCACGTCGGCGCCGAGGACGCGGATTTTGCCGTCAGTCGGCATCGCGAGATTGAGGATCATGCGCGCGAGCGTGGTTTTGCCGGAGCCCGATTCGCCGATGACCGCGAAGATTTCCGGCTTGCCTGCCTCGAGACGGAAGCTCACGTCGTCAACCGCCCGCACTGCACGGCGGCGCAACAGGCCGCCGACCACGTAAGTCATGCCGACACGATCGATGTCAAGAAGTGGCGCATTCATTGCAGTGCGCTCGGCTTGGCGGGCGGCGCTGTCACCCAACAGGCGACATGGTGTGCGGGTGCGACATCGACCATCGGCGGATGCTCGACGCGGCAGATCTCGATAGCGAGCGGGCAGCGCGGATGGAAGCGACAGCCGGAAGGCGGATTGGCGAGATTGGGCGGCGCGCCTTCGAGGCCACGCTTTTGTGTCACGTCGCCGATCCGCGGCAGGCTCGTGATGAGATGCGATGTGTACGGGTGACGAGGATTGCGAATCACATCGACGGTAGGGCCCTCTTCCGCCAGGCGCCCCGCGTACATGATGCCGAGCCGGTCGGTGACGTTGGCGTGCACGCCGATATCATGGGTGACCAGGATCATCGACGAGCGGATTTCACGCTGGACGTCGCGGAGCATGCCGAGGACGTCCTTCTGCACCACCACATCGAGCGCCGTCGTCGGCTCGTCCGCAATGATGAAGTCGGGACGGCAGACGCTGGCGAGCGCGATCGTGACGCGCTGCCGCATCCCGCCCGACAGCTCGTGCGGATAGGCGTCGAGCACTGTGGGTTCGAGGCGTACGCGGTGGAGATGCGCCTCGATGAGTTGCAGGAACTCCGGCATGGGCCGTCGGATGTGGCGGTAGGCGAAATCGACGAACGACTGTCGCACCCGCCGCACTGGGTTGAGCACGTTCATCGAGCCCTGCAGAATGTACGACAGGTGCCGCCAGCGGATATTTTCGAGGTCGCTCTGGTTCAGCGCATATATGTCTCGGTCGCGACCCGCGAAATTGAACGTGACCGAGCCGCTAACGACATTCAGCGGCGGGCGGATCGCGCGCACGATCGTCTTGATCAGGGTGGTTTTGCCGCAACTCGATTCACCCGCGAGCCCATAGACCTCGTTGCGGTCGACATGCAGCGTGACGCCGTCGACGGCGCGGACCTCGCGCTCGATGCCGAAATAGCGGGTCTGGTAATAGGCGCGCAGGTTGTCGACCGTGAGCACGCGCTCGGATGCCGGCATGGCGTCCACGGCGGAGCCGGCAGCGCTTGTATGATCCCCCCGAGCGTCGCTTCGCGCCGTTCCCCCCAGGGGGCCAGCGCCTTGGGGCGGCCCTGGGGCACTCATCCGCGCATTCCTCCCATCCTGGCCAGCCGGCTGCGCGGATCGATATATTCGTTCATCGAGATCGCGAGCAGGAACAGCCCGATGAACAGGATGATGACGAACAATACGGGGAAGAAAATCCACCACCAGATGCCCGCCACCATCGCCGTGTGCTGGTTGGCCCAATAGATCATCACCCCGATGGTCGGGGTGTCGATATTGGTGAAGCCCAACACCGATAACGTCACTTCGAGGCCGATCGACCAGTTCACATTGTTCATCGTCGTGTAGAACACGATCGGTAGCACGTAGGGCAAGTGTTCCTGCAGCACGATTTCGGATGTGCGCATGCCCGAGAACACGCTCTGCTGGGTGAATTCGCGGTTCTTGAGGCTCATCGCGACCGAGCGGATCAGCCGCGCGTCGTACGCCCAGCCGAGGCATGCCATCGCGAGCGCCAGTAGCGGCCACGACATCTTGTCGCGCATCACGAAATAGAACAGCACGAGAAGCGGGAAGAGCGGGATAACGATGAAGGTATCGTTAATCGACATCAGCACGCGATCGACGATGCCGCCCTTGTAGCCCGACCACATCCCGATTGCGATCGAAAGCAGCCGACTCAGGATCGCGACCGCGAAGCCGAACAGCATGGTGTTGCGGATGGCGAACGTGAGCTGCCAGAACACGTCCTGGCCGCGCGAGGTCGTGCCGAACCAGTAGGTCAGCGACGGCGGCAGATCGGGCGGAACGACCCAGACGTCCTGCGGCGGATAGGGCGAGACGAACGAGAGCGCAGCGAAAAAGACGATGAATCCGGTCAACAGCGCACCGATGCGGAATTCGCGGTTGTAACGGAAGAGGTCGCGTAAGACGGTCAGCATCGTCAACTGACCTTCACGCGCGGGTCGAGCAGTGGATAGAGCAGGTCGATCACCAGCACGCAGACCGATACCGCGATGATCGACACCGACGCGATGCCGATGACGAGGCTGTAATCGCCGGTATGCACGGCGGAAATCAGCAGTGTGCCGATACCAGGATAGCCGAACACCTGCTCGGTGATGATCGCGCCGTTGAAGATCGATCCGAGCGACATTGCGAGCCCGGTCACCTGCGGCACCAGCGCGTTGCGCATCACGTACGCGTAGAGAATGCGCCGGCGGCTCACACCAGCAAGCTCCGCATATGTGACGTAGTCCTCGGTCACGATGTTGGAGACGAGCGACCGCATTCCCATGAACCAGCCGCCTAAGCCGACCAGGACAAGCGAAATGACCGGCAGGATCGAGTGCCGCAGCACGCTCAGGATGAACGTCGTGTTCCAGCCCCATTGCACGTTCATCTGCGAGCCGCCGGTGATCGGCAGCACCGGCCATAGATAGCCGAACACGACCAACAGCACGAACGCCACAATGTAATAGGGTATCGGATGGACGCCCATCGCGACAATGCCCGTGATCTTCAGGAATTTGCTGTCGCGGTAATAGCCGGCAAGCCCGCCCAGCAGGTTTCCCAGGATCCACGCCAGAAGAGTAGATACCGTCAGGAGCCCGATCGTCCATGGCAAAGCGCGGTTGATGAGGACCGAGACCGACGTCGGGAAAGCCGACAGCGAGGGGCCGAAATCGCCGACGATGATCCGCTTCCAAAACACCACATACTGGCTCCATGGGCTGCCCCCGAGCCCGTAAAGCTCGCGCAACGATCGCCGCATCATTTCGACAGCTTCCGGGCTCGTGCTGCCGAAGGAGGTCGCCGTGGCGACCGTCTGTTCGACCGGATCGATCGGCGTCGAATGCGTGATGACGAAGGCCAGATTGATGCCGATGAAGACCACGAGCGCGAACTGAAGGAGCCGCTTCCCCGCGTAGATCGCGTAGGCGTTCATCGGCGCGCAACATTCACCGAAACCGTCTCACAAAAAAAAGCGGCGGAGGTGAGCACCAAGCCCGCCTCCGCCGCAGGTTGCCATTACTTCGTGGGCTTGAGCTTGACCATCATGGCCCGCGAGTTCCCCCAATTCGGCACCGGGTCGGTATAGGGATCGGCTTCCGCACTCGGATAGCCCTTCCAGTAGGTCTCGTCCATTACCGTAAAGACGTTGTAGGCCATTAGCGGAATGATCGGCATTTCCTGCACCATGAGCTTGACGTACTCGCGCCCCAATTCGAGGCTCTTCGGATCGTCGAAACCGACGGTGCGGATCTGTTCGATGATCTTGTCGAGCGCGGGCGAGGACCAGCGTTGCCAATTGCGCGGCGTCTGCGGCTTGCCGGGCGGCGACACGAATTGCGAATGCCAGCTGTCGAGGAAGAACGACAAATCGGGATGGCCTCCCCAAGTCTCGACGCTCCACGAGATGATGATGTCGAAATCCCCGGAAGCGCGGCGGTCGTTCATCGTCCCCTGCGCGACGTCGGTCTTGGCGTCGATGCCGAACTGACGCCATTGCTGCGCGATCATCGAGCCGGCCCGTGTCATCACCGGTCGCGCCTCGCCTTCAACCACGATCTTGACGGTGAAGATCTTGCCGTCGGGCGTGTACCAGTCGTTGCCGCGCTTGGTGAAACCCGCGGCCTGCAGCAATTCAGTCGCAGCCTGCGGGTCGGGCTTCCACCAGCCCATGCCAAAAGACTTCGCGATCTCCTTGGGATCCTTCGGGATCTGGTCACCCATGGAAGGCCGCAGCATCTCGGCGATCTCCTTGCCGACGGCCGGGTTGTACGGCTTGATCTTGCGCTTCCCCGTATCGAGCTCGAAATCCTTGAGCCAAGGCTCCATCGCGGCGTGGTAGCTCTCGGTATGCGTGCCGGTCGGCGGGATCGCGATCGCCGAGATGGTCGCAGCGCCCCGATAGGACGCCAACGACACCGCCTTGATATCGATCAGCAAGGCGAGCGCCCAGCGCACCCGGCGATCCTTGAACAGCTCGTTCTGGTCGTTGAAGATCACCGACGGCAGCGTCGGATCGGGATGCGCGTAGGGAAAGCCCTTGAACCATCCACGCGACGTCTTCGACTGTTTCGCCAGCGTGAACATGCCTTCCGCCGACGTGTCGTGAATGATGTCGAGCTCGTGGTTCATCTGCGCGATCACGCGCTTGTCGGGCGGGCCCGGATCCACGTACGCGACGTATTTCGGGCCCGGCTTGCCAAAGCGGCCGAGCGTCGTCCGCTGCCAGTCGTCGCGCATTTGCCAGATGAACCATTTGCCGTTCGGATCGTAGCTGTGCAGCACGTAGGCGCCGAGCGAGACCGGCTTGTTGAAGTCGAATTTCAGCGGATCGGCAACCTTCTCGAAGACGTGCTTGGGCATCATCCAGACCGCGTTCCAGCGGACCGTGAAGAGTGCATGGAAGCGCGAATTCGGCTTTTTCAGCTTGAACACGACGGTGTTGCGGTCGGGGGCCGACACCGACGCGACGTTAATCTGAAACGGCGCGCTCCAGCGCATGCCGTTGGTCTTCATGTGCAGCTCGGTGGTGAAGACCGCGTCGGCCGAGGTGAACTCGACGCCGTCGCTCCAAAAGATGCCGGGGCGCAGTTTCACCGTCATTTCCGTGAAGTCGGCGTTGTAGATGGGCTTGTCGGACGCGAGCGAATTCATCCAGACGCCGTCGAGGCCGCGCTGCGGATCGATGTACCAGAACGTGTCCATCGCAAGCTGATGCAGCCCCGTGGACTGTCCGCCAGCATTCACCGCCCAGACGTTGAACCAACCGGCATTTTTGATCGTCCCTTCGGGGTTCTCGACGATCAGCGTCTGGTTGCGGGGCAGATTCGAGATCGGCTCCTGCGCGAATGCAGGAAGGCAGGCGACTGCAAGAACCAAAGCAAACGTAAGCGATCGCAACGCGCACATTGAATTCTCCTCCTTACACGTATCTATTTTGTTGCCGCAAGTAAGCGCGCGCGCGGATTTTCTGTCAACCGGAATCTGTACATATGTCGGGTGACGAAAGCTGGTGCGCCGCCCTCTTTATCTCGACTAGGAAGATATGCAGAGAAGCAGACGCGGTATGCGCACTGAAGACGTGTCCGTCGCGCCGGGATCCATCGTACCGGAACGACAAGCGCTCATTCTAAGCATGCTGATGCTTGTGATTCGTGCGTCGTCGGCTCGGTAATATTGCGAAGCCGAATTAATCCTTCAGAGGGGAAAACTCGGCAAACCGGCCGAAAATATTATCGGCTGTTTGGGCCAAGATCGTTGCCTGGCGCGGCTTTCCGGGCAATGACCGGACGGACTGTTAATCCGCAGGTCCCAGGTTCGAGCCCTGGTCGGGGAGCCAATTATTCAATAGCTTGCGTTGGTTCCGGCGTTTCGTTTTCCGGCACTGTAGACGAAAACGTAGCAAGTTTTGCCGCCGCTGCGCGCAGCTGCTCCGGCGCGAAGTGCGCATAACGCTTCACCATCAACGCCGACTTCCACGCGCCGAGCTCCTGCAGTTCCGCCATCGTCGTACCGGCCATGACGTGCCAAGTGGCCCACACATGCCGCAAGTCGTGCCAGCGAAAGTTCTTGATGTCAGCACGCTTCAAGGCATTGCGCCACGACCTCGTGTTCACCTGACCTAAGGGTCTGCCCTTGTAGGTGAACACGCGATCGGGATGCTTGCCCTTCTCTTCGTTGAGCACCGCCATCGCGTCGTCATTCAACGGCACGCCGATCGCCTCGCCGCCTTTCGCTTCGTCGCCATGAACCCATGCGGTGCGACGACCGAGATCGACCGCAGACCATTGCAAATCGAGTACGTTGGCCTGCCGTAATCCTGTCGCGAGCGCAAAGCGCGCAAGCTGTCTCTGATGCGGTGGCAACGCGTTCAACAGCCTGATGACCTCCTCCTTGGTAAGCCAGCGTACCCGTCGCTTTGCCTCCGGATAGAGGGTGACGGCTGGCGCTTTCTCGATCCATTGCCACGGACCGGCTGCCCGCTTCAATACGGCCCGCAGGAGGGCGAGGTAGCGATTGGCGGTGGTGCGGGAACTCTCCGCTGCCTTGGCCTTGCCAATCGCCTGAATCTCGTCCCGCGTGATCGTATGCAACTGCCGGTTGCGGAGGTGCCGGTCGAGCCACTGGAACTTGACTCGATCTTCGTGCGCCGTGGCCTTGTCGGCCTTTTCCTCGCACCACCGGACTACGGCGTCCTGCCACGTGTAGGTTGCACGCTCGCCGAGGCGGTGGACGCGCCAGAGATCGGCGCGCACGTGATCGAGCCATTCCCGTGCTTCTTTGCGGTTCGCGGTGCCACTAGAGCGGCATATGCGGCCTCCGTCTGGTAGGGTGATCGCGGCCCACCAGATGCGGCTATCTGGACGTTTGTAGAGCGACATGTACTCTCCTTGTCGCCTACGGCGTCCGCGCGGCAATAGTTTGCGCGGGCCCAGGCGAGCAAGTCAACTTCAACGAAGCGCCAAGCGCGGCCGATCTTCACGGCCGGCACCGTGCCTGCCGCCGCAAGGGCGCGCAGGGTCACGGGGTGCAGCCGCAGGGTCGTTGCGGCCTCGGCGATGGTCAGCAATATCTCACTCATGTTCCCTGCCAAACTCGTTCACACTACGTTGCGCGACAACGGGAACCGCTCCGTTCGCTGCCCAAGATCTTCGCGATCACTCGCATGCGACCTCCTAGCGGAGGCGACAGGCGTACTTTGGCAGTGCGAGAACAGTTCGTTTTCAAAAGCGGTACGGTTGATCATGCTCATTCCTTGAACTCATGCACTAATCAAAACCAGCAATCGGCGGAACCCATGCGAACGCCAGCTCAGTGCGGGATTCCGTTCGAGCGCAAATGAGCAAGGGTGTAACGGCATCTATTAGCGGCTTCGCGCCCAAAACCAGATCCTGAGGGAGTGCGCGCTACGCCGACTCCGTGAACAGGGCGCCACCATCGATACCGATGAAGAGATGCTGAAGGAAAGCGGAACGTGCCGCCGCGCGCGAAAAAGAAAAGGCCCCCGGTCCTTGCGAACTGAGGGCCTTGCTGCGTGACGAACCATCGAGTCCATGCACGAGGCATGGCTGAGGGAGGATCACCGGGCACGGCCGGCGTACGCGCCCGGGGCGGCGGCCGTGAACGTGATGTCGACCGTGCGCGACTGTCCGGGGTCGAGGTCGTGGCCGGTGCTCACCTGATCGTTGGCGGTAGCAAACGTCGTGGCCGCCGCGGGCGCCGTGGCGCTCACCGCCACCGTCGGTTTCACGAGGGGCGCGTCGCCGGCGTTCTGCACTTCGACGGTGACGCGCGACGTCTGCGTGGCAGGGATGGCCGGAACGGTGATCGTCGATTGCGGCGTGCCGCCGACCTTGAACACGACCTTCGCGGCCTGCGGCGTCGGCGTCCCCGGCTTCAGGATCAGGTCGGTCACCCGCTTGATCAAGTCGCGGAACGTTTCCTCGCGATAGCCGACGAGAAAGGCAAGCACGTAGTAGATGATGCAGTCCTTGGGCAGCGGCGGGGTTTTTCCATCGAGAAACGTCGGTGCATTGCCGGACGCGGAGACGATCACGACGAACATGAAGAACGCGACGATTCCTAGCACGGCGCCGAAGAACGGCCGGCCGATGTGCCAGTAGTTGTAGCTTGTCTTCCAGGCATTGTTCCACTGAAAGATGCCCTCGAGGCTGATCGTGACCGCACCCAGTGCGCCAGATTGCGAGGGAAGCCCAAATGCAACAAACCCTACCTGAACGGGTAGGTCTGAAAGCTCCCTCGCACGAGGCGAGCTGCCGCTGGTGCCTAATTCAACCTGTAGAAAGTTACAGGTGACAAATTTTTTGGAAAGGGTGTAGGGT
>DASYRZ010000198.1:0-6139 GCA_036003865.1 Gemmatimonadales bacterium | reverse complement strand
GCATCACCGGCAGGATAGCCCCAGTCGGCGATCACGGACAACCCTGCTACGGCTGTGGAAAGCCTGGAGGGCACCTATTTGTTGGGGCAGTCGGGCGGCCCGCACAGCGAAAGGTACAAAACGGCGTACAAGGACACGAATCCGAACATCTTCCAAGGATTCTCTTCACGAGTCTCGGCGCGGGCAATTCGATCGATCGCTACAGCGGTGCGCGTCCCGGAGACCATGCCGACGATGCTGTCCCGCAAGGTCATCGGACGCCGCAGCACCAGCACGGTACTATCCGTGAGGGTCACGCGGATGCGATCTGGATGCTTTTTCGAGATGACGTGTTGCGGCGCTCGCCGCTGCGCTCGCCAGCTGTACAAGAAGCCAAGATCCTTTGGTTCATGCGGCACACGAACTTCGTTTCGAGCAACACGATCGGACGCGACGGCCCTGCGCGTCCCATTGATTTTCCCGGCGATGCTATCCCCGGAGATCTGCGGATGCTTCAGCACGAGTACGCTACTATCTGTGAGGGTCAAGCGAATGCGCTTGGGATGCATCTCCGAGACTACCTGCTGCGGAGTTAGAGGCTGCGTATGCCAGCTGGCACAACCAGCCGCCAGCAGACACAGGAGAATTGTGCGGATCGCCATGCATCGAACCCTGTACGAAGGTACATGGCTATGCCACCCCCCGCCGGTCCAAGCTCCGGTACTGGATCGCCTCGCTCACATGCTTGGGCTCGCCGCCTCAGTAAGGATCATCCCACGCCACTGCAAACACGCCATCGCACCGCGAGCACCGGATCTCGGTCGGGTGTCCCTTCAGCGGTGCTCGATCGCGACAGCCCGGGCAGACGGCGTACCGGGAGCCCCAGCTCAGCGGAACCATCACCGCGTCCGACGGGCGGGCGACGACGGACCACCGTTGGGGCCGCCGGGGCACAATCTGCAGGGAGGACCTGGGTACACTGAAGGGCCGATTCTCTACCTCAAGGATGGCTTCATCTGGGGTGAGGCGAAGGACTTCGTACCACGCACCCCGCCGCACATGGCAGTTCACGTCGCCGCGCACACGGGCCCATTGCGATACCTCGGGCATGCTTGCGCCCTCCGAAGCCCCACCGATAGCTAGGAGGACGAGCGGGCCGCCGTCAATCGCGGTGCCGTCCGCCCGCGGCGAGCACCGCCGCCAGCCAGAACCCGAGGGCAATGATTGCATCTTCCCACCACGCGAACGGCCTGCGCCTCACAAGAACTCCCTTCTGGCTTTGAGGTGAGGCAATTCGTGTGCCCGGATCCTGCGGGGCGGCTGCGTTCGGGGGGTGCGCCGGCGCCACACCGGCGGCTGTGGACCGGGGCTCGATGTCGACGCGGCACCGCAACGGCGCGATTCCGAGAGCTACCCCACGCCCCGCCGGTCCAGGCTCCGGTATTGGATCGCCTCACTCACATGCCTGGGCTCGAGCGACGTCGCCTCGTCGAGATCGGCGACGGTCCGGGCAATCTTTAGTATCCGGTGATACGCGCGCGCCGATAATCCCAGCCGCGTGATCGCCGTCTTCAGCAGCGCGTCGGCACCGTCCGACACGCGGCAATGCGCGCGGATGTCGCGCGGCGCCATGTGCGCGTTGGCGTAAATCCCCGGCCGGTTCGCGAACCGCTCGCGCTGCACCGTTCGCGCGCGGTCCACGCGCTCGCGCATCGCCTCACTCGGCTCTCCCGCGCTCTCTCCCGTGAGCGCCTTGTACTTGACCGCGGGCACTTCCAGATGGATGTCGATCCGATCGAGCAGCGGGCCGGACACGCGCGCCAGGTAGCGCTGTACCGCGAGCGAGCCGCACGCGCAGGTGTGATGCAGATCGCCGAACCAGCCGCACGGACAGGGATTCATGGCGGCGGCCAGCATGAAACGCGCGGGATAGGAGAGACTCATCGCCGCCCGCGCGATCGTCACGACGCCGTCCTCCATCGGCTGCCGTAGCACCTCGAGCACGTTCTTGCGAAACTCGGGCAGCTCGTCGAGGAACAGCACGCCACCATGCGCCAGGCTGACCTCGCCCGGGCGCGGATACGATCCGCCCCCGATCAATCCGGCATCCGAGATCGTGTGATGGGGCGCGCGGAACGGGCGCCGCGCGACAAGCGATTCGCCCAATGGCAGCGTGCCCGCGACGGAGTGGATCTTGGTCGTCTCCAACGCCTCGTCGAGGCTCATCTTCGGCAGCGTCGTCGGCAGCCGGCGTGCCAGCATCGTCTTGCCGGAGCCCGGCGGGCCGACCATCAAGATGTTGTGGCCGCCCGCGGCGGCGACTTCGAGCGCCCGCTTCGCGTGGGCCTGCCCCTTCACCTCGGCGAAGTCCACGTCGTCGCGAGCGCGCTCGGCGAACAGCTGCGCCACGTCCACGGCGGCAGCGGCGAGCTCGCCCTTGCCGTCCAGAAACTCCGCGATCTCGGCGAGTGAGCTCGCGCCCAGGACACGCAGGCCGTCCACGACCCCCGCTTCGGGCAGGTTCTCACGCGGCAGAATCAACGCCTCGACGCCGGCCGCCCGTGCCGCGAGCGCGACCGGGAGAGCCCCGCGCACAGGCCGGATCGCGCCCTCGAGACCCAACTCGCCCAGCACAGCGATGTTCTGCAACCGATCGCCTGCGACCTGCTCCGTCGCGGCCAGGATCCCGAGCGCGATGGGCAAATCGAAGGCGGAGCCTTCTTTTCTTATGTCGGCGGGAGCCAGGGGGACAACAGACAAAACTCATCGTCAAGCGGACGATCTCCCTGCCACCGGCTAGGCAAAAGCGGCGGGCGCGTGCTTAGCCGCGGGCCGTCGCTGAGGATCGCGGGCAACGACGTCGCCCTGTTCTTCACGGTGGGCGGGAAGCTCGTTCTGACGCCGGCGCTCGCACATGCCCTGCTCGACGCCTGGCACCAGGCCGGCCAGCGCGGGCGCGACCGCGCCAACCTGATCATCTACGCCGCCGAGCTGGAACGGGCCGGATGATCGTCGTGACGCTCGATCTCCGGTCCGCGCTCTCTAGCAGCCGCTCCCGGCGGCTCGCGACGATCACGATCGCGAACGACGGCACCGGGGAAGACGGTCGCGGCAACTACCACGTCATGGCGCAGCGCCGGGGCGGTCGCGCGCGCTTCGCCGGCGTGCGGCACTTCCCGCGCAGGTCGCGCTCGGCGCTCGAGCTCCTCCGGCGCGCGCTCAACGCGCTCGATGAGAACGGCGGCCTGCCGTGATCCGCCCGATTCTGCACTTGGGCGATGCAATTCTGCGCCAGCACGCTGCGCTGGTCACCGACGTCGACGAGGTGCGCCAGCTCGCCGCGGATCTCACGCACACGATGCGCTCGGTCGGCGGCCTCGGGCTCGCGGCGAACCAGGTCGGCGTGGCGAAGCGGGTCTGCGTGATCGAGGGCGCGTCAAGGGATGGCAAGCAACCCACGGCGATCACGCTGATCAATCCCGAGCTCCTCGAGTGGAGCGGTAAGCAGGACGGCTGGGAGTCGTGCCTGTCGATTCCCGGTTCGCGCGTACGCGTGCGGCGCGCGCGCCGGATCGTCGTGCAGGCGCTCGATCTCGCGGGCGAGCGGCGCCGCTACATCGCCGAGAAGTTCGAAGCGCGGACGATGCAGCACGAGATCGATCATCTCTCGGGAATCCTAATAATCGATCAGTCCAGCAAGCTGCGCCTACAGCATGGAGGTACCCGTGGGCGCTAAGACCGGGATCTCATGGACGGACAGTAGCTGGAATCCGATCCGCGGCTGTTCGCGCGTGTCCCCGGGCTGTATCCATTGCTACGCCGAGACGGTCGCGGCGCGCTTCTCGAAGCCCGGGCAGGCCTACGATGGGCTGACGGACAAGAACGGCCGCTGGAACGGGCAGATCATGGTCGTCGAGAAGCACATGCTCGACCCGCTCCGCTGGCGGCGGCCGCGCAAGATCTTCGTCAACTCGATGAGCGATCTCTTCCATGAGAACGTCGCCGATGCGGTGATCGATCGGATCTTCGCCGTGATGGCACGCGCATCGCAGCACACGTTCCAGATCCTCACCAAGCGGCCGCAGCGCATGCGCGAGTATTGCATTGCGCGCGCGCTCGGCCTGCCGCTGCCCAACGTCTGGCTCGGTACAAGTGCCGAGGATCAAGCGACGTGGGACGATCGTGTCGAGCAGCTCGGCCGCATTCCCGCGGCCGTGCGGTTCGTGAGCGCGGAACCGCTGCTGGGTGACATCGACTGCGGCAACGCGTTCGATCCCGCGCCCGACCACTCGAAGTACCGGCCGATCGGCTGGGTGATCATCGGCGGCGAGAGCGGGCCCGGGCATCGACCGATGGATCCACAGTGGGCCGAGTCGATCGCGGAGCAATGCCGCAACGCCGGCGTCGCGCTCTTCGTCAAGCAGGACAGCGGATCGAAACCTGGCAAGCAGGGCCGGCTCTCCGACGATCTGTGGCAGTTCAAGGACTTCCCGAAAGTGGTGGCGGCATGACGACCGTGCATCTCGGCTACGAAGTGGGCACCGGCGAGGCGGTCGCGATCCCGCTGCGACACATGGTCGTCAGCGGGCAGACCCAGGAAAGTGGAAAAACTACTACGCTCGAGGCATTGGTCGCGCGCTCGGATCTGCGCGCCGTCACGTTCGTCACGAAGCGCGGCGAGGGCGCGTTCGCCGGCGGCCGTCGGCTGCAGCCGTTCTTCCGCGAGCGGGCCGACTGGGTCTTCGTGAGCTCGCTCATCGACGCGACGCTCGGCGAGAAGAACAAGCTGCTGCGGGCGTGGCTCATGAAAGTCTGTCACAACACGAAGACGCTGGCCGAGGTGCAGCGCAACGTGGCCGCCGCGAAGGCCACCGCGCGCGGCTTCTCCGAGTCGATCTACACCGAGATCGAGGGCTACCTCGAGCTCGTCGTCCCGCAGCTCGCGCAGCTCCCGCCGCACACCAAGGTCGTGATCGGTCCCGGCCTCAACGTGATGGATCTCGCGCCCTATTCGACCGAGCTGCAGGCGCTCGTGATCCGGTCCGTGCTCGAGCACGTGTACGAGCACGAGGAAGGCGTTGTCACGGTCATTCCGGAGGCGTGGGAGTTTCTGCCCGAAGGCCGCGGCTCGCCGGTCAAACGCGAAGCGGAGGCGCTGATCAGGAAGGGCGCCGGCCTGAAGAACTATGTCTGGCTCGACAGCCAGGACCTCGCCGGTGTCTGGAAGCTCGCGGTCCGCGCCGCGCCGGTCGTGCTGATCGGCGTGCAGCGGGAGGCGAACGAGATCAAGCGAACGCTGGCCAACATTCCCGCCGGGATCGCGAAGCCGACCGCGGCCGCGGTGGCCAAGCTCGAGCTCGGCCAGTTCTTCGCCTGCTGGGGACAGCACACGCGCAAGGTCTACGTGCAGCCGGCGTGGATGAACGACCGCCAGGCAATCGCCGTCGCGCCGGGCGAGGTGGCGGTTGCCGTTATCGAACGGCCGCGGCCGCCGGTGGGATTTATGAAGATCGAGTCGAGCTATGGCTTGCAGCAGTACCAGGCTCCCGCGACGAATGACATCCTGACCCTTGAACCTGACGAGGACATCGTGAACGAAGCTGAAGCGATCGCGCTGCGCGAAGAGAACCAGCAGCTGCGCGCCGACAATGCCGACCTGCGCCGACGCCTCGAGGTAGCCATCCTTGCTGATCCGCTCGGTGCCGATCGGTTTGTAAAGCCGAACCGCGGCGCCCCGCCGCACGCCCTTCTTGAAGAGCGGTATCTGCAGTTCAAGCAGCGGCTCGCCGCCGAAGCGCCCGGGATCCTCAAGCTGCTCACGATCAAACCCGAGCTTGAGGTGACCGTCGAGCGCAAGACAATCACGGTGGACAGCTCGACGCTTCCGGGGCGTGTCGCGCGGCTCATTGCGCAGGGCTTTTTCCGCGAGGCCAAGAGCCAGGGGGCCGCCGCAAAGGAGCTGCGCCGGACCGGGAATGAGATCAGAACCGGCGGCAATCTCTCCAAGGTGTTCGACCGACTGGTCGTGGATGGCTTCCTGACGTCGGAGAGCGACGGGTATCGCGAAGTGTCGGCCATGAAGGTCAACGTGGTGCAGCGGTGAGGATCCGCTCCGCGACCGACCGCCGGAAGCAGTGCGATCGGAGTCGCCGGCGCCGCG
>DASYRZ010000197.1:0-5516 GCA_036003865.1 Gemmatimonadales bacterium | reverse complement strand
CATCCTGACCGTGTCCGACTTGGGCGCCGTGGGCCAGCGTGCGGACACCTCCGGCGACGCCATCCTCGACTGGGCGACGGAGCGCGGCTACGAGGTCGTGGTGCGCAGCGTGGTCGCCGACGAGACCGACCGCATCGCGGGAAAGCTCGCCCGCTGGGCCGATTCCAACGAAGTCGATGTCGTGCTCACGACCGGCGGCACCGGACTGACGGAGCGCGATGTCACACCCGAAGCGACCGCCGCGATCCTCGAGCGCGAAGCCGAGGGCATCGCCGAAGCCATCCGCGCCGCCTCGGGCCCGGGATTTCCGCGGGCATGGCTCTCGCGCGGCCGCGCTGGCACGCGGGGGAAGACGTTGATCGTGAATCTGCCGGGCTCGACGAACGGCGTGAAAGAAGGATTGGCTGTGCTCGCGGAGTTCCTCGATCATGCCATGGATCTTCTCTCTGGAGCGAACACGAATCACTCCGTTCGTTCCCCCTCTCCCGTGGAAGAGGGGGTCAGGGGGAGAGGACATGCCTGATCGCGTCCTCATCACCACCGACGATCTCGAGCAGGCCGTCCGGGTCAACGCCAACCTGGAGCAGGCCGGCATCGACACCGCCATGGTTTCGTCGCTCGACGATGTGCGCCAGGCGGTACGAGGCAGGGAGCAGGGAGCCGGGAGCCGGGAGCCGGATGCGATCGTCCTGACGGGCGGGCTTCACGAATCGACCGCCCAGCGTCTGCTCGCCGCGGCGCACGAGCATAGCGTCTCCACCCTCGGCCTGGTCGAGGCGACGGACGACGATCCCGACCGGATCGGCGGCGAGCTGGGGCTGACTGCGTGGCTCGTAAAACCCGCCGATCCCGCCGAAGTCACCGCCACGGTGCGGCGGCTGATCGAGCGCCGCCGGCTGCAGCAGCGCACCGGCATCCTCGGCGAGTCGGCCGCGATCCAGGAAGTGCTCGTCAAGATCGAGCAGATGGCGCCCGTCACCTCGACGGTGTTGATCGAGGGCGAGTCCGGGACCGGCAAGGAGCTGGTCGCGCGCGCGATCCACGACCTCTCGCCACGGGGCGGGGCGGGAGGGGGGGGGCGCGGCAAGGCGTTCATTGCGGTGAATTGCGCGGCGCTGCCCGAGACGCTGCTCGAGAGCGAGCTGTTCGGCCACGAGAAGGGCGCGTTCACCGGCGCCGCCGAGCGGCGGTTGGGCCGGTTCGAGCTGGCGAACGGCGGTACGATTTTGCTTGACGAAGTTGGGGAGATGCCTCCAGCTACCCAGGTGAAACTGCTGCGTGTGCTGGAGGATCGCAGCTTCTTCCGCGTGGGCGGCACGCAGCCGATCCAGGTGGACGTCCGCGTGATCGCGGCGACGAACCAGTCGCTCAAGGAAGCCGTCACCCTCGGCACGTTCCGCGACGATCTGTTCTACCGGCTCAACGTGCTGTCGATCTATCTCCCGCCGCTGCGCGAGCGGCGCAGCGACATCCCGCTGCTGGTGCGGACGTTCATCGCCGAGTTCTCGAAGACGCACGATCGCACGTTCAAGGGGATTACGGGTGAGGCGCTGCACATCCTGGTCGATGCCGACTGGCCGGGCAACGTCCGCCAGCTCCGCAACCTGATCGAGTCGATGGTCGTGCTCGCGCCCGAAGGCGAGATCCGCGCCAGCGACATTCCGCGCGATATCCGCGAACGCACGCGCACGTTGCCGGTGCGGATCGCGCCACCGGCCCAGTCGCGCGAGGTCGCCGGGCAGGAGCTCGAGTTCATCTTTCGCACCCTGGTCGAGCTGAAAGTCCAGCTCGAGGATCTGCGGAGACGCATCGAAGTGCGTCCTTCGGAGCGGGTGGAGGTTATCGAGGTTGGTGGTTCTGCCCGCGTCGATCCCCTCGACTCGACCCCTGAACCGGACCAGCCGCTGATCTACAAACCGGGGATGTCGATGGCGGACGTCGAGCGCGCGGCCATCGACGCCGCGCTGCGGGAGACACACGGCAATCGCCGCAAGGCGGCCGAGACCCTCGGAATTGGCGAGCGGACCCTCTATCGCAAACTCAAGGAATACGCGATAGATTAGCCGCGCCCAGAAACCTCGCTCCTAGAGCCCTAGCGCCCGCTCGGACCTCCGGAGCCACGCGTGGATTTTAAAATCGACCCCGAGTTGTGCGTCGCATGCCTGGCGTGTGTCCGGGTATGTCCCTCCGACGCAGTCGCGGTTGAAAATGAGAAGGTCTGGATCGTGGACGAGGCCTGCACCCGCGTGGGCCTCTGCCTGCCGGCTTGCCCCCACGAAGCCATCATTGCGGTCGGTGACGCCACCCGGGCGCTCGAGTTCGCCCTGCGGCGCGACGCGGTGCTCATCCTCTCCGTCGAGTCGGCGGCGTACTTCTATCCGGCGACGCCCGAGCAGGTCGTAAACGCCTGCTACGCCGCCGGTTTCAACGTGGTACACCGCGGCGTGCTCGGCGACGAGCTGGTGGCCAAGGAATACCTGGACCTCTGGGCCGAGGAGGAGTGGGGTAGAGGCGGGACGGTCATTCGCAGTACCTGTCCGGTCATCGTCGAGACGATCAAGAACCAGTATCCCGAGCTGATCCCCTATCTCGCGCCCGTCGCGACGCCGATCGAAGCGGAGGCGCGCTATCTCAAGGCGATGTACGGCAAACACACGCCGATCGTCTACACCGGCGTCTGCCTGACCGAGGGCGGCGCCGACGTCGATGCCGCCATCACGCTGGCCGAGCTCGAGGGAATCTTCAAAAAGCGCGGGATCCAGGTCCAGGACCAGGCGCTGTTCTACAGCCGGATTCCCGAGGAGCGGCGCCGCTACTGGAGCACCGCCGGCGGCATGCCGCTCGAATTATTAAAGGAAGAGCGCCAGTCGAGCCGCCGTTTTCGGAAGGTCCGGGGCCTGGGGGCGCTCGAGGGCATCGCCCGCGCCGTTGGGGTGGACCGCATCGACCTCGGGTTCGTCGACATTCTGCCCTGCGAGGGCTGCCTCGATCACCCGCTGCTCGGTCCCAAGGAGGAGCTGTTCCGGCGCCGCGCGATCGTGGGGGCGACCGAGCCGCCCCGGGCGCCCGCGCCGGTCCTGGCCGAGGGGATCGAAATCAACGTGGGATCGGCGTTCCAAGTCGCTATCAACGCTGCCGGGCCGACGGTCGAATCCGTCGAGTACATCCTGGACCAGATCGGGCTCGCGCCCAATGGCAGGCCGTGGGATTCCGGCGCCTGCGGCTACGAGACGTGCCAGGACTTCGCGGTGGCGGCGGCGCAGGGACGGACTACGCTCAAGTCATGTCCGCGCTACCTCGAGCGGCAGGCGGCGCTGGCGCAGCAGCAGGCGGCGGTGGATGCGCTCACCGGGCTGGCGTCGTTCCGGGTGTTGCGCGACCGGCTCGCCAACGAGGTCGCGCGCTGCCACCGCAGCGGCGAGCACTTTGCCGTGCTGTTCATCGATCTCGACAACTTCAAGCAGGTGAACGACCGCTTCGGGCACGAGGCGGGGAACGCGGTGCTCAAGGAGACGGCGCGCCGCTGTACCGCGCACATCCGGTCGACCGACGTGGCGGGCCGGTATGGCGGCGACGAGTTCGTTGTGGTATTGGTAGGGACGGGTGTCGAGGGCGCGCGCGGAGTGGGGGAGAAGGTGCGCGCGTCGATCGAGGAAGTCGGCGTCGAGATGGGCTATCCGGCGGGGGTGGTGACGGCGAGCGTTGGGGTCGCCGAGTACCGGCCCGAAAAGAAGGACGAGGATGTGTTGGTCGCCGCGGATCGCGCGCTGTATCGTGCCAAGGCCGGCGGCCGCAATCAGGTTGCCACAAGTGGAGAGGAGAAGTCCACGTGACGTCGGATCCTTCGCCGGCCTCGCCGGATCAGCCCGCCTTGCCAGTGGGGGGAGGCGGCCCGCCCGATCCGTGGGGCATGAAGCGCGTGGAGAACCTGATCACGGCGCTGACGGGAGTGTTGTCGGCGCGCGTGGTCGTGACGCCGCTGGGCGAAGTGAGCGAAGTGCACGTCCTCACCAAGAGCGATGTCCAACCGAAGCAGGTGGTGCGCAACATCGAGTCGGCGTTGATGGCGCAGCTCGGTTTCAAGATTGATCACCGTAAGATCAGCGTGGCGCAGACGGCGGACGTGCGGCCGATCGAGGCGTTGCAGGAAGAGGCGATCAGCGAGCGTTCCAAGCGGCGCGTGGTCGTGTTCAAGAATCTCGAGGTCCGGCCGGCCGAGCGTCCGCAGCGCGTGTCGGTGCGCGTGAAGCTCGCGTTCGGGGAGAAGGAGGCGGAGGCCGAGGAGGTCGGGACCGATACGACGCGCAATCGGTTGGAGGCGGCGGCGCGCGCCGCGGCCACGTGTCTTGACGATCTGCTCCCGGACAATTCGATTGCGCTCGAGGGGGCGCAGATCATCGAAGCGTTCGATCGCAAGTTCGTCCTCGTCGCGGTCCACGGGCTCGGCGGGCGCGAGGCGCATCTGCTCACCGGAACGTGTGAGATTCGGGAGTCGGCCGAGCGCAGCGCGGTGCTGGCTGTGCTCGATGCCACCAATCGCTGGGTCGACGCGCGCCGGTAGCCGCTGTAAGCTATGGACCGTTAACCACTTAGGCGTCTTAGCGCCTTAGCGTCTACTAAGCCCGCAGTGCTGTTCCCTATCCGGTCTTTCCCCATCTAGCGGACTTGTGATTTTTGCTGTATTTGGTGTTTCGTGGCTCCTACTAAAACCAAGCGCTACTGGGGGACGCAGCGTGTTGCGCGCGTGCTGCAGGTGACGCCGGCGACCGTGGCGAGCTGGATCGACCAGGGGCATTTGAAGGGCCATCGGACGCCGACCGGTCGGCGGCGTGTGGCGGCGGCGGATCTCGCCGAGTTTCTGCGGGCGCATGGCATGGCGGTGCCGAACGAATTGCTCGCGAGTCGCGACAGGCCGGTGGTGGTGGTTGTCGAGGACGATCCCGGATATCTCAAGGCGCTCGTGCGCACGTTGCAGCGTGAGGCGCCGGAAGTGGACGTCATCGAAACGACGACGGGGATGGACGGGCTGCTCGAGATCGGGCGTGTGAGTCCCGATCTCGTGATTCTCGACTATGCGTTGCCCGACCTGAACGCGGTGCAGGTGGTGGAGCGGCTGCTCGATACGTCCAAGCGCCTCACGGCGCCGGTGATGATCGTCACCGGCGGAATGCCGGCGAAAGCCGAGAATGAACTGCGGGTGCTGGGCGTGCGGGCAATCGTCAACAAGGTAGATGGCATGGGGGTGGTTATCGAGGCGATGCGTCGTGCGCTGCAGTCGTCGCGGAAGGTTGCGTAGTGGACTTTCAATCCGAAAACAGGGGGCCCCTGGTCACCGCTAGCTAGAGCGGAGCGTAGCGAACAGTAGACGAGCGGAGCGTCGGGCACGCTGTAGAGAGGCGTGCCACTCCTAAGCGAGGCTGTAACACTCGCTGGACCCAATAAGGGGGTGACGCTCAATGTTGCAACTGCTCGCTTTTCTGTTCACAGCAGTCGCGAAGTTGTTTTTCGCAGATGGC
>DASYRZ010000196.1:0-4382 GCA_036003865.1 Gemmatimonadales bacterium | reverse complement strand
CCCACCGCATCCAGGGACGGAGCTCGATGACGTGTTTGTTCCGGCGAGCGGCCTCGATACGCGCCCACATCTCCTCGCGAGGCGGGGTACGGGGTGCGTGGTACGTGGTACGGGCCGCGTCCTTCAGCCACTGTTCGAACTTCGGGTCTTCGTGCTGATCCATCATCCCACCCATTCTCCTGCGAAGTCCGCCAACGCCACGCGCAGTTTCGCTCGCGCGCGCGACAGCTGAGCCTTCGACGTGCCGGTCTCGACGCCCAATGCGGCGCCGATTTCCTCGTGTGTGTACCCCTCGACATCGTGCATCAGAAACACCGTTCGGTAACCCTCCGGTAGATCATCGATCGCCTGCTTGAGCCGCGCTTTCAAGTCCGGCTCGGCGTGCCGTTGCGCGACGCCGATGTCGTGCGCGTCGTCGATGTCCGCTTCCCGCTGCCGAAACCGCTTCACCTTCCTCAGGCCGTTCAGGACGACCGTGGTCGTGATCGTGTGCAGCCAGGTCGAAAACGCGGCATCGCCGCGAAACGAGCCGAGCCGGTCGAACGCGCGAATGAACGTTTCCTGGGTGAAATCCTGCGCGAGGGCGTCGTCGCCCGCGAGCCGGAAGGCCAGGCGGTACACGCGGTCCACATGCGCGTCATACAGCGCGCGCTCTGCGGCGCTATCCCCGGCGCGGACGCGGGCAATGAGCTGTGATTCGTCCACGGCGCTCCGAGGTGACGGGCTGGTCTCGTAACTACTGATGGGACACGGGGGACGACAAAAGGGTTACGTAGGACGGTCGGACGGTGTGTCGGTCGGACGGTCGGTCAGCGGGTGCCGAACAAACGATCTCCAGCATCCCCAAGTCCAGGCAGGATATACCCTTTCGAGTTCAGCTCCCGGTCGAGCGAAGCGGTGTAGACCGGCACCTTCGGGTGGGCGTCCAGCATCGCCTTCACGCCTTCGGGGGCGGCCACGAGGCACAGGAAACGGATCTTCTGCGCCCCCGCCCGGGATAGCGCACTCACCGCGGCCACGGCCGAGCCGCCCGTTGCCAGCATCGGGTCGAGCAAGAAAAACGCCCGGTCGGCCTCGCCCGAGGGGATTTTGAAGTAGTAGTCGACGGGCTGTAGCGTGGAATGGTCGCGGTACAGGCCGATGTGTCCAACTCGCGCCGACGGAATCAGCTGCGAGATCCCCTCGACCATGCCGAGACCGGCGCGCAGGATCGGCACCAGCGTCAACTTCTTGCCGGCCACCTGACTGCCGCGCGTCTTTTCGAGCGGCGTCTCGATCTCGACCGCTTCGAGCGGCAAGTCCTTCGTCACTTCGTACGCCATCAGCATGGCGATCTCGTTCACGAGCTGCTTGAAGTCGCGGGTGCTGGTGCGTTTGTCGCGCAGGATCGTGAGCTTGTGCTGGATCAGCGGGTGCGACAGCACCGTCAGGTTCGGAAACGGTGAGGACACGGCTGGTGCCATGGGGCAAAAAGCTACGCGTCCGGTTGCGAGCGCGCGACCGGCGGGTGTGACGCCGTAACGCGACCGGTGCGAGAAACACAAGGGGGCGGCCAGCCAGCCGCCCCCTTCTTTTTGGCCTAACGCTTCAACTGCTTGTCCGGCGTCGTGACTTCCACGTGAATCTGCCGTGGCCGCGCCTCCGCCATCTTGGGGAGCGTCACCGTGAGCACGCCCTGCTCGTACGACGCCTTGATGTTGTTCGCGTCCACCGTCGCGGGAAGCGTGAACGTCCTCTCGAACACCCCGTAGGTCCGTTCATAGCGGTGCACGCGCTCGGTCCGCTCCTCGGCCAGCTGCTGCTTCGTGCCGTGGATGGTGAGCACGTTGCCCTCGAGCGAAATCTTCACGTCTTCCGGACGCACGCCGGGCACCTCCGCCATGATCCGGATGGCATCGGGCTCTTCGAGAATGTCCACCGGGGGCACCCACGAGGCACCGACGTTGTCCTGGAATTGCGAATCGAGTCCGGCCAGCCCGAAGGCGTCGTTCAGCAGGCGGCTGATTCGATTGCCGACGTCTCTCTGTGAAGTGCGAGTTGTCAGGAACATACCTCTCCTCCTTGTCTGATCATGTTGGACCTTGTTCAGTACAACCCCTCGCACTCGCGGGGCTGAGCAGCATCCATGCCGGTTTTTGAGCCCCGGTGTTTGCCGATCTGACAGATGAAGCGATCAAGATGGCAAACGCGTCTGTCGTGGTGACTCGCGAGCCGGTGGAAGCGCCGGTAGGTTACTGGTTCCTGTTCACGTCTCTTCGGAAGAGGTCACCCATGACGCGCAAGCTCCTGGTCCCCATTGCAGCGGCCGCGGTTCTCGCCGCAGCCCCGCCCCTCTCGGCCCAGAACGTCGACAGTCTCATCGCCAAATACATCCAGGCGTCCGGTGGCATGGAACGCATTCAGGCGCTGCAGACACTGCGTCGCAGCGGGAAATTCACCGGCGGCGGCGGATTCGAAGCCGTGGTCGTACAGGAGAACAAACGACCCAACCGCGTCCGCGAAGAGTTCTCGATTCAGGGGATGACCGGCATCAACGCGTACGACGGCACGAACGGCTGGAAGATCGAGCCGTGGCAAGGCAAGCGCGATCCCGAGTCGCTCGGCGAAGAAGAAATGCACGGCATTCTCGACGACGCCGACTTCGACGGCCCGCTCGTGAACTACCAGGCGAAAGGCAATCGCGTCGAGTATCAGGGATTGGAGCAGGTCGAGGGGAGCGATGCCTACAAACTCAAGGTCACCCGTCCCAATGGGGACGTCAGCTTCTACTATCTCGATACCGAGTATTACGTCCCGATCCGCATCGACACGCAGCGCATGATTCGCGGCGCGCCGCAGGAATTCGAGACCTCGCTCGGCGATTACAAGCAGGTCAACGGCGTCTATCTGCCGTTCTCGTCCGAGTCCGGGCCTAAGGGCTCGAGCAGCACCGATCGCGGGAAAATCACCTACGACAAAATCGAGGCCAACGTACCGCTCGACGACGCGCGGTTCACGCGGCCGGGAACTCGCCCATGAAGCTCCTCTTCTTGTTTCTGCTCGTGCAACAGCAGACGCCGGCCGTCAAGGTGGATTCGGAAACCATTTCGGGCCTCGGCGCGCGCAACATCGGATCGGCGGCGATGAGCGGCCGGATCGCGGCGCTCGCCGCGGTGCATGAAGGTGCGCGGCTGACGATCTATGTCGGCGCGGCGAGCGGCGGCGTGTGGAAGTCGACGAACGGCGGCACGACGTTCAAGCCGGTCTTCGACAAACAGCCGGTGCAGTCGATCGGCGCCGTCACGATCGATCCCAAGAATCCGAAGGTGATTTGGGTCGGGACCGGGGAAGCGTGGATGCGCAACAGCGTGTCCATCGGCGACGGGATCTATCGCTCGGACGATGCGGGCGAGAACTGGACGAACCTGGGGCTCCGCAACTCCGAGCACATCGTCAAGATCATCGTCGATCCGACCGCCACGAGCACCGTCTACGTCTGCGTGCCCGGCAGGCTCTGGAGCGATAGCGACGAACGGGGCGTGTACAAGACCACCGACGCCGGCAAGACGTGGACCAAGGTACTGAAGGGCACCAACCTGTCCACCGGCTGCTCGATGCTGGCGATGGATCCCGCGAATCCCAGAACGCTGTACGCCGGAATGTGGGACTTCCGCCGCCGCGGCTGGACGTTCCGGTCCGGCGGCGAGAGCGACACCGCGCCGAGCAGCTCCGGGTTGTTCAAGAGCACCGATGGCGGAACGACTTGGAGCGAGCTGACCACCGCCAGCGCGTCCGGCCTGCCGCGCAAACCGTGGGGTCGCGTCGCCGTGGCGGTCGCGCCCTCCAAGCCGGAGGTCGTGTACGCGTTCATCGAAGCGGTGCCGCCGCTCAACGCGCTGTACCGGTCGAATGACGCCGGGAAAACGTGGCAGATGCTCGACCGCAGCCAGAACATGATCTGGCGGCCGTTCTACTTCGCGACCCTCATCGTGGATCCCCGCGACCCGGACCGCGTCTACAAGCCCGACGGTGGTCTCATCGTCAGCACCGACGGGGGGAAGAGCTTCAGCGGCATCTCGGGCGGCGCGCACGGGGACTTCCATGACGTGTGGGTCGATCCCAACAACACCGACAACCTGATCACCGGCGACGACGGCGGCCTGTGGTTCTCGTATGACGCCGGCAACAAATGGGTGAAGAACGAGAATCTGCCGGTCTCGCAGTTTTACCACGTCAGTGTCGACATGGCGCGGCCGTACAACGTGTACGGCGGGCTGCAGGACAACAGCTCGTGGGTCGGGCCGTCGGAGTTCCCCGGTGGGATCACGAACCACCAGTGGGAAAACATGTACGGCGGCGACGGCTTCTGGATGTTCGCCGACCCCACCGATCCCGACTACCTC
>DASYRZ010000195.1:0-5036 GCA_036003865.1 Gemmatimonadales bacterium | reverse complement strand
CCGGTCGCGACCGCCCAGTCGATCGTCACGCCCTGCTTCGCGTTGTTGTTCGCGTCCCGCGCGGTCACGGTGTAGGTCACCTGCGACGACGGCGGCGCGGTGCCGCCGTCACCCGTCGTCTTGACGATGTTCGTGGCGGTGCCGGCAGTCGCCTGCAACGTGATGGTCACGGGAGAACCGACGAGCCCCGTCACCGTCGCGGTGGCTGACTGCGCGCCCGCCGTCGTGCCGTACGTGTAGAGCACCTTGGAATGCCCCGTCGCACTCGTCGCCACGTTGCTTCCGGACACGGTCCCGCCCCCCGGGGCCGCCCATATCACGGCGACGCCCTGCACGGGGGTGGCGTTCTGATTGGTCACGAGCACGTCGAGCGATTCGGCCTTCGTGGCGAGCACGGTATCGGTGAGCGGACCCGTGGTCGCATTGGCAATGTTCACGGCGCCTTGAATCTGGGAAATGGCACTGAAGTTGACGGGAGTGAGAGGGGAGACAGTCGCGCGCGCCGTCTGCGTGCCGGCGTTGGGACCCAGCGTGCGGCGCGTCTTGGCAATGCCGCCCGCGTCGCTGGTGCGCGTGGTGGGCGACACGCTGCCGCCGCCCGCCGTCACAGACCACGTCACGGCGACGCCCGGCAGCGGCGCGCCGGCATCATCGCGCACGATCACCGCCAACGATTCGGGTAACGCCGTGCCAGCCGCCGCGACCTGATTGTCGCCGGCGCTCAGCGCGATCGAACCGGCGTGCGGACCTCCGTCACCACCACCACCACCACCACATGCACACAGCGCGACAACGGCGAGCGTTGCCAGACCCGTGAAGCGCATCGCGAACCTCCGGCAGCTAAGGTGAGCGTGGATGACATGCCATTAACCTACCCCGACCTTCGCGGCATGGACAGGCGAGCCGCGGCTCGGCCACTACACACGCCCTTAAGGGCGCTCTGTCCTTCAGGACAATGTTTGCCGAGCGCAGGCTTTAGCCTGTGAAAACAATCCACCAGCCCCCGCCGCACGTACTGTTTGCACAGGTTGTGAATCGCCACCACTTTCGAGACCGTGGACCGGCCACTCATTGAGCGCATGGCCGGCGGCGACGAGCGCGCCCTGGGCGAGCTGTACGACCGCCACGGGAGCACCGTCTACGCCTTGGCGCGCGCCATCGTCGGAGAACGCGCCGACACGGAGGAAGTCGTCGCGGACGCATTCGGCCAGGCGTGGCGCACGGCCGGCCAGTTCGACCCCGCGCGCGGCACTGTCACCGCCTGGCTCGCCACCATCACGCGCACGCGCGCGCTCGATCTCGTGCGCGCGCGCGGCCGACGGTCCAAGGTGCTGGCGCGCGCCGCACAAGAGAGCGACGCCGGCTTTGCCACGCCGCTCGCCGCGAGCGACGCGCCCGATCGCGACGTCGAGCGACAGGAGACGCGGCAGCTCGTGACGCGATCGCTGGGCGAGCTGCCGGAAGCGCAGCGCCGCGTCATCGAGCTCGCCTACTTTGGCGGCCTGTCGCACAGCGAGATCGCCGCCGAGCTAAAGGAGCCGCTGGGAACGGTGAAGACCAGACTGCGGGCTGCCATGGAGAAGCTGCGCGACGCGCTCAGCCCGCGGATCTCGCAGGTGGAACCATGACCGAGCACCGCTGGACCGAGCTCGCCGCGCCCTACGCACTGGGCAGCCTCGACCGCGAGGAGCGGACGGAGCTCGAGCGGCACCTCGAGACCTGCGCGAGCTGCCGCGCGGAAGTCCAGTCGTTCCGCGAAGTCTCAGGGCTCTTGGCGCTGAGCGTCGCGCCCGCCGCGCCACCGCCGATGCTGCGCCAGCGCGTGCTCCGCACCGCAAGGAAGGTTCGGTCCATTCCATGGCTCGCCGCGGCCGCGGTCGTGCTCGCGATCCTCGGCGGGCTCGGCTACTGGCGCGCCACGAACGAAGCTCGCGTGCTGCGGACCAGGCTCGACGTCGCGCAAAGTCAGCTCGACAGCACGAAGTACGTCGTGGCGGCATTGCTCGATTCCTCCGTCGCCATCACGGATCTCGCCGCCACCGGCAAAGCGCCGTCGATGCGGCTCTACTGGAACCGCGCGCGCAACATCGTGGTCGCCCTAGCGTTCGACCTGCCGCCCGCGCCGGCGGGCCGGACCTATCAGCTCTGGGCGATCGAGAAAGGCCGCGCGCCGGTGAGTGTGGGAATTTTCAACACGTCGCCCACGGGACGCGCAATCGTCACGCTCCAAATGCCGGCCGGCGTCCGACCCGACATCAGTGCCGTGACACAAGAACCCGCGGGTGGCTCACCGCAGCCGACGCAGCAACCGTTCTTGGTGGGTTCCCTGTGAGGTTTCACACCCTAAAGGGTGTGCTCGGCAGACACTGCCCTTAAGGGCAGTGATTGCCGAGCCCACCCTTCAGGGTGGGAATACCAATCCAGTTCCGAATAGCGGGCGTAGAGAGCATGACACTCTACGCCCGTCTCTTTTTTCTCGGAGGAGCCCATCATGTCCCGCAAGGCTGTACTGACTCTGCTGCTCGCGGGCGCCGTCGCGATCGGCGTCACGCGCTTGATCAGGGCGTCGGACCACAAAGACAGCATGCTGCTCGCCGGCGATCCGGCCGCCGACATCGCGGACGTCTACACCTTTCGCAGCCCCACCAATCCGGCGAACACGGTGCTGGCGATGACCGTGTCGGGGTTCATCCCGCCGTCTGAAGCGAGCACCACGTTCTTCGATCCGAACGTGCTGTACCAATGGAAGATCGATAACAACGGCGACGCGATCGAAGATCTCGTGATCCAGGCGTTCGTGACCGGCACCGGCGGGCACCAGGTGATGCATATTCGCGGCCCCGCGGCGCCGTCCGGCAACCGCGTCATCGGTGGTGTGGAGACGGCGACGGTCGCCGTCAGTAACAGTCCCACGCCAATCGTGGCTTCGCGCAACGGGATGACGGTGTTCGCCGGCGTGCGCGATGATCCGTTCTTCTTCGACCTCGTCCAGTTCAAGCACATCATCGCCGGCGAAGCGACGTCGTTCAGGAGCCCCGGCATCGACACGTTCGCCGGGACCAACGTGCTCGCCATCGTCGTCGAGCTGCCCAGCTCGCTGCTCGGCAACTCGAAGCTCGGCGTTTGGGGCACGACCAGCCGGCCACAGCTCTAACACGGATCTCAAGGAGAGATTGCCCATGACACGCATTGCGAAACTTGCCGGGCTGGCGGTGGTTGGTGCGCTGCTCGGCTGCCAGAGCCCCTACGCTCCGCGGGACATCGCGATGAGCGTCTTGATGAACAAGGACCTGCAGCAAGAAGACCGGTTCGGGCTGCCCGCGATCGCCACGGTGTTCATTCCGACGGCGCTGAAGGACGCCTACAACACGGGCTCGCCCAGCGGCGACGTCGCGACCTACAAGAGCCTGATCGTCTCGAAGCTGATGGCGTTTGGACAAGACGCGGCATCCGCTGAAGCGCTGGCGAGCGCGCTCGCGCCGGACATCCAGCCGGTCGATCTGGCGCAGCCGAGCGCGTTTCTCAACGGTCGCAAGCCCGCGGACGATGTGATCACCGGCGAGCTGCACCTGATCTTTGGCTCGAATGCGGCGTTGAACGACGACCACGTGGACGCGAACGACACGCCGTTTCTGACCACGTTCCCGTATCTCGCCGGACCGCACGTCCAATGAAGCGCGTCATCATATGGCTCGGTGGAGCGGCGCTCGGGATCGCCGGCGTGCGCTTGAGCGCAGTGTTTCCGTGGGCCCACCCTTCAGGGTGGGGAGCCAGTGACACGGCCATCACCTCTCGCAGCATCGCATTCTTTGAGGGCCGGTTGGCGCAGGATCCGGACAACTTCATGGTCGCGGGGCAGCTCGTCGCCCGCTACATGCTGCGCTTTCAAGTCTCCGCAAACCTGGCCGACGTGCGGCGTGCCGAGTCGCTCGCGCGGTCGGTGTTGCCGCTCGTGTCGGATACGGCGGGCGCGTACGCGCGGCTGGGAGCCGTCTATCTCACGCAACACAAGTTCGCAGCGGCGTATGACGCGGCGCGTCGGGCCGTGCAGTGGAATCCGCGCAATCAGGGCGCACTCGGCGTGCTGTTCGACGCCGCGGTCGCCACCGGGCGCTACGCCGTGGCGGAGTCGGCGCTCACCCGTCTCACGCCCGGCCGGCTGCCATACCAGTTCCGGGCTGCGCACATGCTCGCCATGCAGGGCCGTATGGACGGCGCGTATCACGCGCTCGACCACGCTTGCGTCCAGCTCGCCAGCGCCGCGGCGCGCCCCCAGGCGCTCGCGTGGTGCCTGACCGAGCTCGCGAAGATTCAGCTCGCGCGCGCCGGCGAAGGTGAACCGGCGGCTGCCGCGCTCTACCAGGAGGCGCTGCAGGTGCAGCCAGGTTACCGGGCCGGCATCGAGGGCCTCGCCGATCTAGCGTTTGCACGGGGCGATTGGCGGAAGGCACAGGAGCTGTTCGCGCAGATCGCGGTGGACGCACATCCCGATCTGTACCTGCGACTCGCCGAGGTGCACCGCGCGCTCGGTGAGCCCGCCGTGGCGGAGCGATTTGAGCGGCGGTTTCTTGCCGTCGCCCGCGCGCCCGATGCCGAGGCGCTCTACGCCCATCCGCTCGCGCTGTATTACGCGAGCAGCCCGGTGACGATCGATACCGCATTGGCGATCGCGCGGCGTGACGTCGCGCGGCGGCCTGCTATCGAGAGCTACGACGTGCTCAGCTGGGTCTTGTTCCGTCGCGGAGACCTCACGGCCGCGCTCGCGGCGTCCGATCAGGCTCGCCGCTGGGGCACGCCGACGCCGACGATGGACTATCACCGCGCGCGGATTCTCGAGGCGTTAGGTCGCACTGCCGAAGCCGAAGCGTTGCTGCAGCCTGTGCTCGCGCAACCCAGTCTGCTCGAGCCGGGGGCGGCGTGGGAGCTTCGGAAGCTAGCAAGTTAAGAGCACCCCGGTGGTAGAAGACGCTAAGACGCCAAGACGCAACAGCGTTATCAGTGTGTAGCTGACAGCTACTTACTAAAGACCGCTACGG
>DASYRZ010000194.1:0-24840 GCA_036003865.1 Gemmatimonadales bacterium | reverse complement strand
TCAGGTCCTCGATTGCGGCCAGCTCGCCACGCAGCGCCTTGATCTGGTCGGTCACGCCGGAGAGCCACGCCTTGGTTCCTGACTGCTGCTCGAGCACGCGCGCCATCTCGTCGGCGGCACCCTCCACCTGCTCCAGCGCGCCCCTGACCCTTTCGTGGGTGCCCCTGAGCATCGCGACATCCTCGAGCGCCGCCTTCACGCCGGGGTGCGACTTCTCGAGCTGCGCGACGCGCTGGCTCATCTCATCGACCGTGGAGCCCAGCCGGCTGGTGCTCGCTTCGATGGCGCGCACGCGCTCAGCCTGAGTCCCCAACGTCGCGACGTTTTCGGCGATGCCCTCGAGCTGCGCCGTCAGGCCGTCGGCTTTGGAATTGACGTCCGTGATCGAGCGACTCGATTCCTCCAAGAGCTTGAAGCGGCCTTCCATCGCCGTGAGCCCACTGCGGAGATCGACGATCCGCTGACCCACTGCGTCGAGCCCCTGGTTCTCGAGCTCGAAGCGCTTCACGGCCCGCTGCACGTCATCGCGCAGCGCCGCGAGCCGGGCGCGCAGCTCGTCGTCGGCCTGCTTCACCGCCGCGTGATTGGCGGTGATCTCGGTGGAGCGCTCCAATACCTCGGCGTGCAGCTCCTTGAGTTCGCCGACCTTCGACTCGAGATCCTTGAGCCCCTTGGCGCTCTCCTCGTGGCGGCGGATCTTCGCATCGACGTCGCGCATCAGCTCGTGGAGCTTCCCCACCTCGGCGGTGGCCCGCTCGACCACGTCGCGCTGCTGCTCCAGCGCCGCGACTTTCTGTGTGACGCCGTCGGCCAACGCCTTCAGCGTCGTGAGCTGGCGCTTGGTCTGCGCCGCTTCGGTTGCCGCGGCCGACAGATCCTTGAGCGTCTGGCTGACGGTCGCGGTGCGCGATTCGGTCTCGGTGACGCTGCGCTGCACGTTCTGCTGGCGGTCTTCGAACGCGCTGTACCGTGCCGCGACCGCGTCGCTCGTCTTGCGAAGCTCTTCCTGGCGCGCGCGCACCTGATCGAACCCTTGGGTCAGCTCGCGAACGGCGCCGCTCAACGTGTCAGCATCCATACGCAACGCCTTGAACCCGCCGCCCAGCTCGAGGAACCCGGCGACTTCATTCTTGAGTGCCAGCGCCTGCTCGAGCACGCCGCGCAGCTCGTCGATTTCGCCGCGCAGCTGCTTGGCGCTCTCGGAGTTCTGGGTGAGCTGCGTCTCGGTGCGGCGCTGCGTCTTGGAGACGTTCTCGGTCTGTTCATCGAGCGTCGCCAGCACGGGCACGAGCCGCTCCAGCGATTTGACGCGCGACTGCAGCTCGGCCACGACCTTTTGGGCCTCGGTGAGCGGCTGCAGGAGCTGCGACACGTTCTGACCGGACTCGCGGGCCGCGTTGGTCAGCGCTTCGAAGGCCACGCGCTCGCGCTTCATTTCAGCGAGGATCGCGCGGAGCTCGGCGGGAAGCTGTTCGGCGGTCGTTTCGCGACCGAAGATATTCCAGGCCATATGGCTAATCCCTCCGTTAGGAGGGCTCCGAAACGGGACATGGCACTGGGAGGGGGGGCGCGGTCCCGTCCCGGGACGCTGCGAGGGGCAGGCCAATGTAGTGAACGGGATGTGTAAAGTGCAACGTGACGCGCCGCACGGACCTCATGGGTCTCATGAAGTCCCCAAATGTCCCCATTGACCTATCTCATTCCCGACAAATAAATTCGCCAATCATTCCCGACTAGTTCTATCAACTTTTAACAATGGAGCCATTTCGCAGCATGTCGAGCGCCCTCCGATCTCTCACGCTCAGCGCCGCAGCCTGTCTCCTTTCCACCATCTCACCCCGCCATGTCACCGCCCAGGAGTCGACCACGCTTGGGGGGTACGGTGAGATCCACTACACAAACCCGTCCGGCCGCAACAGGCCGGCGGAAGTAAACCTGCGCCGCTTTGTCTTGTATCTCGCCCACACGTTCGATGAACGCCTCACGTTTCGCTCGGAGCTCGAGGTCGAAGACGCGAAAGTCGAAGGTGGCTCGGCCGGTGGCGAGGTCGCGCTCGAGCAGGCGTTTCTAGACTACCGTTTCTCCGATCGAGTCACGCTGCGCACCGGTCTGGTCCTTCCGCCCATCGGCATCATCAACGAAATCCACGAGCCGCCGAGCTTCAATGGCGTGGACCGGCCAGCGTTCGATCACGATGTCATTCCCACGACGTGGCGCGAGCTCGGCGTCGGTATCCTCGGCACGCTGCCGATCGGCGAAGGTCTGAGCTATCGGCTGTATGTCGTGAACGGGCTCAAGGCGAGCGGCTTGTCCGGCGCCGAGGGGATCCGCGAAGGCCGCCAGGAAGGCAAGAACGCGTCGTTCGCCAATCCGTCGCTGACGGGGCGGCTCGAATGGGTGCGTCCCGGGCTGCGGGTGGGCGGGTCATTCTGGTATGGAGGTTCAACTGCGGGTGACACACTGCTCGGGAGCGGAACGTTCACCGCCCCGGTCGCCCTCGTATCAGCCGATGCGCGCTACGACCGCGGCCCGCTGTCCTTGCGCGGCGTCGTCGCGACGATCACCATCAGCGACGCTGATAGCATCAACGCCCTGTACAGCACGGCGGTGGGCAGCAGAATCTCGGGAGGCTACATCGAGGCCGGGTACAATGTGCTGCCGCTGCTCGCGCGGCGCAGCAAGCAGCGCCTGAATGCATTCATCCGCCACGAGCGCTACAACACGCAAGCCGAGGTCCCGACCGGCACGACGCAAGATCGACAGTTCGCGCGGCGGGTCACGACGTTGGGGCTCAGCTACAAACCCGTATGGAACGTCGCGTTCAAGGGCGACTACGAGGTTCGGCGAACTGCGGCGGGTGGCGGCGTGGGAGCTGTCGAGACACTGCGCTTTGGGATCGGCTACCAATTTTGACGCTGCTCGTCCCGTTCCTCTTGATCTGGCAGGCGGTGGGCGCCCCACCGGCAAAGGTGGCCGCCTCGGTACGCCGCATCTTTGGTGCCGAGGCGACCGCCAGCCCACTCCCTGCCGGCGCGGACACCGTGCTGCGCGTCGCCCGTGCCGATACGCTCCTCGGCTTCGCGCTGGTTCGTGCCGTGAAGGGCAAGGATCAGCCGATCACATTTCTTGTAGCGATCGACACGGCTGATCGCCTCAAGGACATCGACATCCTGATCTATCGCGAGCCCTATGGCGGCGAGGTGGCCTATGAGGCCTGGCGCCGCCAGTTTCGGGGCAAGTCGGCGCAAGACACGCTGGAGGTGGGTCGCCAGATTCGCAGCATTTCGGGAGCGACCATCAGTGTGAATGCCGTCACGCTCGGTGTAAGGCGCGCCTTGCAAGATCTCACGACGTGGCACAAGGACGGAGTCATCAAGTGAGCTGGTCCTGGCGTACCCTCCCCGCGCCACTGCGCACGCTCGGCCGCTGGCTCACGATCGTGCAGCTCGTGGGCTACACGACGTCGCTCATATTCGTATGGCACACCACCCGGTTGGTCCCTCCCGGCGTGGCCGCGCGTTATCGCGGCGCTGATATCGATTCGACGTCCAACGCCGCGATGCAGTTCCCCAAGTCGTTCGCCGAGATGCTCACGATCACGCATACGCACCTGCTCAGCATGGCCGTGATCTTTCTGTTTACGGGGATCGGCGTGGCGCTGTGCGCGCGCATCTCCCCACGCTGGCAGCGTTTTCTGATCGCCGAGCCGTTCGGCGCGTTGCTCGTCTCGTTTTCGGCGATGTGGCTGATGCGCTACGTGAACCCGCACTTCGCCTGGCTACTGGAAGCGTCGAGCGCGGCGCTCGCCGTGACGTTTTATGCGCAATCGTTCCTCATACTCCGCGAGCTTGGGGCCGAGGGTTGAAAAGGCGCGAGTTTGTTTCGCTGACCGGCGCGTGGGTTACAGCCGCGTTTGTCCCCAGGCCCCAGGCCCCGGTCCCTAGGCCCTCGAGGTTCGTCGAACGGTGGTCGTGGGTGATGGGCCAACCGGTCCACGTGATTGTATTCGCGGAATCCGAGGATGCCGGGCTGGAAGCCTGCGCCCGCGCACTCGCCGAGCTGCGGCGCGTGGAGGCGCGGTTATCGCTGTTCGACGACGCGAGCGATCTCTGCGAGCTGAACCGGCACGCGGGCAGGCGACCGATGCGCGTCGATCAGGATCTGCGCGCGGTCTTGTGTGCGGCCGAGGCTTTTCGAGCACAGACCGCGGGCGCCTTCGACCCGGCCGTCGAGCCGCTGATGCGTACCTGGGGGTTCCACCGGCCACGCCGCTCGCCGCCGACCGCAACGGAGATCGCCGCCGCGCGCGCGGCGGTGGCCGCAGCCGTGGTGCGTGTGGAAGAGCGGGTCGTGACGCTGCCGAGTGCGTCCACCCAGCTCGACTTCGGGGGAATTGCGGTGGGGTACGGCATCGATCGCGCCGTCGCGGTGCTCCGGAGCCTGGGGATCGAGCGCGCATTCCTGGACGTCAGCGGCGATTGTTACGGTCTCGGCGCTCCCCCCGGCGAGCCCGAAGGCTGGCTGGTGGGGGTCGCGGGGTCAGCGCAATCGGTCCGGCTGCGGGACATGGGGCTCGCCACCTCGGCCAACTCCGTCTCCAGGCACGTCATGAATCCGGAGACCGGCCGGCCGGTCTCCGGGCATCAGCAGATGACAGTCCTCGCCCACACGGCGCTGATAGCGGACGCCCTTTCGACAGGAGCCTTGGTTTCGGGGCATGCCCCGGCGGGGGTTCGGGCCATTGTTGGCTCAACGCCACGCCCCTTCCATTCGTAATCCATTAGCTGCAAGGTTCCTCCACACACAACTCATCGACTGAGGGCTGTCATGTTCCAGCGCCTGTGGGCGGCTGCCGCCGTCCTCACTACGATCGCAGCACCACTAGCCTCTCAGAATCCTCCAGCACCTCCACCATCCTCCACCGACACGACGCGGGCGCAGCGAGGCAACCGACCGCTCCCTCCGCCACGGCGTCCCGTTCCCAGCAATGTCACGGTGACGACGGGCGTTCAGAGTGGTGGCGGCATCACCCTGGATTCGACGCTGCTCGCCGGATTCCGCTGGCGCAACATCGGCCCGGCGAACATGATGGGCCGCGTCTCGAGCGTCACCGGCATCCCGAGCCCATCGCGCACGTTCTTCGTGGCGGCCGCGGCCGGAGGAATCTGGAAGACCACCAACGCCGGTACGACGTTCCGGCCGGTCTTCGATAATGAGCGCTGTGTGTCGATGGGCGAGCTGGCGATCGCGCCGTCCGACACGACGCAGGTGTGGGCCGGCACCGGTGAAGAGGACTCGCGCAACACGATCTCGCCGGGCTGCGGCATCTTCAAATCGACCGACGGCGGACTCACCTGGAAGCGCGTTGGATTGGAGAAGTCGGGCGCCATCGGCCGCATCGTCGTGCACCCGACCAATCCCAACATCGTTTACGTCGCGGCACTGGGCCAGCCGTGGTCGGCCAATCCCGAGCGCGGCCTATACAAGACGACCGACGGCGGGCAGACGTGGCAGTTGATCAAATTCGTATCAGATAAGGCGGGATTCATAGACGTAGCAATGGACCCGTCGAACAGCGACGTGTTATTCGCGGCGAGCTGGCAGCGCGTACGCGGCCCCTACTTCCTTAATAGTGGCGGCCCCGGCAGCGCTCTCTGGAAAACGACCGACGGCGGCAAGACATGGACCGAGATCAAAGGCGGCGGCCTCCCCACGACGACCAAGGGCCGCATCGGCATCGCGATCGCAGCCTCGGATCCGAAAGTCATCTACCTAATGGTCGAGGCCGACACGAACGCCAACGCCCAGGGGGGCGCCGGTAAAGCTGCGCAGACCCGGCCCTCCGGCCTCTACCGCTCGGCCGATGGCGGCGCGACGTGGGAAAAGATGAACGGCAACAACGTGCGTCCCTTCTATTACTCACAGGTGCGCGTCGATCCGAAGGACGCGAACCGCGTCTACTGGTCGTCCACGCCGGTGAACTATTCGAATGACGGCGGGAAGACGATCGGGAACGCGACCGTCGGCATTCACGTCGACCATCACGCCATGTGGATCGATCCCAACGATCCCAATCACATGGTCGTGGGTGACGACGGCGGTGTGGCGCAGACGTGGGACAAGGGCGGCAACTGGGACTTCCTGAATACGTTCGCGATCGGGCAGCCCTACATCGTCAGCTACGACATGAACTTCCCGTACAGCGTTTGCGCCGGCTACCAGGACAACGGCTCGTGGTGTGGGCCGTCGCGGCGGCGCCAGGGCGACATCACCAACGCCGACTGGACCACGGTCGGCGGCGGCGACGGCTTCTATACGGCGCAGGGTCCCACCGACCCAAACACGATCTACGTCGAGTCGCAAGGCGGCAACATGTCGCGCCTCAACTTCGCGACCGGCGAGCGGACCAACCTTCAGAAGCCGAACTGGCGGCCGCGCTACCAGATGTTCGAGGACTCGATCGTGATCGAGCGCCCCGACACGACCAGGCCGGCGACCGGCGCGCAGGCGCGCCACCTTGCCGATCTGCGCGCCCGCCAGAAGGCCGACTCGGCCGAAATCGACCTCCGCTGGAACTGGAACACGCCGTTCCTCATCTCGGCCCACAACCCGGAGATCTTCTACGCGGGTGCGAGCAAGGTGATGAAGTCCACACGCCGTGGCGAAGACCTCTATCCGATCTCGCCGGATCTGACGACCAAGGATTCGATGAAGATCCGGGTCAGCACGCGCACGACCGGCGGCGTCACACCGGACGTGACCGGCGCCGAGACGTATTGCACGATCGTGTCGCTGGCGGAGTCGCCGCTCCGGCCCGGTGTGCTGTATGCCGGCACGGACGACGGCAACGTCTGGGTCACAAAGAACGACGGTGGCACGTGGGAGAACATCACCGGGCGCTTCCCCGGCGTCCCCGCGGGTACGTACGTCAGCCGCATCGAGCCGTCGCGCTTTGATTCGGCGACGTTCTACATCACGTTCGACAATCACCGCAACGGCGACTACGCGCCGTACGTCTACGTCACGACGGACTTCGGCAAGTCGTTCCGCTCGATCGCGAACAATCTGCCGAAGGGCGACGACGGCCCGGGGTACGTGCACGTAATCCGCGAGGACGTCGCGAACCGCGATCTGCTGTTTGTCGGGACCGACGTCGGGGCCTACGTGTCGTTCAATCGCGGCGGCTCGTGGCAGCGCTTCATGAGCGGCCTGCCCACGGTGCCGGTACACGATCTGCGGATTCATCCGCGTGACCGCGACCTGATCGCGGCGACACACGGCCGCGCGCTCTGGATCGTAAACATCGCGCCGCTCGAGCAGCTCAACGACAGCGCGATCGCCGCCGACGCCTACCTGTTCCAGCCGACGACGGCGTATCAGTACGGCCAGTCGCCGCTCGGCGGCGGCAGCTCGGGCCAGAAAGCATTCCGCGCGCCGAGCCCGCAGTACGGCGCCGAAATCGTGTACCGGCTTACGAAAGGCAGCACCGACCGGCGGGCGCGGACACAGATCGTGATTCGCGACGTCCGCGATACGGTGCGCACCGTCCAGGGACCCGCGGGTCCCGGGCTGCATCGTGTGACGTGGAATTTCCAGGGTCGCACGCCGCCGCCCGTCGCGCTCTCGCCCTCGCAGAAGCGCGACAGCACCTGGCTCGTGCAGCGCATCAACGTGGTGTTCGATTCGCTCGCGAAAGCCGGCGGCAACGCGCAGCAGCTCGACCCGATCAAGAACCTGTTGCTCGCCGGTGACGTCCAGGGCATCGCGCAGCGATTCGGATTTGGTGGTGGTGGCGGCGGCGGTGGTGGCGGCGGCGGGGGCGGTGGGTCGCCGTTCAACGCCGCAGGACGGTTCAACGATCGCCCGGGCGAGACGACGCCCCGCGCGCCGACTGCTGGTGGCTCGCTGCCGGCCACCGGGGGGGGGAGCGAGAGCGGCGGTGAGTCGGGCGACGCGCCACCCGACGCGAGCTTCCTGCAGACGCTCGGCACCCTGCTGCGCAGGCCGGGCCAGGGTGGCGGGGGGGGAGGCGGTGGCGGCGGATTCGGCGCATTAGCCTTCGTCGCCCAGGCGTTCGGCCGTGCGCCCGCCGGAGGTGGTGGATTTGGCGGATTTGGTGGCGGCGTCACTCCGGTCGCGACCGGTGACTATCTCGTCACGATCACGGTCGATGGGAAGACGTTGACGCGAGTTCTCCGAGTGGAACGGGGAGGACGCTGACGGCTGATGGCCTCTAGCTGATGGCGTTTCTAGATACCAAGCATCAGCGCGCCGCGCTCATCGTCTTTGCGTTGGGCGCGGCGCTGCTGTGGGCGCTGGGGCCGTACGCCACAGGGATCATTGGCATCCCCGTGTTGGCGGTGCTGTTCGCGCCGGTGCATGACTGGCTGGCGAAGCACGGCGCGCCCTCGGGGTTGGCGGCAATCGTCGTCACACTGCTGGGAGCGGTGCTGCTGATCGTTCCCGGGATTCTCATCGCCGGTCTGCTGATCAATCAGGCGCAGGAAATCACGCAAACCGTGCTGCAGAGCCCGATCATCGAGCGCTTCCGCACGCTGCAGATTCGTGGCATTCCGCTGGGCCCGCGTCTCGCCGAAGCTGGCGGCCGGATCGTAGCGGCGATCGGGTCGAGCGCGTTCGGGCTGGTCGGCACGGCAACGCGCATGACGCTGAATCTGACGATCTCATTCTTCGGCCTCTATTACGTCCTGAAGCATCCCGGCGACGTGTGGCTCGACGCGCGACCCTACATCCCATTCTCGGATGCAAACACGGAAAAGCTCGGCAAGCGGTTCAGAGACGTGACGGTTTCCACCGTGATCGGCACGGGCGTGGTCGCGGCGCTGCAGGGCGCGTTGCTCGGCATTGCGTTCTGGATTGCCGGCTTGCCGAACGGGTTGTTCTGGAGCGTCGTCACGATGGCGCTCGCGATTCTGCCCGTCGTGGGGAGTGGCATGGTGTGGGGACCTGCCGCCGTCGTGTTGATCATGCAGGGACGCGCCGTGGCCGGGATCCTGCTGATCATCTGGGGCGTGGTCGTCGTCGGCAGCGTGGACAACTTCATTCGCCCGCTGATCTACCGCCGCTTTTCCGCCATCCATCCCCTGATCACACTGATCGGCGCGATTGGCGGCGTGAGCTACTTCGGACTGCTCGGCCTGCTCATCGGCCCGCTCGCCCTCAGTTACTTCTTCGAGCTGATTCGGATGTACCGCGAGGAGTACCTCGAGCCCGAGGCGGCCGCCGCGAAGTGAGGGATCTGCTTCGGATCATGTGACGTACCAACGGGCGGCCGGGTATCTGAAACAGAGGAGACTCTGCGAATGATTCGCCCGAGTATCGCCGTCGCCCTGCTCGCACTGCTGGCGTGCCGCAACGACCAGATCATCATTTCGCCCCCGCCATGCGGCCGAGGCGCGCTTTGCGCGCTGCACATCACCCTCGTGGTAACCGGCCAGGTCCGCGCGAGCAGCAACCCCCTGTCCGGAGCGAACGTGCGGGTCACCGCGCATCGCGACAGCTGCACCGGACCCGAAATCCTCCTCCTCCCCTCACCCACCGACGCCCGCACCGATTCGACCGGAGTGTACGTGGCCCGGGCGGAGGTGAGTCAGTCAGCCGCCTCCGCCTGCGTTCGCGTCGCCTACTCGGACGCTCTGTATGCGGACACCAACGGTGTCGCGTTGCACGCGCCCCCTGCTGTCCCCGAGACGCTGCACGTGAACGTGACGGGGCCGTGAGAGCATCCGGCCCTCGTCGACGCTTACCGTGATGATCCGAATGCTGGCTCTGGCTCTCGCGATCGCCGCATCCAGCTGTGGGATCGTGGACTACGGTGTGGAGTGCACAGCCAACTTCGTATTCGGCCTGCGTGTCACGGTCGTCGATTCGGCGGCCGGCGCGCCGCCGGACTCAGCTTCCATGGTGGCGAGGAGCGGATCGTTTGTCGACTCGGTTGGTCCGCGGCGACCAGTCCAGCTCGTCGCCAATGAACCGCCCGTCCTCGTTCTCCCCTCGGCCGGTGAGCGGGCTGGGACGTACGACGTCGTCGTGCACTCGCCAGGCTACCAGGACTGGACCCGTAACAACATCCGCGTCACGGCGGGCCGTTGCCACGTGCGACCCGTCGATCTCCTGGCGCGACTGCACCCATCCTAGCGGTCACCGCCTTCCCACCCCCGGCGCCCTCTGCGCTGTGTCACCCAGCCACAACAGGGCATCGATGATGAGTTGATCCTGAATCGCGTTGTTCAGCGTGTACGACAACGTCCTGTTCGTCGTGTCATACTTGTGCTCGTAGTCGATGTCGTTATGCCCCATGTTGAAGTAGATCATCTTGTAGTTCATGTTGGTCCACACGACCGGATAGTAGCCGCTGTGCCAGATCTCGTGCGGCTTTGGGCCGGTGCCGAGCGGAAAGCTGGTCGAGTCGATTGCCACCAGAATGTCGATGGCGGGATTCTGCCGCAGGTCTTTTTCCCAGCGGTACCACTCGTTCGGCGACGACGTGAAGGTCGGCGGCAGATGCCGGGTTGCGGGGTGGGCGCGGTCTGCGACGCGGAGAATGGCCGACGTCGGCCGCCAGGTGTTGCTGACGTACGATCCCGCACCGAGGAATGTGTTGTGATACCAGTCCCAGTTGGCCGGATAGGCTGAGGGAGTCAACGCAAACCCGGCGAAATGAAACCCCATCCACGCGCCGCCGTGATCCATGTACGCCTGAAACGCCGCGCGTTGCGCCGGGTCTTCCGGACGCGTATCGAGAAACACTACGACGTTGTAACGAGAGAGGAACTCCGCATTCAGATTGCGCCAATCGGAGGTCGTATCGAACCGAAAATGGTATTCCGCCGCCATTTTCGGAAACCATTGCCGCGCCTCGTGCAGGAAGCTGATGTGTGCCGGATCCTCTTTGCCGGTATAGAATGCAATGACGCTGAAGGCCGGCTGCTGCGGATTGCCGGCCAACGCTAAACCGACGAGCGCCGCAATGCCGATTCTGTTCACGCTGCGCGCCTCCCTGGCTGCCTGAGAGGAGATCTCATGCCGCACGGCAAAATCTGCTACCTCGAAATCCCGGCGAAGACCGCCGAGGCATCGGCGGAGTTCTATAGTAGCATCTTTGGCTGGAAGGTCAGGAAGCGCGGCGACGGCGAGCTGGCCTTCGACGACACGGGCGGGGTGAGCGGGACCTGGGTCAAGGAGAGCGACCGGACTCCGGACGAGCGCACCCGCACCTACATCATGGTCGACGTCATCGCGGATACCTTGAAGCGCATCCAGGCCGCCGGCGGCCGGGTGCTGACGCCTCGTACGGACATCGGGCCGGGCATGGGCGCGTTCGCGATCTTCGCCGATCCCGTGGGGAACGAATTCGGACTGTATGAGGAACCAACCCGTTAAGTGGCGCACGTGTTTTCGCGGCTGGTCGCGCTTGCTGCTCTGAGACCCGGCGGCCGTAGATTAGAGACGTGACGCCTAGCATACGACTGATGACCGCGCTTCTAGCCACGACGGCCGCCCCGCTTGCAGTCACACAGCAGTCCGCGATTCCGGCGCCCGCACCATATCCCCATCGCAACGAACCGATCGGCACTGTGCGGCAGATCTACGACGGCGTGCTGACGCCGGCGCTGGCGGTCAACACATTTCGCAACATCGACCGCCTGTTCCCCTCGCGGATCGTGACACCATCGGCGACCCCGCTGCCGTTGCCGCCCGCCACCGTGCCGCTCCGCGACGTGCATTTCACCGCCGCCGGCAAGCGCTACGATCTCGACGACTACCTCGAGCTGAACCGGATCGCCGCGATCCTCGTGCTGCAGGACGGCCGCGTGAAGCTCGAGCGATATCGGTTCGGGAATACGCCACGCACGCGCTGGATGTCGATGTCAATCGCCAAATCGATCACGTCGACCCTCGTGGGCGCCGCGCTCAGGCAGGGATACATCCGCAGCCTCTCCGATTCGCTCACACGCTACGTGCCCGCGCTCGTTGGCAGCGCGTATGACGGCGTCACCTTGCGTGACGTATTGATGATGGCGTCCGGCGTACGCTGGAACGAGACGTACACCGATCCCGCATCCGACCGCCGCCGGCTGCTCGACGCGCAGATCTCGCAGCTGCCAGGTTCCGCGCTGGCCGTGATGAAAAGCCTGCCGCGTGCCGCCAAGCCCGGGACGCGAAACAACTACAACACCGGCGAGACGCAGGTCGTCGCAGAGATGCTGCGAGCGGCCGCGGGTCGCCCACTCGCGACCTATCTGTCGGAGCGCATCTGGAGCAGGTTCGGGATGGAAGCCGAGGCGACCTGGTGGCTCGATTCCCCTGACGGCACCGAGATCGGGGGCAGCGGCTTCAGCGCCACCCTGCGCGATTACGGCCGCTTCGGCCTCTTCATCCTCGGCGGCGGCGTCGCAGCCGGCGACTCGATCTTGCCGGCGGGTTGGGTCCGCGAAGCGACGACGCCCAAGACGCTGCGCGACGGCTCAGCACTCGAGTATGGCTACCTCTGGTGGCCGGGACGTGAAGGCGCATTCATGGCGATGGGCATTCACGGGCAGTACCTCTACGTGAACCCCGCCGCCCGCATCGTCATCGTCGTCTGGGGCGCCCGTCCCCATCCCACCGCGGGCCAGGTTATCGACGATTGGACGTTTTGCGATGCCGTGACAGCGGCGCTCGCCCGCCCCGATGCTCCAACGCGATGACACCGTGCCCGATGCCGTCAACTCTTGGCACCGGGCACGGTCCTTCAGCGCAGGCCCTGCGACGCGCTAGGCATCCGCGGTCGAAAGCTTGTTCGACTCCGCCGTTGTCGGATCAATGATCGTGGCCACCTCCAGCACACGATTGGCCGGGAAGCCGCCGAGCCTCGCGTGCTCGCGAATCAGGTCGGCGTTGTCGGCGATATAGACACAGGTGACCTTGTCCTCAGTGACGTAGCTCTGCACCCATTGGATCCGCGAACCGAGCTGCCCCAGCACGGCGCAGGAGCGTTGTGCGATGCCCTGGAGGTCGGCGGCCGAGAGGGCCCCGGCGTTCGGGATCTCGCGCTCGATGATGTACTTCGGCATGGATGGTTCTCCCGGTCTGGGTCGAGTGTCGTTAGTGCGCCATGGAGGAGCGGGCGGTGGTGTGCGCGCAGGTCACTTGCGGGTTCCAGTCGGCGAAGATCCCGCTGGGGTTATCCTTCCACACCCATGCGTGCAACGCCCACAGCTGAAATACGTCGTTCTGCTTGAACTCTCGGCCGAAGAGAACCGGGGGCGAGGCGTCGCGGCTGCGGAAGGTGTAGGGAATGATGTACTCGACGGCGACCAGACCCAGTTGGCCGTTGCTCTCGGGTTCGTAGAGCAGCAGCTCCGGTTCCTCGACGCGCGCGGTGCCGTCGATCAAGGCGACGTTCCCATAGTGGAATCCCATCCCACCTGCTGCACTCTCCATGCACGGCGTGATCTGCGCCGACCACCCGGCCGCCGTCGCCTTGTCGAAGTTGTGTAGCGCCGCCGTCACCTGGCGCAGCGTAGCGAGATCCTGGCTCACCGCAGCGCTCTGCGCCGAACTCGCCGGAGCCTGCGGCTGGAGTTGGCCGGTCGTTTCGGTGGGGGTGGGGGCTTGTTCGCCGCCGCAGCCGCTCAGCACAGCGATCGCAGCAAGCAGTGATGCAGTTCGTGTCATTGTGGCCTCGCGTGGTGGAAGTGATCTTGTACCCACGCGTAACATGAGCCCCGGCGCTTAACGGCCCCTTGCCCTCGGACTTAGCTACGCATTAGCTGGCAGGCGGATACACGATGATCACGGTCCAATTGCTCGGCGGGGCGTCCCTGCGCTCCGGCGATACTCCCGTCAGCGGCCCACCGGCGCAGCGGCACCGTATCGCGCTGCTGACGCTCATCGTAGCCGCCTGGCCGCAGCCGCTTTCCCGTGACCGGGCGATGGCGCTGCTCTGGCCCGAGCGGGATGACGCCAACGCGCGTCGCCTGCTCAACCTGGCGGTGCACGTCCTGCGCGGCGCGCTGGGGGAGGACGCGATCGCCTCGACGGGCGATGGACTGCTGTTGAACCCCTCGCTTCTGGCCTGCGATCTGCACGAGCTGCGCAGCGCGATCGCGGCGAACACGCCCGATCGCGTCGTGCGGCTCTACACTGGCCCGCTGCTCGACGGATTCCATCTCGACGACTCGCTCGAGTTCGGCCATTGGCTTGACGACGCTCGCCGCGAGCTCACCCACGCCTACATCGGTGCGCTCCTCGCCGAGGCCCGGCGGCAAGGGCAATCCGGCGACGTGCATGGCAGAGTGCGCACCTGCCTGCGGCTCGTGGCCGCCGATCCCCACTCGAGTGTCTATGCGCAGGACTTGATGCGCGCGCTCGATGCCGCGGGCGACCGCGTCGGCGCAATCCACCATGCGAGCGAGCATGCCCACCGCCTGCGCGTGGACCTCGAGCTGGCCCCGGACTCGGCGGTCGCGGCTCTCGCCGCCGAGTTGCGCAGCCCCGCCGCATCCACGGTCGCGGTGCTGCCATTCATCCATCTGAATCCCAACCCGGAGAACGAGTATTTCGCGGATGGTATCACGGAGGACGTGATCGCGCATCTGTCCAAGATCCGCGCGCTGAAAGTCATTTCCCGGACGTCGGTGATGCCGTTCAAGCAGCGCCACCACAGCCTGAAAGAAATCGGGGCGACCCTCGGCGCCAAAACCGTCCTCGACGGCAGCGTGCGCCAGGCCGGCGATCGCGTGCGGATCGTGGCGAAGCTGATCGAGGTTGAGACCGACAAGCATCTGTGGGCCGAGACGTACGACCGGCAGTTGACGGACATTTTCGCAATCCAGACCGACGTCGCGTTTCGTATTGCCGCCGCGCTCAAAGCTGAGCTCTCGCGGGATGAAGAATCACGCCTGCGGCGGGGCCCCACGAACGACCTGCAGGCCTACCAGCTCTTTTTTCAGGGTCGGGCGTGGTTCATCAGGTATCGGTCGGAGGCGTATCTGCGCGCGATCGAGTATTTCGACCGGGCAATCGCGCGTGACCCCACGTTCGCCCTCGCGTACGCGAACCTGGCGATGGTGTACACCGAGTTGGCCGAGGCTGGCACCATGGCGCCCGAGGTTGCGTATGCGCGGGCCGGGGAGGCTGCGGGGAACGCACTGCGGCTCGATCCCGAGCTCGGCGCAGCACATTGCACGATGGGACACGTGAAGATGGTGCGCGATTTCGACTGGTCTGGTGCCGAGCAGGCCTTCAAGCGGGCGTTGGAGCTGAGTCCGAGCGGCGACGATACGTACGATCTGTACGGACGCCTCTGCGCGGCACTGGGGCGCTACGATGAGGCACTCGCGCTACAGGTTCGCGCTCGCGAACTGGACCCGCTTGCTCACCGGATGGACGGGATAACGACGCTGTTGCGCGCTGGGCGCTATGATCAGGCCGTCGCGGACGCCGAGTCTGCCGTAGAGCGCGAGCCGGGCTATGATCGCGCCCGAGCCACGCTCGGGTGGGGGTACTTCCTCAGCGGCCGGCAGGATGATGGCTTGGCCGAATTGGAGCGGGCGGTGTCGCTATCTCCGGGAAACACAATGTGGTTGGGCCAACTGGGCGAGGCCTATGCAATGGCCGGCAACGCGACGAAGGCACGAGAGATCCTGCGCCAGCTCGAGGAGCGGGCGCGGCAAGGATACGTCTCCCCGTACCATTTCGCCTACGTCTACACCGGCCTCGGCGAGCCCGACACGGCCCTGGACTGGCTGGAACGCGCGGTCGCGGAGCGCACCGGTCCGGCGTACAGCATCAAAGGTTCCTTCCTGCTTACACGCCTCCACACGCAACCCAGATTCCATGCTTTGCTGCGTCAGATGAAACTCGAAGCGCCCAGGCCAGTCGGCCTGTAAATTGCTAGCCGTGCCGATACGATCCGCCACCCAACTGCAAAAGACTCGGAAGACATCGAGCGCCGCCGCCCCCGCCCCCGTCTCGACGGGTCCGGTCCTTCCGACGCTCTACAGCAACGAAAGCGGTCGCTCCTATCGTCTCGACCGGCTGATCGGCAAGGGTGGATTCGGCGAGATCTATCTGGCGGGCCCTGTGCCGCCGGGATCGCTGCCGCCCAGAGTCTGCGTCAAGATCAGTTACCGGCTCACCGGCTGGCTGCGCGAGGCGTATTTCGCGGAGCTGCTCGCCAAGCAGGCGCGCGCGCTGCGGGTGTTCGACCGCTTCGTCCAGGTCGAGCCGACGAGCACGCGCTACTGCCTCGTCATGGAGTACGCCGAACACGGCGACCTCAGCACGTGGCTCGCCGCCAGGGGCGGGCAGCCCGAAAAATTTGTCCGCCACGAGATCGCCGCGATCCTCGAAACCCTCGACGTACTGCACCGCGGCCAGGCGCTGCACCGCGACCTGACGCCATTCAACGTCTTCGTCTGCGATAACGAAACGCTCAAGCTGGGCGACTTCGGCATCGCCACCCACCAGGCGAGCCGCCGCGGCGTGACCGCCGACGCATTCAATCCGCTGGGCGCGCCGACCGAGATCGCCTGGGGCAAAGTGCGCAAGTGGCAGCAGCGCGACGACGTCTATCAGGTGGGCCAGCTCATCGCGATGCTGCTGCGTGGCGACGTGCACAGCCCGATGCGGAGTCGCGACGTCCGCCGGCTGCCCTGCAGCGACCATCTCAAAGAAGTGATTCATCGCTGCCTCGGCGCGCGCGGCAAGCGCTATCAGTCGGCCGGGGAGATGATCGACGCATTGAAGAACGCGCCGAAGCAGATCCACAAAGGGGTGGTCAAGAGTCTCAAGGGCCGGCGCGTGTCGTTCACCGGATTCCTGAACCGGCCGCGCCGCGATGCGATTGCGGCAGCCAGGCGCTCCGGCGCCGTCTTCCAGGCGAGTCCCGGACCTTCGACCGACATTCTGGTGCGCGGCAGGCCCAATGCGCTGCAGGTGGCGGGCAAGGACGGCGGGCTCAAGCTCATGGAGATCAAGCGTCTGGCCGCCCGAGGTCACCGGGTGACCGTCATCGGCGAAGCGCAGTTCTGGAAACTGGTTTCGCGGAGAAGCTGATCGCCGCAGGACTCAGCCAGCGCCGGCTGCTCAGCCAGCGACTCCTCGCGCCCAAGTCCAAAAACCCCAGCGATGTCGTGCAGTGGTTGGCCGCGGTGCAGGCACAGGACTATGCCGGCGCGAAGTGGGGCCTGGGGATGCGCCTGCCCGGCAGCACCGACGCCGACGTCGAGCGCGCCTTCGCGGCGGGCGAGATCCTCCGCACTCACGTGCTCCGCCCCACCTGGCATTTTGTCGCGCCCGCCGACATTCGCTGGCTGCTGACCCTCACGGCGCCGCGCGTGCATGCGGCCAATGCGCACATGTATCGCCGGCTGGCCCTGGACGCCGTGACGTTCCAGCACAGCCACGGTGCGCTCGTGAAAGCCCTGCAGGGCGGCCAGCACCTGACGCGCGATGAGCTGCGGGCCGTCCTGGAGCGCCGCGGGATCGCGACCGATCTCGAGCGGATGGCCTATCTGCTGATGCACGAAGAGCTGGAGGGTGTCATCTGCAGCGGGCCGCGTCGCGGCAAACAGTTCACCTATGCGCTGCTGGACGAGCGGGTGCCCCCCGCGAAGCCTCTCGGACGCGAGGCCGCGCTCGAGGAGCTGGCCCGCCGCTTTTTTGCGAGCCGCGGGCCGGCCACAGTCCAGGATTTCGCCAAATGGTCGGGGTTGACGGTCGCCGCGGCGCGCGAGGGGCTCGAGGCGGTCAGTCACACGCTCGAGAGGGAGGTCATCGACGCAAACACGTACTGGTTTGGAGACTCGCAGCCGCGAGCGCGCCGGCGATCGCCGAGCGCGCACCTGATGTCGATCTACGACGAATACATCTCGGGCTACCGGGATCGCAGCGGCATCATTACGGCAGCGCACGCAGCGCGCCTGCGCAGAATGGGCAACGCCGGGATCTACATCGTCGTGGTCAACGGCGCGGTCGTCGGCCATTGGGCGCGAAGGTTCGCGAAGCGAAGCGTCACAATCGCGATCTCGCTGTATGAACGGTTGGGACGGGCCGAGCACCGCGCCCTCGGGGCGAGCGCAGAAGCGTTCGGTGCCTTCGTGCAACTGCCGGTCGAAGTGGAGGTGGCCAAAAACCGCTAGCGCCGCGACGACGCCTCAGCGGACCGCCGCGCGCGCTTGCGCAATTTCGGCTCGGTCGCCGTCGCCCGACTGCAGCTGCGCCAGAAACTCGCCATAGCGGCGTCGAGCCCCGGCCCGGTCGCCGGCCAGCAGCGCCGCACGAGCTGAGCCGTACAGGCTGCGCGCGCGGTTCGGCTCACGCCGCAGCGTGGCTTCGTACGCGTCGCGCGCGTCCGCGTAGCGCGAGACCGCGAGCAGCATGTCGGCATACAGCTCGCGCGCCGGCAACAGCTCGGCCGGCGTGATCGGCTGCTTCTCGGTCACGTCCTCGACCTCGGCCGTCGCGTGCACATCACGCAGAGCGGCCGTCGTATCTCCCGACGCCAGCTCCCGCCAAGCCGTGACGAGCCGGCGTTTGATGTCCACGATGGTGGCCCAATCGTTCTCACCGCGCCGCGTCATATCGGCCTGAATGGTGGCGAGCGCGGCGATTTCCACGCCGGCGCGGGCGGTGTCGCCGAGTCGCGCTGCCCCGATGCCGCGAGCGAAGTGCGCCAGCGCGGCGCCGATGGTCAGGTCAGCCGCGCGCACAGGCAACCGAGCCGCTTCCGCCCACTGCCCCCGCTCGAGCGGTACCCGTGCTTCCATCGCCACGCGATTGTAGTTGGCCACCATCGCGTCGTTCGTAAGGGTCGTCTGCAACGCGAGCGCCCGCGCGATCGTGCGCCGCGCTTCGCGGTCGCGGCCTTGCTGTAGATACGCGTACACCATGTAGTCGAGGGCGTGGAGTTGCTCGGGCGCGACGCCGGTGTGCCGCGCCTGCGCATAGTCGTAGCCCGCCTGGAAGGCGCGTTGGTTCGCCGCGATGGTTTCATCCCACAGGCCGAGGCGTATGAAGATGTGCGACGGCATGTGCCGGGCATGGGGAGCGGCGGGCGCGATCTTCGCGTAGCTGCGCGCGGCCTCGAGGCCCAGCGCCGCCAGCCGGGGTGAATCGTTGGCGTGGATGATGTAGTGCGCGAGGCCAGGGTGATTGGGGAACCGTTCGTACAGCGGATTCAGGATGGCGGCGGCCTGCTTTTGCCGGGCGAAGGTCGTGTCGGTCTTCGCCGCCGTCGCCACGAGCGAGAGGGCGTAATAGATCGCGACCTCCGGATCGTCTGGGACGTCGGCATAGAGGCGCGCGAGCGTGTCGCAAGAGGCGCGGAGCCGCCGCGCATTAGGAATCGAGTCGTACCCGCGATACAGCGCCGCGGCGGCCGCAATGAAGCCTTGCTCGCGTTTCGTCGGCGCGCCCAAGGTGACGGCTCGTGCGGCTGCCGCCGCACCGCGTCGTGCGCTCTCGCTCGTCGGCGGCGCGCCGCCGGCGAAGGGATTGCCCCACGCATTGAGCGCGAGGCCCCACTGCGCCATGGCGCACATCGAGTCATCGCGCGCGACAGCCTGAAATGCGGCCTGTCCTTCTTCCCACCAGAAGGAATGCAGCAGCGCCATCGCGTGCTCAAAGTCCTTTTGCGCCGCAGCGTTGCACGAGATGGGGAAGATCACACGACCGAGCTGGGCCACGTCATGTTCGTGATCGTGCTGCGCCAGCGCGGGGCGCGCGATAACCATGGCAAGGATGACCAGAGGAGCAGTGCGACTCATGAGCGACTCCGCCAATAGAGGAAGGCCGGGATGCCAAGCGCGATCAGTTCGGCGCCGATCAAGGCGTTCTTGGGGTTCGAGACAATGGCGCTGAAGACGACGAACGCGGCGGCGAGCACGAACAGGGCCGGTGTCACCGGATACCCCGGGACTCCGAAGCCAGCCCTGGGAGCCTGATCGCGCGCGCGGTACACGTACAGACAAGCAACCGTCGATCCGAAAAAGATCCAGTCCCCGAACGTCACGTAGTCGACCAGCTGGCCGAACGTCCCGGTGAGGGTCAGCCCGACGGCAAAGACCGCGAGCGCCACGATGGCGGCCGCGGGCGTTTGGTAGGTCGGATGCAGGACGGCGAAGCGCCGGAAGAACACCCCGTCTGCTGCCATCGCCTGTAGCACGCGCGGAGTCACGAGGATTACGAGGTTCAGGAAGCCGAACGTCGATACCGCGATGCCCGCGGCGATGACTTTCCCTCCCAGCGGCCCCAGCAGCGCTTCCATCGTCTCGGCGGCCGGCGCCGTGCTCGCCGCCAGCCGGGCGTCCCCGAGGATGCGGAGATAGGCGAGGTTGGTCAATAGATAGACCGCGACCACGATGGTGACGCCGATGACGAGCGCGCGAGGGAGATTGCGCTCCGGCTCGATGATCTCTTCGGCGATGAAATTGGTCTGCTGCCATCCGCCGTAGGTGAACAGTACCGGAACGAGGGCGGCGCCGAGGCCGGCGGCCCGATGGCCGGAGGGCCCGATGGCCGGCAGGGCCGGCGCCGCCATGCCGAGTCCCGCGCCGATGAGGACCGCGAGCGCGATCAGCTTCAGCAGCGTGAAGATGTTCTGGGTGACGGCGGCGGGTCGAACCCCGATGTAATTGATGGCCGCGTGAAATACGATCGCCGCCACCGCGAGCGGCACAGAGAGCCGGTGTGGCAGACCGAGGAGCGCGAGCGTGTAATCGGCGAACGTCACCGCGACGGCCGCAATCGCTCCCGTCGCGATGACGAGCACCAGCGTCCAGCCGTAGAGGAAGGCGGGCAGTGCGCCAAAGGCTTCCCTGAGGTACACGTAGCCGCCACCGGCGCGTGGCCGACGCTGTCCCAGCTCCCCGAAACAGAATGCCCCGATGAGCGCGATGACGCCGCCGATAACCCATATCAAGAGGATCGCGCCCGGTGTGGCGAGTCGTTCGGCGACGGTCGCGGGCGTGCGAAAGATGCCCCCGCCGATGATCCCACCGACAACCGCCATCGTGCCAGAGAACAGACCGAGGCGTCGAGCGTAGGTGGTGGTCATGAGGGGTGCAATAATGTAGGGGCGCAGCATGCTGCGCCCCTACCCCACCCTGCGCACTCCCGGCTAGCGCCTTTCGGCCCCTCCCGCCACGTTTCCCTTACCTCACCTCCGAGACTGCCCTATGCCTTCTTACTCCCTCCTGGTGAATGGCCGGCGCCGGACCGTCGAGGCCGCCGCCAATACTCCGCTGCTGTGGGTCCTGCGCGATAATCTCGGCCTCACCGGCACCAAGTTCGGCTGCGGCATCGCGCAATGCGGCGCGTGTACGGTGCACCTCGGCGCTGACGCGGTGCGCTCGTGCGTGCTCCCGGTTTCCGCGGTCGGCACGCGGCCGATCACTACGATCGAAGGGCTCAGCGCGAGCTCCACGCACCGCGTTCAGAAGGCGTGGGTCGCCGAGGACGTGCCACAGTGCGGCTACTGCCAGTCGGGCCAGATCATGGCCGCGGCGGCGCTGCTGCAACGCTCGAGCGACCCGACGGACGCCGAGATCGATTCCGCGATGACGAACATCTGCCGCTGCGGCACCTACCAGCGCATCCGAGCCGCCGTGCATCGCGCGGCAAAGGAGGCCTGATGGATCGCCGGCACTTCCTACAAGTAACGGGGGCTGCGGGACTCCTAATTGCGTTCCGCATTCCCGGCAGGCGTGGTGTCCTCCCGTTTGCCCCGAACGCGTGGCTGCAGATCGACACCGACGGCACGGTCACCGTCACGATCGACAAATCCGAAATGGGCGAAGGCAATCATACCGCACTCGCGATGATCGTCGCCGAGGAGCTGGATGCGGATTGGTCGAAGGTGAAGGTCGGAGCGCTGCCCGACAATCCGGCCGGTTGGTCGCGGCGCATGTCGACCGGGGGCAGCACGAGTGTGCGCACCTCCTGGGACATCCTCCGCAAGGCCGGTGCGACCGCGCGCGCAATGCTCGTCGCCGCGGCCGCGCGGGCCTGGGGCGCGGAACCCGCCGCCTGCAGCACGGCGAACGGCGTCGTGAGTCACACCGGCACCAGCCATCGCCTGACGTATGGCGAGCTGGCCCAGAAGGCCGCGTCGATCCCGATCCCGGAAAACCCGCCCCTCAAGGATCCGAAGGACTTTCGCCTGATCGGCAAGCGCACGCACCGGCTCGACACGCCGTCCAAGGTGAACGGCACGGCGCAGTTCGGCATCGACGTCCGCGTGCCGGGGATGCTCATCGCGAGCGTCGAGCGTTCGCCCGTGTTTGGCGGCAAGGTGCAGAGCTTCGACCCCGCGCGCGCCAAGGCGATGCCCGGCGTGCGGCACGTCGTGCAGCTCGAGGGCACGCCGTGGATGGGGACTGGTGGCGCGTGGGGCGTCGGCACCGAGAGCGGCGTCGCGGTCGTCGCAGACACTTACTGGCAGGCCGTGGAGGGGCGCCGCGCGCTGCAAATCACCTGGGACGAAGGACCCGCCGCATCGCTCGGCGACATTCCCGCCAAGCTCGCGGCGTTAGCGGCTCAAACCGGGGCGACCGCGCGCAAGGACGGCGATGCGGCTGCCGCGCTTGCCGCCGCGGCGAAGAAAATCGAAGCCGTCTACACCGTCCCCTTCCTGCATCACGCGACGATGGAGCCGATGAATTGCACCGCCCACGTTCGCGCGGACGGTTGCGACGTCTGGGCGCCGACCCAGAATCAGACCCGCGCGCAGGAGGTTGCCGCCGAAGCGGCGGGGCTGCCGAAAGAAAAAGTCCGCATCCACACCACACTGCTGGGCGGCGGATTTGGACGACGTCTCGAGTCTGACTTCGTGGTCGAAGCGGTCCGCCTTTCCAAGGCGGTGAACGCGCCGGTCAAAGTGATCTGGTCACGCGAGGACGATACCAAACACGGGTTCTATCGCCCCGCGACGTACAACCGGCTCACGGCCGGCCTCGACGGGCAGAACAAGCCGGTCGCATGGACGCATCACATCGTGGCGCCGCCGATCCTGCTCAAGTTCGGGCCGTTGGAGAACGGCATCGATCGAACGCTGATCGATGGCGCGTCGGACGTGCCCTATGCGTTTCCGAATGTGTTCGTCGACCAGGTTGCCGCGGACCTGCCCGCCATTCCCCTCGGGTTCTGGCGGTCGGTTGGCGCATCCCAGAATGCGTTCGTGGTCGAGTCGTTCATGGACGAGCTCGCGGCCCTCGCCGGGCGCGATCCCTACGAATTCCGCCGGGAACTGCTGCAAGCCAAGCCGCGTCATCTGCGCACGTTGGAGCTCGCCGCGACGAAGGCCGGCTGGGGCACGCCGCTGCCCGCCGGGCGCGCCCGCGGTATCGCGCTTGCCGAATGGGAGCCCACGACGTGCGCCGAGGTCGCAGAGGTGTCCGTGGCGCCGGACGGCACGGTGCGCGTGCACCGCGTCGTGTGTGCCGTGGACTGCGGCCCAGTCGTGAACCCCGACACCCTCGAAGCCCAGATGCAGGGCGGCGTCGTATTCGGGTTGTCTGCCGCGTTGTATGGCGAGATCACGATCGAGAACGGCCGCGTGAAGCAAGGCAACTTCACCGACTACCCAGTGCTGCGGATTCCGGAGATGCCGGTGGTCGAGGTGTATACCGTGCCGAGCACCGACAGCCTGGGGGGTATCGGCGAGCCGTCTGTCCCGCCGACCGCGCCCGCCGTATGCAACGCGATCTTCGCGGCGACGGGGAAGAGAATTCGACGGTTGCCGATTGGGAAGGTGAGCTAATCACGTCGGCACGTCTGCACGTCGGCACGTCCAACTCATGCCGACGTGCCGTCGTGCAGACGTGAAATCTTTTTTAGCGCAGCAACGCGACGAGGCCTGCGTGATCCGAGGGCCAGATCGGATACGCCGGTCCGGCCAGTCGATCTGCCGGCACGTTGCCGAAGCGGTCGATAGAGCCGCTGACCCTGCCGTCGTCGCGCGCAAAGCCGCGCGTCCAGATGTAGTCGATGCGCTGATCGAACGGCGCGATCTGATCCGACAGATCGGCGACGTGGCAGCACGTCAGCCCCTCGGCACCGCCGCCGGGACGCAGCTCAAGCCAGGTGTCCGCGAAGCCCGTGCTCGCGAGCACGCCGTACATCGGCGATCCGGGCGTGTCGTTCAAGTCGCCCATCAACACAATCGGTGTACTCGGGCCGAGCGTTGCGACCATTTCGCCGACCTGCGCGGCGCGAATCTGCTCGAGCAGCCCGGGCGGCGCGCCCGCCAGGTTCGCTTCGGTGTGCGCGCTCGCAAACGTGACGGCTCGGCCGCCGATCGTGGTGCGGGCGAAAACCCAGCCGCGAATCAGCACGACCCCCTCGGCCACTTGCCCCAGGTTCACGGAGAAGTCCTGGCCGCTCGCCTCGGTGATGGTCACGCGATCGGCGTCGACGAGCAGCGCGTCATGGTCCACCAGGCGCACCAGTCCGGAGACCAGGCTGACGCTGATGTTGTCCGAGGTCGCCGCGACCTGGTAATGCAACCCCCGCTCCGCCAGTGCGGCCTGGAGCAGCGCGAGAAAGTCCTGATCCACGACGAACGGCGCGCCGAGCGGGCGCAAATCGATGTTGATGCGCGACACTTCCTGCAGCCCGACGGCGTGCGGCCGGGTCCGCGCGATCTCGTCGGCAATCGCCTGCGCGCGCGCCGGAAAGTCGGTCCTGCCGACCGTCTGGATCGCGTTCACCAGAGCGGGAAAGTCATCGCCCGGATCGGGCGTCCCCAGGGCGCGGATCACGAGATCGACATCCGCCCCGACATAGAGATTCTGCGTCATGACGGTGATCTCGGACGAGCTCGGGGCGGCCACG
>DASYRZ010000193.1:0-6467 GCA_036003865.1 Gemmatimonadales bacterium | reverse complement strand
CGGCGAGGAAGTGAGCCTCGTCACCTTCGTCGGCCTGAGCAAATGATTACAGTAGAGCGGCTCTCCACGGCTGCAGTTCACGCGCGCCCTGTTAGGAGTTACGATGACGACACGGACCGACGTTTCCGCCGCAATCGTCCTGCTGTTGATCGCGGAGGCGACCTTCTTCTTCACTTTTGTGTTCGTGGTTGGGCCGATTGCCACGCCGGCACGGCTGCTGCCGCTCGCCGCGGTGCTCGTGCTCGGTGCGGCGCTGTATTGGGGACAGAGCTGGGCCCGGTGGGCGCTCCTTGCCCCGATTGGTTTGCGAGTCTGGCGGCTCGTGCCGCTGACCGCCGCGGCCTGGGGCTTGGGCCGGCCGGGGTTCGCGCTCTTCCTGACCCTGATTATTCTCGTCGAGCTGGCGGCCGCGTTCGTCCTGTTCGATCGGTACCTGAGGTCATTCCGCTTCCCCTCCCCTGCTCACAAGAACGCGACCACCATGTCATTGTGACCTGCTTCTTTGTGATGGAGGTCCGAAAAGCAGGTCCTTCGCGCCTTCGGCGCTCAGGATGACAAGCGCGTCGCTTTCCTGAGAGGGGGAAAAAAAAGAAGAGAAGGAAGGTGGAAAGAATTGCTCCACTCTCTTACCCCTTTTGTAGAGCAAGCGCAAAGCGTTGTCATCCCCTCGCTGCGCTCAGGGCAGGCTCTGAGCGAGCGCGCACGCGCGAGCGAAGGACCTGCTTTTCGGTAGCTTGGTGGCATGACCGCACCGGCGCTGCGCCGCGTTATCGGCGTACGCGGGCTCGCCGCCGCCATCTTCAACATCACCGTTGGCGCGGCGATCTTCGTCCTCCCCGCGCACATGGCCGCCGGCTTGGGCGCCGCGGCTCCCCTCGCCTACCTCGTGTGCGCCGTGGCGACGGCGCTCGTCGCCCTGTGCATCGCCGAGGCCGGCAGCCGGGTCCCACAGAGCGGCGGCCCCTACGCGTACGTCGGGACCGCGCTCGGCCCCTACGCCGGATATCTCTGCGGCGTGCTGCTCTGGCTCGGCATCACGCTCGCGATGGGCGCCGTCGCCACGGTGTTCGCCGACGCTGTCAGCGGCTTGCTCCCGGGCCTCGGCGACCCGCTGCCGCGCGCCGTGCTCCTCATCGCGGTCTACGGCGGCCTGGCGTTCGTCAACATCCGCGGTGCGGCGCTCGGTTCACGTGTGAGCGGCATCGCGACAGTCGCGAAGGTCGTCCCGCTCGTCGCGTTCGTGGTACTCGGCCTGTCGCACGTCCGAGCGGAGAATCTCGCGTTGGATTCATTCCCCGCGCTCGCGCGGCTCGGAGAATCCGGGCTGCTCCTGATGTTTGCTTTCTTCGGGATGGAATCGGCGCTGCAAGTGAGCGGCGAAGTGCGCGATGGAGCTCGTGCCGTGCCGCGGGCGATTGCTCTCGCCGTGACGGGTGTGGGGGTGCTGTACATCTCGGTTCAGCTCGTCGCCCAGGGCATCCTCGGAAGCGCCCTCGCTGCGCCCGAGACAGCCAAGGCCCCGCTCGCCGCGGCGGCCGTGCAATTCGCCGGCAGGGCCGGCTCTACGTTGATCCTCATCGCGATGATCGTCTCGACCTTCGGCTTCATGACGGCCACGATGCTGTCCACTCCGCGAACGCTGTTCGCGCTCGCGGTGGACGGCTACCTGCCGCGGCCGGTCGCGGCCGTGCACCGCGCGCACCACACGCCGTACCTCGCGATCGCGATCCAGGGCGTGATCGTGTGCGCCATCGCCATCACCGGCACCTACGTCAAGCTCGCGATCGTGGCGAACGTGGCGATCCTCCTGGTCTACCTGGCGACGTGCGTAGCGGTGTGGCGCCTGCGGCGGCTCGACGCGGGCGCGGCCGATAAGCCGTTCGTCATGCCGGCCGGGCGCATTGTGCCCTGGGTAGCGGCAGGCTTGATCGTGGCGTTGTTGGCGAGAGCAACGGTCGAGGCGTGGTTGCTGACGGGAGGAGTTATGGGCGTCGCTTCCCTGAACTACGTAAGAAAAATACGTCGAACAGAGTCGTAGGAAGAACCGACGTCGAACAACAAACGGGCCGGGACCGTCGCTCGGCCCCGGCCTCGCGCTGCATTGGTGCTAATTCTCAGGGTGTCGTGGTCGTCCCCGGCGTCTTCACGATGTCGCCGCTGGCCAGGAATCCTTCGTTGAAGTACCCAGCCACTAGCTCCGTCGTGATGCGGAAGAAATCCGCTCCGCTCTCGGCGGGCCCGTTGTCGCAGGCGGCTACCGTGAAAAAATGATATGTCCCGTCCTCGCGGCGACCGGTGCCCTCGAACTCAGCGCCGTGCGACAGGTCACAGAACCTAGATCCATCCTGGAACGCCGCGATCCGAGTCGCCGGGTCCGCGTCCACGGTGAGGCTGGCGCCGGGGAATCGCGAATCGGTGTAGAGCAGCCGGCCCGTCAAGTCGTCACCAGCGTCAAAGTCGAAGCGCTGCGTTCCGCCGCCGGTCGTCAGCGTGCCGAGCCCCGCGATCCGGACGCCGCTCGGGAGCGATGGGTGAACAGCACCGAACGAGGGCCGGAGGCCGGCACCTTGGGGACCCAGCGGTTTTGAGTTCTCGCACGCGACTGTCACGAGCGCGCCGACTGCAACGAGGCCGGCCGTGACCAGGAGTTTTTTTACCGTGGTTCGCATAGGTTCTCCTGAGGGGTTTCCCAACGGTGTAGGTGGCAAGAACCGTGCTTCGGGAACTGTGCTGTCGCGTGAGGGCCTTTCGCCGAGGAATGGTCCGGATGTGGCGGGCGCGCCGCGTGGGATCGATTTGGTGCCGCCACAGCGCAGCAAGAACGCAGCACCAGTCTTAACTACCCGTGCCGTATGTTCCGGCGCGGGGCTCGACTAACTCACGAGCCGTCGAGAACCTCCCGCACCTTTGCCGCGAGGTTGTCGCCCGAGAACGGCTTGTTGATGAACGCCGTATTCGGCGCGAGCACGCCGCGATGCACAATCGCATCCTCCGTGTAGCCGGACATGAACAAGACCTTGAGGTCGGCACGGCGTGACAGCAGCTCGCCGGCCAGCGTCGGGCCGCTGGCCCCGGGCAACACCACGTCGGCGAGCAGCAGGTGGATGGGACCGGCGTGCTCCCGCGCGAGCGCGAGCGCCGCGTCCCGAGTCCCCGCTTCGAGCACCGTGTAACCATGTTTCTCCAGTACGCGCCGGGTGAGCAGGCGCAAAGCCGCTTCGTCCTCCACCAACAGGATCGTCTCCGAACCCAGCGTCCGCGGGAGGGCAGCGCGCGCCGGGAATTGATCGACGGGAGCATCGACACGCGGCAAGTACACCTTGAACGTGGTCCCCTCGCCCCGCTCGCTGTAACACCACACGTAGCCGCCGCTCTGCTTCACAATCCCATACACCGTCGCCAGGCCGAGACCCGTGCCCTTGCCTACCTCCTTGGTCGTGAAAAACGGCTCGAACACGTGTGACATCGTCTCGGCCGACATCCCGGTTCCCGTATCGCTGACCGCGAGCCTCACGTAGCGGCCGGGTTGCACCGGCACGTGCTCGCGCACGTACGCATCATCGAGCTCGGCGTTGCGTGTCTCGATCGTGAGCCGCCCACCTTCGGGCATCGCGTCCCGCGCATTCACCGCGAGATTGACGATCACCTGTTCCAGCTGGCCCGCGTCCACCCGCACGGCTCCCAGCGCTGGTTCGAGGTTCGTGACCACATCGATGTCCTCACCGAGGAGACGCCGCAGCATCTTTTCCGTGTCGGCAATGAGTTCGTTGAGATCGAGCACGCGCATCTCCAGAATCTGCTTGCGGCTGAACGCCAGCAGCTGGCGCGTGAGCCCGGCGGCGCGATTAGCCGCTTTGCGAATTTCCTCGAGGTCCGGTCGCAGCGGGGATAGCGTCGGCAGGCCATCGAGCAGCAGGTCCGCGTAGCCCAGAATCGCAGTCAGCAGATTGTTGAAATCATGCGCCACGCCGCCCGCGAGACGACCCACCGCTTCCATCTTCTGCGCCTGCAGGAACTGCCGCTCGAGCGCGCGGCGCTCGGTGACGTCCCGGGCGTTGATGACGACGCCCTTCACCAGGGGATCGTCCAGCAGATAGCGGCCGATGGCTTCGAGGTGGCGGAACGTTCCGTCCTTATGGCGCAAGCGTAGCTCGAGCAGCCGGCCGCCCTTCCCCGTCGCGACGCCCTCGCTGAAGACAGCCAGCGTGTTATCGACATCGTCCGGATGCACCAGCGCGAAGATCGACAGCCCCACAAGATCTTCGGGAGCGTAGCCGAGCAGGGGCAACACCGACGGGCTCGCATAGCGAAGCGCCCCCTCGGGATCGAGCACCGCGATGATGTCCATGGCCTGCTCGATCAACGACCGGAAGTACTCCTCGCGCTCGTCCAGCTGCTGCTTCATCCGCTTGCGGTCGAGCGCGGCGCGGACCGCCGGACCGAGGCGGGCGAGCCGGTCCTTCATGATGTAGTCCGCCGCTCCCGCCTTCAGGTACTCGACGGCGCTTTCCTCATCGAGCGAGCCGGTGAGCAGAATGAATGGCGCCGCCAGCGCCATCTGGCGCGTGAGTGCCAGCGCGGCCGCGCCGCTGAATTGCGGGAGATTGTGGTCGGCAATGATGAGATCGGGACGGAACTCACGCAGGGCGCGCTCGAACTCCGGTTGCGTCGTGACCCGTCGCGCCGTGAACTGCAGGCCCGCCTTGCGCAGCTCGACCTTCACCAGCTCAGCATCGGCCCACACGTCCTCCAACAGGAGGATGCGCACGGTCACGTCCAATTCCCGTCTCCGTCGAGCCTCTCGGTCTCAGCCTAGCGGCTCGGGCGCGGAGGGCGAAGTCGGGAAAGGACCGGAGATTGGGGGGGGAGGACTACCTAGGAATCGGGATGCACGAGCCCCACCTGGATGGCGTAGCGCACCAGCCCCGCCACGCCATGAATGCCGAGGCGCTCCATGAGCTCGGTGCGGTGCGTCTCGACGGTCTTCAGCGCCACCTGGAGGCGCCGGGCGATCTCCTTGTTGGAATGCCCCTCGGCGATGAGCTGCAGCACCTCGCGCTGGCGCGGGGTGAGTACTGCGAATGGTCCGTCGGGAGCTGCGCGGGCGCCCTGCGCATACGCCGCGACGACACGCTTGGTCAGCGACGGGCTGAGCCATGTATCGCCACGCGCCACCGTGTTCAACGCCAGCTCGAGCTCGCTGCGGTCGGAGTTCTTGAGCAGGTAGCCCGCGGCACCGGCCACGAGCGCGCGCCGCACCGATTCGTCGTCGCCGTGCATGGAGACGATGATGACGCGCGTCGCCGGGTGTTCCTGTGCGACCCGCGCGGCCACCTCCAGGCCGTTGAGTCCCGGCATGGAGATATCCAGCAGCGCGATGTCGGGCTTGCGCTCACGAATGAGCCGCAGCGCTTCGCGGCCGTCGCCCGTTTCCGCCACCACCGTGACGCCCGGCAGCTCCGAGAGGAGCGCGAGCATGCCTGCTCGGACCAGCGCGTGATCATCCGCAACCAGCAGTCGCAGCGCGCTCATGTGGCGGCCCCCCCAGCCCCCCAGCCCCCCCAGCCCCCCCCGTCAGCGGCAGGCGGGCGCGAACGCTCGTCCCGCGTCCGGCTGCCGAGTCGATCTCGAGGTCGCCACCGGCAAGTGCGACGCGCTCCTGCATGCTGAGCAGGCCCTGGCTCCCGCCGTGCGCGGCGCGCTTGCGTGCGGCGGAGACATCGAAGCCGCGGCCATCGTCGTGCACCACGAGTTGCAGCGTCCCGTTGGCCGCGCTGAGCTCGACGTCAACGACATGTGCCTGCGCGTGGCGGATGACGTTCGTGAGTGCCTCCTGTGCGACACGGAAGCAGGTCGTCTCCACCGCCGCCGGTGGCCGCTGCGCGAGCGGTGCGAAGGCGAGGCGGCTGGCGAGCCCGGCCCGTTTGCCCTCCCGCTCCACGTACCACCGCAGCGACGCCTCGAGCCCGAGCTCATCGAGCAGCGGCGGGCGCAGGTCCTGCGCCAGCTCGCGCATCCGCGCGATCGCGCCGTCCACCAACGCGATGCTCTCGGCATCACCGCGACCCTGGGCCTGAAGGTTGAGCTTGAGCGCGGTGAGCACCTGCCCGAAGTCGTCGTGCAGCTCGCGCGCGACCGCGCGGCGCTCCGCCTCCTGCGCCTCGATCAGCCGTCGCGAGAGCGCCTCGAGCTGCCGGGTGCGCCGCTCCAGCTCCTCCTCGGCACTCTTGCGCTCGGTGATATCCGCATTGGTGCCGTACACGCGGAGCGGCCGGCCTGACTCGTCGCGGACCACCGTGGCGCGGCCGAAGATCCAGTGCACGCTGCCGTCGGGCCAAACGACGCGGTACTCGATGTCGCCCGGCCCCGTGCCCGCGAGCAGCTGCTCGCGGCGGCGCACTACCAAGTCGCGGTCGTCGGGATGGATGGCCTCGATGTAGTCCTCCAGCCGCGTGCCTTTGCGACGG
>DASYRZ010000192.1:0-10084 GCA_036003865.1 Gemmatimonadales bacterium | reverse complement strand
GCTGCTCGACCAGGGCGGCGGCGTCGCGCTGCCGGCCGACGCGCGCCATCCGTTGCACTCGCAGTGGCTGGTCTGGCACCACGACCCCGCGGCGCGCCGCGCCGCGGGCAAGGCAGCGAAGAAAATGGTGGCGGACGGTCGTGGAGCCGCCGAGCGAACGGCGGCTCTCGTGTGGGGGCTAGTGGAAGGTTGATCGTCCGCTCGCGCGTGTTTTGCTTTTTGCTTGTTGCGGCTTGTGGCCGCTCCGCTTCGCCTCCTGACATCGCCTGGCATGACGCCGACGGATACCGCTGGCGGGCTCTGGATGTGCCCGCGCGGGGAAAGACCGCGGCCGGGTTCACCCTCCTCGACCCCTTACGCACGGGCATCGCGTTCGCGAATGCCGTCAGCGATTCCCTACTGGTCCACAATCGCCAGCTCGCACAAGGCGCGGGCGTGTGCCTGAGCGATGTCGACGGCGACGGGCGCCCAGATGTCTTCCTCGCGCGCACGGAGGGACCGAATGCGCTGTACCGCAACCTTGGCGACTGGCGCTTCGAGGAGATCGCCGCACGGGCGGGCGTCGCGGCACCCGACCGCTTCTCGACGGGATGCGCGTTCGCGGACGTGGATGGCGACGGCGCCCCGGACTTGATCCTTCTTTCACTCGGCGGGCCCAACGCGCTCTTCATGAACGATGGGACGGGACACTTCACGGAGCAGGCGGCTGGGCTGACATCGACCGCGGGGAGCATGACGGTTGCGGTCGCCGACGTGGATGGGGACGGCGATTTGGACTTGTACGTCGTCAACAACAAAGCGTACACGGCCCTCGACCGGATCGCACCGCAGGAACGGGCCTTCAATCGGACAACCCGTCAGTTGGGACCGAATCGCTACGAAGTGCGCGAGAGCTACCGCAAGGACTACAAGCTCGTCCATCGCGCGGACTTGGGTGGGATCAGCCTCGTGCAGCGCGCCGACCCCGACTGCTTCTATTTGAATGACGGCACGGGGCATTTCGTCCGTGAGCCGATGGCGCGCAATCCGCGCTTCCTGGACGAGCAGGGCGCCCCGCTGCGAGAGGAGCGGGAGGACTTTGGTCTCGCGGCGATGTTCGTGGATCTCAACCGCGACGGCGCGCCGGATCTCTATGTCGCCAACGACTTTGAGGACCCCGACCAGCTCTGGCTGAATGACGGGCGCGGGCGCTTTCGCCTCATCCCCTGGTACGCGCTTCGCGCCACGAGCAACTCCGGCATGGCCGTCGCCGTGGGCGACGTGAACGGGGACGCGTATCCCGATCTCTTCGAAGTAGACATGATGAGTGCCGACACGCGGCGCCTCAAGACACAAATCCCGACGCACACGGCGGTAGCGAAGCAGCCGGGTAGCGGGGACGACCGCCCGCAGATGCAGCGCAATACCCTCCAGCTGAACCGCGGCGATGGGACATTCGCCGAGGTCGCCCGGTTTGCGGGCGTGGGCCGCTCGGGATGGTCGTGGTCTACGGTCTTGCTCGACGTGGATCTCGACGGGTGGGAAGACATTCTCATCGGCACGGGGCACATCTGGGATGTGATGGACGGCGACACGCAATACCGCCTGCGTAATCGCCTGAACCAGATCGACTGGCGACGCATGCTGTTCGAGTATCCGCCGCTCCAGCTCCCCAACGTGGCGTTCCGCAATCGCGGCGATTTGACATTCGAAGATGCGAGCAAGACGTGGCACTTCGATATCGGCGAGGACATCTCGCATGGCATGGCATTGGCGGATCTCGACGGCGACGGCGACTTGGACGTCGTGATCAACCGGTTGCGGCAGCCGGCGGCGGTGCTCCGCAACGACGCCACGGCGCCGCGGGTCGCGGTGCGACTGCGTGGCGACGCGCGGAACACGGCGGGCATCGGTAGCCGCGTGCGGGTCGTGGGCGCGCGCAACGTGCCACAGCAAGAGCGCGAGATCGTGGCGGGTGGTCTCTATCTCTCGAGCTCCGAGGCGAGCCTGACGTTTGCGACCGGATCGGCCGCCTCCGTGACGATTCAAGTAGACTGGCGCGATGGCCGCCGCACGGTGATCGATAGCGCGATTTTCAATCGCGAGTACGAAATCTCCGAGCCCCCCACCGCTGTCGCATCTCGCATCCCGCATCCCGCATCCCGACCACTTTTCGACGATGTTTCGGCGCAGCTCGGCGGCCATCGCCACGTCGAGCCGTACTTCGACGATTACGCGCGCCAGCCATTGCTGCCGAACGCGTTTAGTCAGCTTGGTCCCGGGGTCGCATGGGACGATGTGGATGGCGACGGCAACGAGGACCTCGTTGTCGGCGCGGGGCGCACGGGCAGGCTCGCGTGGTTCCGCAACAGCGGCGGTCGCCTGCAACCGGCCGCGACGCGCGTGCCACCTACACCCGGTGACTTGACGACGCTGCTCGGCTGGCCCGACGGCCACGGCGGGGGGGGGCGGGGGGGGCGGGGGGGGCGGGGGGGGCGGCTGGTGCTCGCGGGCGTCTCTGTCTACGAAGCGGCCTCAACGCGCGACGCCCGTGCCATCCCCAGCGTCGTCGCGTACGAGCCACGCACCGGCGCGATGACCGCGCTCATCCCCGGCGACACCGCGAGCGTCGGCCCGCTCGCGCTGGCGGATTACGACGGAGACGGAAGACTCGACCTCTTCGTGGGCGCACGCATCTATCCCGCCGGCTATCCGATTTCACCGTCGTCCCGCTTGTACCACAACAGCGATGGACGACTCGTACTCGATGCGGCGAATGCCAGGACATTTTCCGACATCGGCATGGTTTCCGCCGCACAGTTCTCCGACATCGACGGCGACGGTGATCAGGACCTCCTGCTGGCTCTCGAGTGGGGGACGATTCGCATCTTTCGCAACGATGGCGGGCACTTCGCCGCGGCGGACGTCGCGGGGCTGTCCGGCGTGTACAGCCGCTGGAACGGACTGGCGACCGGCGATCTCGATGGGGACGGCCGGCTCGACATCGTCGCGACCAGCTGGGGACGCAACAGCGATTACCTAGCGAGCGAGGCCCGGCCCCTGTTCTTGTACGTCGGTTTCTTCACGGGGCGCGGCCGTCCGGACATTCTCCTCGCCCAGCACGATCCGCGCATCCATGCCGTCGCGCCACTCACGACGTTCGATCGGCTGAGCGAAGCGTTCCCGGCCATGCTCAACCGGCTGCGCACGTTCCACGCATATGCGGATGCCAGTGTAGACCATGTGCTCGGCGCCGCCGCGTCGACCGCGATCAGTTTGGGCGCGACGACGATGGATCACGTCGTCTTCTTGAATCGTGGCAACCGGTTCGAGGCGGCTCCGCTCCCGGGCACGGCGCAGATGGCGCCGGCGTTCTACGCGGGAGTCGCGGACTTCAATGGCGACGGCAGAGAGGATCTCTTCCTCGCGCAGAATTTCTTCGCGACCGAGCTCGCGACGCCGCGCTATGACGCCGGCCGGAGTCTGCTGCTCCTCGGCAACGGCGGGGGGAGTCTCCAGCCGATTCCCGGCCAAGCGTCGGGCTTGATCGTCTACGGCGAGCAACGGGGGGCAGCATATGCCGATTTCGATGGGGATGGCCGGCTCGACCTCGCGGTGAGCGAGAGTGGCGCCCCCACACGACTATTCCATAATGTGGGCGCCACGCCGGGCCTCCGGGTTCGCATCGCAGGGCCACCGGGCAATCCCACCGGAATCGGGACGCAAATGCGGCTGCGTTACGGCGCGGCCGACTCGGCGGGACCGGTGCGCGAAGTGCAAGCCGGCTCCGGCTACTGGTCGCAGAATGGCGCCGTCCAGGTGCTCGGCCGCGCGGGTCGTGCCACGGCGCTGTGGATACGGTGGGTGGGCGGACGGGAGCAGACGTTCCCGCTAGCCGCAGATCAACGCGAGATCACCGTCCGTCCATAAAAGAAGAAGGGGCGGGATCGCTCCCGCCCCTTCACTGGCTTCGCAGCCGGTTTGAGTCTAGTGCCGCTTGGCAGAGAGTTCGCGCGCCAGGCGACGATAGTCGTTGAAGATTTCTCCGACTGACCGTATACGCACGCCCCCACCCGCTGTCGCGCTCATGTCAGGCTGTCCGGGCCCGCCGAACGTGTACACTTCGCGGACGAGCACGTCCATCTCTTTCGCGGGTACGGGCATATGTCGCGGCGTGCCCACGACCAGCCCGTCGTTATAGGCGGGCCGGCCGGTGGTGTCTGCCGGCGCCGTGTAGCCCGAGCGGCGCCGGTTGAAGAAGGGGTCCGTGCCTTGGCCCATGAATTCGATTTCCTGCTCGTACTGCAGCGCGGCGATCAACACGCTATCGGGCTCCGCGCCCGTAAGCGCCGTCAGGCCGCCACGTCCAAAGCGACTGTTGTTGATCAGGTTCGCCGCGGTGACCCTGCTCTGATTGCTGCGAATCAGACCCTCCGCCCAGAGCAGGTCGTTCATCTGCCTCGTGTAGACCGGGTCCTGTCCTGAGCCATCGAAGCCCGGCAGGCGCTCACCGGTGTACGCCAAATAGTTGTAGCGGACGTGCTGCAGATTGCTCTGATGATACTGGCCTCGCGCGGGCGGAAAAATCGCCACGGCGGTGCAGGCAAAATCGGTTCCTGCGTTGGCGGTCGCCGCCGTCGTTGAGTAGCCATTGAAGTTATTCGTCGGTCCCCACGTGCCGTCGCCGACACGCTTGTCGGGCGAGACCGTCGGGCAGGGATTGCCGCCGGGATCTGGCCAGGGGTCCTTATGATTGGTCGTGATCATGGCCGCGACACGCGTGTCCACCCGCATCGTCCCGATGGAATTGCCCCATGTCTTGATGCAGGCGAGCCCGCACTCGGCGGAATTGATGTCGATATAGTATTGAAACTCGAACGGCGTACCCGAGCTGATTCCCTGGGACGCGTAGGTGACCACCGCCGCCCAATCGGCCGCCGTGTTTTCCGCGCTGTTGCGCGGCCACAGCGCGACCAGCTCCGCCTGCATCGTGCGGATCGCCTGCCTGAGCTGCGTGTTGTTGTATCTGACGCCACTCCCTAACCCGAACCAGTTGGAGCCCACCCTCCAGGTGGGATAGACGGCCGCCTCCGTCCAGGCCTGCTCGAATTTCTGCAGCGCCAGGTCGCGCACCTGTGCGCGGCTATTGAACGGGATCGCGAGCGGATTGCTGATGTCCGTGTTTTCGTCCACGGCAAATCCTGAATCGTACATCAGCGCAATGCCGGCGAGGGCCATGCCCTGCAGCATTTTCGCGAACGCGCGGTTACGCGTGGTCAACGTGCTATCGACGGTACAATCGTCATCGAAGCACTTTCCGGCCGCGATGGCGTCGAGCACGTCGTTCGCTGACGAAAGCACGGTGTGGTACCCGTACCACGCAGCCGCGACGGTCGGACCGCCGGTCGCCTCGGCCGCCGTAGCACTGTTCGACCAGCCGCACCGTACCGGACAGTCGGAACCCACGGAGCTGTAGAAGCGAATCGCCGCGTTGTTCCACGATGCGGTGTAATTATCGGCCTGCGCGTTGAGCGGCATGATGAAGTAGTTCTCGCGCGTCTCCACCCAGGTCCGCAGCGCGCCGGTCAGCAATTGCTCGAGACCAGCCGGATCCTGAATGACGCGCGGAACGTCAGGCGCGTTTGGATTGCCGACCGAGAGGTCACAGCCTCCGGTCGCGAGCACGACGAGTGCGGCGGCGTAGGATGACAACCGCGGCATGGAAATCTCCCGATGTAGGTTCATGGCGCGTCTCCTCAGAATCCGAGCTCGATGCTGCCCGTGAAGGTCCGGAATTGCGGATATTGGAACCAATCCATCCTGACCTGGAACGGATCGCCTTGGAGCCCTGACACTTCCGGATCGAGCCCCGTGTACTTCGTGATCGTGAACAGGTTACGGGCGATGAACGCGAGTCGCAGCTCGCGAATGCTGTGCAATAGCCCGATCCGCCGCAGCTGCTCGCTGCCGAGCGTATAACTGAACGAAAGCTCTTTCAGCTTGGCGTACGACCCGCTCTCGATGAAGAAGTCATTCGATTCAAGGCCGTTGTAGAATCCCACGCCGTAATAGCCCAACGCCTTGCGCGGGCAAGAGGGCATGGGGTCGGACACGACGCCACACGTCGCGTCGTTGAGGGGTTTGCCGGCTTGATCCTGTACGCGATCGCGCGTTGCCTGGAACGCCCATTGCCGCGTCCCGTTATAGAGCTGACCGCCGTAGGACCAGTCGAGCAACGCGTTCACCGCCAGCCGGTGATAGTTGAGTGCCAAGCCGAAGCTCAGATTGAAGTCAGGATTGGCATTCCCGATCTCCACGATGTTATCGGTGCGTCTGCACCCACCGCCGCCCGGCAGCGGCACCTTGCAGTAGACATACTTGATCGCCCGCTCGGCGCTGGTGCCGTAGGCGCTCCTCCGGACGACGTACCCATCCTCGTTGATCATCACGCTGTCGGGACTCCAGGCTTGCCCGGGTCCGTTCAGCGCCGCCTTGGCTGGATCGTCATAGAGCTCGTTGACGTCGCGAACCCAGTGGTTGCCGTAGAGCACACCGAGATCGCGGTTCGGCCCGAGGAAGAATGCCGCCGGCATCTGCTCGAAGGCGTAGAGCCGTTCCGGTAGCGGCAGGCCGGTGGGCAGGCGCCAGTCCGTGATTTTCTGGCGCGTGCGGTCGCCCACGATGTTCAACGTCAGGCCGGTCCGGGGCGTGTTGATCAGCCGCGCCGCGAACGTGATCTCATGGGTATTCGACCGCAGACCTCCGGCATTCTGCCACTGACCCTCTCGGTAGCCGGTCAGTGCCGGGAGGTCCACGAGCAAGATCTGATCCTTGCTGTCCTTGCGGGCGTACGTGTACTCGACCGTGTACCGTCCGCCCCCGAAATCGAAGTTCGTGCCCAGTTCCAGCTCGGACGCCTGAGCCGGTTTGAGAGCTGGATTGCCGCGAATGATCTTATCGAACCCGGTGGACGTCACCGTGAGGATCTCGAACTGGCAATCGAAACAGGGTCGCAGACCTGCCGTCCCGTACGACGCCCGCAGCCGCCACTCATCGATACCGGGGACCTTCACGTCCTCGGTCACGCGCCACGCCGCGGACACCCGATAGTACGTTGCCCAGCGGTTTTCTGGCCCGAAGAGGGACGATCCGTCGCGACGCACGAGCGCGTCGATGATGTAGCGATCCTTGATGTCGAACGTCGTCACACCGAAGTAATTGACGTTGCGGATCGTGGTATCCGCCGACCGCGGCTCAACGCTGGCCCGGTCCACGCTGCTGAATTCCGGCACATTACCAATCCTCAAGGTGCCGGCGAACGATTGCAACCCGCGGTTTCGCTGACTCTCGTACAGCGTGCCCAGCTTGATCGTGTTCGTGATGTTGCCGTAGCGACGGATGCTGGTGAGCGTCACACCCGTATTGTACTGGTAGCCGTTCAGCGTCCGCTCCAACAGTGACCCGGGATCCGGCTCGCCCCCGGACGACGTGTAGTACGGACGGGGGATCAGGTCTTTGTAGAACTCCCCTTCCTGATCGTAGCCGAAGCTGCCCTCCGCCGAGAGCCAGTCGTACATCCGCCAGCGGAGCTTGGCGGCTCCGGTGAAGCGATTGCGATCCTGCGTAATCTTCCGATTCGCCAGCTCATAGAGCGGGTTCGCGTCGTTGGCGACATCGCCGCTCAATGGCACCTCGGCGACATACGGCGATCCGTCGGGATTGCAGCACGCCGTGATATCCACGTCGGGCTGGACGAACATGAGGCTGTAGAACGGGGAGCCGGTCCCCTCGGAGGCGCGACCGTTGTTCGAGGTTCCGTAGAACGTGCTGAACGAGGCGTCCAGGTTGGGCCGGACCTGGTAGTCGAGATTCAGGCGGACATTGCGCCGCGTGTACCCGCCGAGCCCGAAGATCACGCCTTCGTTGCGTGTGTTCTCGAATGACGCGTTGAAGTTCGTGGTGCCACGCCGCTGGCCGAGCGACACGTATTGCGTCGCGAACGGCCCGTTGTTGATCATCGCGTTCCAATGGTCGTGCTGAACTACGAACGGGTTGTCCGCGATCCCATCGGGCTTGGTGCTGCGGCCCCCGTCTTCATTCAGGCAGTAGTTGCCGACGGGATCAACGGTCCACGTGGTATCCTGCGCGAAGCAATAGCCGGGGCTGATCTCCATCTCCCAGGCATGCGAGTGCGAGAACTGCATCCGACGTGGCATGGTGTTGACGCCGGCTTCGGTCCGCAACGTCACCTGCATGGAGCCTTCGGCGATCGAGCTGCCGCGCTTCGTGAAGATCTGGACGACGCCGTTGGCGCCATTGGAGCCGTACAGCGACGAGGCCGCGGCACCCTTCACGACCTCGATCCGCTCCACGTCTTCGGGCGCGATATCGGCGATCCCATAACGGGAGATGACGCCGTCCACGATGTAGAGCGGATCCTGCCTGCCCGAGATGCTCGTGGCGCCGCGCAACTTGAGCGCGGGTTCACTGCCCGGCGCCGCGGATTGCGGCACGAAGCGGACGCCGGCGATCTTGCCCTGGATTGCCTCCAGCGCATTGGCGCCGGGAACGGCTTGCAACTGCGCCTGATTCACCGAGCCGACGGTGAAGCCGAGTTTTCGTCTGTCCGTCGCCTCCGCCACGCCGGTCACGACCACTTCCTCGAGCCGCAGTGGATCGGCTTCCAGCGTAAAGTCCTGATCCTGCTCGCCCGCGGACAGCGTGATCGTGCGCGTCTGCGGCTTGTGCCCGATGTAGCGCGCCGTCAGGACGACCTGTTGCCCACGAACGACCGCCGCACCGACGGTGAGTGTGTAGGTCCCGTTCGCGCCGGTGACCGCGCCTACGTTCGTGTTCGCCACGAGAACGTTGGCGCCGCCAAGCGGCTCGCCGCTACGGGCGGTGACGCGGCCCTTGATGACGGCATCTTGGGCCGCGAGCGGCGTGGTGAGGAAGCATACGACCGCTAACAACTTAGGCACGCGCATAAGCAGCCTCTGGTGTGAAGAGGAAATACGGAAGGAACGGCACTGCGCAGTGGTATAGCGCCTCGTACAAGACCCCCTTGGTCCACGCCCGACGGCCGGACGTGACGGCACAACAGACTTCGAGGGTTCACCATGGCCCAGGACTAGCGCCAGTGCTTCATTTTACCTTCTATTAAGAGTCCCGCTAGAGGCTTTTTAGAATGATGACCAGAGCCTTGTTGGCCGCCCTGTTGGGGGCCGTCATCGGCCCAGTGGCGGCCGCCGCCCAGGCGACGCTGCGTGGCCGCGTCCTGGATAGCGAGATGGGACAGCCACTGATCGGCGCCGCTGTGCGCATGGGCGCTGACACCGCCCCCGTCGCCACGTCGGACTCCTTGGGCTTTTTCCGCCTCCAGAAGCTCCCCCGCGGCAACGTCGATCTCTCGATTCAACTGTTGGGGTACGAGGAGGGCCGTTTCAAGGTCTTCATGCCCGATTCCGGCACCATCTATCGCCAGTTCGCACTCGATTTCAACGGGTTCATGCTGCCGGAAGTGGTCGTGCAGGCACGCGCCGAAGTGCTCCAGCCCCGCTACGTGGACTTCGAACGGCGGCGCGTGCGCAAACTGGGGGCGTTTTTCCGCTGGGACGACCTGAAGAAGCAGAGCTACAGCTCGGTTGGGGATGCGCTGCGAACCGTGCGGGGGGTTCGTATCCAGTGCGATCAATCGCGGTTTGAGTGCTACGCCGTCATGGCCCGTACCCCGAACTGCCATCCCACCTGGTACATCGACGGCATCGAAGTCCATTCCTTCCACGAAAACACGCCGATCCGCGACATCTACGGCATCGAGGTCTATCGCGGATCGGGGGAGATTCCGGGGGAGTACAGCGGCTCGAACGCGGGCTGCGGCGTGATCGTGATGTGGACGAAGTCACGGCCTTATAGATGAAGGAACGACCACTCCCTCGAATGTGACCGAGCGGGGGCTGATCAGGCCGGCGGTGAGCCCGGTGATGAGCAGATCGGTCCAGCGCGCCCGCACCTTGATCCGCAGATTTGCGATCCGTGCTCCCGTGCCGGCCTGCCCGGCAAGTATGTCCTCGGCATTGGGACGTGACGCGGCGACCAATCCCCA
>DASYRZ010000191.1:0-22442 GCA_036003865.1 Gemmatimonadales bacterium | reverse complement strand
GGCGTTCGGCCTCGTGATCGCGTGGCGCGCGCGGGTGCTGCACGTCACGCTGACCTACGTCGCCTGCTTCATCGTCTTTGCCGTGCTCCGCCACTTCATCGTCGGGGGGCCGCTGTTCGCCGAGCTCGCGCCGATCACCGGACCGATGTATCAGCTGTTCGTTTTCTTCATGGTGACGGATCCGCGGACCACGGTGGGCACGCGTCGAGGCAGGATGATCGTGGTAGCCATCGTCGCGTTGGTCGAGACGCTCATTCGACTCGCCGGCGATTATCAATTGTCGTTGCTGCGCCCGTTCTACGTATCACCGCCGATTCTGGCGCTGGCGATGGTGGGGCCGCTGGCGATGTGGTGGAATTTGCGGTGGACCTCACCCCCTGACCCCCTCTCCCGTCGGGAGAGGGGGGACGCTGGGGCCGCGTGAGGGTTCGCTGGCGGACGATCTCCGGGCTCGCGCTGCTCGGGGCGGCAGGCGTCACGATCGGGCTCGTCGCGGCGAGCAATCCCATCGAGCCAGTACGCGCGGACAACGCCGTCGGAGACTCGACCTGTCTCGGTTGTCACACGGGGCTGGCGAGCTTCGAGCAGACCGCCCATCGCCTGACCTCGACCCTGCCGACCCGCGCGTCCATTCAGGGCCGCTTCAACCCCGGCGAGAATGTGCTGCGGACCGCGAATCCGAATCTGTACTTCCGGATGGACTCCACGGCGACGGGCTTCTATGAAACCGCGGTCCAGGGACACGCGCCAGACACGTCGATACGCCGCGAGCGCATTGACATCGTCACCGGCGTGCGGAAGGGTCAGTCCTATCTCTATTGGCGCGGTGACCGGTTGTACCAGCACCCGGTGTCCAATTGGGCGGGGTTCGGATGGACCAACAGCCCAGGATACCGGGACGGAGTACTCAACTTCGATCGCCCCATTTATCCGCGTTGTCTGGAGTGTCACTCATCCGGGTTCCAGTCGGTGGCCGACTCCAACGTCCTGAATCGGTATCAGCCGACCGGCACACTCCTCGGGATAACCTGCGAAGTCTGTCACGGGTCGGGGCGGGACCATGTCGCGCGCGAACGGTCGGTGCTGGCTGGGCTGCGGCCCCGCGCGATCGTGAACCCGGCGCGCCTGCCCCGCGCGCGCCAGGTGGACGCGTGCGCTCTGTGTCATAGCGGGACGGCGCCGCTTCGCACGGCGCCGTTTTCCTTCGTCCCCGGGCAACAGCTCGAGAAGCGGTTCGACTTGTCGAACCCGCCCGATACCGGGACGGTCGACGTGCACGGCAACCAGGTCGCCCTGCTGGAGCGCAGTGTGTGCTTCCGTTCCTCGCAAATGACCTGCGCCACCTGCCACGACGTGCACCGCGAGCAGCGGGACGTCGCCGCGCTCGCCGGGCGTTGTCTCACGTGTCACACACTCCGGAGCTGTGGTCTCTTTCCGCGTTACGGAAACGCGCTGCAGGGACGCTGCGCGGATTGTCACATGCCGCTGCAGCCGTCGCGCATCCTGGTCTCCAACTCCCTCGGCCATCAATTGCGGCCGCAAGTGCGTACCCACTGGATCAAGGTCTATCCGGAGTATCAGTCGCCGTGATCGTTTCGCGCGTGCTGCTCGGCATCGCGATCCTGCTGATCGTTGGGGGCATCGTGTGGCTGTTGCGTTTTGGCGCGCGCGGCGCAGCTTGAACACCTATGCCATGGATCACCTACATCGCCCCCTTCATCCCCTTCATCGCGATGCTGCCGCCGGAGGTTCAATGATTCGGTTGAGTCGTTTTGCGCTGCTGGTCGCCTGCTGCGTGGCGTACCTCTCGGTTCCGACCGCCCGTGGGCAAGACTCCACCACTGTACCGAGCCCGGCACGCCTCGCTGCGGCGCACCGCGTCCTCGATGCGAGCGGGTCGATCGAGACGATGATTGCCGCGATGCGCGCGAACCTGCCGGCACAAAGGCTGGTAAATCCGCAGATCCCGGCGGAGTTTTGGAGCCGCGTGGAGGCCAAGCTCGTCGAGGCCGCGCCAGAGCTGATGGATAGCATTGCGGTCCTGTACGCGCGCCGCTTCACGCAGGAAGAGCTCGAGGCCATGGTCGCCTTTTATCAGTCTCCCGTCGGGCGGCACCTGCGCGAGCTCCAACCAGGTCTCGTCACCGAGAGCGCCGCGTTGGGGCAGCGGTGGGGAATGCGCATCGGCGCGGAGATTGGGGCCTCCCTGCTCAAGGAGCCGCCGCAGGAATGACGGGCACGGAGGCTTTGGTGTGATCATCGGTCACAGCTGGTTTCGCGAGGACAGATGAAGACTATCGCCGTCATCGTCGGAGTGATGCTGCTGTGTGGCGGTCGCGCGCTGCAGTCGCAGGGACAGGTACCGGCGCCGATCGAGGAGGGACTGAAGGCGCTGCGCACGGGTGGGACTGATCCCGCGGCCGCGGCGGTGGCGCCCTGGACCAGGACGTGGACGACGCCGGCCGACAGCGGCAAGCGGACGGGGCTCGAGCATGGGCTGCGGGAGCTCGTCACCTACGCCGGGGCGCTGAAAGATTGGGATGTCGTCAAGATCGTGGACGTCACACCGCACGTGAAGCGCGTCTATCTCGTGCTGGTCTTCGAGCGCCAGCCGGTGTACGCCATGTTCGTCGCGTACCGGCCGGCGAGCGATTGGATCGTCACCTCGGTCAACTTCCATACCGATCCGGCCCGAATATTTCCTTCCACCGTGCTCGAGCCCGAAAAGCCCTGATTCATGCCATGAGGGTCGCGCGCTGGGTCTGTGTCGGGTTTCTGGCAGCGGCATTTGCCGCGGCGTGTCACCGGCCGGTGGAAGTGCGCGGTATGTACATCAGCCAGGACAGTCTGGGCACGTTCTTCCCCTGCGACAACGCGAAGATCGCCGTCACGATCCAGGACTCTGCCCTCGCGGCGCGGTATCACGCCGCCGCCATGGCGCATGAGCCGGTCTTCGTACGGTTGCGCGGTGTGAGCGGACACGCCGGGAGCATCTATGGCGGCGAGCGTTCTTTCTACGTGCAGCAAATCCTCGAGGTCCGGCCGCGTGCGGCCGGGGAATGTCCGGGCGTGGCCCAGTCGATCGCGCCCGTGCTTCGTTAGCAGGCCCGCAGCGCGCGGCTGAACCGGCGCTCGCGTGGGGGGTACGAACCTCCACCTCAAAAACACGCTGCCCAGGCTATGTCGAGACCAACCGCATGCGCTGCCGTCTTCGCTTTCGCCGTCGCGACGACTGCCCAGGCGCAGTCCAGGAAATGGGAGATTGGCGCGTTGGCTGGCGGCGGTCCGTCGGCCGTCACCGGATCCCTGGGTGGAGTCCCCGATCGCCAGTTGTTGATCACGGGGGTCTTCGTGACGCGCCCGTTCCTTCGCTGGCACCGTTTTAGCGCCAGCTACTTTGGGGAGGTCATGCCGCTGGTGGTTGCGACCCGAGTCCCCAAGCTCCTGGGGAGCTGGTTCTACAATGCATCGCACACTGACTCGACATTTTTCGCATTCCCATATGGGGACGGGCCGGATGTTGGCGCGGGTCTCGCCCCCGTCGGATTGCGGCTCGGATTCCAGCTCGGTCCGCGGGCGACGGCGTTCGCGGAGGCGAGTGGCGGCGGGGTAGCGTTCGCGCGCGCGATGCCCGAACCTGAGGCCCGCTCGCTGAATTTCCTGGTGACTGCCGGTGGAGGGCTCCGCCTTGGACAGCGTCGCACCTACATCGTGGGCTACCGGTTTACGCACCTGTCCAATGCGAACACCGCGCGGGAGAATCCCGGCTTCAACGCGCACGTGTTCTACTTCGGAATCACACTGCACTAGCTCCAGTCCAAAGCCCCCCCCGCTCCGACCCGCGGGCAGCAAGCGCGGCGTAGATTATGGCGACATGCGACGGTATGCCCCGTTTCTGCTGCTGCTGTGGGGCTGCGCTCCGCCGCCGGCGATTCGGTCCAGCGGGACCGCGCAGCCAATCGTGACGGAGCGGCTGTATTTCGGCCGCAACAGCGGTGGCACGCTGGCGGTGTCCGATTCCGTGTGGTCGGTGTTTGTGCGAGACGTCGTCAGCGAGCGCCTGCCCGCCGGCTTCACGTTCTGGAGTGCCGAAGGCGCGTGGCGCGATTCCTCGGGCCACTCGAGCCGGGAGCCAAGCTTCGTGCTCGAAGTCGTCCACCCCACCCGCTCCCCCGCGACGGATTCCGCGATCGTCGCGATCATCGCCGAATACAAGCGGCGGTTCAGCCAGCAATCGGTGCTGCGCGTCATCACCGCTGGCCGCGCCAGCTTCTGACCAGTCGCCGTGCCGACCCCCATTTCACACGCCGCCGTTGGTTTTGCGATCGCCGCCTGGACTCAACCGGCCCCGCCTGCCGCACGGGTGTGCGTGGCCGGCGCCGCGTGCGCGGCGCTGCCGGACATCGATGTGATCTGGTCGCCGCTGAATCTCGCCGAGAATTCGCCGTTGGCGCATCGCGCACTCACCCATTCGCTCGTCTTCGCGCTCGGCGCTGCTGTGCTGATCGCGCTCATCTTCTTCAGCAACGAGCCGTGGCGACGGCAACGGGGGCGCATTGCCGTGGTACTCGGTCTGGCGCTTCTCTCCCACGGTTTTCTGGATGCGCTCTCGCATTACTCCCTCGGCGTCGGATTCTTCGTGCCGTTTTCCGCGCAGCGATTTCGCTTTCCGTGGACCCCGCTGGGAGCTCCCAACGGTGCCCTCGTCGCTCAGCTGCTGCAGGAGGCGATCGTCGTGCTGCTCCCCGCCATCCTGATTGCGTGGCTCGGGTTCAAGATCCGGGGCAGAGCTCTTGTTCGGACGACATCGCCTCCGGCATGAGAATTATTCTCGCGCGGCACGGCAGGCCTGCCTGGGACTTTCGGACGCCGATCGCGGGCCACGCGTTCGGCGAGTGGCGGCGCGGTGAGGATGCAGCTCCGCTCGATCCTTCGGACCGTCCCAGCGCCGAGCTCGAGCGGCTCATCACGACCGCGACATGCCTGGTCACGAGTCCGTTGCGGCGCTCGCGCGATTCCGCGCGGCTGCTCGCGCCCACCGCCGAGCCGTTGGTCGATGCCTCCTTTCGGGAGGCCGAGCTGCCGTCTACGATTCGGTCGAGCCTGCGGCTGCGGCCGACTGTCTGGACCTGGCTCGCGCGCTCGGCGTGGTTCTGCGGCTGGTCGGCCGGTGTCGAGAGCGTGTGGGCCGCGCGGAAACGCGCGGCGCGCGCCGCGGCGCTGTTGAACGCCCACGCCGAGGCGTGCAACGTGGTCGTGCTCGTGGGACACGGGCTGATGAATATCATGATCGCGGCGGCACTTCGGGCACGGGGGTGGCGTGGTCCACGATTCCCATCGACTCATCATTGGGCATTCGGCGTCTATGAGCCGAACGCCGCGTAACCAAATCGCCCAGCACAGACCATCCACGTGAACCTCGTGTTGCGGTGATGACTCAGGTCGTCCCCGCGGTTTCTCGTCAGCACGCGATCATTGACGTGCTCGCCGTGGGCGGCGTCGCGGTTGGCTACCTCGTCCTCGAAGCCCTGCACGTTCCCAAGCGATGGTCGTTTCTCGCCGTCGGGATCGTGCTCGCCGCGTATACGATCTATCTCGTCCGGCGGCGCACCGAGTCGTGGCACGCCCTGGGATTTCGAGCCGACAACCTGCGCGCCGGTCTCCTGCCCATCGGGCTCACGACCTTGGTCGCGGCGGCCGGTCTCGTGACGATAGGCGCGCTGCGGGGCGCGACGGTTTCGTGGCGAGCTGTCCTCGTCCTGCTCGCGTTGTACCCGGCGTGGGCACTGGTTCAGCAATTTGCGTTTCAGGGCCTGCTGCACCAGCGATTGAGAGCGCTGGTGCGCGCTCCGGCGCTGCAGGTGCTCGTCACCGCGGTGGCGTTCGCGTCTGTGCATTTCGGGAATCGCGCGCTGATGGCGCTCACGTTCCTGGGGGGAATCGTCTGGTCTCTCCTGTATCGGCGCTGGCCCAACCTGTGGCTCCTCGCCGGCTCGCATACGGTGTTGGCGGCCCTGGCGTATCCGCTTGTGTTGGGGGATGCGCCGCTTTCGAGAGTCTGAGATGAGAACAGCCTGGTTCGGTGTTGCGGTGATCATCGCGGTTGTCGGCTGCAAAGCTGGGCCTCCCAACCCTCTCGCGCGGCTGCCTACCTACATCGCTCCACCGGTCAACCCGCCGAAATGTCGAGCGGGACCGGCGAGCGTGACGATCCCCGTAAAGGGGCCGTTCACGCTGTGTACGGGCGACTTTGCATCGCGCGAAACGTTCAGCCTGCTGCGTGATTCGACCGGCCGGATCGTCTGGTTTGCGCGCAGCTGGAAGGCGGGGTGGCGACCCAACGTCGTGCCGGTATTCGATTCGCTCACACGCCAGATGGTCGGCGAGTTCGGTCCCGCCACCACGTGTGACACGGATCGCTACATCTGGTGGCAGGATGGATTCAGCCTGGAGCTGAGGCTCAAATCGATGTCGGCGGTCGCCGGACGCCCGGACCTCGATCTGCCGGTCTTGATCCACTTCACCGGGCAGATAGGACCGCCCATCCCGGCTTGTAGCAAATGACGGCCGGACGGTCGGACGGCCGGACGGCCTGACGGCGCCATCATCCTCTGGTGTCGATTGCCCGCCGCATCGATCGGTAGAGTCCCCAGGTGAGGCGACCTACCTTGTCACGTTCGCTCTCGAGATCGTTGAATTGATCATCGCTAAGCAAATCCAGGTCCTTGACCAGACGTAGCGTGTATCTGAGTTCGGCGACCGAACCCACCGCGATGTCCAAATAGCGGCGGAATTCACGCGGGCCCTTCTTCGCCGATCCCTCTACAATGTTGGCCGCAACCGCAAACGCAGCTCGACGGAGCTGGGAAGACAGGCCAAAGCGCTCCTCCATCGGGAAGCCGCGTGTCGTCCGATACACCAACAGCACAAACCGATGGGCGGCCTGCCAGGCCTCGAGACGTTCGTAGGAGTTCATGTGCGCAGGGTAGTCTTTGGTGATCAAACCGCGGTCAAACAGACCGTCCGGCCGTCCGGCCGTCAGGCCGTCAGTCTCAGACCGTCCGGCCGTCCGGCCGTCGGGCCGTCAGTCTCAGACCGTCCGGCCGCCCGGCCGTCAGGCCGTCAAGATTACAAGACGATCCGCATGCGCTCGCGCGAACTCCGCGTCGTGCGTAGAGACGAGCAAGCCGCGCCCCCGCCCGCACAGCTGGCGTAGCGTGGCCCCCAGCGCGCTGCGGCGCGCCGGATCGAGCGCCGCCGTCGGCTCGTCCATCAATAGCAGCGCCGGATCCGGCGCCAGGGCACGCGCGATCGCGACGCGCTGCGCTTCACCCCCGGACAACTGCCGCGGCCACGCCCCCGCGCGCGGGCCGACATCCAGCTCGGCAAGGAGTGTCGTGGCGATGGCATCGGCTTCTGTGCGGCCTTTGCCGAGCACGTGTCGCAGCGCCAGCGTCACATTGTCGAGCGCGCTGAGGTGCTCGAACAGCGCGTGCGCCTGGAACACGAATCCCACGCTGCGCCGCAGCGGCACGAGGTGAGACTCCGGCGGCACCGGCCCGGGTGAGAGCGCGAATCCCTCGACGAGTACATGCCCCTCGTCGAACGGCTGCAGCGCCGCCACAGCGCGGAGCGCGGTTGTTTTCCCGACCCCTGACGGACCCATGAGCGCCACGAACTCGCCGCGACTGACCTCGAGCGACAGGGCGCGGAGCACCTCCCGCCCGTCGTAGCGGACGCACAACCGATCGATGACGAGCAAGGCAGTCATGCGGCGCGGGCCCTCGCCTCCGCTGCTCCCCAGCGGCGTTCCAGCCGGCGCGCCAGGCGCGAGAGCGGCAGCGACATCGCGAGGTACACGATGGCGCACAACACGCCGGGCACGACCCAGCTCCCCACATTGGTGGCGTAGATCGCGGTCTGCTTGGTGAGCTCGACCACCGTGATGACCGACACGAGCGCGGAGTCCTTGAGGAGGGCGACGAAATCGTTGGTCATCGGTGCAAGCGCATAGCGCAGCGCCTGTGGCCCGCGAATCAGCCGCAGGATCTGAAATTCCGAGAAGCCGAGCGTGCGGCCCGCTTCGAGCTGGGGGCGCGGCACCGCCTCGAGCGCCCCGCGGTAGATCTCCGCCTCGTAGGCGGCATAGTTCAGGCCGAGCGCCAGGATGGCGGCCAGAAACGCCGGTAGCTTCACGAATCCGGCGAGACCGTAATAGATCACGAACAGCTGCAGCAAGAGTGGCGTGCCGCGAATGATCTCGATGTACAGCGTCGTGATGATCCGCAGCCAGCGCGCTCCGTATACCCGGCCCGATGCCAACGCGAGTCCAACCACGACGGCAAGCGCCATCGAGAGCACGGAGACGAGCAGCGTTACAGCGGCCGCGCGCGCAAGCGATGGCAGATACGCGAACGCCGCCGTGCCCTCTGTTGGCGCCCCCGCCCCCGCCCCCGGCGGCGCCGCCGCCGTGCCGGCACGGAGCACACGTTCGAATAGGGCGCCCTGCGTGACGTCCCACACCCCCCAGCGCCTGAAGATTTGCTCCAGCGACCCGTCGCGCATCGCCTCACGGAGCACCGCATCCACGGAGTCGCGTAACGCCGTATCCGTGTGCGCGAGCACACCGACGTAATGCCCGACGGCCACGGGTTGGTCGAGGATGACGAATCCGGTTCCGCCCCGGCGCCGCAGGGCGCGTTGCGCGATGATGTGATCCAGCAGCACCGCGTCCACCCGCCCGGTGACCAAGTCGCCGTAGGGGTGGACGTCGTCGTCGTAGGAGATGGGGATCACTCCGGTTGAATCACGCGCGCCGAGCAGCAGCTCGTAGGCGATGGTGGCGCCGAGTGTCGCGACGCGGCGGCCGCGCAAATCCGCGAGGCTGTGGATGCCGCTCGCGTCCGCGGGTCGCACCGCGAGCACCTCACGGAACTCGAAGTAGGGCAGCGTGACGGCGTGGCGAGCACGGCGCGCCGGGGTGTCCTCCACTCCGGAGAGGCCGATGGCGAAGTCACCGCGTTCGACCGATTGGTCGATGTCGGACCATTGGACCTGCTGAAACCGCGCGCTGCGGCCACCGCCGAGGCCTCGCGCGATGCGGTCGGCGACCTCGACGTCGAAGCCGCGCACGCGCGACGGATCAGCGGGGTCGGCCTCGACGAACGGCGCGCCTCCTTCCGCATCGCCGCCCCACACGAGCGCGCGGCGGCTCGCGGCCTGTGCTCCAAGGGTCGTGGAGAGACAGAGTGCGAGACCGGTAACGCCGAGCGTGCGGGCAGCGATCACGGCGGATAAGGTACGCCTTGGCGAGACAATTGGGCGTCGAGAGCGGCGCACCAGCGCCTTGCCGAGCCGCTCGCTCTGGGCCAAAGTTCGCGGGTGGCCGATCTCCTGCAGCGGCTCAAGGATGCACTACACAGCCGGTATTCGATTCACCGGATACTCGGCGCCGGTGGGATGGCGACCGTATTCCTCGCCAAGGACTCAAAGCAAGCCAACCGAGCGGTCGCGATAAAGGTTCTCCGACCGGAGCTCGCTAGTGCGCTGGGACCCGACCGGTTCCTCCAGGAAATCCGTGTCACCGCGGCGCTGCAGCATCCGCACATCCTGCCGCTGTTCGACTCCGGTTCCGTGGACTCGCTTCCTTATTACGTCATGCCGTGGGTCGAAGGTGAGTCGCTGCGTGAACGCCTCGACCGCGAGAAACAACTGACCATCGAAGATGCCCTCCGGATCACGGCCGACATCGCTGACGCGCTGGAGTACGCTCACGCGCATGGGGTCATCCATCGCGATGTGAAGCCGGAGAATGTCCTGCTCTCAGGCAGCCAGGCGATTCTTGCGGATTTCGGGATTGCACGCGCGGTGGCTGAGCTCGCGGGCGAGAAACTAACCGCGACCGGCATAGCCATTGGAACGCCAGCCTACATGAGTCCCGAACAGTCTGCCGCGAGCCATGCGATCGACGCCCGTAGCGACATCTACAGTCTTGCTTGTGTTCTGTACGAGATGCTCGTCGGCGATCCGCCCTTTACCGGCTCGAGCGTCCAGGCAATCGCAGCCCGCAAATCGGTAGAGCCAGCGCGCACGATGCGAACGGTGCGAGACACTGTTCCAGAGGGACTCGATCGTGTTGTACTGAGGGCGCTTGCGAGAGTCCCGGCGGATCGATACGCGACCGCAGCTTCGTTCAGCACGGCCCTGGCCGAGGCGGCGCGCGAGGCGCCATCCCCACGCCGTACCGGGCGAACCCGCACCGTGGCAGCTCGTCTCGGCATCATTATCGTGGCCGCGGTTGCAGTTGCGTTCATTTGGCTGAGTCATAGTGAGTCGAATCCGCGCCGCGTGCTCGTTACGCCGTTCGAGAACCAAACCGGCGACGCATCGTTAAGCGCGATCGGTGAGATTACGGCGGACTGGTTGATTAGAGAACTTCAGGCAACAGGTTTGGTGGAAGTAGTCGATCAGCGCGTGCTCGCATCAGCGGTGAACGACACCACTCTCGAACGTGTCGCGGAAATTGCGCGGGGAGCGCGCGCCGGAACAGTGGTTTCCCTCGCCTACTACAGGTTGTCGGACTCAGTCCGGTTTCAGGCGCGGATCACGGAGGCCTCGAGTGGAGCGACTCTATACACGCCGGCGCCGCGGTCTGCACCCCTTGATTCACCGCTCGAGCCCCTTGCTGCGCTCGGCAAGGATGTCGTGGACGGAGTGGCAACGCTCGTCGCTCCCGGAGTAGAGTGGCGGGCGAGCGGTGATCATCCACCAAGTTTTACGGCTTACAAGGAGTTTGTCGCCGGGACGGACATCTTGTCTCACCTGGATTTTGATCGCGCCATTCAACACTGGTTTCGTGCTGCTCGCCTCGACACAACCTTCAGTACTCCTCTGCTGGCGGCAGCGAGCTTCATGCTCGTCTCCGGGCAGAATGCGCGCGCTGATTCGCTCGTCACGACTCTCGAGCGACGGCGGGATCGACTTCGGATATCCGAGCGACAGCGGCTGGATAACCTGAGCGCCCGCATTCGCGGCAATATTCCGGCGGCGCTCGCCGCCTTGCGGCCGCTCGCTGAACGAGCTCCGCTCTCAGAGGCAGCGTGGGAGGTGGCGTTGCATGAACTCTGGCTCAACCGGCCAAGTGAAGCGATATCGTCTTTTGAACAGCTAGATCCCCACTGGGAATTTCTCCGGGGATGGTGGTTCTACTGGACCTTCTACTGCAGCGCTTATCATTTATCAGATGACTATGTGGCTGAACTATCGCTAGCTCGGCGGGGACGCAACCAGTATCCCAATTCCATCCGCGTCGCGGAGCCCCAGATCGCTGCCTTGGCGGCAATCGGTCGCACTGACGAGCTGTTTCAGCTGTTGCAAGACCTCTCTGCGATGCCACCCGAGGAGCCTGGCGATTTTCCGCGCGTGTTAATGATTGCGGCTGCGGAACTGCGAGCACATGGGCAGTCGGAGGCTTCGGATACCGTTTTCCGACGTGCCATCGAGCTGATTCAGGCCTTGTCCCTCCCTGCGAACCCGCACACCGCGCAGTCCTGGTTGCCCCCCACGATTGCGTATTTGTCGGGCCGGTTGGACGATGCATTCCGGGGATTCTCAGAGCTTGTGGCGCGCGATCGTACGGACATCAACGCCCAAGGACATCTCGGCGCAATCGCAGCGCGGCGAGGTGAGCGCAGTGAGGCCCTACGGATTTCGGGCTGGCTGGAACACCTTGATCGGCCCTATCTCTACGGCTACGGCACGTTGTGGCGTGCCCGGATCGCGGCTCTCTTGGGCGAGCGTGAACGCGCCTTGACACTATTGCACACCGCATTTGGGGAAGGACTGAAGCATGTCGGGACGTTCACCAACGATGCGCCGGCCAGGACATTTGGGCCCTGGCTTCACCGTGATCCCGATTTCGAGTCTGTGCGCGATTCTCCCGAGTTTCAGCGGCTCATGCGAGGGGCTCGGTAGTAGCTCCGTCCAGCACGCTCCGTAACCATTGCGTCGCTTCGACGTCCCCCGCCCAGAGCGACGGCCCGACCGGTGAGCCCAGGTAGATCAGCGTGCCCTTCCCGACGCGGCGACGGGTGGCAACGGCTAGGTCACCTGCCCACGCGATGACGTCGTCGCCCGCCCCGTCTGGCGGCACGACGCGGCTGAAATCCCGGATCTTGACGCGGCGAGGCCACGTGAATTCGATATAGCGCACGCCTGCTGGGGATTGATTCGCACATGGATCGCGCGGCGAAACCACGCGTATCGCCAAGTTCTCGCGCAGCCAACGGCGGTGCTGGCGAAATGTGCAGTGATCGGAGAATCCCGCTCCCGATTCTATCACAACCGTGGTACCACGTTGGAGAGCACAAGTCAGGCAGTCGACAAAGTAGGGCAGTAACGACACGACATAGGGCGCGATCAGTAGCGACAAGCGCGCGAAGGGATCCGGGTCTCCCGCCGAGGCCCAGCACTGTTTCGGTGAAAGCGCCGTCCAGTAGCCCCGCATGGACTCGCAGTCGTAGCCGTTCGGATCGGAATACATGGTCCACCATCTCTGGAATGCCTCCGACCGCGGCGGGGGCGGCGCCAGAGGCTGCTGGGGCAGCGTCATCATGCCAACCACGCCGACCGTGTAGCCGAGAAATTCCCGTCGCGTGAGGTCCATCAGAGCCTCCCCGAAATCAATCGGTCCATCGCCTGGCTCGTATCGTAAAACTGCTGATCCGGCGCGTAGCGGTAGCGCGCTTCCATCTCGGCAATCAACCAGCCGTCATAGCCCACCTTGGTCAGCGCAGCCCGGATCGCGGGCCAGTTGTTGTCGCCAAGAAAAAGATTCGTGTAGACACTCTGATCGCCGCAGCGCCCGCGATGCTTCAGCACATCCTTCAAATGAATGCGCGTGATCCTCGGCCCGTGAATCTCGATCCACTGCTCGGCGAAGCCGGTGTCGTGAATGTTGCCGACGTCGAGATGGAGTCCTACCGCCGGACTGTTCACGTCGTTCAGAAACTGCGAGAACTCCCGGGGGCTGATGAGAAAGCGCTGCTCTGAGTTGCAGTTCTCGCAGCCGATCTTGACGCTTGCGCGCGCGGCCTTCTCGCCGAGCGACTTGAGTGCGTCGACGCACCGCTGATAGACCTCGTTGTAGGGGACTTCCTCGGTCACGAGCCCGGCAACCACCAGAATCGCGTCGGTGCCGAGCAGCTGCGCAGTCTCGATTTGGCGCTCCACGATGCGATTCGCCTGGGCGCGTACAGTCGGATCGCGCGCCGACAGGGGCGACGACCAATGCAAGCCGGTCGAGACGTTCGAGACCACAAGACCCGCGCTTTCTATCTTGCGCCGTAGCTCGCGCACCTGCGGGTCGGTCGTGGACAGCTGAAACCACGGGACATCGCCCAGCCACAGCTCAATGCCGTCGAACCCGGCCCTTTTGACAAGCTCGAGCCCGCGCTCGAAGCCCCAGTCCTTCGGGATCATGTTGTCGCCGATCGACTTCTTCATAGTCCCGGCAGCTCCGTTAGGTGATCACGATTGAGGTGCACGAACGCCTCCGCGGCGGCGACGCCAGCCTCCCGGCCACGCCACTGTGCGATGATCTCGTGGTGCTCGCGCCAGATTCCCGCTCCGTCCTGGCTCACGTGGGCAAACAGGGCGGCCTTTTTCTTCTCGACGAGGGATGAGATGTCGACGTAGGTATTGGCGAGAAAGCCTTCGGTTTGACTGCCGCTGTTCACTTCGTAGAAGTACAGCCGGGGAGTCTGCAGGCTCATCCACGCACGAATGGTGAGCATGCTGGCCACCTGGTGGTCCATGTGCGTGTCCACCGGCCAGTGCGTGAAGATCACATCGGGGTTCTCGGCGGCGAGAAGCCGGCTCATGGCGTCGACGTGCGCGCGTGTGACCTCGGTGGCGCCATCGATTTGCCCGAAGAACACCGCCTGCGCGCCGATGATGCGGCACGCGGCCTCGGACTCGGCGGATCGGATCCGCGCCGCCTCGTCCAGCGATTTGCCGGCAATGCCGCGCTCGCCCCGCGTGAGATAGACGATCGTCACGGTGTGTCCGAGTGCGGCGTACTGTGCGAGCGTCCCACCGCATCCCGACTCCGGGTCGTCGGGATGGCCGCCGACACACACAATTTTCAAGCGTGCAGGGTCAGACGGGGAGGGGGTTGATGCCAGGGGCAGCGTCACCGCTGCCAGCGCCGAGCGCTTTACGAAGCCGCGGCGGCTGAGACGTCCCTTTTTCATGAGTCTAGTTTGGAGCCGTTCTGTTGAATCCCGCAACATCACCCCCCGTAGGGCCTGTACACCCTTTGCCGGAACGGCCATGACCCGCAGAACGAACGCGACAGTCGCCGGAATCGCGTACCTCCTCTATATCGCCGTCGCGTTTCCCAGCATGGTGTTGATGGAGCGGGCGACCGCCGGAGACTCGATGGCGGCAAAGCTCGCGGGGCTGGCCCAGCATGCCGGGAGCGTGCGTCTCGCCGTCGTGCTCTCGATGGTCGGATGCTTCTGCGCACTCATACTCGCCGTGACGTTGTACGCGATCACGCGCGACCAGGATCGCGATCTGGCGATGCTCGGATTGACCTGCCGAGTCACCGAAGGGGTCAGCGGCGCCGCATCGCTCCCCGTGACACTCGCCTTGCTGTCGATCGCGCCGGCGAGCGGCCCCAGCATGCCGGATCCCGCGGCGGGGCAGGCGATCGCCGCGTTCGTCCTGCACCAGCCCTGGCAGATCACGGCAACTTTCTTCGCCGTCGGCAGCACGATCTTCTCATGGCTGCTGCTGCGCGGCCGGATGGTGCCCACATGGTTGGCATCGCTCGGCGTTATCGGATCCGCTCTGGTGGTCGTCGGGCTACCGCTGCAGTTCACAGGAGTCCTCAGGGGGATCGTCACTCAGCTGATGTGGATCCCAGTCGCGATTTTCGAGCTGGTCCTCGCGGGCTGGCTCATCGTCAAAGGCGTCAAGAGCCCGGAGGTCGCACAACATGAATGATCCACGCAAGACCGCGCGGCTGACGGCGCAGCCGACCTGACGCCGTATCTTTGAGCTGTGAATCTCAAGACTACGCTCTTGCAGCGATTGGCCGCCGTCGCCGCCGTTTTCAACGTCGGCGGCCTGGGCTTCGCGATCGCTGTCTCCGAGCCAACCCACGCCGTCGTGCATGGCGTGCTCGCGCTGGGCTTCGGGTACTGGGCACAACGACTCCGGAGCACGCCGGCCAGTGACGTTGCGGAGATGCGGCAGCAATTGGAGGACCAAGCCGCCGCGTTGGAAGACGCGCAGAATACACTGGCCAGCTACGCGAATCAGCTGCTGGAGCTGCAGGAACGCCTCGACTTTGCTGAGCGCGTCTTGACTCAAATCCGGGATCGCCAAGCTTTGGAGAAATGATCCTGCAGTTGGTCCGCAAGCTGTCATCCAGATGGCGGCTGAAGCGGTCGTACCTGCCGGTGCGCGTGGCCGTCGAATGCATCGACGATGCCATTGTGCTCAGCAGGCGCTACTTCTGGCCGCTGCTGCGGCTCTCCGTGTTCCCGTTTCTCGTCTACATGGCGGCGCTGTATTACCTCAACGAACGATTCGTACCGCTCTGGATCAGGCTGCTCATGAGCCTCGTGGTGTACGGGCTCTACGGTCTCCTCGAGGCGGTGACCATTGTCGGCGCGTGGGAGCTGCTCCACGGCCGGGCGATTCAGTTTGGTAAAACCTGGCGTCGAGTGTTGCAGCGAGGGATCAGCGTGTTCTTCTCCTCGCTGATCCGGGTATTTCTCATTTACCTTGGTGTCGTCCTGCTGATCGTGCCTGGTTTGTATTTCCTGGCGATCTACTTTGCCGTGCCGACCGTCAACGTCATCGAGGGCCTTGGCGTGCGGGCGAGCCTGCTGCGGAGTCGCTCGCTGGCGCTGGGGTCGCTCACGGGAATCGTGCTCTCCATGGGGGTGCTCTGGATTCTCGTCGTGCTCGTCGCCTATCTGATTCCGCGCATTCTGATGGAGCTTGGCGTGCCGCCTTCTTCTATTATCCGGCTCGTCTGCTCGCTCGGATGGGCGGCGGTCATCGTGCCGTTCCGATCGGCATTGGCCGCCCGCGTCTATTTGGAGATTCGGGCACGGAAAGAGGGGTATGATCTCCAGCATTTGATGGCATCGCTGCCGAGTGCGGCCTGACAGGGAACGGAACACGAGGAGGGGGAGGGGGGGGTCTCGCCATGGTGACTGCAGTGTTGGGGCTGATTTCTGCGACGTTGAGCACGGCGGTCCAGCGGCCCACGCCGGCGATCACGCCTTCCCAGGCGACATATCGGTCGACTGTCATTTACCAGGGACAATCGCAGGACGCGGGCAGCCGCTCCATCACGGTCACAGCCGTGAATGTCGACAAGGATGCGGCGTGGCGGGTCGTGAGTGTGTGGCGATACCAGGACTTTGTCAGCGCCGATACGGTGGACATGCGGCGCGCCGATCTCCATCCGCTGAGTCGTCACGCGAAAATCGGGGATGGCGAGCTCATGCTGGCGATCGTGGGCGACACGGCGCACGGGCTCCTCACCATGGGCAATCAGTTGATTCCGCTGAACGTACCGCTCGGCAAGGCCGCCTTCCTCAATTACCACGCCTTGCGCGCCGCGCTCGCGGGCTGGCCGGTCGATTCGTCGTGGCGCATCGAGGCGAGTGTGCTCGAGCTGAACGTCGATCCACAATTCATTCCGCTGCGGCTGGCGGTGGATGGTGCGGAACACATTACGGTGCCCGCCGGGGAGTACGACTGCTGGATCGTGAGGGTGCATGGCAGCGTCGGACGTTTACAGGTCGATGAGCGGTACTGGGTCACCAAGCGGGATCGCATCGTCGTGCGCACGGAAGAACAGTTCGGCAATCAAGGGGCTCAGCTTCGCCTGGAGCTCGCGCAATTCGATCGGCAGTGACACATGCCTTCGGTTCAGCAGCTGCGCTGGCACTAGCCGCGGCCCTCGTCGCCGGCGTCATCGCCTGTGCGCGGCCGGCGAAACCCCGGATATCGCCAGGCGCGAGCATCGAGCAGACCGCGCAGGGGCACCGCCCGGCTCCTCGCATCGTCGCGAGCTTCGACGGCCTCGGCGTCGGACTGCAGGGCCCGCATGGCCGCTGGGAGGCACGCAACCCCTCAGATAATTCGCTTGCCGTCGGACGAGACTACGTTTTTCAAATCGTCAACACGCGCATGGCGATCTTTCGCAAGAACGGGGAGGTCGTCTATGGTCCGGTCCCGACCAATACTCTTTTCAAGGGTTTCGGTGGAGCCTGCGAGGCGCATAACAACGGCGACGCCGTAGTACGGTACGATCAACTGGCCGACCGCTGGCTGATCGTAATGCCGATTTTCACGCGGAGTCGCGAACGCCCCGACCAACCCGCGGAGTGGAAAGCCTCGGAGCGGGCCTATCTCAGCCCGCCTGGTGTCCCAGATCAGCCGGGTCCTGCCGCGCCGCTGTTCGTCCCGCCCGTCGTACCGCCCGGGCCGCCCGACACGACGCCACGCGCTCGACCTCCCCGACCGCCTGAAGAGAAGGGCCCGTTTTCGATGTGCTACGCGATCAGTGTGAGCGCCGATCCGCTCGGCTCCTACTATCGCTACGAGTTCCTGCGGCCCCTCTTTCCCGATTACCCGCGCCCCGCCGTGTGGCCCGACGGCTACTACGTGCCCACCAGCACGGGCGACGAAGTCATCCAAAAGCACACCTGCGCCGTCGATCGGCGTCACATGCTGCGCGGTGAGCCGGCCACCGAGCAATGCATGGTGGTCGAGGGCGTGAACTTTCTGAACAATGCCGATCTGGACGGGCCGACCCTGCCGCCGGCGGGCGCACCGAACGTCGTGCTCGCTGCCGGCGGGACGCAGTTGCGCGGCGATTTCGACGACGACGGCATCTACGCGTGGAACTTCGCGGTGGACTGGAGCGATCTGGCCAAAACGCGCCTGACGGGTCCTGAGAAGATTACCGTGGCGCCCTACCATTACCTGTGCGACGGCCAGCTCACCACCTGCGTCCGTCAACCCGAGACTGATCTGCACCTCGACGCGCAAGGCGACAAGCTCATGGCGCGCGTGGTGTACCGCAATGTGAATGGGCGAGAATCGATCGTCGCGGTGCACTCGGTGGCGACGGCGGCGTTCGGCGGTGGCGTACGGTGGTATGAGTTTTCCATCGCCGCAGGTCGCGGTCTGCGACTCCGGCAGCAAGGGACGTACGCGCCGGACGCCTACTATCGCTGGATGGCCAGCCCGGCGATCGATCGCGAGGGCAACATCGGAATCGGCTATTCCTTTGGCGGCACGCCGAACTACGCGGGACAGCGGTTCGCCGGCCGCCTGGCGGACGATCCGCTCGGCAAGCTCACGCTGCGCGAAGCGGTCCTTGCCGCGGGCGAGGCGCCGCAGACCAACACGATGCGGTGGGAGGATTACAGCCAGACCGCGGTCGATCCGAGTGACGACTGCACGATCTGGTATGTGGGCGACTATCTCAAGCAGGGCGCGACCTCCTATTCGACCCGGATCGGGGCGTTCCGGCTGTGTCGCTGACGCCGGCGAAACAGCCGGCGGGACTCGTTGGCGCTGCAACCAGTTCTACCCGATTATTCCTGGCAACGCGCGGCGTGAGGAGCGTCCATGACATCGCCACTCCTGGGTGAGTTCCTCGGCACGATGGTGCTCATCGTGCTGGGCAACGGCGTCGTTGCCGGCGTTCTGCTCAAGGGCTCGAAGGCCGAGGGGGGCGGCTGGATCGTGATCACCGCCGGGTGGGCCTTCGCCGTGATGGCCGGCGTATTCACCGCGATCGCCTGTGGCAGCGCTGATGCCCATTTGAACCCCGCCGTCACCCTGGGATTCGCGGCGCGCACCGCCGATTTCTCGAAGGTCGGGCCCTATTTCGTCGCCCAGCTCTTGGGCGCCGTGGCGGGCGGGGCGTTGGTGTGGATTCATTATTTCCCACACTGGAAGGAAACACCGGATGGCTCCCTGAAGCGCGCCTGCTTCTGCACCGCGCCCGCCATTCGCCGCTTCGTCCCCAACTTGCTGAGCGAAGTGATCGGCACATTTGTGCTCGTCTTTGTCGTTGGAGCCATCTTCTCGAAGAGCGTCGCCGCGACCGGACCCGCCGCTGGTCTCGGCGCCTATTTGGTCGGGAGTCTCGTCTGGGGCATCGGGCTCTCGCTCGGCGGGACGACCGGCTATGCCATCAACCCGGCGCGCGATCTGGGACCGCGCATCGCGCATGCGCTGTTGCCGGTCGCGGGTAAGGCCTCGTCGGACTGGAGCTACGCGTCGATCCCCGTGATCGGCCCGCTGCTGGGCGGCGTCCTAGCCGGTCTCGCCTTGCGCGGCCTCGGCGTACAGTGACTCGCGGACTGGTCTGGCTCGGCGTTGTGGTGGTTGCCGCGTGTGCCCCGCCGCACCGGCCGCCAGTCAGCACCCAGACCACCGCGAGGCGCCCTGTCCCCGACGAGGCGCTGGGTATCACGCTGCGCAAGCCGCTCAATCCGGCTGCGTTCACGCGCCAGCGCTGCGTCAACGGCCGGGCATTCGCCTTCATCTTTGGGCACTACTCCGTCGTCAGCGACGACGCGCTGTTCAGCGTGCCCCATGAACATGACGATTCGGCCGCGGTTCTCGCGGCGCTCGATTCGTTTACCGTCTGCATCGTCGAGACGCGCGAGCTCAGCGCCCTCGCGTTCGTCACGCTCGACGACTCGCTGGTGAGTCACGCGACGATTTTCTGGGATGAAGAAGACAAAGCGCCGAAGCCTGCCGAGGTCCTCGCGTTACTCACTCCTCGGTACGGGGAGCCGCTGAAGAACGCCTACCGCGTGCAGTACTGGTCGGCCGACAGTATCGATCTGTATATCAACAGCCAGGGCTTGTACAACGAGGCGACGGCGGTGACGCTCGACGACTCGCGGGCGTGCCGGCGCTTCGAGCGGCTCGTGCATCGCGGTCATCCGCCACCCGTGTACGTCAAAGAGAACGGGGACCCCGATCCCTCGAGCACTTACTGCTGGGTGCAGCCCCAGTAGCGCCTGGACAGGCGACATCTTCTTTCAGACATACGTGACGATTGATGAGATCCATAATCGCTAGGTGTGTGCTACTGCTCGCTCTGCTCGGCGGGCAGGCTCAGCGGTCGTGGATGTTCGGGCCTTTTACAAAACCGGCTCAGGTCAATCCCGTCATCACACCGAATCCCGCCGTGGCGTGGGAAGCGTACGCCACGTTCAACCCCGCCGCAGTCGTGAAGGACGGGAAGGTCTTCCTCCTCTACCGCGCCGAGGACACCACGGGCACGCAGCAGATCGGCGGCCATACGTCGCGCCTTGGCTTGGCGGAGAGCCGCGACGGTTTCCATTTCACGCGGCGGGCGGCGCCCGTCCTGTATCCCGACTCTGATGCGCAGCGGCAGAACGAGTGGCCCGGCGGCGTCGAAGATCCGCGCATCGTCGAGTCCGACGACGGCACCTACATCCTCACCTACACGCAGTGGAACCGCGACGTCCCCAGGCTTGCCGTCGCGACTTCGCGCGACCTCGTGGCCTGGACCAAACACGGGCCTGCGTTCGCCCGCGCCGCCGGCGGGAAGTACCTGCGCACCGAATCCAAGTCGGGGGCGATTCTGAGCCGCATCGATGGAAGCCGCCTCATCGCGGCGCGCGTGAACGGGAAGTACTGGATGTACTTCGGCGTGCCCGACCTGCTGATCGCGACATCCGACAACCTGCTCGACTGGACGCCGCTCGAAGACGCCGATGGACGCGCGATCAAAGTGCTGTCGCCGCGACCCGGGTACTTCGACTCCTGGCTCGTGGAGGGAGGGCCGCCCGCGGTCATTACACCTGCCGGGGTCGTGGTGCTCTACAATGCGGGAAACAGCGGCACGGTCGGCGACTCCACCTTGCCGGAGCGCGTGTACACCGGGGGGCAGGCGCTGTTTGACGTCCACAATCCGGTCAAGCTGATCGCGCGGTCCGATACTCCGTTCATTCGGCCAACCGAGAGGTACGAGCGCACGGGCCAGTACGCGGCGGGGACGACGTTCGTCGAAGGGCTCGTGCGATTCCGCGGACGCTGGTTCCTTTATTACGGGACCGCCGACTCCAGGGTCGGGGTCGCCGTGTGGGATCCTCAACGGGAGTAACAGCCATGGCACAACGCGCGACAGCTCGGACGATGAGCAGGTACATCGCGGCGGCTCCACCGCAGGCGCGCAAGGCGTTGCGCGAGCTGCGCACCCTCATCAAGGCGGCCGCACCCGGCGTAAACGAGAAAATCAGCTACGCGATTCCCACATTCGCCGTCGGCGGTCGTCCTCTGATCTACATGGCCGGCTGGACGAAACACATCAGCATTTACCCGGTGACGGCCGGTGTCGCACGCACGCTCAAAGTCGAGATAAAGCCGTACAGAACGGGTAAGGGTACTTTGCAGTTTTCGCTGGCCAAGCCGATCCCCAAAGGCCTCATCCGCCGGATCGTGAAGGTCAGATTGGAGGAGCTCAGATAGCGATGTCCAAGGTCAAAGTCGGCATCGTCGGCTCGCGCTTTCAGGCCGATTGCATCGCGGGCGCGGTGAAGGCGGTCCCCGAGGAAGCGGAGCTCATCGCGGTCGCCTCGCCCACCAAAGGCAACGCCGCCGCGTTTGCCAAGCGCCACGCCATCCCCAACGCGTACACCGACTATCGCGAGCTGCTACGCGATCCCCAGGTCGAGATGATCTCGATTACGGCGCCGAATCGGCTGCACGCCCAGATCACGATCGATGCCGCCAGAGCAGGGAAGCACGTCGTGTGCGAGAAACCGCTGTGTATCACGCTCGAGGAAGCCGACGCGATGATCGATGCCTGCGTGAAGGCGGGCGTGCTGTTGCTCTACGCCGAGGAGCTGTTCTTCGCGCCGAAATACGTGAAGGCAAAACAGCTGGCGGACGAAGGCGCCTTTGGCCGGGTGCATCTGGTAAAGCAGGGGGAGAAGCACTCCGGGCCGCACTCGCCCTGGTTCTGGGACGTGGAGCAATCGGGCGGCGGCGCCGTCATGGACCTCGGGTGCCACGGCATCGCCTTCTGCTGGTGGTTCCTCGGCAAGCCAAAAGTCAAAAGCGTGTACGCGCAGATGGCCACGCAGGTTCATCGCGATCGTACGCAAGGGGAAGATGAAGCGATCACGATCATCGAATTCGAGAACGGCGCCGTCGGCATGGTCGAGAGCAGCTGGAACCGGCCCGGCGGGATGGACGACAGCATCGAAGTCTTCGGAGACAAGGGCCAGACGTACGCCGACATGCTGATGGGCAACGCGCTGCCCACCTATTCGGAAGTCGGCTTCGGGTACGCCGTCGAGAAGGCGGCGACGACCAGGGGTTGGTCGTATCCCGTGTTCGAGGAGCACTGGAACTAC
>DASYRZ010000190.1:0-12893 GCA_036003865.1 Gemmatimonadales bacterium | reverse complement strand
ATAGTTCGAGAAGTGATGCACCTCACCACCGACGTACAACGTCCCCTGATACGTCTTGGCAAACACCGTGTCGGTGCCGCTAGCCGAGCTCAGGTACTCCAGGATCGTCATGTCATCGCTGACCTGGGCGATCCGAGGAGTAGTAGCCTGCTTCACAGTGCAGTTCGCGTAGCTCGTCACGAGAAACGCCGTCTTCTGAAAGACTAGGCCATCGGGTTTGAGGCGAATGCGGCGCCAACGCTCCGATGGCGCCACGGCGGTGATCGTCACCGGGGCCGGGAGCGCCAGCGAATCAATCCACAGATAGTGGGGGCCGACCGCAATCACTCCTCCCGCTGGTCCGATCACCTGAGTGACGGAGTCGTAGGGGAGCTTGCTGCACAAGACCAGGCTGGCTGACCCGCCTGACGGCGGTTTGGACGTGACCGCCAGCAGGGCCGGTGACACCGGGTCAACGGCCGATGGGTCGCTGCAGCTCGAGGCCAGCAGCACGAGCGGGATCAACCACCGGCGAACGAAGATGCGCTTTGAGGTCATGTGAGTTCCTACCACGTCACGGCGTATTGAGAGAAGTGGTTCAGCACCCCTGCGATATACTGGTTCCCCTGACTCCAGGCATTCTTCCTGACCTTGATCCAGATCGCGGCCGGGTCCAGGTAGCGAATGACCTGCAGGGAGTCGGTGACCTGGGCGATCCGGAGCGGATCGGACGTCGGCACCCCGCAGTCCTTGAAGCTCGTAAAGAGCACCGCAGACCATCCCGCGCCGTTGGTTCGGAATTGGAGGCCGTCGGGCTGGAACTGAACCCACCGCACCGTGTCCGCCGGAGCCACGGCGGTGATGCGCACCGTGTCCGCGAGCGCCATCGTATCGACCCACAGGATGTGGGAGCCGACGACGATGAACCCACCCGCGGGGCCGACGACCTGGGTCACGGAATCGTAGGTCTGCGAGCACGCGAGCAGGCCGGACAACTTGGGCGTCTGCGCCCATCGGCCCCCCCGTGAGAAGGCGGGTACCTGGAGGTCGACGCCGGCCGGCGAGGGATCCGCGCAGCTCACGGCTGCGGCGAGCGCGCCCGCAAGCAGGGTGAACGAGACCAGCGAACGACGAGCGAACACGCGATGCTCCGAATCCATAGTGGTTCCTACCACGCCACAGCGTAGTTCGAGAAGTGCGTGACAACGCCATGGACCCTTCGGAACCATGGATAGTCCTTCGACGGCAGGTACTCGATGATCTGCAGGGCGTCGGTCGTGTAGGCGACCTTGGGCCCGTTGACGCCGGTGTGCGTGCAGTTCGCATAACTCATGACGAGGGACGCGGGCCGCGCGAAACGCAGGCCCTCCGGCCGGAACTGGATGCGGCTCACGGTGTCGGACGGCATTACCGCAGTGATGCTGACAGGCCCGGCGAGCGCGTTCCTCGACACGGACAGCCTGTGCGGACCAACCCAGATGTCTCCACCGGCAGGGCCGATCGTCTCGGTGACCGAGTCATAGGCGAGCGGGGAGCAGCGGAGCACGCCGGTATTCGCGTCGGCCGGCCGTCCAACGGGTAACGCCTCGAGTCCGGGGATGCCGGCGGGCGTGCGATCGCCGCAGCTCGTCGCTGTCGCGATCGTGCCGACCAACAAGAGCGCGCGTATACTCCTTGAGGCTCGACTCACCAGGCCACGGCGTAATTCGAGAAATGCGGGAGCACCCCGACGACGTATTGATTCCCCTGACTCCAAGGGTTTTTCTTGACCTGGACCCAGGTTTGGAGGTATGCCATGATGCTGAGCGAGTCGCTGACCTGAGCAATGCGGACCATATCCGTGGTCGCTACCGCGCAGTCCTTGTAGCTCGTATAAAGGGCGGCGCCCGCGTTGATTCCGTAGATGGAGGAGTAAAACCCGGGCTTGAAGACCAGGCCGTCAGGTCGGAAACGAACCCATCGTGTGCCGCCCGCTGGCGCCACGGCGGTGATGCGAACCGTGTCCGTGAGCGACAATGAATCCACCCACAGCTGGTGGGCCCCTACCGCAAGGGTTCCGCCCAGAGGTCCAATCACCTTCGTTACGGAGTCATACGACTGGGAACACGCAACCAGGCCAGTGTTCTTGCTAGGCTGCGACGGGGGTTTGGATAAAGCCGCCAGGAGGGTCGGCGTCTGGACGCCCACCGGCGCTTGGTCGGTGCAGCTCACGGCCGCCGTCGTCGCGCCGAGCAGCAACGCGAGCGGGACCAGGAAACGGCGTTGGGGCATGCGATTCTCCGAAATCCAGGGGTGCGCCCGAGTGGAGCCTTCAGTCGGCGGGAGAGGCACAAACCATTCCAGTGCGGGCATGCGACCCGTCGCGGGGATCTGCTTGATCGGTCAGAAGATGCGCGGAGGACCCCGATATGCACCCGGCTGCCACAGGGTCGTTTCGTCCCTGCGCCGGGGCGATTTGGACCGGTCGACTACGTTCCGACCCGGTCCCGATCGCTCAACTGCGACGCTGGAATGCGCCACATCCGCACCAGCGCCAACCATGAATCCGGCCTGATTGTGACTTCGCTGACACGCCGATTGACGGCGGCCACATTGTCCGGGGCATACAGGGGGGCGGCCGGCGCATCGCTGTTCCACAGCGCGATGGCGCTACGCAACAGACGGGTCGCGGCATCCCGATTACGCGTCGCCGCCGCATCCTCCACGAGGCGATCCAGCTGCGGATTGTCGTAGCGCCCCATATTCCCGCCACCGAATCCGCGTCGCGTCCAGTTCTCGCGTGTCGCGTCGATCGGCGACGGGCTGGTGGCCCACGCCCACACCACCGCGTCGAACTGTCCACTGCCCACGCGTTGTTGCACCACGCTGAAATCCACCTCGTCGACACGTACATCCAACCCAAATGGCTGCAACTGCGCCTGGATCAGCCGCGCGTACTGCCGGCGCAGACCGCTCGTGGTGGGCACGAGCAGGTGGAACGCCCGCCGGCCGCGCTGCGCCACCAGCCGCGCCGCGGCGGCGGAGTCGTGGGCCAGACTACGGGCCAAGATAGAGTCCCACAGCGACCAGAGGCGCGGCATGGGACCTGGCGGGACGGCCGCGAGATCGCCCCACACGTTGTGCAACATTCCTTCGCGATCGAGTGCCATCACGACCGCCCGGCGCAGGTTGCGGTTGCCGAACACCGGATGGGGGGCACCCGTATCGCCGTTCGCTCGCAGGTTGAACGCGAGAAAGCCATACGTCGTGCCGGGGTACGGATAGGTTGCCAGTCCCGCGACGTCATGGACCCGCTTCACGTTGTCAGGCGGCCCCAGGACTTCGATCGCGTCCGCCTGCCCGGCGATGAGCTGGGTGACTGCGACGTCGAGATTGGGCGTGAAGCGCCAGATCAGCCGCCGCAGGTGCGGCCGCCCGAGAAAGAAGGTCGAATCAGCGGCCAGCTCGAGACTCTCGCCGGCTTTCCAGCTTACGAACCGGTACGGGCCGTCGCCGATCGGCTGGCGTCCGAACGGCGCGGCCTGCCATGCCGTGCGTGGCAGCGCGCGCAAGAGATGCGCAGGCAGCACGCGCATGTGATAGACCGCATCGTAGAACATTTCGGCATAGGGACGGCGGAACCGGAAGACGGCGGTGAGAGAGTCTAGGGGCCTCACCGCGACGATCTCGCGCAGGGCGGGTCGCGAGGGCGAGTTCACCGTCGAATCGGAGTAGATGTCGAACGTGAAGGCCACATCGGCCGCCGTGACGGGTACGCCGTCCTGCCACTTCGCTCGTGGGTCGAGGTGGAACGTCAGCGTGACGCTGTCGGTCCAGTCCCATCGCGCCGCGAGCTGCGGGACGAAGTCGCCGTCGCCGATGGTATTGGCCGACATCCCGACGTCGGCAAGCTTGAGGAACAGCTGGTCCGACACATCGCGCGCGATGGCCAGTTGGGTGATCGGGGGCAGCAGGATGTCCGGCTGACCCAGGGCCGCAATGACCAGCGTCCCACAATGGTCGCCGCTACAGCCACCGCGCGCGGTGCACGCGCTGAGCGAGCCGACCAGCAAGCCCGCGGCGATGAACGAGACGCTTCTCCGTGACGGGTTCATGGAGGGCCAACGATGCGTCCAGTTTCGCGAGTTGTACAGTCGTGCCCATCTACCTCGAACGCGCGATCGACTCCACCCACCAGCCTGCGTCCTCATCCCCACTAACGTCGAGCGCACCGCTCAAGAGGCGCCGCAAGCGCCGCGGCGAGATCGAGAGGCGCCGTGCCGCTTCGCTGCGATTCCCCCCGCTCATTCGCACCGTGGCGCGGACGGCGGCGGCCGTGATCTGGTGCAGCGGCGCGGGGAACGGGATCGGGCCGTCCTGGGTGGGCGCGGCGTCCCCGGCAGGCAGGAACTCGTCCGCGCTCAGCACGCCACGGGGCGAGAGGAGCAAGGCCCGTTCCAGCGCATTCTTCAGCTCACGGATGTTCCCGGGCCAGGGATGGCTGAGGAGCTGGGGGATCAGCTCGGCCGTCAGGGCGGGGACGGGCAGGTCATGCTCGTGCGCGAGCCGCGCGAGCAGCGCCCGCGCGACGATCACCAGGTCGTCGCCCCGCTCGCGGAGCGGAGGCAGCCTGAGCACGACCGTGCTCAAGCGGAAGAAGAGGTCCTCGCGGAACGTCCCCTCGCGCACGCGCTCGGCGAGATTATCGTGGGCCGCGGCAAGAATGCGGACGTCAACGGCGCGCGACTTGGTGCCGCCTACCCGCCGGATCTCCTTGTCTTCCAACACGCGGAGCAGCTTGGCTTGCACGGCGAGCGGCAGGTCCCCGATTTCGTCCAGGAAGAGCGTGCCTGTGTCCGCCACCTCGAACAGCCCCGGCTTGGCGGCGTGCGCATCGGTGAACGAGCCGCGCTCGTGGCCGAACAGTTCGGACTCGATGAGTTGCTCCGGCAGGGCCGAGCAGTTGACGGCAACGAACGGGGCGCCGCGGCGCGGCCCGCCGCCGTGGATCGCCCGCGCGAGCAGCTCCTTCCCCGTCCCCGTCTCGCCGACGATCAGGGCGCCCGCCCCACGGTGCGGCAGGAGTCGGGCGGCCCGCGCCAGCTCTTTCTTGAGGGCCTGGCTCTCACCCACGATCGCGGCGAACGCGTCGCCGTCTCCATTGAACCCGTGCGCCGCGCGCGCCCGGCCGGCGTTGACCGCGGCGCTGACGGCGTTCCGGAAGACCTCCAGATCGTCCGGCAGCGCGAAGTAGTCGTTCGCCCCACGGGTCACGACCTGCATGGCCGTCCGGCGTCCTGGGTCCGTGCCGACCACGAGCGCCGGCACGCCGGGCGGGACCGCGTGGCTCCCGAGCCACGCGATCGCGTCGCGCTCCGCGCCGCCCGCCGCGACGATAACGGCCACCGTCCCGGGCTGGGGTTTGACGTCGCTCGCCGGGTCGACCAAGTCGAGGGCGACGCCGAGGTCCCCCGCCAAGTCGTTCCAGAATTCGCCGAACGCAGCGGAGATGACGACCACACTCAATCGCGACACGCTATACCTCCTCGACCACGCAGTTACAGTCTTCGGATCGTCTCTTCGAGCAACGATGGTGCACGCATATCGGGTGGAAGCACTTCTGCTCTAGAGTCCAAGAAGGCCTTATACACGGCGTCGGACCACCAGCCGCGGCAGCGCTCGATCTCCGCCAGCGCGGCTTCGTGCGACATCGCGGGCCGATACGAGCGCGCGGTCGTCAGCGCATCGTAGACGTCCACGATGCCGACGATCTGCGCCGCGACCGGGATCTCGTCGCCGCGGAGGCGGTCGGGATAACCCGTGCCATCGTAGCGCTCGTGATGCCAGCGGATGATGGGCTTCAGGTCCCACGGGAATTCGACCGCGGCGAGCAGCTCGAGCCCCCAGATCGGGTGCATCTGTACGATCTCGAACTCCTCGCGCGTCAGCGGCCCGGGCTTGTTCAAGATCTCGTGCGGCACGCGCACTTTCCCCAGGTCGTGGAGATAGGCACCGAGGCGGATCGTGGTCTGAGCGGCGTCGTCAAGCAACAACCCACGCGCGACCGCGAGGGCGCGCTGCGCCACGCGCTCGCAGTGGCCGAAGGTGTAGCTGTCCGCCGATTCGATCGACTGCCCCCACTCGCGCACGACGTCGAAGTATGTCGTCTCGAGGGTCGAGACCTTGCCGCCGATGTTGATGAGATCGACGCGCGCGTCGAGCCGCCCGAATAGGCGGTGCGCGGTGTTGAGCAGCGTCAGCGCGTCCTGGTTGCGGCCCATGGTCTGCATGAGCAACGCGAGCTCGCGTGCCGCTTCCGCTTCGTTGAGCACCGAACCGGCGCTGATCGCCAGCTCCATGGCGGTCCGCAGCCGCGACTCCGCGAGTGCGGGACGGCCGGTCTCGCGATAGACCATCCCGATGAACTTGTAGGCTTCCGACTTGTCGGCACGGGAGTCGAGCTGGTCGAAGATCGCCAGCGCGGCTTCCGCCATGCGGCGCGCTTCGTCGTAGCGCTCGCGCAGGAAATGGGCCTCGGCATGATTCACCAGACACATCCCTTGCAGGTGCACGTCGCCGGCGCGCTCGGCGATATCGAAGCTCTTGCTGAAATAGCTGTCGGCCCAGTCGTACTGCCGCAGGTCGGTGTGGGCGATGCCGAGATTCACGTAGGCCGTCGCCGAGCCGTGCTCGTCGTTCGTGGCGCGATACGCTTCGACCGATTGTTCGTAGTGACGCACGGCCTCGATCAGCTGGCCCCTGATGTTGGCGAGAATGCCGAGGTTCTGCTCGATGCGCGCGCGCAATTCACGCGACTCTCCGCCACGCTCGAGTGCCTGCTGGAAGTAGCCGCGCGCCTCGTCGGTGGCGCCCGTTCGGAGGGCAAGGCCCCCCATCGTGTTCAACGCCTCGGCGGCGAGTACTTCGTTGCCGAGACTGCAGGCGACTTTGTAGCTGCGGTTGCAGAGCTCGCGCGCGCGGGCCGACTCGTTGCGATGATGCAGCACGACGGCGAGACGCCGCAGCGCCTCGGCCAGCACCGCCCGCTCGCCGTTGCGCTCGGCGGTGGAGATCGCCGCTTCGAACCCTTGAATCGCCTCCGGAATGCAGGCATTCCGCTCGCGGGCCCGCGCTTCGTGCAGCAGGTCCGCGGCGGACTTGTTCACCACGCCACCACGTAATCGGAGAAGTGATTGACCTTACCCGTCACGCGCTTGCTGAGCAGGTTGTCGAGCGTCAGCAGATACGACAGGATGTTGAGATTGTCGTCGGTGTAGGCGATCCGCTTCGGCAGCAGATTGCCGAGTAGCGAACAGTTCGAATAGCTCATCGACAGCACCGCCGGCGCCGTGAATTGCAGCCCTTCCGGCTGGAACTTCACGGCGTTGACGCCGAGGCCGGTCGGCGCCGTCATCGTGATGCTCACCGGCGCCATGAGGGCGCCCGGAGGGACCGTCAATGTGTGCGGGCCCGCGCTGATGCTGCCGCCCAGTGGCCCGATCGTCGCCGTCGACTGCGCGTACGGAAGGCTGGAGCACTTGAGCAGACCCGTCGGCCCGAGCAGACCGCCGATGAGACTCGCCTCAGGCGCCGGAGCCGCAGGAACGGATGTTGGAGTGCGATCGGTGCAAGCCAGCGCTACCACCAGCAACAGAAAGGGCGCGACGAGGCGACGGGCCTTCATGTGACGTTTCCTTCTGTAAGGCGTACGCGGTCTGGGGGACTTAAGAGGGGTACAAAATGGGACTTTCGGTGCCGTTCGCACAGTGAGGAGCGTCACATTGATACCTTTTGGAACTTATTCGGTTCCTCTTTGGCCCCTTTGCGCTCAGCGCCGCCGCTCTCCATAGTACGCCGCCATGCCTGACACCCCATCGACCGAGGGGACGCTCCCCAAGCTGCAGCGCGCGCTGGGTCCCAAGTACGAGGTGCGGCGCGTCGTTGGCTCGGGCGGGTTCGCCGAAGTCTACGAGGTGTGGGACAAGGACTTAGAGCGGCGGCTCGCCGTGAAGGTGCTGCGGCCCGATGTCGCCTGGACCGCCGGGACGGTGGAGCGCTTCCAGCGCGAGACCCGCGCCGCCGCTCGGCTCGAGCACACCAATATCCTGCCGATCCATTTCGTGGGTGAAGGCGAAGGGCTCGTCTACTACGCGATGCCGTTCGTCGATGGGATGTCGCTGGGTGAGCTGCTCAAGCGCTCCGGTGCCCTGCCGCCCGAGCGCGCGCTCGCGATCATCATCCCGATTCTCGACGCGCTCGATCACGCGCACAAAGCCGGCCTGCTGCACCGCGACATCAAGCCCGACAACATCATGCTCGACGTCGCGCGGGGGCGGCCGCTGCTCGTCGACTTCGGCATCGCGCGGCGGCTCGATAGTGAAGCTGGCGCCGCGCTCACGCAGACCGGCCTCGTGATCGGCACGCCGCACTACATGAGCCCCGAGCAGGCCCTCGGCGATCCCAATCTCGGTCCGCGCTCCGATCTCTACTCGTTAGGCTGCGTGCTCTTTCAGATGGTCACGGGGAGCCCGCCGTTCGACGGCGAGTCGTCGCAGCAGATCGTCGGCAAGCACATCGCCGATCCGCCGCCCGCCGCGTCCGATGTCAATCCGAAAGTACCGCGTGAAATGTCGGACGTGATCTTGCGTTGCCTCGCGAAGCAACCGAGCGAGCGCTTCCAATCGGCGGGCGAAGTCATCGCGGCGCTCGAGAGTGACAAGCAGCCGAGCACGATGCGCTCGAGAGCGTCGGCGGCGCAGGCGGCGACCGAGCTATTGGTTAGCGGCGCGCGCACACTGCCAACTACACGTCGGCACGACGGCACGTCGCCACGACCGCGGCGGGTCGGGTGGGTCGTGCTCGCAATCGCGCTGCCCGTCGCCGCGCTGGGCGCCGGAGCGCTCTTCTTCCGGCAACCCACCCTCGTGTTCGAAAACCGTCTCGCCGAGATGGTCGCGGTCCAGGTCGGCGGCGAGGAGCGGCGGATTCTGCCGGGCGGCGCTTTCAATCTGAAACTCGAGCGCGGGCGACGGCTCGACCTCGCCTGGCAGCTCGTCTCCCGGCTCGGCGTCTCGCTCGGCGATACGATCTCAATCGACCGGCCGCGCGGTACGGTGCGTCTGGCCGCAACCGCGCGACCAGCGCACGGCGCCTATTTCGCACCCGTCATCACGAATGAAACGGGCCGCCCCTTAACGCTCACCGTGAACGCCGGTCTCACAGGATCGATGCGCTGCGGCTGCACCGTGCCGCCCGGCGCCGTGCGCATGGCGATCGGCTATTACCCGCTGTTCGAAAACTCGACGGTACGCGCCGAAGACAACGCCGGTCATTCTGCAACCTTCAAGGATCTGGGGCCGAAGGTGGAGGCGTTGCGTGGGGTAGTGGGTCTCCTGTTTCGCGCGGGAGACATGCAGTAAGATAGAAGGAGAGAGGAGTTGCCATGTTACTCGCCCTGATGTTGTCGCTTGCCGTGCAAGGCTCAAATCCGCCTGTCACAGTCCAAATCAATCACGATCAATTCTCGAGCGGCGACCACGCTCGGGTCCACGTCCAGACGGCGCAGGACGGCTATCTCGTCGTGCTCCATGCCGATCCCGATGGCCGGATCCGAGTGCTGTTTCCGCTCGACCCGAGCGATGACGATTTCATCCGGGGGGGCCGGCGCTTCGAGCTGCGCGGCCGTAACGATCGCGACGCGTTCCAAATCGACCGTGAGGAGGGCTCAGGGACGGTACTCGCCGCGGTCTCGGCCGATCCTTTCAAGTTTGACGACTTTGTCCGCAACGATCACTGGGACTTCCGCGCCCTTGGCGGTGCCAGCACGGCGGTCAGAGATGACCCGCTCGCGAACCTGCTCGATATCGTGCGGCGCATGTCCGGCGATTCGAGCGGCCATTTCGAGTACGATCAGGCGACGTATGTCGTCCGGTCGTCCCGGCTCGCGTCGCGGTATGGTTACGACGGCTACGGTTACGGCTACGGCTATGACTACCCGTATGGCTTCAGATTCGGATTGACGTTCGGCTATCCATTCTACAACTCGTTCTTCAACCCCTATTGCGATCCGTTCTGGGGCTGCTACGGCGGCTTCGGCTATCCGTACGGCTACGGGTACGGCTTCTTCTACAGGCCCTACATCTACCGTTTCCGTCCGTTCGTGTTCGACAACTTTGGCCGCCGCTTCGCCACGACCCGGACACTCGTGATGCCGCAGAACCGCGATCGTGTGGTCGCGATTCCGGTGCGTCCGCGGAGCGGAGTCAGCGAGCCGGTGTCAATTCGGAATCGCGGGATTGGCTCGCCCGCGCCGCGCATTGCGCCGCGGCCCTCCGGCAGCCCGAGGAGCAGGCCCAGCATTTCACGCGGCTGGAGCGGCCGCTCGTCGCGCCCCGCGGCGAGACCGTCCAACGGGGGCGGCGGCCGGAGACACTAGCCCACAAGTCTTCGCGGTTCATTCGCTCCTCGTGTAGACGCCCGTGCGCAGTGGCAGGCTGCTGAATCCACGTGATGTGCGCCAAACCGACACGCAACACTATGCGGCACGACCTAGCGATCGCGCGTCCTAGCTGCACATTGGAACGCTCTCAGATGCTGTGATCCTCGAGGCGCGATGTCGTTGGGGCTCGCCCATGCCTCGAGGGGAGCAAATCGCGAAACCGGCTGAGTGGGGAAACCCACGCAGCCGGACTTTTTTTTGTGGAGGGCCTGCCTTGAAACGGACGATGATGATGATCGCAGCGACTCTGCTGGTGGCCGCGTGCGGAGGCCCGAAGCTGGAAGGCACCTATACCGACGAGATGGGGGTCACGAGCTACAAGTTCGCATCTGGCGGGAAGGTCTACGTGTCCGTCATGGGAACGGAGACAGAATTGCAATACACAGTCGACGGAAACAGAGTCAAGATCGAAAGCCCGCAGGGCAACTTGATTCTGACCTTACTCGAGGATGGCTCGTTGCAGGGCTCCATGGGCATGAAGCTCTCCAGGGAGTCAAGCGAAGCGAGGAGCACCACGGCGGCGGACCACGGTGGCGCGGAGTTGAACGGCACGTATTCCGATGATATGGGAATAACGAGCTACAAGTTCGAATCCCGCGGCAGGGTCTACGTCACCCTGATGGGAACGGAAACGGAAGCGAAGTACACAGTCGACGGCAACAGGGTCAAGGTCGAAAACGCGCAGGGGAACGTCATTCTGACCGTGCTCGATGATGGGTCGTTGCGGGGTCCGGCGGGCGTGAAGCTGAAGCGGAGCAGCTAACGCATCCTACCTGCCTGTGTGGTTCCTGGGAGAGCAGCGTTGACTGGAGGTAGACTGTGAGCTACCAAGCGGGGCTTGGGCGTGTGACCCTGTTGCTTATCGCGATCGGCAGCGCGGGCCGCGCAGCGATCGCTCAGAGACGCGTGGTTGGATACGTTCCGCTGAAAGCCTCCGAGCTTCCGATGCTTGCGCGGCGACTGGTAGGCCACGACGTCGAGGTGTTCGCCGAGTTCTTCACAGCCACGCCACTGAACAGCCCACGCCAGGGTATTGCCGGATCCTTCAGCGCTGGCGAGCACGGCAGCGGCACGCAACTCGGCGACGTCGTGTTTGACACAACGGCTCAGGAAGCCCTGCAGTGGATTGTGAGGAACGAGTGCAGCCGCACCTGCAGCAAGGTGTTCGTACGGGGTAGGATCGTAAGACGTCCCTTCGCTCAAACCCCCGTCTTGGAAATGGCCGAGATCTCATATGAATCCAAGATCGGGGTGCGGCCTGCGGACAGCAGCGACCTCGCGGGCAAGATCGCGGCCCTGGAGCGCCAGGTGCAGCCAAGCCACTCCTGCCGCCCCACACGATTCTGCCGAAGCCGAGCGGCGGCCTCTCGGTGCAACCCCCGGCTGCTGCTAAAGACTCAACCACCGACTCAACCAAGCACAAGCCACGACTTGGCCCTGGCCAGAGCGACTCGATGTGGCAGAGCATGGTGAACCGGGCGGAGCAGCAGAGGCGCAGAGACTTCAATGTGGACTTGCTCATCATCTCCGGACCGGAACGACCCAAAGACTTCGAGACGTCGTACCGCAGCATCCGTTATACGGGGCTGTGGATGCTCTTCACGTCGTTCCCGTATCAGGACATGAGAACGCTGTGGCCGCGCGTGGCGATCATTGTTCAGGAAAAGCCCGACCTGCAGGCGAGTCTGCTTAATGGGGGACTGCCGGTCGGGCCGCGCGGGTTCTTCGCGAATGGCCAGCCCGCAACCGACTATTGCTGGCGGCTGTGGGCGAGGGTCTGGACCGACTCGGCGCGCAGCGTGGACATCGCGCCGTTCAATTGGTGCTACAGCGAAACACACTTCAACGAGTCCCTTTCCCTGGTGTCGCTGTGGGGGAGTAGGCCGGCTACGAACATGCACTCGAATCAAATCTCGACCGGCACGACGCGAACCATCGGACCGGTGCCGCCGGAGACACCGCTACCGCGCGCGAATTATCACAAGTACGGTCCGAACACGCCGATGGTGGGAAGCCTGCTGCTCGATATGGGAATTCCTCTCGACGACCCCGCCATGCCCGACGGCCGTGTATGGTTCCTGGAAGACTCCAAGCCCTATGAAGAGCGGGAACGAGCGCCGCCGCCGCCGCCGCCAGTGAACAACGTCCTGGTCGCGCTGCCCCTGCCCCCGGCCGAGGCCGAGCCCGCACCTCCCGCGCGCAGCCCCCGCACGTTCGCGGCAAGCGTCGCCGACGTGCGCAGGGGGCAAATCATGATCACTGTCGGAGGATCGGACGGAGTGTCCGTGGACGATGAGTACCCCATCCTGCGCCGCGAGGGAGCCAAGGTCACGCAGGTCGGGACGATTAAGATCACCGAAGTGGCGAACGCTTCGGCCACCGGGACCCTGACGAGCGGCGAAGCGCGCTTCTACGACTGCGTTCGTGCCTGTCCGCC
>DASYRZ010000189.1:0-9961 GCA_036003865.1 Gemmatimonadales bacterium | reverse complement strand
TTGCCCCTCGAACGAGCCTCATTGCGAATCGAACGGTCGTCTTTGCGACTTATTCCTTCTTCTCTCCTAATAAGAAGCCGCGCATGTCATCCTGAGCGACGCGCACGCTTGTGCGCACGGCGTAGCGCCATCGTACGCCATCCGCGCGTCGCGAAGGATCCGCGCGTCGCGAAGGACCTGCTTTTTTCATACCTTTGCCGCAGTTCACTACACGCTGGAGCTGACATTGGAGAAGAAAAAATTCCTCTTCGTCTCTCTCGACGGCCTGATCGCGGACATCGCGTGGCAGGTGGTCAAGGAAGGCCACGAGGTCAAGCTCTTTATTGAATCGAAAGAAGAGCGCGAGATCGCCGACGGTTTCGTGTCCAAGAGCGACGACTGGGTGCCCGACGTGCCGTGGGCCGACGTGATCGTGTTCGACGACGTCTTAGGCCAGGGCGCGAAGGCGCACCAGCTGCGCCAGACCGGCAAGCTGGTCGTGGGCGGCACGCCGTACACCGATCAGCTGGAAGACGATCGGGCGTTCGGGCAGCAGGAGCTCAAGAAGGCGGGAGTCTCGATCATTCCGCAGGAGAACTTTCACTCCTTCGACGATGCGATCACCTTCGTGCGCGCGAACCCCAACCGCTACGTCATCAAGCCGAGCGGCGAGGCGCAGAACCTCAAGCAGCTGTTGTTCGTGGGCGAGGACGAGGACGGCAAGGACGTGATCCAGGTGCTCGAGGATTATCAGCGCGCCTGGGCGGATCGGGTGAAGGCGTTTCAGCTGCAGCGCCGCATTGTCGGCGTCGAGGTGGCGGCGGGGGCGTTCTTCAACGGCAAGGAGTTCGTGCTGCCGGTCAACATCAACTTCGAGCACAAGAAGCTGTTTCCAGGCGACATCGGGCCGTCCACCGGCGAGATGGGGACAACGATGTTCTGGAGCGAGCCGACGCGCCTGTTCAACGCGACCCTCAAGAAGATGGAGGCGCGGCTGCGGGAGGAGCGTTACGTCGGCTACATCGACGTGAACTGCATGGTGAACTCGAACGGGATTTACCCGCTCGAGTTCACCTCACGCTTCGGCTATCCGACGATCAGCATTCAGCAGGAAGGGATGCTCACGCCCATCGGCGAGTTCTTCTATCGGCTCGCGGAAGGCTCGATCACGACATTCAAAGCACGCAGCGGCTTCCAGGTCGGCGTGAGGATCATGGTCCCGCCCTTCCCCTACACCGACCCCGAGACGTTCGCCAAGACGTCCAAGGACGCCGTCATCATCTTCAAGAAGCCCACGCGCGACGGCGTCCACATCGAAGACGTCAAGCAGCTCAACAACGAGTGGCTCGTCACCGGGACCTCGGGCGTCGTGCTGATCGTCGTCGGCACCGGCACCACGATGAAAGCCGCGCAGAAGCAGGCCTACAACCGGATCGAAAACATCATGATCCCCAACATGTACTACCGGAAGGACATTGGGGATCGATGGTTTGAGGATTTCGATCGGTTACATACGTGGGGATACTTGAGACCTTAGGGGCGGTAACGGGGCGGTAGGAGGCGGTACGCCCCTACCGCCCCCTACCGCCCCCTACCGCCTCCTACCGTTGTTGATAGAACAGCCGGTACGCGGCGTTCGCGTGCATCACCCCTTTGTCGATGAGCTCCGCCATGTACGCCGGCATGGCGCCGATCCGCGGCTTGACCTTCTCCGCGCCACTCGGCGCCTGCGCGACCGCCAGGCCGCGGTATTCGTTCGCGAGGCCGGCCCGTAGCGCCTCGACAATCCACGGCTTCATCTCGACGGTCGCCTTGGTGACTTCCACGCCGCGAATCGTTCCGCGCGGATCGTAGCCGATCGCCAACTCGATCGGGCCGTGCTGGCAATCGACACGCATGAACATCAGCGCACCGGTGACCTGATCCTGACGCTTCCCGACGTAGAACGTGACCACGCCGTCGGGCGGCTCCCAGCCCACCGCATCGTGCAGCTTTTTCGAATCGGTACTGCTGAGATGCAGTTCGCGCGCGGCGAAGTTGTCCGCACCGGGCAACAGCCGCGCCACGGCGTCCTGGCGCTTCACGAGTACTACGGTGGGCGTGATATGAAGCAACGCAGCCGCCGCCGCGCCGAGTAAGAGGGTCTTCATGGTTTCCTCCACCACATTTGATACGTGGCCAGCGCGGCCACGATTGTATAGCCGAGGGCCATCGCCCATCCGCCCGCGAGCGTGACGATCGCGAACCCGGGCGAAACGAGTTTCGTGAGCCACATCCCCGCGAAATCGAGCCAGGGCGCGGCAAAGAGGAGCGCGATGAGAGCGAGCCCCATGGCACGTGATATCGAAAGGCCAAGCACAACTACGGACAGCGCGGCGGCGATGACGGCGTACATCGGCATATGCACGTGCGTGTCCTGCACGAGCAGGTCCTTGTCCACGTGATGCATCTCCTCCCCCATCTCGGCCATCGAGACGGGACGCTCCGTGACAACGGTCGTATCGGGCGGCATCTGCATCGCCATCATCGCCTCGCCTGCCGGACCGTACGTGTCGGCGACTTTTCGGGGACTGAAGCCCGCGTACAGCGCGACCATCCACGCGCCGAACAGATACGACGTGCCGAGCGTAGCAAGCAGCAGCGTGACGAGCCAGCGCACCCGCAGATCGCTGTGGCGCAGATCGTAGAGCACCGAGCCTCCTAAAAGAGGTAGACCAGCTCGACCAGCGCGGTCACGTTCGACCGCACGAGGCTGCCATCTTTCTTTTCAAATACCGGCTGATCGGAGTGATCGATGCGCAACGCCGGCCGAATCGAAAACGCGGGCAGGCGGAAGTTCGTGAACTCGATATTCGAGAACACGCCCTCTTGCGCTTCCCGATAGAAGTACCAGGGCGAAATCGTGACCGAGCTGAGCTTCTGCGCGGTTCCGGTTCTCGCACCGTCGGGATCGTCCAGTACCTCGCCGCGGACGGTCAGCCCGGTAGACCGGCCCACTCGCAAGAAGCCCTGCCCCACCACGCCGGTCCACTTCACGCCGGTCTGCGATCCGTGATGCGCTTCAGCCTGCAGGATGAGCCGCGGTACCGGCTGCCACGTGGCATCGCCGGTCAGCAGCGTGCGCTGCGACCCGTTCGTCGAATCCTCCTCCGGGCCGTACAGCGCGCCCGCGGCGACGGCGAGTCCCGACGTGGGAAACAGCTGGACCTTGAGTCCTGCTGTCTTGCCCGAGTTATTGTCGGCCACCTGGTCCCAGCCGTTCGCAACGAGGCCGAGGACGCTGACGTTCGGGTTCAGGGTGTAGCGCGCCATGAGACCGGTGAACTTCACCGGACGGGCGTTCTCGAACGTGAACGAAGTCGTCGGCACGAGATTCAGCGGCTCATCGTCTCGCTCAAATCCGATGGGCGCGTCGAAACGTCCGAACGACAGCGTCAGCGCCGAGAGTCTCGCCGGAGTCCAGTTGATGATCAGATTGTCGATCTCGATTGCGGTTTCCGGTGGGCCGCTATCGGCTGGCTCGAGACGCGTCGTCAGTTGAGCGAACAGGTAGAGCTGGTCAGACCAGGGCCGGAACAGACTGAGCGCAATCTTGGATCCGAGCGCGGTGCTCTGCGCGAGATTGCGATCGTAGCTTCCCAGGCCAACCGCGAAGCCGGAAATCGTGAGCGGCGTCTGGTCTTCAAGATTCACCGCGCCGCCCTGCGCGGCTCCCTGCCGACCCGCGGCGAGAACCATCACGACGAGCCAAGTCGTGAGTCTCCGAATGGACATAAAGCCCCTCCACTAGGGGTGATGGATGTGCGAGCGTGTCGCTGTGAACGCTCGAGTTACGCGATCAGCTGTGGAGAGGCCGGAGGACCGAGCGCGAAGGGGTGGGCGTGCTCACTGCTGGTGAGACGAACCGAAACCAATGTGCCGGCAGTGAAGTGGACCGGACCTGCGTGGACCGTCCAGGTGACGGCGTTACTCGGAAGTCCAGCGGTGATGCTGGCCGGACAGCAGGCCTGAGGGCAGGTGCAATGCGTCCCCCTTTGATGGCTGCCGCCGCCGTCCTGGTGGTGACCGGCTGGGGGAGCGGCGTTATGGACTGGGCAGGCGTGCGTCTCCGGACCGGCCAGAGCAAAGGCGAAGACCAACGTGAGCACGACCCGGAGGAATCGCATCGCCCTAATTATATCGCTTTGAGTTTCCAGCGGCCTCGCCGGAACAGCACGGCGCTGGCGACCGCGAGGGTCGAGAACGCGATCGTCACCGCCCAGGCGACGCCCTGGGGTCCCAAATTGAAATGGCGCGCCAGGATCCAGGCCAGCGGAATCTCCCACAGCCAGAAGCAAAACAGGTTCAGCCACGTGGGGGTCCAGGTGTCGCCAGCGCCGTTAAAGGAATTCGTCAGCACCATCCCGTAGGCGTAGAACAGATAGCCGTAGCTGATGATGCGCAGGCAGTCGGCCGCGATGGTCGCGACGGCCGGATCCTTGGTGAACAGGTGCGCGATCGGGTTGGCAAGCACGATGAACACGAGTCCCGCCACGCCGAGGAAGATCACATTGTAGAACGCGGCCTTCCACACCGCCTGCTCCCCGCGCTCCGGCTTACGCGCCCCCAGCGCTTGCCCGACCATCGTGGCCGCGGCGTTCGCGAGACCCCAAGACGGGAGCAACGCGAAGATGATGATACGGATCGCGATCTGATAGCCGGCGAGCGCATCGGTCCCGAAGGAGGCGTTGATGCGGGTCAGACCGATCCAGCTCGCCATGCCCACGAAGACCTGGAACGTCCCGGTTCCCGATAAGCGGAGCATCGTCTTCATCACCGCGGGTCTGAGCTCAATCTGGTCGCGGTGAATCACCACCCGACCGTCGCGCCGCCAGAGCCGATACAGCTGATACAGCACGCCAGTGCCGCGGCCGATCGTTGTCGCGATCGCGGCGCCGGTCACGCCGAGACGCGGGAACGGGCCCACACCGAAGATGAGCAGCGGGCCAAGACCGATGTTGATCCAGTTCGCGAGCCACAGCACGCGCATCGCGATCGCTGCATCGCCGGCGCCGCGGAAGATCGCGTTGATGAGGAAGAGCAGCAGGATGACGACGTTCCCGCCGAGCATGATGCGGGTGTAGGTCTGGCCGCTCGCGATGACCGTGGGCGACGCACCCATGAGGGCGAGCAGCCGGGGCGCGAGCAGTATGCCCGCCACGCCGATGCTGGCCGCGGTAATCACGCCGAGCGCGATGCCCTGCACCGCTGCCTCAGCCGCCCCTTCCGGATTCTTTTCCCCGATGCGCCGTGCCACCATCGCGGTCACGCCGATCGAGAGCCCCATCGCCGCCGTATAGGCGACCGTCAGCATGGACTCGGTGAGTCCGACCGTGGCCACCGCATCCGGGCTCACGTGCGCGACCCAGAAGATGTCAGCGACCGCGAAGAGCGACTCCATCAACATCTCGAGGACCATCGGCACCGCGAGCAGAATGATGGCGCGTCCGATCGGGCCGGACGTGTAGTCGTGATGCGTGCCGCGGATCGCTTCGCGGACCGTTTGCCAGAAGTCGTGCGACGTCTCGAGCGGAGCTTGGGTGTCGGTCATAGGCGAGTAATCTCGCGCATGCCCGGACGGCTGGCCAAGGACCTAGAGGACCCGGAAACAAATCGAGGCCGGGAGCAATCCCGGCCTCGATTCGCTACGAACAACCTGCAACTCAGGTACTCGAGCTCGTCAAGGTCGGCCGCTTCTCGGTCGGGGAGACCTTGAGCCGGATCCACATCCCCGCCAGGCCATGGCCGGGCACCGCGCAGAAAATCATGTACGATCCCGCCTTGTTCGCCACGAATCGCACCGAATCCGATTGCCCCGAGCTGAGACCTTCCATCAATCGGACGGTCATGGCACGCGCGAGAGCGGGCGGCTCGACCGGCCCCGCCGGCATCGGCTTGGTCGTGTCCACGACCTCGGCTGAGTGCGTCAGGTTCGGGTCGTGATTGATGAACTTGAAGACGACGGTCCAGTTCGTGGGAACGGTGAGCGTCAGCTTGCCGTCGTTAAACCCGTTGAAGTTGAGGCCGCCGTTCAGCTGCGTGAGCCCGGCGGTCAACTGGAAGGTGGCGATTTTGGCTGTCGTATCGACGGTGAGCCAGGTGCAGTCGATCTGCGCTGGCGTCGTGGGGGCTTGGGCCAGGCAGACCGGCGCCGCAAGCAAGAACAACCCGAAGAAGCTCAAAAGTTTGGTCATGGGTCCAAGCTACCTATCGACCGGCTCCGACCGTAAGGCCCAGGTAGACGTTGCGGCCGGGAGCCGGCTCATAGAAGCGACCGCGTGCCGCGTTGATCACGACCGAGCCGACGTACCGATGGTTGAAGGCATTGTTGATGCCCAGGAAAGGCCCGAGGCGCATCCCGCCGCTTTTTCCTTCCCAGCCGACGCGCACGTTCGTCGCCCACCATGGTGACGTCGTCGTGCTGCCCGTGTCGCTCACGACATATCCCGACGAATACGTCTGTTGGACTTCCGCCCACACACCGCCGAGTGCGGCGGGTTGCGCCCGCGCGAACAGATTCAGCCAGTGCTTGGGGATCCCCGGCAGCGCGCGCCCGTCCAGCACGTGGGGGATCGTGTCCGTGAACGTGTAGTGGCGGTAGCGATAATCCGAGTACGTCCATGCGATGCTGAGGTTCATGCCTGGTGCAACGGATAGGTCGGCGCTGACCTCCAGGCCCCGGTGCCGCGTGCTGCCGGCGTTGCGGTAATAGAAGCGGGGCGCGGCGATCTCATAAGGAATGAGCGCGTCGCGCACGTCGGCCTGAAACACGGCGACCGTGTACCCGACGCGCTGGCCAGGCGATCCACGCGCGCCGATTTCGTAATTCCATGCCTGCTGCGGCTTGAGACCCGTGTTGAACCCACCCGTGCCCGCTGGGGAGTTCGCAAGCTCGGTCGTCGTCGGGGTCTCGAACGAGGATCCGACGTTGCCGTACACGGTGACGGTGCGCGACGGGTTCGTGGCGATGCCGAGCGACCCCGACAGCGCGTGCATCAATCGATCACCGGAGTCGTCCGGGTTGCCCGGTATGATGAGGTGGTCCGCTACGGAGAAGCTCACCCAATCGTATCTCACTCCGGCCGTGATGCTCGTGCGCGGCGACAGCTCCAGTGCGCTTTGCACGAACGGCCCGACTTCCATGACGTGTTCCACCTGATCGAGAGTCCGCGTGGTGTCGGGCTTGGCCGAGTCGCTCGCCATGTACGCGAAGTTCTTGCGGTTGTCGCGCAGGCGCTGGAAATCGACGCCGGCGGTCAGCCGCTGCACGAGCGAGCCGAGCGGTGCCGGGTATGTGATGCTCGCGCGCGCGCCGTAGTCGATGCGATCGAGATCGATGTAGGCGGTGGTGATCGGATTCTTGAGATTGCGGCCCAGCCCAAAGAGCGTGAACGCAGCCTCTCCGCCGTTCGCCATCGTCCGCCGCACCGTGGCGCCGCTCTGGATTTGCGTGACAGCCTTGCCCGCGTTCCGCTGCAGGTTGATCGCCGGCGCCTGATCTCGGTCCGCAAGCAGCTCGGCGCGTGTGAGGGCGCCGGGATTATCGGCGCGCGGGTTGTCTCCGACGTCGGTTACGAACGCGAGGGACCAGCCGGGCGCGAGCGGCAGCCGCACCCGGGCGTTCAGGACGCGGTTGTCCGCTGCACTATGATCGCGTTCGCCCTCGTAGTCCAGCCGCGAGACCGTGAGCAGCGCGCTGCCGTTGCCGATCCGCATTCCGGTCGTCGTCTGCCACTTGTTCCACGTTCGGCCCGATCGCTGGTCGAATCGGCCGGCGACGAACCGCGCGTCCTCACGAACCTGTGCGACGCTCTGCGGATCGGTCCAGATGCTGATGACCCCGCCCGACGCGTTGCCGAAGAGCGCGGACGAGGAGCCACGCAGCACTTCGATGCGGTCGACCTCGCCCAGCTCGAGGTTGGTGAGCTGGCCCTGGCCGTCGGGGAGCGTTTGGGGGATGCCGTCCACGAGAATCTTGATCCCGCGCACCGCAAACGCCGAGCGAGCGCCGAAACCGCGAATCGAGATCCGTTGGTCCTGCGAGAAGTTGTAGCGGTTGGCGACGAACACGCCCGGCACATTGGCGAGCGCTTCATCGAGTCCCCAGGTCGGCTTGGCCCGGCTGATCTGGAGGCGATCGACGGTCTGGACCGAGAGGGGAACCTTGGAGAGCGGCAGCTCGGCGCGAGTGACCGAGACGGTCAGCGGCGGCAGCGAATAGGGTTTCGTCGTGTCGGCGGGAGTCTGGCCGCGCAACGGGAGCGGCACGCACCAAAGCGCCGCCGCGCACGTCAGCCACCGCACCGACCAGGTCATGGTCGGTGGGTTCTAACTCATCCGGTCAGATCGCGTCAAGAGCGGCGACGCGCACGGCGCGACGAGCAGCAGCGCGGTAATGGTATGCAACCGCATGTGATCTCCTGTCCAAGTATGGTGGGCATACTCGAAGACCCGGCGAGCGGTTCTGGGGTTAGCATCTCGATGCGACTCGCAACAAACAGGCCTGAACGCCCCACTTGGGACATCCAGACCCTTACAGCACAACCGCGACTCGGCCTACGAAGAACTATGGATTCGTAATGGCCGTGGCATTCAGCGTAACCGCGGTCTGCGCCAACGCGCGGCCCGTAATCATGGCGCCGGTGTTGAACGCAATCAGCGTCTTGGAAAGAATGATGCCCTTGAAATCCGATGTCGTACCCAGCGTCGCCTGACCCGCGACTTGCCAGAACACATTCTTGGCCTGTGCGCCGCCGCTCAACGTCACAATGGCGGCGTTGCCCACCGTGAGATTCTGCGCGATCTGGAAGATCCAGACGTCATTCGCGCCACCTGAAAGCGTGACCGCGCTGGGGATCGAAACGCCCGTTCCCCATTTGTAGAGCCCCGGGACCAGAGTCAGCCCCTGGATATTGCCGGCACCCAGCTCGGTGAAGTTGGGCGACGTGCGGCCCGCTGCGTCGGTATATGCGGTCTGCATGTTGAGGACGGCGGCGGTCAGATTCGCCGGCGTCGGCACCGCGTAGTTGGACGCCCATACCTTGCCCGTAACCTGGGCGGACGTCGTAAACGTGGTGGGGGGAGAGGAGAGGGCAAAACCGGTGACATACGACGCGGCGGCCGGGCTCAGCCCGATATCGCCGACGACTGCCGTGGCGCCGGTGGTGGACACGCCCGACTTGGCCAGAATGACATAATCGCCGGCAGTGCCAAGGCTCACGGCTTGCGGACCGAGGCCGTTCGGATTGGGCGGGTTGTTCTGATTGCCCGTGGAGGAATTGCTGCACGCCGTGCCCAACAGGGCGAGCGATGCGAGTAGGATCGTAAAGCGTTTCATAGAGACTCTCTTCATAGTGGTGAGGCGTCTTCGGCACATCCCGTAGCGGTAACTACCACCGGTTACGTGCTGTGCAATAGAGTCCGCTTTACTAGAGTAGTCAAGTAACACAAAGTGATTAGACATAGTTAACTATCTGCGGTTAACAACGTTCACCGGTAGTCCCAGGTCAGTGACGCGTGCCCGCCGCCTACCAGACCAACCGTCAGCACGAGCGCCGCGTTCAGCGGCATGCTGTCTAGCCGCGCGGCAACAATCGAGGAGTCGCGCACAGCCGTGAAGTCGGCCTGGACCGAATCGCCGGGCCAGCGAATGCTCCAGTGCACGTCCTGCGTCCCTTTGAACCACCCGCCCACCATGAACAGACCCCTCAGGGGCGGCAGGCCGGGGAGTTGTGCCCCCAAGACCGTGCAGGCCGGGTTGCCGCAGGCAAAGGCGGCCAAACGGGTGATTATCGGAATGCGCGGCTCGAGACTGCAGGCGACGAGCGCCAGCACCGCGAAGCGGAGCAACATACGGGTAGCACGGGTTCGCGTGTACATCTCGAACTCCTCGATCGTGGGAAGCCGACCGAGGGGGCCGTCGAATAGAGGCGGGTATCGGAGG
>DASYRZ010000188.1:0-21624 GCA_036003865.1 Gemmatimonadales bacterium | reverse complement strand
CGAAACCGGAACGGCTGGCACGTTTCGATCTCACACTCCTTCCCCGCGATCGGCGTCAGGCGTTCCCGGAACAGTTCGAGCATTCGTCCGGGGTCGCTCGCGACGGCGAGCTGCGGGAAGTCGGGGTCGACGGGGAATCCGCTCATGCGGACACCAGGTCGTACAGCCGGCGGTAGCGGCCGCTGTTCTGCAGGAGGTCGGCGTGGGTTCCTTGGCCGACGACGCGCCCCTCCTCCAGGAGAAGCACGCTATCGGCGTCAGCGACCGACGGGAGGTCGTGCGTGATCAAGAGGCAGGTCTTCCCGGCCATGAGGCGGCCGAGCGCCTCCCGCACCTTGGCCTCGCTCTCCACGTCGAGTCCCGTCATGGGCTCGTCGAGGATGAGGATCGGCGCGTTCCGAATCAGAGCCCGGGCGATGGCGATGCGCTGCCGCTGGCCGCCCGAGAGGGTCGCGCCGCGCTCGCCGACGACGGTATCGTACCCGTCGTCCAGCTCGCGGATGAACTCCTCGGCGTTCGCCGCGCGGGCGGCGGCCACGATCGCGTCGAGGCCGGCGTCGGGGTTGCCGTAGGCAATGTTCTCCCGGATCGTCGCGCCGAACAGGATCGATTGCTGAAGCACGAGCCCGATCTGGCGCCGCAGCGACTCGCGGCGGTAACGGCGGGTATCGACCCCGTCGATCAGGATCGCCCCGTCCCGGGGCTCGTACAGACGCAGGATGAGACTGACGATGGTGGACTTCCCCGCCCCCGACGCGCCGACGAGGGCCAGCCGCTGGCCCGGGACCACGGCGAAGGAGACGCGTTGCAGCACCTCCCTGCCGTCGCCGTAGTCGAACGACACGTCCTGAAAGGCGATCGCGCCGCGGAACCGCGGCGCCTCGACCGCGTCGGGACTGTCCTGGATGTCCGGCTCGATGTCGAGCACTTCTGAGATCCGGTCGGCGCTGGCCATGGCCCGAGAGAACTTGGCCGAGGCCTTGGCCATGCCTTTCACGGGGTTGTAGAGGTTGCTCAAGTAGGCGACGACGAGGACGAGCTCGCCCGGCAACATCGCGCCGTGCAGCACCCGCAGGGCCCCGAACAACACCGCCGCCGCAGTCCCGACCGCCGTGATGATTTCCGACGAGCGGGTCGCGGCGGCCTCGAGCCGCGCCACACGGACGCTTTCGCGTAGCGTCTCGGCCGTCACGGCATCGAAGCGCTCCTCTTCGTGCCGCTCGCGGGCGAATGCCTGCACCAGCGGAATCGCCGACAGGACCTCGCTCATCCGCGAGGCCACTTGCCCTTCCTGGCGCTTCTGCCGCTTTACCGACGTCTTGGTCTTGCGATATAGATGAAGGAGGCTGAACCACAGCAGCGGCACGGGAGCCAGGGCCACCACGCTCAGCTTCCAGTCTAGCGTGACGATGACGAGGACCATCCCAATCACCGTCAACAGATCGGAGCAGAATTTGAGCAGATGCTCGGCGAACACGTTTCGCAGCTCGTTCGTGTCGCCGGCGATCTTGGTCAGCAGGTCGCCCGAGCGGGCCCGGTTGTGAAACGACAGAGACAGCCGTTGCAGATGGGCGAACATCTCCCGCCGCACGGCGTACACCATCTCGGATCCCACGGACGACGTGATGAACACCTGGAAATAGGAGCAGAGGCCGCCGGCGAGCGCGATCACCACGATCGCCGCGGCGGCGCCCGCGAGCAACGCGACGGGATCCGCGGTGCCGATCCCCGGCATGCCGCGGAGGAACGGCGGGAGCGGGTGGTGCAGGATGCCGTGGTCGAGAATGACCTTGAGGGGCCACGGCTTGAGGAGCTCGGCGGCGGTGACGCCGAGCGTACCGAGGCCGGCCAGCGCCAGGCGCCCTTTGACACGGCCAAGGTGCGTCCACACGATCCGGCGAAAGCGCGAGCCCTTAGCCTGAGGGCGCATGGCTCTCCTCCAGGAGACGGACCGCCTCAGCGCGGCGCTGCCGGATCCGATCGGGCCGCGTGTGGCGGGTCGTGTCCAGTGCCAGCCTATGGATCTTGCGAATCAGCACGGCGCGCTCGTACCAGGCGACGCGCCGGTCCAAGTCGGGATCGGCGCGCCCGTAGGCAACCAGCACTCGCTCGCGCAATGCGGCGAAATTCGGGACGCGCGCCGGCGCGCGCAGCGCGCTGCGGCGCAGCTGGGTGAACAGCGTGCCGAGGTCGAGAGCGGGATCGCCCAACGCACACCGGTCGAAGTCCAGTACCACGACATCGCGACCGTTCCACAGGAGGTTGGCGGGGCCGAAGTCTCCGTGCACAAACGAGAGGACAGGTGGGTCGAACGGCAAGTCGCGCCGCAGCTCGGCCAGCCTCCGGCGCAGAGGCCCGATCGAGCCCGGAAGGCTCGCCTGGAGCTCGGCCACCCGGCACCGAAGCTCGTTCCACACGGTGGCGGCGCGAATGACCCGATCGGCGATCACCGTCGGCGGGATGGCATGCAACGCGACGAGCGCTCGTGCGACCGCCGCCGCGACCGGACCGTCGTCTACTCCGAGCGCGGGCGTCAGGGGCTCGCCCGCCTCGTGCGTGAGGAGGAGGAGGCGGCGCGGCGCGTCGTAGGCGAGCACGCGAGGACTCACGACCCCTCCCGCGGCGCTCAGGGCACGGAGGACGCGCGCCGCGCGGACCGCGCTTTCTTCGCGCTCATAGAACTTGCCGACGCAGCGCAGCTCCGTCCCATCGGCGGCGAGGAGATCATACTGGACGACGCGGTTGTTGGCGCGCTCGGTCAAGGGATGGGCGCTCCACGCCGCAAGCCGCCCGCTGTCCTTGCCGCCACTGCCAAAAACTCCTTCACCGCCTGCGACCCGCAGCGCGGCGCTCACGAAGGCAGTTTCGTTCATGGAACCTGCACGGGAGACGCCACGTCCCGTAGCGCCGCGAGTGCGCGACTGGCGAGCCGGGGGACGATGGCCGGCCACCGGCTCGGCTCCAGCCGGCATACGGTGTGGATCTTGCGAACCAGCGTGACACTGCGGTAGAACGCCACGTTGCGCGCCGACACAGCGCCGACATAGGCGTCACGAAAGGTTGTGAGCCAGTGGGCGGGGGCGCCGCGCCGCTCCAACTGGCCGAGGAAGTGGCCGACATCGTACGCCGGGTCGGTATAGCCGAACATGTCCAGGTCGACGAGCACCAGTCGCTCGCCCGTCCACACTATTTGTTCCGCGTCCAGGTCGCCGTGCACCGGCGCGGGGGCGGCGGGATCGAGCCCGCTCGCCGCTTCCTCTAGCTCCGCCAGCAGTGGCGCAACGATCGGGACTGCCCCCGGGCAGCGCTCGCGCAAGCGCCGGCACCGATCCCGCGTCTCGTCGAGAATCATCGCCGCCGCCGTCGGCGGCTCAGGGACAACGGGCAGTCGATGCAGCGTGGCCGCCAGGGCGGCCGTCCGGCGCAGAAGCGCCGGCACCCCGCTGGCGGCGATATCGGCCACGCTGCGGCCCTCTACCCACGGGAAGACCAGCATCCGCTCGCCCGGCAGGTGGTGAATCGGGAGACAGAGGCCGTCTCGAAGAGCATGCACGTGGGGCTCCAGCGTCTGTGCATACGCCCACACACGCTCGGCGAAGTCGTCCGCATAGACTTTCAACGCGTAGTCGCGCTGCTCCCCCGCCGCGGAGCGGACCTGCGCGCGGACGACGAACCGGTCCGGATGCACGCTGTACTTCCTGCAGACGGCGCCCGCCGGCCGGAAGCCGACCGGCAGGATCGGCGCCAGCAGCTCGAGCACCGCAGCGGGCTGCCGGACGCGGGTGAGCCGTTCCTGGAGCGCGACGCGCTCCTCGACGGTGGGGCGGTAGAGGAAGCGCATTCAGTCCCCCGCCTCGTCGTCGAGCCAGCGGGAGAGATACCGGGCGAGCCGCGCCGCCCCGTCGAAGGACGGCAGCAGCGTGCGCACCAGCCGCGCGTGCGCGTCCGGGTCCTGCTCGAGCGCCCACTCGAGGGCGGCGGCGAGGGTCGCCCCGTTCAGTGTCGCGGGCGCGACCCAGCGAGCCACGCCGTGCATCGCCACCGCCTCGGCCCGGATGCGCTGCTCGACTTTGTGCGTCGCCCGCGGCACGATCACCAGCGGGCGCGCCACGCGCAGGGCCTCGTACACGCTGTTGTAGCCGCCCATGCCCACGACGACGTCGGCGGCGGCCATGAGCTCGAGGTTGTCCGCCTGCCGCACGACCCGGCACGAGGCGGTGGCCCGCGCCTCGAGCCTCGCCCGCTCGTCGGCCGGCATGTAAGGTCCCGTCACGAGAATCGCGGAGAGGTCTTCTCGCAGGAGCTCGAGGGCAGCCAGCACCGCGTCCAGCACCGGAGAGCCGTCGCTGCCGCTGCCGACCGTGGCGACGAGGAGCCGCCCCTTCCCCGGCAACCCGTGCCGCTGTCGCAACCGGCGCGGATCGACGGCGGGCGGATCACGGACGATCGGCCCGCAGTAGTGCAGCTTGCGGCGCACCGACGCCGGGATGGCGTAAGCGTCGGCCACGTCGTACAGGTTGGGCGAGCCGTAGACGGCGATGCCGTCGTACAGACCCTCGAACGCGTCGTAGACGCCCAGGTCCTGCCAGAGCGCGCGGATCGCCGCCGGATCGTCCATGATGTCGCGCAGGCCGAAAACAAACCGGGAGGTCGGGTGCTGGGCTTTGAGGGCGTACAGCCCGTCGCGGAATTCGCCCGCTTTGCCCAGCGGCTCGTGATCCACCAGCACGAGGTCGGGGGCGAGGCCCAAGGCCGCGTCCCGAAGGATCGAGCCGCGAATCCGGGCGAAGCGCTCCCGCGACACCGCTTCGTCCTCCTCAGTTTGCGGCCTCGCCGCGGGGACGATGCGGCCCGGCAGCTTGATGTAATCGCACCGCTCGGGCAGGGTGAAGGTACTGGCGATGGGCGACTCGGTGGCGATGTACGCCACCGCGTTCGGGTGCGCCGGCAGCAGCTGCCGGGCAATGATCAGCGTCCGATTGATGTGCCCGAGACCCTTGTGATCCTGGGCGTACATCAGGAGCGTGCGGCTCCGGACGGTTGGGGCGGCGGCCGCCGTCATCTCACCGCCGTCGCGGCGAGCGGGGCGCTCAGCAGCTCCGCCAGCAGACCCGGGATGCGGGTGAGCCCGCCCACGTCGACTCGGCTGCGGCTGGCCGGTGGCGCGCCGAGATCGCGGGCCAACCACTCGCTCAGCGCCCGCGGGCTCAAGTCGTTGGGGTGCAGCACGTCGACCAGGCCCAAGTCCCGCAGGCGCTGCGCGCGAATCCATTGCTCGGGCTCGGGGTGCACACGCGGCACGATGAGCGCGTGCTTCTCGAACGACAGCACCTCGCAGATGGTGTTATACCCACCCATGGAGATGATCCGGTCGGCCCGATCGATGAGCGGCACCGGATCGGGGACGAATTCGAGGACGTCGCAGCGCGGATGGCGCTGCGCAATCTCGAGCAGGCGGTGCCGCTGCTCCCGCGGCATGTAGGGACCAGTCACCACGAGACCCGTGGTGTCGGGCGGCAAGTCGGCGGCGACGAATGCCTCAGCGAGGGCGTGACCGTCCACGCCGCCGCCTACCACACAGAGCGCGAGCTTGCCCGGCGGCAGGTTCGCCAGAATCTGAGCAGCCTGAGCCCCAGCGAACTCGAGGCGGGGACGCTGGTCGAGGTAGCCGGTGTACCGCACCTTGCTCGCCACGGCGTCGAACCCGTAGTACTCGCGAACTGGATCGAAGACGCTGCGATCCCCGTAGATCCAGATGGCATCGTAGTAGTCCCGCATGGCGTCGAGACTGCCGTCGGCGGTCCACGTACGGAGCACGCTTTCCGGATCGTTCAACACCTCGCGCAAACCCAGCACGCAGCGCGTAGGCCCGTACTCGCGAATGCGTTGCAGGGTGGGGAGCAGCTCGCGGCCCGCGCCCAGCGCCAGGTAATCAACCAGCAGCACGTCCGGCTCGAAGGTCTCGAGCGCCTTGCGAATCACGTTGCTCCGCAACGCAATCAGCTCCTGGTCCGAGACATCCAGAGAGCGCGCGTTCAAGCTCCCATCGGCCTCCTTGCGCAGACCCGGGAGCGTGACGCAATCGACGCCGGCCGGCAGCGGGATTGCGCCGGCCTGCCACGCCTCCGCGATCATGAGGACCACCGGATGCATTCCGGAGCCGCGCAGGGCGTGCGCGATCGTGGCGTTGCGGCGAATGTGGCCGAACCCGTGCATGCCCTGCGAGTAGGTGGCGATCCGTGGGGACGGCGGCTCCTGGGCGGCGAGGGGCGTCAGGGACCCGCGTATCCCGTCGAGCAGCGTCCGGATTTCGGCCATCTCCGCGGGCGTCGCCGACGACGACGACAGGGCGCGGAGCGCGAGGTCGAGCGCTTCCACGATCCTCGGGACGTCGCCCCCATGCTGGGGCGACTTCCGCCCGTTCCGTTGCTCCATTCCCACCGCCCCTCGCCCGCCGGCTAAAAGCGCCAGAGATAGCTGAGCTTCACGAACACCTGGCGCCCCACCGAGAGATCGGGCGAGCGGCTGCGGAACAGGGACGGCGGCGACCCCGGAGCGATCGCGAGATTCTCGTAGCGATCGGTATAGCCCAGATAGAACGCCGTCCCCGGGTTCACCAGGTACGTGACAAGCAGGTCCGCCCCCCACTTCCGTTTGTCCTCAATGTCAGCAAGGGTCGTGTCGCCGAACTCGGCCTTGTAGTCCACAATCGCGCGGAGCGACAAGAAGCGGTTCACTTGGTAGTTGACCTTGGTGCGCAATTGACGTTCCGTGAACACGCGTGCCCCGGAGCGCGTGTCCAACCGGCTTTGGAGCGCCGTCTGATCCACACGGAGGCTGGGTGTGGGCCGCAGCGTGAGCTGCACCTCGGCCTCGGCGGCGCGCCCGAGGAACGGCTCGAGGCCGCTCGCCGGATCGTGGTTCACGTCGCCGCCCCAGGCGTAGGTAGCGTCGATCGCCAACCACTTGAGCCACTCGGTCGTGAACGAAACCTCGGTCTTGTAGGGGCGGAACGGCGCGTCCTCGAATCGCTCGAACCGCTCGATCCGCTCGACGGCGAGCTCCGTCTGGCCCACGAGCTCCACCTGGAATTGGCCTTTGAACTCGCGGTCGAGCTGCCGGCCGTCAGGGCCCCACACGTAGGCGACCTTCACCTCCGGGCCGTAGTTCAGCACCGCTTTGCCACGCGGCCGGAAGCGGTACTTCCACTTGTGCTCCGTCTGCCGGATGCCGGTCCGCTCCACGAAGCCGAGCGGTGCGGCGAAGCCGGGGTCCAGCGCCAGGAACGTGCCCGAGTAATCGAGGTACCGGCCGTCGCGCCCGAGGTCGATCAACACCCCAGTCCCTGCGCTCTTCGTCCCCTCCTCACGGACGTCGCTGCGCATCACTTGACCGGTCGCCGCCCAGGTGCGGCCGAGCTTGAGGCGGGTATCGAGTGAAACCACCCGCGCGAAGCTGCCTGCCAGCTCGCGGTCGGTGACGAGCGCGCCGATCGTGGACTCCTCGCCCAACTCGTGCTGCACGCGAAGGGCGCCGACGTTGGCGCGGCTCCCGGCGAGCGGATCGGGCGCCGGCACGCGCCCCGGCTCGCGGTCGTTGATCGCGATGGCGCCGAGGGACCAGCGACCGGCCTTTCCCGTCAGCCGCGCGCCGGCGCCGGGGTCCACGATGCGCCGCGAGAAGAAGAGGTTGACCGGCGTTTGGAAGTAGCCCGAGTTCTCGATGAAGAAGGGACGCTTCTCGGGGAAGAACACCGCGAAGCGCTGGTTCACGGTGACCTGCGGATCGTCGGTCTCGACCTGGCTGAAGTCGGGGTTCACGGTCCCGTCAAGCGTAACGGCGTCCCGCAGGACCAGCTTCGCGTCGAGTCCCAGCCGTTGGTCGCCGTCGGTGACGAGGGCCGCCGCGTCCTTGTCGAGGAAGCGCGCGCGGGCCAGTGTGCTGTACGGATTGAACTGCACGTTGCGGCCCGGCGAGATGCTTTCGAGCCCCTGGAGCACGGCGAACTGTGCCACGAGTCCCTTCACGCGCTTGGTGATGAAGGGCCAGTACGACTCCTCGTTGCCGCGGCGGATCACACGCCCCAGCGCGATCCCCCACGTCTGCACCGGCGCGGGCGGAAACCGCAGGCTCCGGAACGGGATCGTCATGCGCACCACGTACCCGTCGGGCGTGAGCCGGCCGTCGCTCTGCCACACGGCGTCCCAGCTCACGTCGTCGTCCTGCCCTTCCGTCCGGATGCCGTCCATCTGCACGCCGAGCGGATTCGCCATGAAGAAGTACGCCCGCTCGCGGTCGCGGAACGTGTCCAGATAGAGCACCACTTCGTCGTCGGCTCCGATCTCCTCGCGGCGCGCGATCCGGCCGCGCACCTTGGCGGGATCGTCGCGGCAGACGAAGACGACGTACAGGTTCGCGTCGTCATAGGAGAGATAGGCGGTGGTCGCCTGGCTTACGGGCGTGCCGTCCCCCGGCTCGCGCTGACGGAAGTCGCTGACGGCGACGCCGAGGCCGGCCGCAGCGCGTTCCGCGGCGAGGCTGCTGTCGGTCGCGTGCCCGTCCTGGCCCTCGAAATACTCCAGGGCCGGGGCGCGTGTAAAGCGCGGCACTGTGATTACCGCGCGGGACTGTTGCGCAGCGACCGGTGCCGCGACAAGGAGAGACACGCCGATCTGGGCAGCGAGCTGCACGGCGGGACGACGGTAGCTCGACATGATCTGTTCTCGCGTTGGCGGTTGTCCGACCCGCGCCACGCTGATTCTCGTAAGCGTTTGTTGGTGACGCACACGATGCACGCGCGTGACGCCATCTTGACAGAGCGCGCGGCAAGCGGTGTGCCGAGCGGAAACGCGATGTTGCGCCGGCGCAACGCCGATAGTTCGGCTGCCTCTGGGCTCGGTGCATACAGTTTTGGCGCCAGTTTCGGGAGTCGGTGCCACTTGTGAGGCCGGACGGCGGGGCAGCGCAACCGGTTGCGAAACCTGAATGCGGCGCCTGCGACACGCTCCTGATGAGCGCGCGCCGCAGCTTACGCTCAGCACGCAGGCACGGGGCCGCCGGGGCGCGAACGCCGTCCGTTAGATCAGGTGGGCCAGATCGGGGTACCGGGCGCGGAAACGGGACGCGTCGTGGGGCGCGTCGGCGAGCAACGAGAAATCCGCGAATTCGAACCCCGGACCCACCGTGCATCCGACCAACGTGTAGGCACCTGTCGTTCTCGCCGCCTGCCATGCGCCCGCGGGCACCACAATCGTGGGGCGCGTTTCACCCGCGACCGGTCCGAGCTGCACACGCCGCAGCTCGCGGGCGTCGTACACTAGGAGTTCAATCGCATCCCCTTCGTGATAATGCCAGATCTCGTCCGACACGACGCGGTGCCAACGGCTGAACTCGCCGGCCGCGAGCAGAAAATAGATTGTCGTGATTGCGGTGCGCTCGACTTTGCGGTCGAGCACCTCCACCCGATGCGGCGAGCGGAACAGCTCGACGTAGTGACCGCCCTCAGGATGCGGCCGCATGGAGAGCGTCTGCACCAGCTCAGCCGCGCGCGGATGCATCGAGCAGCTCCCGCAGCACGTTCTGTGTGACCTGGCGCCGGTAGGCCGCGGTGGACCGGACATCGTCGATTGGCCGGATGTCCTGGGCGACGGCGGCAACGGCGCCCTCGACATCGCCGCGCTCCAGGGCCGCTTCTGCCCGCCGAGCTCGCAGCGGCAGTTCCGCAACCGACCCGATCGCGATCCGCGCCGGATTCCTGCTCACAGCCATGACGACCTTCGAGATCGCCTGAGCCGCGCGCGTGCCCACTTTACGGAACGCGACCTGCCGTCCTATCGGGAAGTGCACCGCCGTGATCAGCTCGTCCTGCTCCAGCGCGGTCTTGCGGTAGCCGGTGAAGAACTGGTCGATCGGGATCGCGCGCCGGTCCGTGACGACCGTGGCGTCGTGGGCGAGCAGCACCGGCAGCGTGTCCCCGGCCGGCGACGCGTTGGCAAGGTTGCCGCCGAGGGTGCCGCGGTTCTGGATCTGCGCCGCACCGATGGTCCGCGCGACAGCGACCAGGGCCGGAACGTGCCGCTGCGCGTCCGCCGACCGGATGATTCCCGTGTACGATTCGGCAGCGCCGATTTCCAGGACCGCCTCCCGTACTCGCACGCCCTTGAGCTCGGACAGCGACCATAAATCCAAAACCGCCCGGGGCGCGGGACGGAGAGTTCCTGCGTGCAGCATGACCATGAGATCAGTGCCGCCGGCGAGGGGGCGACATCCTGGCGTGGTTCGATATACCTGCAGTGCGTCCTTGAGATCTTTGGGGCGGATGTATGTCACGCTGTGCATGACAGGACCGCCTCGATGATTTTCGTGTAGCCGGTACACCGGCACAGATTCCCAGCGAGCCCCTCCCGAACGTCATCGGCGCTCGGTCGTCTCGTGCGTTGTAGCACGACGTGCGCCGCGAGCAACATTCCCGGCGTGCAGATCCCGCATTGCGCCGCGCCGTGCTCAATGAAAGCCTGCTGGAGGGCCGTCAGCCGTCCGCCATCGGCCAGTCCCTCGACCGTGGTAACCTCGCGGCCCTCGACCTGGCCTACGGCTATCAGGCAACTGTCCACGACCTCGCCGTCGATGAGCACCGAACAGGCGCCGCATTCCCCCTCGCCGCACCCTTCCTTCGTACCGGTGAGGTGGAGGTCCTCGCGCAATACGTCAAGCAAACGACGCGTACCGACGACGTCGAGTGAAACCGTTGTCCCGTTCAGCGTGAAGCGCATGCGGCGAGGACTTTCTCGGGAGTCGCCGGGATTTCGTCGAGCCAAACCCCCGTGGCGTTGTGAATCGCCGCGATAATCGCCGGCGCCGGTCCGTCCATCGGCAGCTCGCCGATCCCCTTCGCCCCGAACGGCCCCCGCGAGTACGGGTTCTCGACCAAAATGGTGCGGATGCGCGGCGCGTCGAGCGCCGTGGGGATCAAATAGGTCGCCAGGCGATCGTTCTGATAGCCACCGTCCTTCATCTTGATCTCCTCGATCGTCGCCCAGCCGACCGCCTGCAGGCAGCCACCCTCGATCTGTCCTTCGGCCATCACGGGATGGAGCGCCTTGCCGCAGTCGACCGCGGTCACGAGGTCGGTGACGCGGACCTCGCCCGTCGTCATGTCCACGTCCACGTCGGCGATCGTGCAGGCCCAGGCGTAGACCGGATAGGCGTCGCCGCGGTATGTCGTCTCGTCCCAGTGGATCGAATCGGGCTGGATGTAAGTCTTTTCGACGTGCAGCGGCGGCTTCTCTCGCTTCAGCCGTTCCCTGATCTCACTGGCGGCCTCCTGCACCAATCGTCCCACGATCATGGCCGTGCGCGACGCGACCGTCGGCCCGGAATCGGGAACCAAAGAGGTGTCTTGCGGGGCAAGGACTACTTTATCCAGTCCCACACCTAATGCATCCGCCGCCAACTGGCAGAAAATGGTCTTCGTGCCCTGACCGATCTCCGTGGATGCTGTGAGGATTCGGAACGTCCCGTCGGCCAACGCCTCGAGCCCGATAGTTCCTTGGAGTTTTTTCTCCCCACTCCCTGTGAAGCCCGAACCATGGAAGACTAGAGACAGGCCGCGGCCACGTCGAACGTGCCGACTGCCTGCCCTGAGCGAAGCGAAGGGTGCCGACGTGCCGACCTGTGGCGCAGCTTTGAGTGCCGTTTCCAAAACCAGCTCCGAGCCTACGCTTTCCGAGAGCACCTGCCCCGTCGCCGTAGTATCGCCCAGGCGCAGCATCCATTTGCGGCGCAGATCCACACTCGACATCCCCAGACGCTCGGCGACATGCTCGACCATCAACTCGGCGCCGAACAGCGATTGCGGCGCGCCGAACCCGCGAAACGCGCCGTTGGGCGGCGTGTTGGTGGCGACGGCGCGCGCGCGAATGCGGACGTTGGGACACGCGTACGGGCCCGCGGCGTGGATCGCCGCACGGGAGAGAACTACAGGGGTCAGCGTGCAGTAGGCGCCCCCGTCCAGCACGATGTCGATGTCCTGCGACAGCAGCGTCCCGTCCTTTTTCACGGCCGTTCGGTGCTTTATGACGCCCGGATGGCGCTTGGTCGTCGCAGCGAGGTCTTCGTGCCGATCGTAGATCAGCCGTACGGGCCGGCCGGCCTTGCGGGCAAGCAGCGCCGCGTGGATCGCGACGATCGATGGGTACTCCTCCTTGCCGCCGAACCCACCCCCGGTCTCGGCCTGCACCACGATCGCTTGTTCATCAGTCAGCTTCAGGGCCCGTTTCAAGGCACGGTGGACGTAGTAGGGGCATTGCAGTGAACCGATGATCCTCATCGTACCATTCGCCTCAGGAATCGCGATTGCGCCTTGAGGCTCGATATACAGCTGCTCCTGAAGACCTACCCGGAAAGTCCGCTCCACCACCTCCACATCCTCCAGATCCTTCAGATCCTCCAGAACCTTGCCCTTCCTGATGTCCACCGTGCTGAAGACTTCGGTCGCCTGCTCCAGCTCGTAGACGGGAGTGCCGAGGTCATACTCGATCCGGACGTGCCGGGCCGCCTCCTCCAGCGTGGCTCGATCAGGCGCCGCCAACAGGAGGATTGGCTCCTCCTTATGCCTGATCTCCCCCCCATTTGGGGCCAGGACGGGTTGGTCGTCCCGGATGAGCTGGACGACGTTATCGCCGGGGATGTCGTCCGCACTGACCACCACCACGCGCTTCCAGTCGAAGGCCGGGTCGAGGGCAATAGACCGGATTCGCCCCCTGGGGACCGTGGACCGGATGGTCTTCCCGTACCACGCTCCCTCGCCCGGCACGGCGATGTCGTCGGTGTAGCGCGCGCGCCCCGTCACTTTGTCGACACCCTCGCGACGAGGCACGGAGCGGCCGACAACGGGACCGAGAGGAAGCGTACGCGAGGGAGAGGGGGGAGAGGCGGGACGGGGGGGAGGGGATGAAGACATGTGCGGTAATATTGCCACAGAATCTGCGGCACCGGGTGGTCGGCGCGCACCGTTCCGGTCCGCAAACGACGTCGTCCCTGGAGAGTCCGCACCCTCGCGCGTGGCATGAGGGTTGCAATGCCCTAGCCGGCGGAAGCAGCACGCAGATGTCGGGGGGAAAAAGCCGGCAAAGGCGGAGCCAGGTAGACGCTGGAACCGCGCCGGCTGCCGCGGCGGCCGTGCACAGCCGCTGCGGACCCTCCCCACCAATGTGGAGAGCATAAGGGGCGGCCGAGAACCGCCGCGCGTCACTGCGCGGCATCCCGGTTCGCCCCGCTTCTGTCCCCGTGAACGTGGCTGTGGCCGGAGCGCTACATTGCCGATCATGACGACGGTACCAACGACATCGGCCGCCGGACTCGAAGTGCACGCGCCCCTGGAGCCGGGGTTTGCGGAGGTCCTGACGGCAGAAGCGCGCCGCTTCCTCACGACGCTCGCGCGGGCCTGTGAGCCGCGCCGCCAGGAGCTGCTCGCGCGCCGCGTGGAGCGCCAGCGGCGCCTGGACGCCGGCGAGCGTCCCGACTTCCTGCCCGAGACTCGGTCGGTGCGCGAGGCGGCCTGGACCGTCGCGCCGATCCCCGCCGACCTGACGGACCGCCGGGTCGAGATCACGGGCCCCGTAGACCGCAAGATGATCATCAACGCGCTCAATTCGGGCGCGCAGGTCTACATGGCGGATTTCGAGGACTCGAACGCCCCTACCTGGCGCAACAATCTCGAGGGTCAGCTGAACCTCCGCGACGCGGTGCGCGGCACCATCGGGTTCACGGGCCCCGAAGGGAAGCGCTACGCGCTCGCGTCGCACACGGCCACGCTGATGGTGCGACCGCGCGGCTGGCATCTCGACGAGAAGCACGTGACCGTGGACGGGCGCCCAATCTCCGCGTCCCTGTTCGATTTCGGACTGTTCTTCTTTCACAACGCCGCGGTGTTGATCGCGAAAGGCACGGGACCCTACTTCTACCTGCCCAAGCTTGAGAGCCACTTCGAGGCGCGGCTCTGGAACGACGTTTTCAACCTCGCGCAAGACGCGCTCGGCATTCCGCGCGGCACCATCCGCGCGACGGTCCTGATCGAGACGATCCTCGCTGCGTTCGAGATGGACGAGATCCTCTACGAGTTGAAGGACCACTCCGCCGGCCTGAACTGCGGCCGCTGGGACTTCATCTTCAGCGTCATCAAGAAATTCAGACACCGCCCGGACTTCGTGCTCCCCGATCGCGGCCGGGTGACGATGGACCGTCATTTCCTCAAGTCGTACGTCGATCTCCTGATTCACACCTGTCACCGCCGCCGCGCCCACGCGATGGGGGGGATGGCGGCACAGATCCCCATCAAGCACGACCCGGCGGCGAACGAGGCCGCGCTCGAGAAAGTCCGGCAGGACAAGCTGCGCGAGGTCCGCGCCGGGCACGACGGCACCTGGGTGGCGCACCCGGGGCTCGTGCCGGTCGCGGCGCAGGTGTTCGACGCGTCAATGCCCGGTCCGAATCAGCTGGACGTCGCGCGCGACGACGTGCGCGTGACGGCGGCGGATCTGCTCACCGTCCCCGACGGCGAAATCACCGAAGCCGGGCTGCGCACCAACGTGGACGTCGGAATTCAGTACCTCGAGTCGTGGCTGCGCGGGGTCGGCTGCGTGCCGATCTACAATCTCATGGAAGACGCCGCCACCGCCGAGATCTCGCGGTCGCAGGTGTGGCAATGGGTGCGCCATGGCGCGCGCCTCTCCGACGGACGCGCGGTGACACAGCAGCTGGTCGAATCGATCATCGCCGAGGAGTTGGATACGAAGAATCTCAAAGGCGGCAAGTTCGAGCTTGCGGCGCGCCTGTTCCATCAGCTCATGACGGGCGCGGAGTTTCCGGAATTCCTCACCCTGGTGGCCTATGACTATCTCGAATAGCGGTGCGAGACGGAGCGGCGCGCGCAAACACGATTTTGTCGCGCAGCTCGATCTGCAGTGGCGCAGTGAACGGCGCTGGCAGGGGATCACGCGTAGCTACACGCCCGAAGACGTGTTTCGGCTGCGCGGCACCCTGCCGATCCAGTACACGCTGGCCGCACATGGGGCGGCGCGGCTCTGGAAGCTGCTGCGCGACGAGCCCTACGTGGCGGTGCTGTCGGCGCTCACGGGGAATCAGGCGGTGCAGGAGGTCCGGGCCGGTCTCAAGGCGATCTACATCAGCGGCTGGCAGGTCGCCGCGGACGCGAACTGCGCCATGACGACGTATCCGGACCAAAGTCTGTATCCGTCCGACAGCGTGCCCAACCTCATCTGCCGAATTCAGAATGCGCTGCGTCGCGCCGATGAGATTCACCACATGAATGGCGACCATTCGGTCGACTGGTACGTGCCGCTCGTCGCGGATGCGGAAGCGGGGTTTGGCGGCGTCCTCAATGCCTACGAGCTGATGAAGCTGATGATCGCGGCGGGCGCCGCGGGCGTGCATTTCGAGGATCAGCTGTCGTCCGTCAAGAAGTGCGGCCATCTCGGCGGCAAGGTGCTCGTACCCACCAGCGAGTTCATCGCGAAACTCGTCGCGGCTCGGCTGGCGGCCGATGTGTGCGGTGTCGACACGCTGCTCATCGCGCGCACCGACGCCAACAGCGCCGGCCTCCTGACGAGCGACATCGACGAGTACGACCGCCGCTGGTGCACCGGCGAGCGCTCGCCCGAGGGCTTCTACGTGATCCACGACGGCGTCGAGGCGGCGATCGCGCGCGCCCGCGCATATGCCCGCTACGCCGATATGCTGTGGTTCGAAACCGCGAAGCCCGATCTCGCCGAGGCGCGGCAGTTCGCCGAGGCGATCCACAAGGAGTATCCCGGCAAGCTGCTCGCCTACAACTGTTCGCCGTCGTTCAACTGGAAGCGCCATCTGAACGAGGCGCAGCTCGCGAGTTTCCAGAAAGAGCTGGGCGCGATGGGCTACAAGTTCCAGTTCGTCACCCTCTCCGGCTTCCACGCGCTCAATCACAGCATGTTCACGCTGGCGCAGGACTACAAAGAGCGCGGCATGGCGGCGTATGCCGACCTGCAGTCGCGTGAATTCGCGGCCGAGCGGGACGGCTACGAGGCCGTGAAGCACCAGGAGTTTGTGGGTGTCGGATACTTCGACGAGATCACCCAGATCGTGCACGGCGGCCGCAGCTCGACCGTCGCGCTGGAAGGCTCGACCGAGAAGGCTCAGTTCGTGAGTTGACAAGACCCTAGCCGCGCCTAGGCTACGGGTATGACAACCCTCCGCAACTACATCGGGGGCGAGTGGATCGCTCCCGGCAGCGTCGATTATCTCGACCTGACGAACCCGGCCACGGGCGAAGCCCTCGGGAAGGTGCCGCTGTCGGGCACGCGCGCCGTCACCGAAGCCGTCGCGGCGGCGCAGGCCGCATTTCTCAAATGGCGTGAAGTCCCCCCGGTCGTGCGGGCCCGCTATCTCTTCAAGCTGAAGGCGCTGCTGGAGCAGCAGTTCGACGAGATCGCGGCGACGGTCACCCGCGAGAACGGCAAGACGCTGGACGAAGCGCGCGGCTCGGTGCGCCGCGGGATCGAGAATATCGAGCACGCGTGCGGCATTCCGACGCTCCTGATGGGCAAGACGCTCGAAGACGTCGCCGCCGGGATCGACTGCGAGTATGTCCGCCAGCCGCTCGGCGTGTTTGCGGCGGTGACGCCGTTCAACTTCCCCGCCATGGTGCCGTGCTGGTTCTGGCCGTACGCGATCGCCACCGGCAACACGTTCATTCTCAAGCCGAGCGAGCAGGTGCCGTTTTCACCCACGCGGATCATCGAGCTGGCGCACGCGGCGGGCATCCCCCCCGGCGTGCTCAACCTGGTTCACGGCGGGAAGGACGCGGTCAACGCGCTGCTGGCGCATCCCGGCATTGCCGGCATCTCATTCGTCGGCTCATCTCCCGTCGCGAAGTACATCTATCAAGAGGCCGCCAAATACGGGAAGCGCGTGCAGGCGCTGGGCGGCGCGAAGAATCACGTCATCGTGATGCCCGACGCCGACATGGACCGCGCGGTGGCGAACATCAGCGAGTCGCTGTTCGGCTGCGCCGGCCAGCGCTGCCTCGCCGGCAGTGTCGTCGTCGCGGCGGGCAAGGCGTACGAGCCGTTCCGCGACCGGCTCCTGAGTGCAGCGAAGGATCTGCGCCTGGGCTATGGGCTCGAGCCGGGGGTGAACATGGGACCGGTCGTGTCGGCGAAGCACAAAGAGAAGGTGCTGTCGTACGTCGAGGCCGGCCGCAAGGACGGCGCGACGCTGTTGCTCGACGGCCGCGCCACGAAGGTCGAGAAGCATCCCCGCGGCCATTTCGTCGGACCCACGGTGTTCGACGGCGTCCAGCCCGACATGACGATCGGCAAGGAGGAGATCTTCGGCCCCGTCGCGTCGGTCACACACGTGCGCGATCTCACCGAAGGAATCGAGATGGTACAGCGCTCCGGTTTCGCCAATGCGACGTCGATCTTCACGCAAAGCGGCAAGGCGGCGCGCGAGTTTCGTTATCGAGTGGGTGTCAGTATGATCGGCGTGAATATCGGCGTGGCGGCCCCGATGGCTTTCTTCCCATTCGGCGGGACCAAGGGGTCGTTCTTTGGGGACCTCAAGGCGCACGGTCAAGACTCGATCGAATTCTATACCGACAAGAAAGTGGTCATCTCGAGGTGGTAATGAGAAACGTCGTGGGCGGCCTGATCCAAATGTCGAACCCCATCAACGACCCGAACGCGCCGGTCGCCAAGATCAGTGACGCGATGTTGGAGAAGCACCTTCCTTACATAGAGGAAGCCGGCAAGAAGGGGGTGCAGATCCTCTGCCTGCAGGAAGTTTTCAACGGCCCTTACTTCTGCCCCAGCCAGGACGCCAAGTGGTGCGACATCGCCGAGCCGATTCCTGGCCCGACGGTCGAGCGGATGCAGAAGCTCGCCAAGAAGCACGAGATGGCGATGATCGTGCCGATCTACGAGCGCGAGATGGCCGGGGTCTACTACAACACCGCCGCGGTCATCGACGCCGACGGCGGCTACCTCGGCAAGTACCGCAAGAACCACATTCCGCACACCGCCGGCTTCTGGGAGAAGTTCTTCTTCAAGCCGGGTAATCTCGGGTATCCCGTCTTCAAGACGCGGTTCGCGACGATCGGCGTCTACATCTGCTATGACCGGCACTTTCCCGAGGGCGCCCGACTGCTCGGCCTGCATGGCGCCGAGATCGTCTTCAATCCGTCGGCCACGGTGAAGGGCTTGTCGCAGTATCTCTGGAAGCTCGAGCAGCCCGCCCACGCGGTCGCGAACGGCTACTTCATGGGCTGCATCAATCGCGTCGGCGTCGAGGCGCCGTGGAACGTGGGGCAGTTCTACGGCTCGAGCTATTTCGTGGATCCACGAGGCAACTTCCTGGCGCAGGGGAGCGAGGACAAAGACGAGCTCGTCGTGGCCGAAATGAACCTCGACATGATCGAGGAAGTGCGGCGCACGTGGCAGTTCTTCCGCGACCGCCGGCCGGAGACCTACGACGACATGGTCAGGCAGCTGCCCTGAATGTTGATCCTGCTGCGCGCGTTGACCTATGCGACGCTGTTCGTCGCGTTTTTCCTCGTCGTGGTACCGCAACGCATCCTCAGAGTCAGCGGATACGTGTGGGGAGGTTCGCCTGTTTGGTTTGAGCTCGCCGGCATCGGCCTTGTGATCCTGGGATTCGCGCTGGTGGGGTGGTGCCTCGTCACGTTTGCCTTCGTCGGGAAGGGTACGGCAGCGCCGTTTGACCCACCGCGCAGGCTGGTAGTCGCCGGCCCGTACCGGTTCGTGCGAAATCCGATTTACATCGGGGCGATCCTGACAATGTTGGGCGCGGCGCTGTATTTGTGGTCTGGCTGGTTGGTCCTTTATGCGCTCGTGGTCCTGATCGTTACCCATCTGCTGGTGATTCTCTACGAAGAGCCCCATCTGCGCCGCGTGTTCGGCCGGCCCTACGAAGAGTACTTGCAACGCGTGCATCGCTGGATCCCGACATGGCGCTCCTGATTCGGGGCGGCCGGATCATCACGGCCACCGAAGATTTTACCGGCGACATCTACGCCGAGCACGAGACCATCACCCGGCTCGAGCCGCATATCGATCCGAAGCTCGTCGCTCCCGGAGCCGAAGTGATCGACGCGCGCGGCAAGTACGTCTTCCCCGGATTCATCGATCCGCACGTACACATCTACCTCCCGTTCATGGGCACCTATGCGGCCGACGATTACGAGTCGGCCAGCAAGGCCGCACTCGCGGGCGGTACCACCACGCTGATCGAGATGATCTGTCCGGGCCAGGCGGACGAGCCGTTCGCCGCGTTCGAGCTGTGGAAATCCAAGGCGGAGACGCTCGCGGCCGTGGACTACACGTTTCACATGTCGGTGGTGCGGTTCGAAGAGCACATCCGCGAGCAGTTTCGTGAGATCGTCAAGGCGGGCGTCGCCTCGTTCAAGGTCTTTCTCGCTTACAAGGGCGCGCTGAACCTCTCCGACGAGCATCTGTTTGCGGCGCTGAAGTTCGCCAAGGATCTCGGGGTGATCGTGACCGCCCACTGCGAGAATGCGGACGCGATCGACGCGCTGCAGAAATCACTGCTCGCCGCCGGAAAGGCGGGCCCCGAATGGCATGGACCGTCGCGCCCGCCGATCGTCGAAGCCGATGGGGTCCATCACCTCTGCACCTTTGCCGAGCTGCTCGGCACGCACGTCTACATCGTGCATACCTCGTGCGCCGCCGCCGTGGGTGCGGCGCTGGCGGCCCGGGAGCGCGGGGTCCACGTCTGGATCGAATCGGTGATCCCCCATTTCGTCCTGGACGAGACCTATGCCGAGCGACCGGGTTTCGACGGGGCGAAGTTTGTGATGTCCCCGCCGCTCCGGGCCAAGGCCAACCAGGACGTCCTGTGGAACGGCGTAAAGACCCGCCAGATCAGCACGATCGCGACCGACCATGCGCCGTTCCGATTCGAGGATCAGAAGAAGATGGGTCGCGACGCGTTCACCAAGATCCCGAACGGGATTCCGTCGGTGCAGGAACGCGTCGATCTGGTCCACACCTGTGGCGTGGCCGCGGGGCGTCTCGGACTGCAGGCGATGGTGGATGCCTGCTCGACACAGGCCGCCAAGCTGTTCGGGCTCTATCCGAAGAAGGGCGCAATCCAGCTCGGCAGCGACGCGGATCTGGTCGTGTACGATCCGAGCTATCGCGGCAAGTTCTCCAAGGAGTGCAGCCACTCGAAGGTCGATTACAACGCGTATGAAGGCTGGGAGCAGAAGGGGCGCGCGAGCGTCGTGACGGTGCGGGGTCAGGTCCAGGCGCGCGATGGGGAGTTTGTCGGAACGATTGGACGTGGCGTGTTCTTGAAGAGAGAGCCAACACATTGAGCTATCGGCTATCAGCTACCGGCTATCGGGTAACTGCCCGAGAAGACCCGATAGCCGTTAGCCGATAGCCGATAGCCCAGAGGTTCCATGGATTCTCAGACAGTTCGAGCGAAGCACAAGGACTTCCTGTTCCCTTGCGTCGCCAACTACTACGCCGAGCCCGTCGTCATCACCGAGGCGCATGGCTCCAGCGTGAAAGACCTGGATGGGCGCGAGTATCTCGATTTCTTCGGCGGGATTCTCACCGCGGGCATCGGGCATTCGCACCCCGAGTTCGTGAAGCGGATTCAGGATCAGGTCGCCCGGCTGGTGCACACCTCGAGCGTCTATCCGACGGTCGAGCAAGTCACCGTCGCCGAGCGGCTCACGCAGATCACCCCCGGCAAGCTCAAGAAGAGCTTCTTCACGACCAGCGGGACCGAAGCGGACGAGACGGCGATCATGCTGGCCAAGATCTACACCGGCCAGCAGGAGATCATCGCGCTGCGCCACAGCTACGCCGGGCGCAGCCAGGGCGCGATCGCGATCACCGGACAGCAGCCGTGGCGCGTCTTGCCGACGCAAATCCCCGGCGTGAAGCACGCCCTGTCGCCCTACTGCTACCGCTGTCCGCTGGGTCTCGAGTATCCCGACTGCGGCATCCGCTGCGCGCAGGACATCGAAGATCTCATCAAGACGACGACGACCGGCCGCCCCGCCGCCTTCATCGCCGAGCCGATCCAGGGCGCGGGAGGGTTCATCACACCACCCAAGGAGTACTTCGAGATCGCCGTCGGGATCATCCGCAAGTACGGCGCCGTGTTCATCTGCGATGAAGTGCAGACCGGCTGGGGCCGCACGGGCGACAAGTGGTGCGGCATCGAGCACTGGGGTGTCGAGCCGGAGATCATGACGTTCGCCAAGTCGATTGCGAACGGCTTCCCGGTCGGGGCCACGATCGCGACGGAAGAGGTCGCGAACGCGTTCACCGGACTCTCGCTTTCCACGTTCGGCGGGAATCCCATCTCCATGGCCGCCGTGGATGTGACGCTGGGTGTGATGCAGCGCGAAAACACGCCGAAACGCTCGGCCGAGCGCGGCAAGCAGCTGCGCGATGCGCTCGAGGAATTCAAGAAGCGCTTCGCGTTCATCGGCGACGTCCGCGGCATGGGGTTGATGCAGGGGATCGAATTCGTCGAAGACCGAAAGACGAAAGAACCCTCGCCCAAGAAGAC
>DASYRZ010000187.1:0-11178 GCA_036003865.1 Gemmatimonadales bacterium | reverse complement strand
GTGGCGGCCGGGCGTCGCGCAGTGCCGTCACAACCTGGGGCTCACGTATCGGGACCAGGGCGCCCTCGACCGCGCGCTGACCGAGGCGGACTGGGCCGTCACTGAAGCGGAGGCATCCGGAGACCATACGTTGTGGGCCTTGGCGCTCCGGGGTCGCGCGGAAATCCGCGTGGCGCAGGGCGAGCTTGGCCTGGCGCGGCGCGCGCTGGACGAGGTCCGGGCGATCCGCAGGCGCGTGCCCGATCCTGCCGATGAGGCCGAAGACCAACGCGCCATCGCGTTGGTCTTGGCGGCGGAGGGCGATCTGGCGACCGCCGAGCAGGTGCTGCGCGACGTCATGATGCGGGCGGAAGGGCACCGGCGGCCGCAGCTGCTGGCCGAGGCGACGCGGGATCTCGCGATCGTCCTGCGCCGCGGCGGCCGGAACGCCGAAGCCCAGGCTGCCGCGCGGGCGGCACAGGCCATCTTCGCGCGGCTCGGCGCCGAAGCGGAAATCCGCAACCTGGCAAGTCAGGAATGGGACGACGACTTCGGGGCCGAGCTCGGCCGCTCGCTGGCGCCGTTGCACGCGGCGCAGGCGCTGGCTGACGCCGGGGACTACGCCGAGCTGATCACATATCTCGGCGGGCGCACGCAGGAAGAGCTCGAGCAGTCGCCGATGCTGGCGTTGCTCTGCGGCATCGGACACAGCCGGCTCGGCCGGCTGGACGTGGGCCAGCAATGGGCCATGGTCGCGCTATCGCGGGCACGAGTGCTCGGGGATCGGACGCTGGAGATACGGGGCTTGAACGTCTGTGGCGCTATCGCACTGGAGCGGGGTGGCATCAGCGAGGCTACGAGCTTCTTCACGCGGGCGCAGGAAGAGGCGATGCAGGACAACGACATGGCGACGCTGGGGCGGTGCGCCAACAACCTCGGCATCATCGCGAACATGCAAGGGGACTACGGCCGGGCGGTCGGCGCGTACACCCGCGCGATCGCCGCGTACGAGAAGGCCCGCAACGACCGCGGCATCGCCGAGTCACAGCACAACCTCGGGATTACCTACCGCGAGCTGGGGCGCCTGGACGACGCCGTACGTGCCACGGACACTGCTATGCGGGAGGCCGAGCGGCTGGGCGATCGCCGGCTCAAAGCCCAGACCCTCGCGGGCCGGGCCGAGATCCAAGTCGCCCGGGGAGAGCCCGAGCTGGCCATCCGGGAAGCGCAGCGCGCCGCGGTGATCCACCGAGATATGAAGGACGCCGTGCGCGAAACCGAGGATCTGCGGATCCTTGCCGTCGCGCTGGGAGCGGCGGGGCGCACGCGGGAGGCCGAAGCCATGTTCCGTGAAGTCATCGCCCGCGCGGCGAAGCACGAACGGCCCCTCCTCGTCGCCATAGCGCAGCGCGACCTGGCGTATCTCCTGGCTCGCGAGGGGAATCTCACCGCGGCGCGGGAAACGGCCGCGACCGCCCGCGCGACGTTGGACCGGCTGGGGGCGAAGGCGGAAGCCGAGAAGCTGGATGCGCTGTTGAAAGCTCCCGGCATCGAACCGTCGGTGAGTGTCGCCTACGCCCCGCCACCGACGAGCGCACCCGACGCTCCTCCAATACAGCCAGGGGCATGACTCGGTCCGCGGCGGACTTGCTGCACGAAGCCCGCGCGCAAGAGCGCGCGGTCGGTCTCACCGAGGCGGCGGCCGGCTACGAGGCGGCGATCGAGGCTGCGCAGCGCGAACCCACGGTGTTGGCCGAGGCGCTGCGGCGGCTCGCCGTCGTCCGACACCACAGCAACCAATCGGCGGAAGCGCGCCGGCTGTGCGAACGGAGCTTCACGGTCGCGCGCGAGACGAGCAACGACATCCTCGCTGCCGAGGCGTTGAACACGCTGGGCGGGATCGATCTCGAGGCCGGCCCCCTCGCGGACGCCCGGCGTCACTTCCTGCGCGCCGTGCAGCTCGGCGGCGCGAGCCGCGAGCTGCGGGCGCGGGTCGAGCAGAATCTGGGGATCCTCGCGAGCATTCAGGGCGACTGCGAAGACGCGCTGGCGTGCTACGCGCGCTCGCTCGAGGCCTACCAGAGCTGCAGCGACGAGCACGGGTCCGCCATCGCCTACCACAACCTCGGGATGGTGAGCGCCCAGCGGCAGCTGCTCGACGAAGCCGACCGGTACTTCACCCGGAGCTACGAGATCGCCGTCCGTGTGCAGGATACCTACCTCCAGGGACTGTGCCTCCTCAACCACGCCGAGGTCTACTTCGGGCGCGAGCGATACGAGGAGGCGCGGCAAAACGCGGAGGTGGCGCTGGGGCTGTTCGACAAGGTCGATGGGGGCGTGCTCCGGGCGCAGGCGTATCGCGTCATCGGCATGGTGTATCGCGAGACGGGACGGCCGGCGCTGGCCGAGGCCCGCTTGCGCTCGGCGCTCGAGCTCGCGGTGACGGCGGGCTCAGTCCTGAACGAGGCTGCCGCACGCCGTGAGCTTGCCATCCTGTACCAGGCGATGGGCCGCAATCAAGACGCGTTGAGGCTCCTGAACGAGGCTCACGCGCTGTTCGGCCGCCTCGATGCCCGCGGCGATCTGGTCTACGTCGACGGCAAAATGGCCGAGCTCGAGGCCACGTACCTGGCCGTGGTGAGCGAGTGGGGTCAGTCGATCGAGTCGAACGACAGCTACACCTTCGGACACTGCGAGCGCGTCGCGGGCCTCGCCCTCGCCGTCGCCCAGAAGTTGGGCCTGGACAAGCACGCCCAGACCACGATCCGGCTCGGCGCTTACCTGCACGACTTGGGCAAGGTCCGCGTCCGACACGAGGTGCTCAACAAGCCCGGCCCACTGACCCACGACGAGCGCGAGGCGATGCAGATGCACCCCATCTGGGGCGTGGAGCTGCTTCTGGGGGTCGGATTTCCCTGGGACTTCAGGCCAATCATCCGCTCGCACCATGAAAAATACGACGGCAGCGGTTACCCCGACCGCCTGCGTGGCGACGAGATCCCGGTCGCGGCCCAGATCGTCGGGATCGTGGATGTTTACGATGCGCTCACGACGGCGCGCTCCTATCGGCCTGCCGTGTCGCATGAAGCCGCCATGGAGGAAATCCAGAAGTGCCGCGCGTGGTGGTCGGACGTGGTGTATGCCGCCTTCCGGAAGGTTAGAGCAGAAGCGCTTCCACCCGATACGCGTGCACCATCCTCGCACGCTGCGACCATCCGAAGACCGTAAACCGGCCGTCCTGCGACGCGACGAGCGCGAGCGAGTCGCGCTGCTCGTGGATGAACTGCGCCGCCGAGAGATGTCGCGTTCCCCCCAACTCTGAAGCAGGCAGCTTGACCGGTGTGTGACCAAGGATCGGCTCGCGCACCAGCACTTCTTCGACGAACGGCCCCGACTCCGTTCGCCCGATCTTCGCGCCGAAGGCCAAAACGTCCCACCGATCGTTCAAGATGACCGCGCCGTCTACTGCGGTCAGCCCGGCGATGGCATCGATAGCGTCCTTGCTCGCGTCATCGCGGAGCTTCGAGAAGGGCGGCGCGACGGTGTAGGGCACCGAGACGATCGACTTGCGCCACGCGTCGGTGCCGTGCGGCACCACCAGCAGTGAGCCGCCGTGTTTGTGAGCGCGCATCGAGAGCGCCAGCGGCAGCAGGACGTTGTCGGCGGCGCCTGACGCAGGATCGAATCCCAACAGGGTCGTAACAAAATCGGGACACTCGGACGCCAGCGTGCCCTCGGCGTCCACGATCTTGACCTGATCGCCCTCGAGCACCGCGACGTTCGCGAACTTGCCTTCGGGGTCCGCACGGCGGTGTTTGATCACGAGCAGGCCAGGCTCGATGACTTCCAGCACAAAGCAGAGCGGCGGGATGGTCCGCGTCGCTCCCCAGACCGCCAGCCCACCACCGTTATTCCAAACCCCCAGATGGATCCCCGGCCGTTCGACGGCCGGCGCGAGCCTCGTCAGGAGAGTGGGGTCGAGCGGCAGCGGCCGCTCGACGTGCAGCGCCGTGCCAGCGGCTGCGGGCGGCAGGTAGGCGAGCGAGATCGTCGGCGCGCGACCCTCTTCGCGCCGCAGGCTCGCCCAGAAGGCGGCGTTGATGATGCGCTCGATCGTCGTGGCATCGGGGATGTCGGCCTCGATCCCCGCGAGCTGCACGTGGCGGCGGAAATGCTGGGCGACGGTGTGTGCGATGTCGCGCGCGGGTGGGTACGCGAGGCGCTCCATGACATGAAGTTACATCGATCACTCGGAATCCCTAAACATCTGGGCGCGAGCGGGGTCAAAGGGAGCGCAAAGAACCTCTTGAGGAGGTGCCCTGATGCAACGCATGCTGATGCTTGTGCAGCGCTCCGGTCCGGACCGGATCATTTGGGCCCGCCGCGGTGACGATGAGGCTGCGTTTCCGAGGCCCGGGCCGCCCCTGGAACCCTACATACGGGCCAATAGTTGTATATACAACTATCTCCTTCTGAGGCCCGTATGACCGCGTCAACCTACACTTCCACCGCTCCCCGCTTCCCCGGCGCCGCGGCTGTCGCCGTCGTGATCTGGGTCGCGCTGGCCATCGCTGCCGGCGCGAGTGGCTTCCTCCTACGCCTGCCGTTCCCAGGACCCCAACTGATCATCCTGGCGCTTGTCGCGCTGACCCTCGCCGTCGGCCTGGTTCGCGGCCCCGTGCGTGACTGGATCGACGCGTTACCGCTGCGCACCCTGATCGGCGTCAACGCGGTGCGCTTCATCGGAATCACCTTTCTCGTCCTCGCCGCGCGTGGTCAGCTCAATCCCGTGTTTGCTGCAAGGGCCGGCTGGGGCGACATCGCGGTCGCCATTGTCGCGATCATCCTTGTTGTTTTCCCGGCGAGGCGGGCGATTATTCATGCCTGGAACGCCCTCGGCTTCCTCGATCTCGTCGTGGCTGTGGCGACCGCAACGGTGGTGACGATCCAGGGCACGACCCCCGGGGTCTCGCCAGTGCTGACTTTGCCCCTCAGTATTGTTCCGACGGTTTTCGTCCCGCTGTTCCTGGCCAACCACGTGTTCATCTTCCGGAGATTGCGTGGCGAAGGCCGCTGAGCCGCTGATTCCGCTCGCGTGCGCCTGCGCGAGTTTGCGCCGCGCAGCGCGCGCGGTGACACGGCTGTACGAGCGAAACATGAAGTACACCGGTCTCACGCCGACGCAATTCACCCTGCTGCAGGCGCTGGACCTGAGTGGCCCAACGCCGCAAGGCAGGCTGGGTGACGCGCTCGCGCTTGACAGCGCGACCCTGACGCGCACCCTTGGACCGCTGGCGCGGAAGGGTATCATTGAAAAAACGGCCGGCAAAGATCGCCGCGAGTACCGCTGGATGCTGACCCCGGCTGGCCGGCGTGGTCTTGCCCGTGCACTCCCCGCGTGGAAGCGGTCGCAGTCGAGTATGCGGGCACGGTTGGGCAACGCTCGGTGGGAACGTCTCACGGCGGACCTCGCCGCCGTGGCGACGGAAGCTCGCTTCTAACCAGGAGGCGGATGCGTATGCTGATGATCGTGCTGCGTTTTGCGCACGTCTTTTTCGGCGCACTCTGGGTCGGGATGATGGCGTTTCAGGTGTACTTTCTCATGCCCGCCCTCTCCGAAGCCGGCCCCGACGCCGGGAAAGTGATGGGAGCGCTCGTGCGCAGGCGCATCCCGGTCATCATGCCGATCTTCGCCCTGATCACGTTGATCTCGGGGATCTGGCTCTACCAGCGGTTGTCCGGTGGGAACATGGGTGCGCTGATGCGGACCTCAGTGGGTCAGGCGTTCGCGGCGGGTGGCGCGGCCGCGCTGCTCGCGTTCCTGCTCGGCATCGTGATCATGCGCCCCGCGATGCTGCGGTCGATGAAGCTCGCGGAATCACGCGACCCCGCCGCGCTGGCCGAGGTGCAGCGCCTCAGGGCGCGCGGCGCGGTGATGGGGAACGTGGTGACGGTGCTGCTGCTCTTTACGCTCGCGGCGATGGCGGTCGCTCGCTACTTGTGAGTGACGATTGTCTCGAGCCCGCTCTACAGTCCGAATATCACGCGGTCGAGGGCGTACTTTCCACCGCCCAGGATCGCGAGAGCGAGCGCGACGATCAGGAGCATGAATTCGAATTCCCAGCCCCCGGTCTCGCTGGTGAATTTCCGGTGCACTTTCGTGATGAGGAACTGCAGCGCGCCGAGCATCGCGATCACCAGGCCGAGCGCGGCGAGCTGGGTCAAAAAGCCAAATAGGACACCGAGGCCGCCGGCCGGTTCGGCGATTGAGAGAATCCGGAGCTTCGTGAGCATGCCGGCCGGCATGCGCTCGGAGGGTTGCACGCTCCACAGCCTGCGCTTGCCGAGTCCGTGGGTGAGGAAGACAGCGCCGAGCGCGATGCGGAGCAGGAGGAGCGCGACGTCGCTGAACTGGTGCAGCGAGACGAAGACTCGCATGAAGCCTCCGGGGAGGGGAGCTGTGTGTACATTCTCACCCCATGAAATCGCATAACAAGAGGCTGCCTGCCAGGGGACCTCTACCCCGGCCCGAGAACCCACGCGAGGCGCGCGAGGTCCTGAAGTCCGAAGCCTTCACGGCGCCTAGTGTACAGCTCGTAACCATGACGGGCACCGAGTTCACGTCGATCTGTCCCAAAACGGGCCAGCCCGACTTCGGCACGGTGATCATCGAATATGAGCCGAAGGATCTCTGCATCGAGTCGAAGGCGCTGAAGTACTACCTATGGTCCTACCGCAACGAGGGAGCGTTTTGCGAGACGCTCGCGGCGCAGATTGCCGACGACGTCGTCTACGCGATCAAGCCTCGCGCAGTTACCGTGCGCGTGACGCAGAATGTGCGCGGCGGCATCGCGCTCGTGGCCGTGGCTCGGCGTTAAAGCATCTCGCGGAGCCGGGCGGCCGCCGGGCTGAGCGGCGCTCCCTGGCGCCGAATCACAAGCAGGTCCCGCACCCACTGACGGCCCTCTAGGCGGATCGCCACGACGCGCGGATCGCGCGTCCGCACCGCGTGGCGCGACACGACTGAGACACCAAGCCCGGCGGCGACGGCTTCGCGCACCGCCTCAGTGCTGCCGAGCTCCATGACCGGCCGGAACGTCACACCCGCCTCCGCGAAAAACTGTTCGGCCACGGCACGCGTGCTCGATCCCTCTTCTCTGGAGATGTAGGGCTCCGCCGCGAGCGCGGCGGCGGGGAGAGTGCGCCGCCGCGCGAGCGCGTGACGGCGCGCGACAATCACGACCAGCTCGTCCTTCACCCACGGCTCGGTCAGGAGTCCCGGGCGCACTGGGGCGGCGCCGATCACACCGATCTCCACCGCGCCGCCGGCGACCCACTGCTCGACTTCGCGGGTGTCGCCGATCCGCAGCGTGAGCGCGATCTGTGGATGCGCGGCGTGAAAGCGTCCGAGTACTTCCGGCAGCAGGTAGGTCCCCGGTGTCGTACTCGCGCCCACGGCAACCGCGCCGGCCCGCAGCCCGCGCAGCTCGATGACGGCCTGCTCGGCGCTCGTCACCAGGCCGAACGCCTGGCGCACGAACGGCTCGATCAGACGTGCCGCCGCGGTGGGCTGGACGCCGCGCCCGGCTCGCTCGAACAACCGGACGCCGAAGAACGCCTCGAGACCGCGCAGATGTTCGGAGACCGCCGGCTGACTCACGCGCCGCGCTTGGGCGGCGCGGCCGACGCCCCCCGCGTCCAGCACGGACAGGAACAGCTCGAGGCGATGCAGCGTCAGGCCTGGTTTATTCATAGGGTTTAGCCGATGGTGTATATACAAACGTCGTATTTGACCTATGTCGAGGGGGGAGCGAAAATCAGCCTCCCAACCAACTGGAGACCATGATGTCGCTCCGTTCCACGCTCGCTCTCTCGGCCCTCGCGCTTGTCCCTGGGGGGCTCGCGGCGCAGGCCGCGATGGCACCGCCGCCGGCTTCTCAGGTCATTGTCGCGCACGCGGCGACTCTCGCGTGGGCGCCCGGACCGCCGTCGTTGCCGGCTGGCGCCGAGTTCGTGTTGCTCGAGGGGAATCCCGCTGAAGCAGTGCCGCTCACGTTCCGGCTCAAGTTCCCGCCCAATTTTCGGATCCCGCCACATTTCCACTCTGTGATCGAGCATGTCACGGTCCTCTCGGGCACGCTCAATGTCGGGATGGGGGAAACGGCTACCTACACCGGCGGCACGGCCTTGAACGCCGGCAGCTTCGCCGCGATGCCGGCGAAGATGGTGCATTCGGCATGGGCCGGTCCCGAGGGCGTGACGTTGCAGCTGCACAGTGTCGGCCCGTGGAGTATTACGTATGTGAATCCGGCTGACGACCCGCGCACCAAGCGGCCCACGGGCAACTGAAGACCCTCTTCGTTCTCAACGATCCCCCGTACGGGTCGGAGCGCAGCTACAACGGGCTCCGGCTCGCCGGGGCGTTGGCGAAGCGGGAGGGCGAGCAGGTGCGTGTCTTTCTCATGGGCGATGCGGCCGCGTGCGGCAAAGCCGGGCAGACGCTACCGCAGGGCCATTACAATCTCGAGCGGATGCTCCGCGTGGTGACTCAGGCGCAGGGCGAAGTGGGCGTGTGCGGCAGCTGCATGGACGCGCGCGGCATCCAGGACACCGAGCTCAGTCCGAGCGCGCGGCGCAGTACGCTCGACGCGCTCGCCGATTGGACGGGGTGGGCGGAGCGGGTGCTGGTGTTTTAGACGGGTGCGACGTTTAGTCGGGCAGCGTAGGACCGCGGTACTCGCAGGTCGTGGTGCAGGTCTCGTGGACGATCACGGCGGTGAGATTGTGCAGCTCCGGCTTCAGCCGCTCCCAGATCCAGAGCGCGAGATGCTCGCTCGTGGGATTCTCGAGTCCCGCAATGTCGTTCAAGTAGTTGTGATCGAGCTGGTCGTAGATCGGCTGAAACGCCGCTTTGATGTCCGCGTAGTCGATGATCCAGCCTGTGACCGGATCGATCGGACCGCCGGCAGCGATCTCGATGTTGAACGAATGCCCGTGCAGGCGGGCGCACTTGTGGTCGGGCGGAAGGTTCGGCAGCCGGTGTGCGGCTTCGATCGTGAACGACTTCCGGATTTCCATCATCTGATTCCCAGCAGCTTGTGAGTCTGGAGGCTGAGCCGCCAGCGCGGATGCTCGAGGCAATAGCGCGCGGCAAGCTCGGTGTTCTGCTCGATGTCGGGGCCGTCCATCGGCTGCACAAAAAACCAGCGAAAATCGAGTCGCTCGAAAGATGCCGGGTCGAGTAGGGGCTGGGGATACACCACCTTCAACTCATCGCCGCTCCGTTGTACGAGCGCAGTGCCAGCTTTGGGACTCACGCAGATCCAGTCGAGCCCTTCAGGAGCGTCGATGGTGCCGTTCGTTTCGATCGCGATCTCGAAGCCGAGCGCATGCAGGCTGCCGATCAGTGGGCGATCGAGCTGCAGCAGCGGCTCACCTCCTGTGATTACCACGAACCGCTGTGATGTGCCATTGCCGAACCATTGGCCGGCGACTGCTGCGGCGAGCAGCTCGGCGCTGGCATACTTGGTCCCGCCGACAAAGTCAGTATCACAGAATTGGCAGATGGCGGTCGCGCGATCTTCTTCACGCCCTGACCAGAGATTGCACCCAGCAAACCGAAGGAACACGGCCGGTCGACCTGTGTTCGCGCCTTCGCCTTGCAGCGTGTAATAGATCTCCTTAACCGTGTACGTCATACGGCGTGCGGCATGTGGCGAGTCGCGTGCGGCGTGTGGCGTGCGGCATATTCCGCGAAGCCGTTCGCGCGGAGTTGACACGCGTCGCAGTGCCCACAGGGTTCACCAGCCGGACTAGGGTCGTAGCAGCTCAGCGTCAGATCGAAATCCACGCCCAGTTCCGTCCCCTTCCTTATGATGTCGGCCTTGGTCATGTGCACGAGCGGCGCGTGGATCTTGAGGGGCGACCCCTCGACGCCGGCTTTGGTAGCGAGGCCGGCCAGGCGCTCGAAGGCGGCGATGTATTCGGGGCGGCAGTCGGGGTAGCCCGAGTAATCGAGGGCATTCACGCCGATGAAAATATCCTGGGCGCCAAGGACCTCGGCCCACGCGAGCGCAAAGGAGAGGAAGATGGTGTTGCGGGCGGGGACGTAGGTGACCGGGATCGTGTCGTCGAGCTGACGATCCTTCGGGACCGGGATATCGCTGGTGAGCGCCGAGCCGCCGAACTGGCGGAGGTCGATGTCAAGGATGACGTGCGCTGTGGCTCCGAGGCTCTGCGCTACGCGGCGCGCGGCGTCGAGCTCGGCGGCGTGGCGCTGGCCGTAGCGAAACGACAGGGCGTAGCAGTCGAAACCTTCGGCCTTCGCGATGGCGAGGGTCGTGGCGGAGTCGAGGCCGCCGCTCAAGAGCACGACTGCGCGGGGACGGTTCACGGGACGGGAAATCTAAAGTGCGTTGTGGCTCAATGCTTGACATCGGCTTGGAGAGCGTCTAGCTACCTATCTAATGATCTACACCATGTGTCTCGCGTGTCGCTGTACCATGTCCCCTCTGTCCGGGAGGCACGCGGCGTAGTGTAGGCGAGGAGTTTTGGAGTGTGTCGCGGCTGTGGTCCCCGGGTGGATGGGAATCACGGCCGCTTTTGTTTTTTGGACAGGCTAAAGCACCCTTCAGGGTGTGGACAACCACAAGGAGGATGGATGCCGCAAACCGTAGCCGCCGTATCCGACATCGCCGAGCGTGGCTATGCTCGGCCCGAAGTGCTGGTCTCCACCGACTGGGTGGAGGAGCATCGCAACGATCCCAAGGTGCGCCTGCTCGAGTCGAACGAGGACGTGCTGCTGTACGAGACCGGCCACATCCCCGGTGCCGTGAAGATCGACTGGGTGACGGACCTCAACGATCCCCTGGTCCGCGATTACGTCGATCGCCCGCGCTTCGAGCGGCTGCTGCGCGCCAAGGGGATCAACAACGACACCACGATCGTGTTCTACGGCGACAAGAACAATTGGTGGGCGACGTATGCCTTCTGGGTGTTCAGGCTGTTCGGCGTCGAGAATCTCAAGGTGTTGGACGGCGGCCGGCTGCGCTGGGCGGACGAGGGCCGCGAGCTCGTCACCAGCGTGCCGCAATACCCCCAGGGCAATATCACCGTGCGCGAGCGCGATGACTCGAAGATCCGTTCGTTCCGCGCCGCGGTGGAGCAGCACGTGAAGCGGAGCGGGAAGCTGGTGGATGT
>DASYRZ010000186.1:0-9383 GCA_036003865.1 Gemmatimonadales bacterium | reverse complement strand
GCCGATCGTACCCCAGAACACCCACCTGCGATGATCGATGGCCTTGCGCAGCAGCTGTGCGTACCGCTCCGACAGCGCGTTGAAGCCGCGCTCGAACATTTGGAAGATCGCGCCATGCTGGTGCTGCATGCGCAGGATCTTGGCGCAGAGCATCGGTGTGAGCGTCAGCGCGACGAAGCCCGAGATCACGACGGCGCCCGCAACCGCGATGCCGAACTCGCTCAAGAGCCGGCCCGCGGTGCCCTTCAGGAACGCGAGCGGCGAAAACACCGCTACGAGCGCGATCGTCGTCGCGATGACCGCAAATCCGATTTCGTTGGTGCCGCGCACCGCCGCTTCCTCCGGCTCTTCGTGCAGCTCTTCCTGGTGCCGGAAGGCGTTCTCGAGCACGATGATCGCGTCGTCCACCACGATGCCGATCGCGATGGTCAGCGCGAGCAGGGTAAAGTTGTTGATCGAAAAGCCGAGAAAGTACATGATCGCGAACGTCGCCACGATCGACGCCGGAATCGCGAGCCCGGGGATGATCGTGGCCCGGACGTTGCGCAGGAACACGAAGATGATCAGGACCACCAGGATCGCCGCAATGAGCAGCGTGAGGCGCGCGTCGTCGATCGAGTGTGTCACGAACACGGACCCGTCGTACGCGCTGTGCAACTTCACGCCGAGCGGCAGCGTCTGCTGGATGGCGGGGAGCTCTGCGCGAATGTTCCGCGCGACATCGAGGAGGTTCGCCTTCGACTGCCGGACCACGCCGATGGCCACCGAGGGAGATCCGTTGTAGCGGAAGATCGAGCGGTCGTCCTCCGGGCCGAGCTCGACCCGGGCAACATCCTTGAGCTTGATGAGCTGGCTGGCTTGGCTCGCCACCACCATCTCGCCGAATTCGGTGGGCGTCTTGAGCTCGCCGAGCGAGCGCACGGAGAACTCCCGCCGGGTCGATTCGATCCGGCCGGCGGGAATCTCGACGTTGCGCGAGGCGACGGCGTTTTCGATGTCCTGTACCGTCAGTCCGCGCGCCGAGAGTGCTTGGGGGTCTACCCACACGCGCATCGAGTAGCGCCGCTCACCAAAGATCTGGGCGCTCCCGACACCGGGCAGGCTCTGGAGCCGCGCTTTCACGAGCCGGTCCGCCACGTCGGACAGCTGCATCAGGTCGTAGTTGTCGCTCGAGAGCGCCAGCCAGAAAAACGGCTGCGCGTCGGCCGACTGCTTCGCGATCACGGGCTCGAGTACGTCCGCGGGCAGGCGCCCGCGCACGCGCGACACCTTGTCGCGCACATCCTGCGCCGCGATGTCCACCGGCCGGTCGAGCGTGAACTCGAGCGTGATGAAACTGTTCTGCTCCGCCGAAGAGCTGCTGAGCGTGCGCAGTCCCTGGATGGTGGACAGCTCCTCTTCGAGCACGTCGGTGACTGCGGTTTCGACCACCTGTGCGTTCGCACCGGGCAGTGTCGTCTGCACCGAAATGATCGGAGGATCGATGTCGGGCAGCTCGCGCACGGAGAGGCGCGTGTAGCCGATGAACCCGAAGAGCACCAGCGCCGCCGAGAGCATGCTGGCGAGGACCGGGCGTCGAATGGCGGTTTCAGACAGTTTCATACGCGGCAGTTTTCCCAGGAAAGTGAATCGGACGGACAGCCCTGAACGTAACGGGACGGTCCACCCACGAGTTCCAATTCCGTTCTGCTAGTACGTCGAAAAAGAACGCGGGAAATCGACATTCGCCGGTCCCGTTATTGTTCGAACTGAGGGACCCGAAGATATACCGAAGCTCGCAAATCCCGCAAGACCGCCCCAAAAGACTAGGTTTGAGTCGACGGGGAGGGCTGGCCGAATGGCTAAGGCACCGGTCTTGAAAACCGGCGGGCGCAAGCCCTTACAGGTTCGAATCCTGTGCCCTCCGTTGCTGTCCGTTTCACCCCTCCGCGGAGGTCCGAATGCACGCCGTCGTGGCACTCGTCCTTGCCCTCGCTGCCGCCCAAACACCCTACGACACGGTATTCGACCAAATCAAGAATCTGTCACCAGTCAGTACCGCCGTTGCACCAGTTCACGGCCTGGTGCTGCGGCGCGACGTGATGGAGCTGCGCCTCGATGACGGCTTTGCGTTCCAGCTCAGCCCGGTCGCCGGCCGCACCGCCGGCATCGCCTTCGTCGGCTCGGGCACGTTGTCGTTCGTGCCGCCGCTCATCGTCGAGCAATTCAATCTGAAGCGCGTGATGGGCGATTCCACGATCAACGGCCCGATCAGCGCCGCGGTGTTCATCTTCGCCGACTCGACCGAGGCGGAGCTGGCCCGAACCCTGAAGTTCGGCCCTGCCCCGCAAGGGACTCCCGATCCCACTAGCGCGATCGGCGCGGCGCTCGAATACATCACCGACGGCCGCAGTCGGTGGGCCGACCCCAGTCTCGTCACGGCCCTCCTCAATCACACCACCACGCCGTACTTCTCCGCGTACGTGCAGCGCAAGCGCGGCGAGAGCGTGCTGATCCAATTCGATCCGATGCAGGCCGAGGAAGTCCTGCTCTACCGCCGCGGCAAGATGGTCGGCCAGCGCACCGAAACGGTGTGCCAATTCCAGCGCGCCGAGGAGCTCGTCGTGGGGAACTCGATCGCCACCGAGCAGCCGGAGCCGCTCACGATTGCGTCGTACGACATCGACGCGACGATCGATCAGAACTACAAGTTTTCCGCCCGCTCCACCATGCGCCTGATCGGACGGCGCGACGTGCAGCGCTGGGCCGAATTGGTGCTGTACAGCGAGCTGGACGTCGATTCCGTGAGCAGCGGCGGCCAACCCCTCTCCTACTACCGCAAGGACAACTGGGCGCCGCTCTGGGTGCAGTTCCCGCGGCCGGTCAAAGCAGGCGACACCGTCGACGTGCGCGTCGTCTATCACGGCAGCGTGATCGGCTTCGGCTCGGCGATGGAGGATTTCCTGCCGCCGTGGTGGACGCCGGGCCGCAACGAGATCCTGCCCACGCTCGACAGCTGGGCGTACATCAAGTCCACCTCGACCTGGTACCCGCGCTACAGCTTCGAGCAAAGCGCGACGATGAATATGACGTTCCACACACCCAAGAACTTGAAGTTCGCGTCGATCGGGCGGCTGACGGACTCGACGGTCGCCGGGAACGTCATGACCACGCGTTGGGTCAGCGAGCTGCCCACCAATCAGGTCTCGTTCAACATCGGCAAGTTCGAGCAGCTCGACATCAAGGACCCGCGTATCCCGCCGGTGACGGTGCACGTCAACACCGAAGCGCATCGCGTCATCAATCAGTTCTTCCCGCACAGCCGCCGGCCGGAAGAGAACGTCGGCTCGGACATCGCCAACAGCCTTTCATTCTTCACGCGCGTCTACGGACCGCCGTTGTTCAAGCACTATTACGCGACCGAGATCCCGTACTACCACGGCCAGGCCTTCCCAGGGATGATCCACCTGTCGTGGTTTACCTACATCGGCATCGGGGAAGAGGGCGACGACGAGAGCTTCCGCGCGCATGAGATGGCGCATCAATGGTGGGGCATCGGGGTGGAGCCCGCGGGCTATCGCGACCGCTGGCTGGCCGAGGGGTTCGCCGAATTCTCCGGCCTCTGGTACATGCAGATGATCCTGCACGACAACGACCGCTATATGAAGAAGCTGCGCGACTCGCGCCAGGACATTCGGCGCGAGCGCGCCAAAGCGGCGCCGCTCGGCGTCGGCACGCGCGCGGCCGAGAGCTGGCGCGGCAATTACACGCTGATCACGTACGAGAAGGGTGCCTGGATCCTGCACATGCTGCGCAACATGATGCTCGACACCAGGACCATGAACGAAGACCGCTTCATGGCGTTGATGCACGATTTCTACACGACGTATCGCGGCAAGCGCGCGACGACCGAGGACTTCCAGCGCACCGTCGAGCGCCACATCGGCCAGCCGATGGACTGGTTCTTCAATGAATGGGTCTATGGCACCGCGGTTCCGACCTATACCTTCTCCTGGACCGCCGAGCCCGACAGCAGCGGGACGGGTTTCGTCGCGCATCTGCGCGTGCGCCAGAGCGACGTGCCGGACGGCTTCGCGATGTACGTCCCGGTCCTGATCAAGTTCGATCAGGGGGAGGCGATCGTGCGGATCCTGGTCCGCGGACCGACGACCAACAGCAACATTCGCTTGCCGGCCAAGCCGACCGCCATGCAACTCAATCCGCTCGAGTCCGTACTCGCTGAAGTAAAGACCGAGGAGTGGCATCAGTGACGACTGGTGGCAATCGAGAAATGACCTTTCTGCTCGCCGGCGTCGAGCGGCGGGTGTTGCGGCGTGTGGCGACCTGGGTACCGCGGACGATTCGCTCCAATCATCTCACGGCGCTCGGCATTCTGGGTGCCACCGGTGCCGGCGCCGCCTACGCCCTCACCAACCGCGATCCCGCCTGGCTCTGGGTCGCGAGTCTGATGCTCGTCGTGAACTGGCTGGGCGACAGCCTCGACGGCACGCTCGCGCGGGTGCGCGGCACCCAGCGTCCCAAGTACGGCTATTACCTCGACCACGTCGTCGATGCGTTTTCGACCGCCGTCATCGGTCTCGGCATCGGCCTGTCGCCGTACGTGAATCTCGGTCTCGCACTGGGACTCGTCGTCGTCTATCTCGCGCTGTCGATCAACGTGTATCTCGAGTCGAGCGTATTCGGCGTGTTCAAGATTTCGTACGGACGCATCGGACCGACCGAAGTCCGCTTGGTGCTCGTCCTGCTGAACACCGTTGTGGCACTGGTCGCCTGGTTCGAGCTGAAAGGCCCCATCCCGCTGCATGTCGCCGCCAACTGGACGTTGGCGATCCTGCTGGCCGGAATGGTGGCGCTGTTCGTGGGACGCTTTGCCCGCAACCTCTACCGGCTCGCGAAGCTCGAGCCCCAACGGTTCAGATGGTGGGAGCAAGGCTAGCCGCTCTTCTCCTCCTCACCGCGGTTCCTGCCGCGGCTCAGAGCATCCGCGGGCAGCTGACGGATAGCATCAGCCGCGCTCCATTGGCGGGGGCGTTTCTCACGTTGATCGACGATCGCGGCGTCGAGAAAGCGCGCACCATCACGAATGCCGCCGGCGAATTCCTGCTGGCCGCTCCCGCCGCCGGCACGTACCGGCTTCGTTCCAAACGGATCGGGTTCCGGCCGTACGTCTCCCGCCCGCTCGAGCTGCACGCCGGGGAAACGATCTCCTACAACGCGTCGATCGATCCGATCCCCGTAGCCTTAGCGAAAGTCGTGGTCGCGGGCGACCGGCAATGCGACGTGGAAGGCGGCGCATCGGTCGCCGCGGTGTGGGAGGAAGTCCACGAAGCGCTGGCCGCCGTCGCATGGACGTCCCGTCTGCCGAGCTATTGGTACGACATCACGCACTTCAAGCGGCAGGTGACGCTGGGCGGCTGGCCGCGCGGTACCGACTCCACTTGGCGCGAGATCGGCTACCAGCGGATCCCCATCAAGAGCGCGCCGCCGGAGCAGCTCGACGCGGCGGGTTACATCGTCGCGGATACGGGAAACACGTGGGTGTATTTCGGACCCGATGCCGACGTCCTGATCAGCGCTCCGTTCGTACGCACCCATTGCTTCGAGACCAAGACGGGCCGGGGGGAAACCGCGGGACTCATCGGCCTGGCATTCACGCCGGCGCGCGGCCGGACGCTCGCGGACATCACGGGCGCGCTCTGGATCGATCGGGAGTCAGCCGAGCTGCGCTTCATCGAGTACAGCTACACCCGGTTGCCCGAAGGGTTGAGCGCCCCGCGCGCGGGTGGCCACATCGAGTTCCTGCGGTTGCCGTCCGGCACGTGGATCGTGCGCGACTGGGTGATTCGGATGCCACGCGCGGCGCTCGTGCAGCGGCCGCTGGCGATGGGATCGCAAGCGCAGGTCACCGGCTACCTGGAAACCGGTGGCAACATGGTGGAGATCAAGACGCGGACCGGGACGGTCGTGTATCGCTCCGACTCGGCTGCGGCAGCCGCCGCGACGGTCGCGCTTGCCCAACCGACGTCTCCCGCCGATGTCGAGCCCAAAACTCCCGCTCCCCCCGCTCCGCCCGCCCCGCCGGACGCTGCGCCGCCCGTCGACTCCACGCCGAGCCGTTCCGGCCCCTCCCGCAATCGCGGTGCCCGCAACGCGACGGTGCTCAAGGCCGAGGAGTTCGAGGGTTCGAGCGCGATCGACGCGATGGCGTTGGTGCAGGAGTTTCGTCCCACCTGGCTGCATACGCGCGGCGTCATCAGCATCCGAGACGAGAGTGCCGGCCAGATCCGGGTGTACCTCAACGGCGTGTCGGCGGGTGACGTGAATCGGCTGCGCGAGATCCGCGTTGACGACGTCCGGGAGATACGGTTCCTCGGCGCGGCCGAGGCGCAGTCGCGTTACGGCGTGGGACATGCCGGCGGCGTCATCGAAGTGTGGACGAAATGACCGCGCCGGGGTTATACGACGAGCGGCTGCACCTCTTTGCCGCAGTGCTTACAGATCCTCGCCTTGGCCAGGATCCTTTCGGCGCAGTAGGGGCATTCCCGCTCAGCCCGCGCCGGCGGCAGCGGCGTGTCGGCTGCGGACACATAGCCGCGGGGCGCATCCTGGATCGAGGAGATCTGTTCCTGCACCTGTTTCCGGAAAGCGAACGGATCGGCGATGTTCGTGAAGGGCTCGTGTGAGCCGCCCGTGCCGCTGATGACAATCGTCCCGTAACCCCACAGCTTGCCGCCGAGCCCTTGCTCCACGGTGATGCTCTCGATCTTCGGGAGCAGCAGCTCGAGCGAGCGGCGGTTGAGCCAGCCGACTTTCATGATCACGCGCTTATTCGTGACCGCGAACTCCGCGTTACTGACCGCGATGTGCACGGCCACTCCGACGACCGCGGCGAGGAGCAGGATGGCCAAACCGGCGCCGACACTCGCCAGCAGCGTGACCAAGCCAACGACGCCGAGAACAATTGGCCAGGAGTACACGAGCCAGTGGAGATTGGTCTGATGTACGACCTGCTCGCCTTTCATCAGGTTGTCTTCGACGTAGCTCATAGTCCCTCCGAGGTCGCCGAACCGCCGTTTGATGCTAACCGCAAAGCTGGCCTTGCTCCAGCCGCCCGGTCCGGGGATAATTCATTCCCGGGAGAGGTGGCCGAGTGGCTGAAGGCGGCGGTTTGCTAAACCGTTATAGGGCCTTAAAACCTTATCGGGGGTTCGAATCCCCCCCTCTCCGTGCGCGCGGCGCGCGTGCGCGCGTCGCGCGAATGATCAATGATCAGTGATCAACATCCAATGATCATTGATCATTGATCATTGATGGTTGATCATTCGGCATGCCGATCCGCGTCCGCTTCGCCCCCTCCCCCACCGGCTATCTGCACGTCGGCGGCGCCCGCACGGCCCTGTTCAACTGGCTCTTCGCGCGACGCGAGGGCGGCAAGTTCCTGCTGCGCATCGAAGACACCGATAAGGCGCGTTCGACCGACGAACACACCCAGGTCATCCTCGACGGCCTGACCTGGCTCGGCCTGGACTGGGACGAACCCCCGATCTTCCAAGGCGCCCGGGTCGCCCGCCACCAGCAGGTGGCCGATCAGCTGCTCAAAGAGGGGAAGGCCTATATGGAGGAGGACGCGATCCGGCTGCGCGTCCCCCCCGGCGAGCTGGCGTGGGATGACGCGGTCCACGGGCGCATCAGCTTCAAGGGTGAGGACATCCGCGATTTCGTGATCTTGCGCTCGGATCGCTCGCCGCTGTACAACTTTGCCGTGGTCGTGGACGATATCGACATGCAGATCACCCATGTGCTGCGGGGCGACGATCACATCTCCAACACTCCCAAGCAGATCGCGGTGTATCGGGCTCTAGGGTCTGTAACCCCGGTTTTTGGCCACGTGCCGATGATCCACGGCCCGGACGGCAAGAAACTTTCAAAACGGCACGGCGCGACGGCGGTCGGCGATTACCAACACCTAGGGATTTTACCAGAGGCGATGCGTAACTTTCTCGCGTTGCTTGGATGGAGTCCGGGCGGCGATCGCGAAATCATGAGCATGGAGGAATTGCGAACCCTCTTCTCGCTCGAGGGCATTCTCAAAAAGCCGGCCGTCTTCGATACGACAAAACTGGAATGGATGAACGGGCAGTACCTCACGGCGAAGTCCGCCGAAGACCTGCTGCCCCTGGTGCAACCGGAGCTGGCAAAGCTGGGTCTCAATGGGAACCGCGCGGCGATACTCCGCGCGATCGCGGTGGTCAAGACCCGCTCGCGGACGACGCTCGATGTGGCGCGTCAGGTAGCCGTGCGACTCGACGAACGCTTTGTGGTGCCCGACGAGAAGGCCAAGCAGGAGCTTGCAAAGGACCCGACCGGCTATCACGCCGCGCTCGCCGCGAGTGTCGTCACGCTGAAGAATGCGCCAGATTGGACGCCGGAAAGTCTCGAGCAGGTCTTGCGCGCGCTGGCCGAAGAGCGCAATGTCGCCGCGGGAAAGATCTTTCAGCCGATTCGCATCGCGCTGACCGGAGGTACGGTGTCGGAACCAGTGAACGAGCTGCTGTCGGTCGTCGGCAAAGAGGCGGTGCTGCGCCGCCTCGAGGCTGCTTCACTCTCATGAGGAGGCCCGCTTGCGTTTGCCTGGTCGGATCGCAGTGTTCGTCGCCTGCGCCCTATCCGCATCACTCGGAGTTGCTGATGTAGCCTCGTGCCAATCCGTCCTCGAGCGGCCCCCCAATCTCTCGGGCGGCTGGCTGGGCGCGCGCGGCACGCTGCAGTTCAATTTCGTGCACCGCTTCGGAGTGGGTGACGCCCCACTCCGGAAAGTCACGAATTCGCCGACGTTCCTCCTCGCCTATCAGCTTCCCATTCCACTCCTCATCGGTTTCAACTACGCGACGTCCTCGGACGTGGCGGCCGCGTTCCCGAACGAGTGGGAAGGGTTCGTGCGCTACGGGCAGCGCGGCATCGCTTTGCAGGCAGGCTACAACCAGGCGGCGGCGAGTTTCGACGCCGAGTTGACCGCGGCCCGAAGCCTGGGACGGCTGCGGCTCATCGCCTCCGGCCGGCTGCTGTCGAACGGCTATCACAGCGACACGACGCGCTACGCGGTCGGCGCCGGCGCCACGTTGCGCCTGAATCGCTGGTTCGCGCTCGCCGGTGACGCCTCGACGCTGCTCGACCGGCGCCCCGGCGAGGAGGCGGCGTGGGGCGCGGGCTTGCAGATCGCCATTCCCTACTCGCCGCACACCTTCTCGCTGCAGGTGACGAACACGAACACCGCGACCCTGCAGGGCGCGTCGCGCGGCATCGACCGAGTCCGCGGTGGGTTCGAGTTCACGATTCCCTTCACGCTGAGCCGGTACTTCGGGCGGCGAGCGGGCAGCGAGGGG
>DASYRZ010000185.1:0-8205 GCA_036003865.1 Gemmatimonadales bacterium | reverse complement strand
GTAATAACGTCGCCCGCCTTGAGGCCCGCCTTCTCGGCCGGCCCGCCAGGGGTGATCCCCTCGATCCGCGCGCCGATCTTGTCGCCGGCGGCGTCCGCGCGAGGATCAACGATCACACCGATCCGGCCGCGATTTTCGGTGAATGCAAAGCCGCGGTACGGCCCGTTATTCTCCACTCGGATTCGTGGGCGAGTGCTCGGTCGCCGAGGCGTGCCTTGGGTCGGGGCCGCCGCGGGCAACAGCAGACTGGCGGCGAGTGCGACCAGAGTCCAATTGCGAATCATCTAGCTCTCCTTCGGGCCCTAGAGCCCGACGTAGCGAGCGCGTGTCGCGCGAGCGTTGACGAGCTCTCGCATCAGATCGACGCGCTGTTGCCACAGTTTGACGAGGTCGGCGTCCTGCACGCTTTGGTCTCGCTGCGTCAGGGTGCCGTCGAGAACGGAAATGCGGTCTTCCAGCTCCGCGACTACGGCCGCCGCGCGACCGCTCAATACGCGGCCGTCGATGTCATATTGCTGCAGGGAGTCCTCCAGCGTCGCCGACTGCTGCTTGGCTTTGTTCAGCTCGGCGTGGAGCTGGCCCGGACCCGACGGCTGCATGAGAAGGATTGCGGCGATGGTCGCCGCGAGAGCGAGACTGCCGGTCCACGTTCCCCAGGTGCTACGGCGCCGAGACCGCTCGGCGCGCAGCGCCGCCTGCACAGCGGGCCAGCGGTCACGCGGCGGGCGCAGCGCCGGCAAGGCTTTCAGCTGCGCGACACGCTGGTACAACGCGTCCAGCTCCGCCTGACACGCAGCACAGGTGGTGATGTGCCGGCGCGCCCACAGCGACGCCTCACCCGCCCGCAAGGCTCCCAAGTCTTCCATCGTACAGTGCATCATGCATTCGCTCCTTCACCGAGCATCCGCCGCAGTCGCACGTGGGCTCGCGCCAGCTGCGACTTCGAAAAGCTCACCGATTTCCCCATCTGCTCCGCGATCTCCTCGTGCGTGAAGCCCTCGACATCGTGCAGCCATACCACCGCACGGGACGTCTCGGACAGCCGCTCGAACGCGCGCTCGAGATCGATGTTCGCGCCGACATGCATTCCGGGCTTCCCCGGCTCCTCATCCAGCGATTCAGTCGCCCGGACCTGTTCGCGGCGAATCCGCATCAATGCCTTGGTCGTGGCGATGCGGCGGATCCAGCCCCACAGATGGCCCTCGCCGCGGTATTGCTTGATGTTGCGCACGACCTCCAGGAACGTCTCCTGGAGCACGTCCTCGGCGTCTTCCGGCCGCCGCAGAATCCGCCGGACGAGATTGTAGACAGGCGTCTCGAACGCCCGGAACAGGGCTTCGAGGGCTGCTTCATCTCCGGCTTGCGCACGGGTGACGAGGACGTCCGGAACGGCAAATGCCACGGTCATGTCCGAAAACTATGATGCCACAACTACGTGGAAGGTCGCGACAACGATGCTAGGGGAAATCACGGTTCCTTAAGACGTTGCAAGGTAGTAGCTTGCCGCATGCCCAAGTCCGACGTCCACGAATGGCTCCATCACTGGCAGGATGAAGCGGACGCGGCCTACCTCTATCTCGCCCTCGCCGGACAGGAGTCAGACCCCCACCGCAAGGACGTCTACATCAAGCTCGCGGGCGTGGAAGAGCGTCACGTGCAGATGTGGACCAAGCTGCTCGGCGAGCATGGCCACCGCGTCGATCACGCCCGGCCGTCGCTGAACGCCAAGCTGCGGGCGTGGTTCGGACGGCGCTTCGGGACGCGCTACTTGCTGCCGATGTTGCTGCGCGAAGAGGGCGAGGAAGTAAAGGGATACCTCAACCTCCACAAGGAATCGAGTCTTCCCGACGCGCAGGAAGTCTCGTTGCAGCTCGCCAAGGAATCGGCAGCGCACGCCGGCACACTCGCAGACCTCGCCGGCAAGGGCGCCGAGCCCTGGCACAAGACAGGCTCAGGCGGCTTTCTGCGCAATGTGGTGTACGGCTTCAACGACGGGCTCACGGCGAATTTTGGGCTGGTCGCCGGCGTCATCGGCGCAGCCGTGCAGCCGCACGTGATCCTGATCTCGGGCGTGGCCGGCATGATCGCGGACGCGTTGTCGATGGGATCGTCCGGCTATCTGGCGGCGAAGAGCGAGCAGGAGGTGTGGGAACACGAGATCGCGATGGAGAAGGAAGAGATTCGCCTGATGCCGGAAGTCGAGATGGAAGAGATGGCGCTGCAGTATGAAGCGAAAGGCGTCGATCCTCGCACGGCGCGACGGATGGCCGAAGAAGTCATGCGTGATCCGCAGCGCGCGTTGGATGAACAAGTGCGCGAGGAGCTGAAGATCGGCGAGGCCCACGCGACGCCGTTCCGCGAGGGGTGGATTACCGGCGCAGCCACGGCCGTCGGCGCCTTCATTCCGGTCTTTCCCTTCCTCATTCTGCACGGACGCACCGCCATCTGGGTGGCGTTCACGATCGCGATGCTGTCGCACTTCGCCGTGGGCGCCGCGCGCAGCTTCTTCACCGGCCGCGGCGTCATCCGCAGCGGCATCGACATGTTCGTCATCGGGATGGGGGTCGCGGCGGTGGGCTACCTGGTCGGTGACCTGGTGAGCAAAGCGCTCTAGACGACGAGGTTGACCAGCCGGTCCTGCACGTAGATGACTTTCTTCAGGGGCTGGCCATCCACGAATTTCTTTACGGCCGCGTCCGACAACACCACCTTCAACACCTCTTGCTCCGGCATGCCGCGGGGCAAGACGATGCGCGAACGGAGCTTGCCGTTCACCTGCACCGCGATCTCCACGTCGCCCGCTGACGCGAGACGCTCGTCGTACGCGGGCCAGCGCGCCTGGAACACCGATTCCTTGTGCCCCAACCTCTCCCACAACTCTTCGGCGATGTGTGGAGCGTAGGGGGCGAGCATGATTACGAGCGGTTCGAGCAGCTCCCTGCTCCCCGCTCCCTGCTCCCGCAGCTCATTGACGTACTCCATCATCGCCGCGATTGCCGTGTTGTACTGCAGGGCCTCGGTATCGGCACCCACTTTACGGATCGTACGATGCAGCTTCTGCGCGACCGCGGCAGGCGCCGTCCCCTCGCCGCCCTTCGCCGCCGCTTCATGTACCAAGGCCCACACCTTCTCAAGGAACCGGCGCTGGCCAACGATTCCGGAATCACGGAAATCGCCGCCGTCCTGGAACGGTCCGAGAAACATGAGGTACATCCGGAACGTGTCGGCGCCCCATTCCTTGATATAGGTATCGGGAACGACCACGTTGCCCCGGGACTTCGACATCTTGGCGCCGTCTTTCACGATCAGCCCGTGCGCGCGGAATTTCGGGTATGGGGTGTCGAAATGCAGGTGGTCGAGGTCCGCCAGCACCATGCAGATGAAGCGCGAGTACAGGAGGTGCAGCACGGCGTGCTCGTTGCCGCCGATGTAGCTCGAGACCGGAAGCCACTTCTTGGTGCGGGCCGGGTCGAACGGCCGATCGTGGAATTCAGTCGACGGGTAGCGAAGATGGTACCACGCTGAGTCGAGGAACGTGTCGGAGACGTCCGTCTCGCGCCGCGCCCGGCCGCCGCACTGCGGGCAGGCGACGAAATACCACTCCTCGTGCCGGGCGAGCGGACTCACGCCGGTATCGTCGGGCCGGAAATCCTCGATGAGCGGCAGCTCGACCGGCAGGTCCCTTTCGGGAACAGGGACCACCCCACACTTCTCGCAATAGATGATCGGGATGGGCGGTCCCCAGTAGCGCTGGCGGGAAATGCACCAGTCGTGCAGGCGGTACTGGACGCGGGGCGTCGCCAGGCCGCGCGCCTTCAACCAGGCGACGATCTTGGGGGCAGCCGCCGCGCACGGCATGCCGTCGAACGCGCCCGAATTCATGAGCACGCCGTTCTCGGACACGCTCGGCAAGGTCTCTCCCTCGACGGCCACGACCTGCCGAATCGGAAGCTTGAACTGGGTGGCGAACTCGAAGTCCCGCTTGTCGTGCGCCGGGACGGCCATGATGGCCCCGGTCCCGTACTCCATCAGCACATAGTCGGCGATCCAGATGGGAATCGCCTCGCCCGTCGCGGGGTTTCTCGCGTAGGAGCCGATGAATACGCCGGTCTTCGTTTTGTCGCCGACGCGGCGTGACACGATGTCCTTGGACTGCACATCGCGCTGATACGCTTTGACGGCTGAGCGCTGCTCCACCGCCGTCAGTTCATCGACCAGCGCGTGCTCGGGAGCCAGCACGAGGTAGGTCGCGCCGAAAACGGTGTCGGGGCGGGTGGTGAAGACGGTGATCTTCTTGCCGCTCGGCGTCTCGAAGATCAGGTCGGCGCCCTCGCTCCGGCCGATCCAGTTCCTCTGGAGCAGGACGGTGGAGGAAGACCAGTCGAGGTTGTGGAGGTTCTGGAGCAGCCGCTCGGCGTAGTTCGTGATCTTGAAAAACCATTGGTCCAGGAACCGCTGCTCGACGGGCGTATCGCAGCGCTCGCAGCGGCCGTCGATGACCTGCTCGTTGGCGAGCACGGTCTTGTCCTTGGGGCACCAGTTCACCGCCGCGCGCTTCTTGTAGGCGAGTCCCGCCTTGAAGAGCTGCAAGAAGAGCCACTGCGTCCATTTGTAGTAGGCGGGATCGGTGGTGGAGAGCTCGTGCCGCCAATCGTACATGCCGCCGAAGCGACGCAACTGCCTCCGAAAGGTGGCGATGTTCTGTGGAATGAGCTTCGCGGGATTCGTCCCGATGGCGAGCGCATAGTTCTCGGAATGGATGCCGAACGCGTCGAATCCCATCGGCTCGAACACCTCGTAGCCCTGAAGCCGCTTGAACCGCCCGTAGATGTCCGCACCCGTGAACGCGAACATGTTGCCGACGTGCAGCCCTTCGGCCGACGGGTACGGGAACATCATGAGGTTGTAGAACGGCCGGCCGGCACGGTCGAGGTCGGGCTCGTTGGTGTGTTGCTCAGCCCAACGGGCCTGCCACTTTGCCTCGAGCGATGCTGGATCGTAGTTTGGGACGTCGCGCATGCGTGCCGACAATTAAACCATGGCCATCAAGTCTCAGCAACTGCGGCAGAGTTTTCTGATTTCGGGAGCCGGCGCCGCCGTCCTGCTCGTCGTATTCATCGCCTGGCTCACGAGCAACCGGGTCGGCCACGTGCTCGAGCAGGAGGCCGAAGCGCGCGCGAGCGATGAAGCGACCCATGCCGCCGCCATCGTCAGCCACTACCTGAAGGAGCGCCGCCACGAGGCGACCGCGCTCGCGAGCGAGCCACAGCTCATCGCCGCGGTCCGGGATGCCGCGCAAGCGGCTGCGACTCGCGGCCTGGACCGCATGACGATCCCCGACCTGGAGCGCGCGTTCAATGCAACGCGGCAGCTGGGGGGAGACCCGGTCGTGCGGGATTACCTGCGCAACTATCCGGCGACGTCCGATTTCGCCGAGCTCATCGTGACCGAGAGCCATGGCCTGAACGTCTTCGCATCCGGCCGGCCGTCCGATTTCGTGCAGCGCGATGAGACCTGGTGGCAGCGCGCGATCTCCGAAGGGGTGTACGAGGGCGGGGCGCGCTTCGACTCATCGGCGGCGACGCCGTCGCTCGAGTTCGACGTCGCGATCCGGGCATCGCAGGCGCAGCGGCCCGTGGGTGTGCTGAAGGCGGTCTTTTCGCTCGACCGCCTGACGGCGCTGCTCGGAACGGAGCAGCTGGAAGGCGGGGCGTATCTCCAGATGGTCGACAACCGCGGGAACGTGCTCGTCTCGAAGGACCCCGCGTTGCTGCTGCAAAGCCTCCCCGATCGCGACCGGATCCCACTCGGCCCCCAGCCGATGACGGCGCACGTGAACACCGTCGGTGGCCGGGACGAGCTGGTGGCCTCGGTGCCCGCCAATGAGGGCCGGTGGTGGGTCCTGTTTCGGGAGCCTGCCACGACCGCGTTCGCCACCGCGCGCAGCACGCAGCGGGGCGTCTGGCTGGGCGCACTGCTCGTTGCGGCGATCGCCGTGGGTGCCCTGTTCTGGCTGTCGCAGCGGCTCAGCCGCCTGGTCAGCGAGCCGGTCCGCGCCGCCGGGGAGATCGCCAGCCGCGTCGCCGGCGGTGATCTCTCCGTGACCGTGGCGACGCACCGCTCGGAAGCGAGCGAGGTCGCCGACCTGCTGTCCTCGGTGCACTCGATGGTGGTGGCATTGCGCCGCCTGGTGGGCGCGATCCGCGCCGCCGCGGACGAGGCGGCGGCGATGGCGACGGAAATCTCCGCGTCGACCGAAGAGATGAGCGCCTCTACTCAGGAAATGGCCGCGACCTCGCAGGACCTCTCCCGGCGCGCGGGCGAACAGGCCCAGCTCGTCCGCGCGGCCGCCGACGACGCGGCGCGGATCCTCCAGATCGCCGCGACGCTCGCCCAGGGCGCCGAGGAGGCGGCACGACGCAACGCCGACCTTTCGGCGCTGGCGCGGCGCCACAAGGACGGGCTCGATCAGAGTACGGTCCGCCTCGCCAAGCTCGCCGATGAGGTCGCGAAGGGCGCCGAGGAAGCGGAGGCGCTGACACAAGCGACGGCCAAGATTCAGACGTTCGTCGCCCAGACGAAGTCGGTCGCCACACAGACGAACATGCTCGCGCTGAATGCCGCGATCGAGGCGGCCCGCGCCGGTCCGCAAGGACGCGGCTTCGCCGTGGTCGCCGACGAGGTGCGCAAGCTGGCGTCGGTCGCGGCGGCTGCCGCCGGGGAAACGGCCGACACGGTCCGCGGGGTGCTGGCGCGCGTGCAGGCGACGCGCGACCGGCTGGTGCGGCTGGCAGAAGGTGGCGCGGCGGTGCGCGAAGCGTCGCAGACCGCGGCGCAGGGTCTGGCGACGGTGGCGGGAGAGGCTGACGCCAATGCTGCCTGGGGCCGCGAGATCGCGCAGTCGGCGGGGGAGCTGCGTTCGCTGGTCGAAGAGATCGCCAACCGGCTGACGACGGTGTCGACCCAGACGGATTCGCTCCTCGCCTCCGCGCAGGAGCTGGCCGCCTCGGGCCAGGAGCAGAGCGCGTCGACGCAGGAGATTGCGTCGTCGGCCAATCAGCTCGCGGAAGCCGCGGACCGGCTTACCGGTGCGGTGAAGTCATTCCGATTGTTAGCAGACGAGGTGCAGCAGGCCGCCGACTAAGGCTCCGCCTCAAACACCACACTGCAGCATGTCACCCCACCTTCGGCTTTGGCGAGCTCTGTGCAGGGGACGGGGACCACACGCAACCCGGCGCGGTCCAGACGTTCTGCTGTCTCTGGATGATGCGTTGGATAGATAACTGCCGTCCCGATCCGCAGGGCATTGGCGCCAGCGGGTTCCGACGGGGCAACGGTCATGATCTCGAGGCATGCGAAGCACTCGGGACGCACCCAATCGGCATTGATCAGGAGCAGATTGTCCGCGACCTGCGTGACTGCGCTCTTGAGGTGGAGACAGCCGGTGACCGGAACTGGGATTACCTCATAACCCCACTCCCTGAGGAGAGTCTCGAGCTGCGCCAACCCATCGTCATTCGTGCGTGAGGAGCGACCAACGTAGATCGTTCGGCCCACTCGGAGCACGTCACCGCCATCGAGCGTGGCAGGTGGTTGGATCCGTTGCAGCGACTTGTACGCGCGCAAGACGCTAGCCATGGATTCGATTTCCGGCCGCCGCGAGGGAGCGCCGGGTCTCGTGATGATCGCGACGTCGTCGAGCACGAGCGCGGTATCCTCGACAAAGACTGCGTCCGGCAGCGTCGGTTCTTCCGGCGCCCGGACAACCGTGGCGCCAAGCGATCGCAGCGCCGCCTCGTAACACTCGTGGTCGACGATGGCCTTGGCGACATCGATGGGATCGCGCGGGAGGTGGGTCAGCTCGCATTCCGCCAGCGCGGGACTGACGGCGCGCGTGACAGCGATGAGCGTCAACGGCTCCTAGCCCCAGCGGGAAGATGCTCCATCAGGTACCGGGTGAGCAGCGAGTAGATGTGGAGCGTCGTGCCACGGCCCTCGCAGATGCAATGCGAGCGATTGGGGTACGCCATGAAGTCGAAGGGTTTGCCGAGCGCGACCAGGCGGTTCACCAGGCGTTCCGTGCCCTGGTAGTGCACGTTGTCGTCGCCGGAGCCGTGCACGACCAAGAGTCGTCCCTTGAGGCCCTCGGCCTGACTGATCGGCGAGGCACGGTAGTAGCGCGCGCTGTCGGCCGGGCCGTTCAGG
>DASYRZ010000184.1:0-18843 GCA_036003865.1 Gemmatimonadales bacterium | reverse complement strand
TATCACAAGCTTGCACACCATGTTCGCCCTAGGCAAAGCGTCAGACCGGTCCCTGGCGGTGCGCCGTGTGCTCGCCGGCCTGCTCGTGGCGAACATCTGCGTGGTCCTGGCCAAGGCCTCAATCGGTGTCGTCGCCGGCTCCCTTGCCGTCCTGGGCGACGCCGTACACTCGTCCGTGGATGCCGTCTACAACGTCTTGGGCCTCATAGTCGTCCGTGTGGCGTCCCGCGAGCCCGATGAGGAGCACCCCTACGGCCACGGCAAATTCGAGACGCTGGGTGCGCTTTCGATCGTCGTCTTCCTTTCCATCACCTGTTTCGAGCTTGTCCGCAGCGCCATTGGAAGTCTGGTCTCGGGTGGCCACACGGTCCGGATCACCGACGTCGGCCTCGTGCTGTTGCTCGCGACGCTCGCCACCAACATCCTCGTCGCCTGGTACGAAAACCGCCGCGGCCAGGAGCTGTCGAGCGAGCTGCTCATCGCCGACGCGGCGCATACGCGCACCGACGTCGTCATCACGATCGGCGTCCTGATCGGCGTCCTGTTTTCCCGCCAGGGCTATGCGTGGGTGGATCCGGTGGTCGCGATCGCGGTCGCGCTGCTGATCGTGCGTGTCGCCTATCAGATTCTGTCGCGGGTGGTTCCCGTGCTCGTGGACGAGCGCGCGATCCCCGCGCCTACTATTCGGCAGTCGGCGCAGTCGGTCGCGGGCGTGAAAAGCGCCTACGGCATTCGCTCGCGCGGGGGCAACGCCGGTGTGCGCTACGCGGAGGTCACGATTGCGGTAGATCCGGCCGCGAATGTCGCCGCCGCGCACGCGATCGCGGACGCGGTGGAAGAGCGGCTGAAGAAGGATCTAGAATTGGAAGAAGTCACGGTGCACGTCGAGCCATGCTGACTTCCCTGCCCTTGATCAGCAAGACGGGGATGCAGCCCGTCCGCCGGGCCCCGCGCTCACTCAAGCAGGAGTACCAGGAGTTCATCCTGCAGCGGCTCGAGGAGTACAAGAACACCGTGCCGCGGGAAGATCTGCTGCAAATCGGCGACGAGGCGGTCCGTGAGCTACAGGCGAGTGCCCAGGACCAGTATCTGCTCACGGAAGTGCTGCTGCTCGAGCATGTGGATCGCATCATCGCGCGCCGCCTCCGCTTGCCTTCGTTCCCGCGCTGGCGCCAGAAGCATCGCGCGTTGCGCGAGGCGCAGCGGGAGCCGACACACTGGGGGCTGGATCGCACGCATCCGATCGTGCCCTGGGCGTCGCGGCTCGAACCGGGCGACATCATCGTCGTATTGGGCGCGGCGGCGCTGCCGGAGGCTCTGTTCCTCGCGGCGCACGACGCCGAGGTGTTTTTACTGGACCAGGACCTGGGATCGGTAGAGGCAGCCGAGGGGCGTGCCGTCACGGAGCAGCTGGCGGGGACATTTCAGGCGCTCGTCATCAACTTCGGGAGCTGGTTCCCCGATCTCGCGCCGTCGCTGGTGGCCATCGCACCCGCGACCTTGGCTCAGCTGCGCGCGAAAGACCGCACGTCATTGATTGCCGATTTGCAGGTCCGGACCCCATCCGGCGGCGTCCACGTGGTATTGCCGGCCGGAACCGCGAGCCGCGAGGTGATCCCCCTCGCCCCCGAGGCGCTCCAGACGCTGTATCGCGGGTGGCAGGTCCAGCGCGGCCGGCGATCCAAGCGCTCCGGGTTTACCGCCATCAAGCCGCCGCGTCAGCTCGACACGGCGCTGCGCGTGTCAGACTGACAATTCCGCTCTGCTTTCGCTTTGTAACGACAATTCATTCAATCACTTAGTTTTGCGGCTGAGTGGCAGGCGGCTTGCACATGCCCCGGGCATGACAAGCCTCCCTCTCATCCTCGACGACGAACCGATGGGCATCATCCTGCGGGCCGGCCAGTTGGCCCTACGACCGGCGAAGATTTGGGCTTATTGCTGGTTCACCGATGAAGGAGAGAACGGCGATCATACGCACCGCCATCTCCCGGTGGACCCGAAGGTTTAAACCGAGACCAGTTGAAGTCATTGCCGGTTGCCGTGAGGCAACCGTGGCATGGTTATGCTGTCAGCATCCGCATCTGTCTTGAGGATCCGGGGCGTTAGAAAAAGATACAGTTCCGTCCGATTGGCCTTGCGGTCCGCACTTCCGAACAAGCCGCCGATGAGCGGGATGCCCGAAAGAATCGGCACGCCGCGCTGCGTCACATCCTTCTGCTGATCCCTAAAGCCCACCGATCACGATCGTCTGCCCATTCCTGACCAACACGCGTGTCACCGCCTCCCGCGTCGAGATCACGGGGGCATCGAACTGGACTTCGCTCGTCGCTTGATTGATCTCCTGGCTCGCGGCCGAGCGGGCGCTGCCCCCGACGAATCGTGTGCGACAACGGGCCCGAGTTCACTAGTCAAGCGCTCGATCAGTGGGCCTACGCGCGCGGCATTACGCTGCAGTTTATCCGGCCGGGGAAGCCCGTGGAGAATGCGTACGTGGAGAGTTTTAATGGCCGGCTGCGCGACGAGTGCTTGAACGAGAATTGGTTTGCGACGCTCGACGATGCGCGGGTCACGATTGAACGCTGGCGGCAGCAGTACAACGCGGGACGTCCGCACAGTAGTCTTGGGAATCGCACCCCTGAGGCATTCACCAACGAGCTGCTGGCCGCGGGCAGCTCACAACCTTCTACCCCCGGGGACTGGTCGTAAAAACTGGCTCAAGAATTGGGGTCAGGTCAGAGGGTAGCCGGTGTCCATTTCCTCGATCTGAGAATTGTCCGGATCCACAGGCACCTGAATCTCCGCCAACTCCTGCCCGCCATCCCAAATCGTCCGCCGGAGGAAGGGCGCATGGCAATCCACCGTGTGGGTTCCACCCTCACAGGTCTTTACCGATCGGACGAAAATCTTCCGCCCAAAAGCATCGTAGCGATACTCCTCGAAAGTGCGTCGGCCGCTGGTTGGCCGCCCGCGATGTTGGGACGGACCGGCAAGACGCATCAGGGGCAGCGGATCTTGACGCCAACCACCGGTCGACTCTTCCCGACGGCTCTGCCGACAAGCGAATCCATCTGCAGACGAAGCAGGAGGGTCACGGACTGGTCTCCGCGAATCCAAGACAGCTGCACTGAGTCGACACTTTCGGGGATCCATCGCCCCACGTAGGGTCCCACATCAGGTAACAACGTGTACCCAGAACCCAGCGGGATCGTGTCAAGAATCACCAAGTGCCCTGTAAATGGTTTCCACCAGGCTAAGGACATTTGGTAGCATCCGGCGAACGTACGCACACGGTGTTGTTCCGCCAGGGACGATACCCACACGTCGTCACCCGTTCCGATCACACCGTCGGTTCCTGCGGAGCGCAGCTCAAAGTGTCCGTCGGTCCGCCGGTACGAAAACGGTCTGCCCCAGCCGTCCAGCTTCCAGTCACTGAAGGATGCCAATTCACACAAACGAGCATCACGGCGGCAAACTGATTCCAGGGAATCCGGTAGTCGGCTTTCCAGAGCCCGAAACTCTAGTAATGCGCCGTGCATTTGCCGGATCTTCGCCGCGGTGAGCTCGCCAGGCACTTGTCGGTGAACGGCACAACTGCTCCCGGCCGCCAGCGCAGCAACGACGAGAAAGCACCTCAAGCTCCGTTGACGTGAAGCTCGGTGGCGGGGCGCGAAGCTGGTCACGACAAGTTCTCGCGTTCCATCGCTGAGAGCATGCCCGCTCTCCTTGACAGACGCCTAATTCCCACACCGGTTGCCCGCATCATTGGCCGGTCCCTCTCCCAACACGACGTTGTTGAGTATCCCCTCTCCGAAGAGATAGTGATGCATCTCTTCATGAGCGATAACCCACTGCAGACCGTACGCATAGCGTCCCGTACCAAAGAGTTCCGAGCTGAGTGTTGTCGTGCCACCCCAAAACAGAATGCGCGGGGTAGCCAAGCCAGTCTTGTCGCGGTGACGACCGATCATGCCCTGATGCAAGCGGAACCGCCCGGCCTCGAATCGTTTCGCGGCGCGCGTGCCCAAAGCGCTGCATTGTTCGATCTCGCGCACAATCAGCTTTGCAAGCCCAGCCGCAATTTGTGAGCACGCATCATCGCTGAAACCACCCCGGCATGTACTCGAAGACCACCGCGTCAACCCTGCCTGTTGGGCGGCCTGGAACGTGGCCCTTCCAGTAGCACCACCGAGGAATTCCGAGATGGTCCACCAGTCACCGGGCGCTCCGGTGCACGTCATGCGATCAGAACCATGCCGCTGACAATACACGCCGAACGGATCACCGTTCCCGACCGGATCCCCAGCGGCAAACCCATATGCATTCAACCCGCCTGCCAGTCCGATGGGATCCTCTTGTGTAAACCGCCCCGTCGCGGGGTCATACTGGCGATTTCTCTTGTACTCCAGCCCGCTCCGGTCCCGTTTCCCTTCGAGTAGCGATCCGTGCCAGCTCGGATAAGTGATATTGCCGCGATTCTGATCGTAGGCCGAGTGCGCGAGCGGCCATTGCACCTTCACGCAGCGCTGCAGCGTAACATCCGTAGGTACTGGGCAACTTGTCTGGTTTTGGCCGAGCTGATATGGGTAGGCCCACGCTCCTGTGGTGAGCGTACCGAATGCCGGGAGGCCCTGGTAGTTCCAAAGGATCTGCCACGAGAAGCGGGGCCAGGTGAGCGACGCGCCGCCATCTGGTGCGTCCCGATACTCATAGCGTGTCACGCTGAGCGGCTGATCGACAGCCAAGCCAGGACCGTACACCACTCGACCGTAGTACGCGTCCGGATCGAGGTTTGGGTAGTACATCCGCAGTGGGTACCCGGTATCCATTTCCTCGATCTCCGGGTTTCCTGGGACCGCCGGAGGGTCCCCCAGGTCCACAGGCACCTGAATCTCCGCCAACTCCTGCCCGCCATCCCAAATCGTCCGCCGCACAAAGGGCGCATGGCAATCGACGGTGTGAACTCCACCCTCACAGGTCTTCACCGATCGGATGAAAATCCGCCGCCCGAAAGCATCGTAGCGGTACTCCTCGAAGGTGCGTCGGCCGCTCGTGCGCGTGTCCGTGGCGAGAAGTTTCTCATCGGGGCCGTAGTACGCCGCCCGTTCCGATTTCACGATGGAGGCATAATCCCTCGTGGCCTCAAAGTAGGCGTTGCCCGCGGAATCGTAGGAATAACTCGTGCTATCACAGCAGTAGACCGTGCCTGGCGCAGTGTACTCGAGGGACCGCCCGCTAAGTCGCCCCAACGGGGTGTATGAATTCCATATGATCCGGCGCGTGCGGTCCCACTGGTCGATGTACACCGAGTCCCAAAACGCCGTGGCCATGATGTTGCCGAGCCCGTCGTAGATCGTGGTGTCCACCGTCGCGTAAACGACCGGGCCGCCGGTTCGCACACTGAACAGGTCTTGGCGCATGTGTGACGCCTCCACGTGGCCGAGCCCGCTGAAGTTCGCGTCCACCTTATCGGACATCACCGCCTCCGAACTCGATCGGATCTGGTCTCGCGCGTTCCGGTTGGCGACAGAAAAGTTCCGCAGCTGCGCGCCCGGGAAGCGCGGGAACGTCTGCGCCCCACTGTTGGTGACGATATCCGAGCTGAGACGTCCGTCGCCATCGTATCCCAATGTCTCGCTGACGCCGCCGCCGTAGGTGATGCCCGTCAGCTCGCTTCGCTCGTTGTAACCAAAACTGAACGTCGTCCCCGCAATGTCCTTGACGCTCGTGAGTGCGCCCCAGAGTGCGTCATATCCGTAGCTGACCGCCCCCCCCGTAAACTGGCCTGGTGCCGTCAGCGACTTCCTGCGCCCGTCGCGGTCGTACGTGTACGCCGTGGCGTACAAATGGGTGGTTGCCCGGTCCGTGCTCTTGATGCCGAGTGTCTCCGCCACAATCCGGCCGCTTGCGTGAAACACACGCGCGACGGTCGCATCTTTGCTGGTGGCGACGGAGACCTGGCCATCCGGAGTGTATTGGAAGGTCTGGTTGTCGGTGGTCCAGCTATAGCTGTACGGGAGCGTGTTCACTGGAGTGGCCGGGTAGATCTGGTAATTCGGCAGGGAGACACTGACCGCCGGCAGGGACCGAGTACTCATCCGATTGAGCGCGTTGTAGGTCATCGAGATCACGAGGTTTCGCCTGCTGGTATCACTCTCGAGATTGCCGGCCGCATCGAATACGCGCCGCTCAGCGGTGCCATCTGGCTCCGTCTGGCGAGTTTGACGATTCGCCCGATCATACTGCCACGAAGTTACCAATGGGAGAGCGATTCCCGCAGAATTGGGGGAGAACGAACGGCTGAGCGTGTCGAGGTTCCCCTCCGCGTCGTATACCCGCCGCAGGGTCACGCTCTCACCCGACAGGCTGGTAACGTGCACCGTGTCTTCGTTTAGGACGGAGTAGCTGACGGTTTCCGTCTGATAGGGCGCTCCGCCCGGTTGGCAACACGGGCCCGTCGGCGTGAGAATCTCGGTTGTCAGGCCAATATCGTTATTCGTCCATGTGAAGCCCAGGTCGATTGCGGAGAAATACGTGTGCAGATTCCCCCTGTTGTCATAGTCGTAGCTGTGCGCGCCGCTGTTTGGCGGGATCACATTGGAGATTTGGTTATCCGGCCAATACTGGAAGGTCGTTCGGGTTGCTATGCCTCGGCCGTCCTGCTGCCAGCTCCGGTTCCCCGTTGTCGGATCGACGCCGAAATCGGTGAAATCCCCTTCTGGATTCGTAATCCGCGTAATCTGATCCCACTTCGTGTCCCACATGAAGGTCGTCGTCGCGATTTGCCCAGAGGTGCTCGGCTCGCTCGAAGTGAAAATTCGCCCGCGCGCATCGTAGGTGGCGTTGACCGTGTGCCCCGTTACCGTACTGGCCTGCGTCACAAGACCGAGGAATCCAGGAGCTGCTCGTACCAGCCACGTGCGTTGATTCAACCCATCGACGATCGTGTCGGGCGCGCCAAAGCGATTCACGTAGAAGGACATCGTGTTTACGCTCCGCGGTCCATCGAGCCGCGTGAACAGATCCGTCGGAAGGGCTGCCGTGCCCGCGAAACCTCGACTTGCAGTTTGGCGCAACGACCGCGTGATCGTGCCAGGAACGAGATTTATCGTCGCCTGCGAAACACGGTTGCCGACGTCGTACTCGAAATTGGTCACGGTCGCGCGCCGATCGGTCCGGGACATGATTTTGTTGTCGGTGCTGTCGGTGCCGTACCCGAAGTGCACCGTGCGGTTGTCCGGTTCAACGACATCGGTTAGTCGGCGAGTCACCGGGTCGATGGTAATGTTGGTCGTTCGCACCGACGGGACACCGGGCGCCACGACGCTCGTAAGGCGTCCATTACTTGAGTTGAACGAATACGAAAGTGGCGACGGCCCGGGTGGAAGGGTAATACCGGCGAGATTCCAATTCCCGTCGTACCCGAAGCTCGTGATGTGGCCTTTGCTGTTACGCGTTTTGGTGTGGTAACCCTGCTGGTTGAAGTAGACCCACACGCTGTCCGGCAGCTGGCGAATGAATTCCGCCCCGCCCGAGATCTCTCGAATGGTGTCCGGATACGTGATCGAAGGAGCGCCCCAAACGCGATTCGGGGCAACACTACCCGCCCGCTGCGTATATAGGCGAACACTTCCGTCGCCTCCGACCCAAAGACCGGTTGCTTGATCCCATTTCTCCAGACCCGCTAGCCACCAGCCCGCGCCAAAGTAGCTCGTGCTGCGGTCGACGATCGCGAGCTTACCCGATACGGAATCAGTTATCGGGCCGCCAGCATTGTTTTTCGTAACGCTGAATACGTAGTCGTAGACGCCGGTGCTCAGCCCTTGGGCTGGGCCGGTAAATCCGAGCGCGATGCGCCGCGTGCTCCCACTCATCCATTGATTCCCCGCCCAGGTTCCGTTGACGCGTGTCACGCCCCCGATATTGAGCCGCGCGGTGACCGTGGTTGGGGCGTCTCCAGGAGCAAGGGTGAGATCTGCCGCAACGCTGACCCATCCGATGGCCTGTGCGCTGTTGTAGACGAGCGTCGGCGTCCGCCAACGATTCATCGTGCGCACCGACGGCAGCGAATGCACGACGCGGAGATCTCCGCATTCGGACGCCGAAGCTGACGCCAGCGCGATCGTTAGGCATTGTTCGCGCGCGAGTATTGCGCCTGCGTTCTGAGTGATATCGATACCCGGAGGTGGCGGAGCAGGAGGCGCCGGTGCGACAGTGACGTTCAGCGTTCCATCATCGAGGACGGTGCTCCCCACCTTCGCTTGAAGATCCACCAGACCGGTAGTCGTGCCGGCCCCCGTCGTGAAGTTCACGCGTCCCGTTCCTGATGCACCGGCATTGACCGGGAGGCTGGTGGGACTCGGCGTGCAGTTCGTGACGCCCGTTCCCGAACAGACAGCAACGAGGGTATACGTCGTGTTGACAGATCCGGTGTTGGTCACTGTGAAATCGTAGAAAGACACCGTGGCGGGCGGAAGTCGCACCACGGCCCCATCTAGCGTCACGGACGCCGCGGGGGGATTTACGACGGTCTCATTCCACTGGCCATTGTCGGACGCACCGGTGGGATTGGTCGAGATGACGGAGATTTGCACCGACCCCGCCCCGGCAGCGCCTGTCGTAAACGTCGCCGTAACGTTTCTCGAGAGACCCGCCCCGATGAGCCCAACATTCGTGCATGTGACCGAGGCCACGGACCCTGTTCCCGTACAGGTTCCCGAGTAGCGTGTGTCGACGGAACCGGTATTGGTGACAACGAATGTCACCTGGTTGCCGGTGGTGTTCGCGAAACGAGTGGTCGGATCGGTTCCGTTTGCAGGACTGACGCTTACGTCAACGAACATGGCGTGAAGCGGCGGCGCAGTGTCGCGTGGAGTTGCCGTGCTAGTGAGCCAGCCGACGAACAGAGTTGCAACGATGGATCGAGTGACCACGGCGAACTCCGGATGAGGGTTCGCCTCTGGTCATGAGCACGCGGCGTGCCGAACGTCATCATTTGGTTGTGTAGGACTGGCAGTCACTTACGAAATCGTCGATGTGGCGCTTTCCGGCATTCCGGTGGACGTCGGGCGGACGTCCGGTGGACGACCGGACTTTCTGAACGAATTCAGAGAGATTCCAGCCGCTTTCAGCCGTTCATACAAAGCCGATCGCCGAATGCCGAGGCTGGCCGCTACGCGTTCAGGATTTCCCGCATGTGCCTCGCATGCTTTGACTAGATCATCCCACGAGCATGGCGGCTTGGTGATTCGGCGTTCCCAGTCCCGGCGTCTCCGGTCGGTCTGGCGCCGATCACTCAGCATTCCCAACGCGATCGCGTCGCGAAGCGCTCCGGGCGGCAACGTGCCGTTCTGCACGAGGCAACCCGCACGCTCGATCGCGAGCCGCAGCTCGCGCACATTGCCCGGCCACGCGTGCCCTTCCAGGACTGCGGCTGTCCCCTCCTCGAGTCGCTGGCCCCCCGCAGCGGCGAAGTGCTCTGCCAACGGCACGATGTCTTCGGGACGATCCGCGAGGAGCGGCAGATCGATTACGATTCCGGCTAGGCGCTGAAACAGATCGTGTCGGAACAGACCGGCATCGAGACGCTGAGGAGTATCCTCCTGCACCGCGGCCACCACGCGGAGGTCCACGAAGCGTTTCTGCCCCTCGCCCAACCGCTCCACTTCGTTGTTTTCCAGAACACGCAGCAACTTTACCTGCCCGGCGGCCGACAAATGCAACAGCTCGTCGAGAAACAGGGTGCCGCCGTCGGCGCGCTCGATATAGCCGACCGTATTCTCGATCGCTCCCGTGAACGCCCCACGACGGTGACCGAAGAGCAGGCTCTCCATCATCTCATGGGGCAAAGCGCCGCAGTTGAGATCCACGAACGCGCCGTGGCGCCGGCTGCGATAGTGAACGTGACGCGCGAACAACTCCTTCCCCGTGCCTGTAGCCCCGACGAGCAGAATCGCTAGCCGCGTCTGCGCGAAACGCTCCAGGAGATCGACCGCGCGCTTCATCGCACCAGAAATCGCGATGATCGCTGGAACTCCGGTCCGGCTCATTGCGTGCCGGCCTTTGGCAGCCGCGGGATCGTCACACTATCCGCATCCGCATCTGTCTTAAGGATCCGGGGCGTTAGAAAAAGATACAGTTCGGTTCGATTGGCCTTGCGGTCCGCGCTTCCGAATAAGCCACCGATGATTGGGATGCCCGAAAGAATCGGCACACCGCGTTGCGTCACATCCTTCTGCTGATCCCTAAGCCCACCGATCACGATCGTCTGCCCATTCCTGACCAACACACGCGTCACCGCTTCCCTGGTGGAGATCACCGGCGGGTCGAACTGCACTTCGCTCGTCGCTTGATTGATCTCCTGCTGAATCAGCAGCGACACATAGCCGTCCTGATTGATCGTAGGTCGGACCGTGAGCTTGGTGCCGACGTCGCGATACTGGATCACTTGATCCCGCGTTGGCGTGTCCGTGGGCAGGCTTCGACTCACCTGCACGAAGGGGCGCTGCGAACCTACGAGGAAGCGCGCTTCCTGATTATTCGATGCCAATAGTACGGGGCGCGATATGATCTCGACGTCGCCGCGGCTCGCCGCCGCGCGCAACGTCGCGTCAATGTTGGCGCGCCCGAGATTCATCAGTCTGATAACGAGGTCGCCGAGTCCGCCGCCGATCGTCTCGCCACCGGCAGTGCCGTCGCCCTTGTCCACCGACTGCGGCGGGACAAAGAGATCCGCGCCGAATGAGAAGCTGCGGTCGTGTCGCGCCTCGACGATCAGCACCTCGATCAGGACCTGGAGCGGACGAATGTCGAGCTGATCCACGGCTTCCTTTATGACCTCGAAGTCGCGCTCGGCAGCGCGCACGAGGAGCGCGTTGGTCAGCTCGTCGGGAACGATCGTCACTGATCCCGCGAGTGAAGACTGCCGCACCGTTGTCTGGCCGGACGGTGACGGCACGCCCGCGGGCGGTACCACATTGCGACGTAGCTCGTCCGACAACGTGCCGGCCGACAGTCCCGACTGCCCGGAGAACGCACCCGTCCCTCCGAAGAGCTGGTTCACCGTCGCCGCCACGTCGGATGCGCGAGCATGCCGCAGGCGAATAACGAACAGTTGCACAGGCCCGGAGTCGCTGCTGACAGCCGCACGGCCGGACGGCCGCTCGGCCGTCTTCGCATTGATCCGATAGAAGGACGAATCTTCGACAAACTCGAGGTTCTGCGATTCGACGAGTCCGCGCAGCAGCGCGAGCAGTCGCCCGCGATCCACGGGTCCGGGCGTCTCGAGTGAGACACGCACGGGCTGGATCGGACCCACCAGGACCGGCTTTGGCAGATAGCGCCCGATGGCCTGGATCACCGCGCGGATGTCGGTTTCGACAAACCGTACCGTGATGCTGTCATTCGTGAATCGCACGGCCGAGGTGTCTTGGGCTTGTAGTGGGCTGCGTAGGGCGCATAAGAGCGCCACGATGAGCCCGGCCGTCAGTTTTTCCATGGCTCCCTCACCCCCAGCACCCACGTGGTATCCATCCCAACGATCACCACACGATTGTTCGCGATCTCCTTGATGCGAAGCCCCGCCACGACATCCCCCGACCGAACGACGCGCGACCCTTCAATACCGGGCAGTCCTTCCACGACTGCTGAAGCCTCGGCACCGTTCACCAAACCCACGAGCGTCAGTACCGGACGCACCGGCGCTGGTGAGACGGGCTGAGAAAGTCGGACCGGATCATACGCCGTGATCGCCGGCAGGCGGCCGATGCGGAACGGATCACGAGCCACGACCGCCGCGATTGACTCCGAGGTGATGGGCCGTACCGACTGACCGGCGGGCGCGCTCGCAACAGCATCGGGCGATGTCGGTACCCTGACGCGGACCAGTGGCCACGCGGCCACGCGTACCAACGCCGTCATCCCGACCACAGCAAGGGCGATCAACGCGATCCGAGCTGTTCGAAAGTTCACGTTTCCCGTTTCCCGTTTTGCGTTTCCCGCGCCTTGATGTACCAGCCACTGATCGTCACTTCGACCCGCAGAATCTCCGGTCCGCGATCCGGTGCCCCGGGCTCGGGCGCCTCAATGTGCAGCTCGTCGAGCGTCAGCATTTCGTCGGCCGCGTCGATCGCGCGGAGGAACGCGATGAGCCCTCGCACATCGGTCTCGAATGCCGCATGGACCCGCGCGCGACCGAGTCGCCCCGCGCCGCTCGAGTCCAGCACCGGATCCAGTCGATCCACGCGGGCCGGCGCGCGTGAGGCGGCCAGATTCATGCGGCCGGAGAGATCCGCGCCCGCTTCCGCCGCTGTCGCCCCCGAGAGCACCTGTGGCGCCAATGCGACCAAAGCCTGCGTCAAGATCGCCGCGGAATCGCGCAGCTTGGGAAGCGCGGCCAGCTCGTCGCGCGTACGGGCTAGCAGCACGGCGCGTTCACTGAGCAATGCGTGGGCGGCGGTCGCTCGTCTCACTCCCAGCGGTACCAAACGGAGCCCGAGCACGGCCGCGGCGACGACCAGGCCACCCATCATCAAAGCCCGGCGATCGCGCGGCGTCACGGACTCCTCCCGCCGAACAGGATCGTGAAACGCTCCCACTCGTGGCCGACCAGCACTTCGCGCACGATGGCGCCTTCAACTCGGGCATTGGGCACCGCCCGGCTGCGCTCGAGCGCCGCGAGCACGTCCGCGGCTCGCCGCCCCGCGCCCGCGATGATCCCCGAGCCGCCCGATCGCCACGTGTACGACGTGAGAACCGCGGAGTCCGGGAGCGCGGCGTTGAGACGTGCCAGCGTTGCGAGCGCCTCACCGCGAGCGCGTCGGGCGTCCGCCAGCTGCTGCACCATCGTCTCGGCCGTGCGCATCTCGTGACGCACCGCGCGCAATGCGGCAAGCGGCGCATTAGCGGCAGCCAGCTCGGCCTCTACACCGCGCCGTTCGACAATGAGGCGCGCACCAAAGAACACGCCCGCGACGAGCCACATCGCAAGCGCCGCCACGCCGAGACGAAAGACGTTGCGGCGGCGCGCGTGATCGCGGCCAGTGCGTTCGGCCGCCGGCAGGAGCTGCAGTTGTGGCGACACGCCTGCCGCGGTGATCCGGTCGAGGATGAGGCCGGCTTCCGCCGCGCCCGCTACGATCGCCAGCAGGAGACGTTCCTCGACCGCAGCCGCGTGGGTGACGCGACCGTTTCCGTTGCTGACCCATGTCGCGTCCGTGACCAGGGGCGCGCCGTTGCGTCGAAAGAACCGCCCGGCCTGGTTCGCGACGAGCGATGGCAGCTCCCGATCCTTAACCGGTGGCAGGTCGGTGAGTACGCGCGTTTGAGCAGGTGGCCGCTCGAGCGTGACATACAGCCGCCGGCAGCGCTCGGCGGGTGCCGCCGCGAGCCGCGCGACGACCTCCGCGAGATCGTCCAGCGATTCGTATGTCGCCACTCCGGCCCAGATCACGATACCTGCTCGCGTCGCTTCGGCGTGGACGATCGAATTGCCCACTCGGAGGTGGAGCACGGGAGGCCGCACGACTCTCATTCGGTCTCCCGGCGGATCACGGCCAGGCGGCCAGGAACGGGCACCATCGTGAGCGTGGCGCGCGCCACGATGGGCGTCCCGCGCACGCCGCCCTCCACCGTCGCAATCAACTGCGGCGGCGCGAACACCGTCGCCCGCACAAACTCGGCGTAGTTATTGAGGAGGATCGTGCGCGATGAAGGTGACACCGCGCCCGCCAACTCGTCCGCGCTCTGAATCGGACGGACGGCCCGCCTGCCAATCAGCACAAGCACGGCTTCTTCGGTCACACCGGGCAACAGTCGCAACACTTCCGGCGGCGCGACGGTGACATTCACGATGCCCGTTCCTCGTGTCGTTACGAAGGCAGCCAGCCGAGTGGCGAGCGCCGAGTCAATACCCGGTATCTGGGTCAGAGCATAGATCGTGTCGCGGCGGCGAAGCGCGATCGCCGAGTCCACGATGGCCTTCGGCGCGCCGACGCCGCGAAGCAGCCGAGCGAGCACATCTTGATGCGCGGTATTGAGGTTCAGTTTGCCGGCCGGATCTTCGAGCGACGCTCGGCACCAGGTGCCGCGCCCCAGGTCTATGATTTCCGTTTTGCGAACCGAAGGATCGGCGGCAAATCGCGCTGCGAGGATCTCCCCACAGGCTTCGCGAGCCCACTCGGCGCGCGCGAGCAGAATGCGATTGCGGGTGGTCTCGCTACCGAGCCGCGCGATCAGCATGCCCGCGCCGGTCAACGCGGTGAGCGCCGTAAGGACCCACAACACGGCGAGGAGCGCAAAGCCCCGGCGACTCATCCCCGCTCCTTAATGAGGAACAGCAACGTGTCCACGCATCCCGCATTCCCCACCCCGCATCCCGTGATACGCAAGCGAACAGCGAGGGGCGCACTGACAGGCGAGATCCATTCGCGTACCCATTTGGAGTTTGCCCCTGGATCGAGCAGGTAGTCGAACGCCAGGTCGCTCACTCCATCCGCCAGCGCGAGTGGTACGCCTCCGCTCTTCCCGATAAATCGGCTATCGTCACGCGACAGCCTGGTAGGCCTGGGCTCGAACCACCCGCCGGCAGCAAGCTGCCATGACGTGAAGGACACGCGATCGGTGTGCCCCTCGAAGGGTGGCTCGAGCGAGAGAAACGTGGCTTTCAGCCAGCGCCGCGCATTGGCCTGGCGGTCGAGGCCCTCGCGCGACGTCGCAACCGCTCTGGCGCCGTCTGCCACGCCCGTGAAAATCCGGTGAGCGGCAAGCGCCACGATTGTCGTAATGGCGACAGCCACCATCACTTCGATCAGCGTGAATCCGCGACGGTGTCTCATCTCGCCGCCTCGCGCCGGTACACCACGGTCACGAGATCTTCTACATGGGTGGACTCTTTTTGGAGCAGCGCGATGCGATACAGCGTCGGCTCGGGTCGCTGCACGTCTGCGATGAACTCTCCGATCTGCCGGCGTCCGATGCGCTGATCGAGCTCGTTGCGGTTGAGGAGCGTCAGCGCAGCCAGCACTCGCTCCTCGGCGGCGAGTGTCCTCTCGCGCTCACGGGCTTCACGCTCCCCTCGCAGGCCTGCACTCACGAGTTCTACCAATGCGATCCCGGCAGTCGCGAGAACCACCAGCGCGACCAGGACCTCGAGCAGCACCACGCCGCGGTTATTTCGCACGCGGTGCTCCAGTCAGCGCATCGACATCGTCACCAATTGCACGCCCGTCAGGGAGAAAGCGTACGCCGTGCGCCGTGCGCGGTGCGCCGGAATGAATTGCATCCGCCCGCGCAGCTCGTAGCTCGATAATCTCCCGTGACTCTCTGGGAAGTCTGAGCGTGCCCAACGCGAGACCGCTCACGCCGAGAATCACTCCAATCACAGCAAGTGTCACAATCAGCTCGAGCAGCGTGAATCCCCGCGTACCGCGCACCGCGTACCGCGCACTCATCACATCCCCGGTCGCAGTGAGTAGACAGCTTGCAGCAAGGCGGCTGCTGTGAAGGCGACGATTCCGCCGAACGCGATGACCAGAGCGGGTTCGAGCGCGGTAACGAGCGTGCGCAGGCCGCGCTCCGCCTCTTGCGCCGCGAGGTTGCCCGCGGACAGCGCCATCTCCGCGACTCGTCCGCTCGATTCCCCCACCATCACGAGTTGCAGCGCGCTGGGGGTGACGGCTTCCTCCCGCTCCAGCGCCGCGGCGAGCGCAGCCCCTTGAAGCACACGTTCGCGCGTGCGCTCGAGACGCTCGGTGATCACCAGGTTTCCTGACGCCTCGCGCGCCGCATCGAGCGCCGGCACGAGCGGCATCCCGGAGCGGAGCATCCCGCCGAGGGCGCGCATCACGCGCGCGGTGGCGAGGGCTCGCTGCACGGCGCCAATGAATGGAACCTTCAGCAGCACTGCTTCGATCTGTTTGCGACCCGCGGGCCGATGCAGCCACTCGATTGCGCCCCACACCGCCGCGGCGGCGATTGCGACGAGCGGAATCCAAAAGCGCGACACGAGCTGCGAGACTCCTAGTAGCAGTCTGGTTGCGACCGGAAGTTGCTGCCCGAGGTCGCCAAGAATCGCCGCGAAACGTGGCACGACCACGGTGGTGATGACCATGACGGAGGCCATTCCGGCGACAGCCAGCAGCAGGGGATAGGTGAGCGCCTGGCGCACGCGAGCGACCAACTCGGCTTCCTGCTCGAGGTGCACGGCGATCTGCTCGAGCGCCGCGCCGAGCTGGCTGCCGCGTTCTCCCGCGCGCACCATTCCGAGCACCAGCGCTGGGACAGTGCCTCGACCGATGGCAAGCGCGTTCGCGAAGCTGGCGCCTTCGCGCAGCCGAGCACGCGCCGCGCTGAGCGTTTCACGCAGGGCTCCGGAGGCAAGCGGTTCGCTGGCGGCGACGGCCCGCTCGAGGGGGACGCCGGCATTGACGAGCGCCGCGATCCCCCGAAACACGATTGACAGATCACAGCGGCTCGCGGCCGGGCGGTGGTGCTCGACGGCCGGCGTGACCGCAATCGCAAACAGGCCTCGATTCGCGAGCGTCGCGGCCGCCTGACCATGACTCTCCGCTTCGATTGCGCCCGTGACGATGGCCCCGTCCTGACGCGCTGCTCGGTAGGCGTACGCGCTCATGGTGTACCCGTCCCCCTTCCCTCTTCCCCTCTCCCCCACGACGTCACGTCGGCGTCTTCCCCCGTCCCGCCCGCCTGCCCGTCGCGACCGAGTGAAAAGAGGTCGTAGCTGTCGCGGTTCACGTCACCTGGGGACTTGTAGGCGTACGGCCGCCCCCAGGGATCGAGGGGAATTCCTTTGCGCAGATAGGGGCCGCGCCAGTTTCTGGCTTCAGGTTCGCCCCTGGGTCGCTCGCGCAGCGCGGCGAGGCCCTGGGTTGTTGCGGGATAGAAGTCGTTGTCGAGCCGATACTGGTCGAGCGCCAAGGCGAACAGCTCGATTTGTGCACGGGTGGCGGAGAGTTTCGCGTCGCCGACGTTGCGGAACACCATCGGTCCCACGAGCCCCGCGAGGATGGCGATCACCGTGATCACGACCAGGAGCTCGATGAGGGTAAATCCAAAGTCGAAATGTGGAATGCGGAATGCGAAATCGGCCCGTCGAGCTTCATTCCCCATTTCGCGTTTCGCATTTCGCATTTGTTCAGTGAGCGGTGACACGCAGCACCTCCTCGACCGTGGTGATTTCTGCCTGGACCTTCACCCAGCCGTCGTGCTTCATCGCCTGCATGCCTTCTCTTTCGGCGAGGTCGCGGAGGCGGGCGAGCGGTTCCCGCGCCGAGATCGCGCGGTTCATGGATTCGGAGACCACGAGCAGCTCGAAGATGCCGATGCGTCCGCTGTAGCCCGTCCCCCGGCATGACGCGCACCCCCGGCCACGCGCGAGTCGCCGCGTCCCCTCGGGCTCTCCGGAGAGGAAGGAGACGACTTGCGGATCGGGCTGATAGCGCTCGCGGCAGTGTGCGCAGATGCGGCGCACGAGACGTTGCGCCAGGACGCCGTTGATTGTGGCCGCGATTTGGTATGGTGCGACCTGTAGATCGAGCAGGCGAGTGACGGCGCTGGGTGCATCGTTCGTGTGGAGGGTCGAGAAGACGAGATGGCCCGTCATCGCCGCCTGCACCGCGATCTCTGCCGTCTCGGGATCGCGCATCTCGCCGACCATTAGGACGTCCGGATCCTGTCGCAACACGCTGCGCAGTGCCGAAGCGAACGTCATCCCCGCTTTGCGGTTCACGGGGATTTGCGTAACGCCCTGGAGGTGATACTCCACCGGGTCTTCGACCGTGATAACCTTCTCGGCGGTCGTGTCGCGCAGCGCGAGCGCGCTGTAAAGCGTGGTCGTCTTGCCGCTGCCCGTGGGTCCCGCGGCGATCACGATACCGGTGGGCCGCGCGATCAGGCGTCTGAATTGCTCGAGCGCACCGGGCGCCATGCCGAGCTCATCCAAGCCGACCGGTTGACCGCCGCGATCGAGCAAGCGGAGCACGACCGACTCACCGTAGAGCGTGGGCACGGTGGACACGCGGATGTCCAGCTCGCGCGCGTCGAGCCGGATCCGGAACGATCCGTCCTGCGGTGAGCGCCGCTCCGCGATGTCCAGCTCGGCGAGGAGCTTCACGCGACTGACGATGGCGGCTTGGGCCTGCGGCGGTGGCGCCGGCGCATCAGCGAGCACCCCGTCTACGCGAAAGCGCGCGCGCAGGCCTTGTTGGGTGGACTCGAGATGGATGTCAGACGCGCGCGCGTCGTGCGCTTCCTTAATAAGGAGATTCACGTATTTGACAACGGGCGGTTGGCTCGCGAGGTCACGCGCGTCGGCAAGCGCCTCATCTTCGCTGCCTGAGAACCCTTCGCCCGCCCGCAGGTCGTTCACCACTTCGACGATCGATTCCGCAGCCGCGTACGCGCGCCGGATTCCGTCCGCCAGTTCTTCTTCGCTCACTGGAATCAGCTCGACCGATCTGGCGAATTCACGCTCCAGATCCGCGATCACATCGGGATCGGGATCGCCGCAGACGGCTACGCGCACGTGGGTTTCCGTCGTCTCGAGCGGCAGGATGCGGTTGTACTCGAGGTAGCAGGCCTCGAAGGAATCCGGCAGCGCCAACTGCGAGTTCAGCACGGTGGACACACAAGGCCTCAGGAGCGATGACGACCGAGTTGCTGGCAGGGAGTGTGCCGCGCCAAGCGGCCGGACTTGTGCTTGGGGTCGAGCCGGCGCGACGGACGAACTTGTCACTGTGACAAGTTCGGGTGGTCGAACTTGGCACTTTCCCGGCCGAAATTCGTGCTCAAAAACGGCTGAACTTGGCACTGTGACAAGTTCGCGGC
>DASYRZ010000183.1:0-11071 GCA_036003865.1 Gemmatimonadales bacterium | reverse complement strand
GCGGCGCTTGAGGGCGTACTCGACGTTCTCGAGCGCGGTGCGCCAGGCGAAAAGCGCCGACCCCGCGTCCTGAAAGACCACCATGCGTTCACGAGAGGGGCCGGTGACCACGCGTCCGTGCGCGGTGATCCGCCCGGAGGTAGGCGGCTCGAAACCCGCGATGAGGTTGAGCAGCGTGCTCTTGCCGCATCCCGTCGGGCCGAGCAGGCACGTGAGATGTCCTTCCACCAGCTCGCAGGAGATGTCGTGCAGGACTTCCTGGATCGAGCCGTCCTGCGTGACGAACTGCTTGTAGAGGTTACTGACCTCGATGGCGGCCAAGGCGAAGGTAGCACCCTCGTGCGCCACCGTTCCGCGCGCCGTCTCCGGATCGCTCACGCCGGCGATCCAGGAGCACGCGTCACCCACACCCGGAAACCTTCAGGGCTCGACAGCGACGAGCTTCGGGTCGACTGTCTTTGCGAACTTCGTCATCCACTGGGTTTTCCAGTTGATGGGCGCGTTTACGATGCCGACCTCGTTGGCAATCTGAATCTTCGTCGTCATGTCGTCGACGAAGGCCTGATTCAGGGTCATGTCATAGTTGAAGACCGCGATCTGCTCCTTCACCTTGTCCACCGAGCCGCCGAGATACTTCGCGATGATCGGGTAGGCCTCGTCGGGGTTGTTCTTGATGAAGTCCATTGCGTCACGCAGCGTCCGGATGACGGCAATCACCTGGTCCGGGTTGTTTTCGGCTGTCGACCTCGCGGCGTTTAGCATGACCCGATTGATTCCGAAACCCTTCGACCCGGCCGTGAGGAAGTGCGCGCCCTTCACGGCCTTCAGTCCAGCCGCGGTGGTCGGTTGATTCCAGAGATAGGCGACGATGTCGCCGTTGGCCATTGCCGCGGGCATATCCCCTGGTGAGAGGTTGATCATGTCGACGTCCGCGCGGCTCATCCCGTTCTGCTTGAGGTAATTGACAAAGAAGATCTCGCCGGTCGAGCCCTTAGGGGTGGCCACCTTCTTGCCCCTCAGATCGGCCGGCTTGGTCACCCCGGCGACGGCAAGGATGGCAAGGCTTTGGTCGTCCCAGGTAATCGGCACAATGCCGACCACGTCGCCGATTGCCCAGGTCTTCGCGGACGGCAGGTCGCCGGACAGCACGTAGCCCGCCTTCGCCGAGCGCATCGCCAGCGTGGCGTCCGTACCAGTGTTGAATGTGTTGACGGTCGCGTCGAGGCCGTATTTCGCGAACATCCCCTTCGCCGCCGCGACGTAGGCGACTGCGAACGGATAGTCGGTGCCGATGAAGACCTGAACCTTCTGCGCCATCGCGGAAGCCGAGGCGAGCGCGACGGCGAGCGCCGCGCCGACGATTTGCAAGCTACGTATGTACATGTCATCCCTCCTGTCGTTGTGGTTCGTACCCTTGTGTGCCGTTCAGGGCCTGACCCCATCACCCGCGTACGTAGTCGAGATACCGGCTCAGGAACGTCTCGCCCGCGGAGGTGAATAGCCGGTCGAGGACGGCTCCGAGCAAGGCCAGTAACGCCATCCCGACGAACAGCTTGTCGACTTCGATCAGGACCCGCGCGTTCATGATCAGGTATCCGACGCCCTCGCGCGCCGCGACAAGCTCAGCGGCGACGACGCTCGAGAACGCGAGTCCGACGCTGATCTTCATACCGGTCCAAATCGACGGGAGCGCGCTCGGCAGCACGACGTCCCAGACGACGCGCATACGCGATGCTCCCATGCAGCGCGCCGCCTGCACCCGCGCCCGCGGCGCGTTCATCACGCCGTCCATCGTACTGAAGTAGCAGGCAATGACGGTGCCCCACAGCACGACGAAATACTTACTGCCCTCGCCGATCCCGAACCAGATGATCGCCAGTGGGATGAGGGCGACCGGCGGCAGCATGCGAATCGAGTTGATGATCGGACCCACGAATCGGTTCAGCAAAGAAATCTGGCCGAGAAGGATGCCGAGCGCGATTCCGAGGCTCACGCCCATCACGTAACCTACGCCGATTCGTCGCAGGCTCGCAATCGAGTGCTCGAATATCTCCCCGGTGCGACTCATTTCGATGCCGGCCACGAGCACGGTGCGCGGCGTCGGAAAGAGGAAGGGATTGTCGATCCAGTAATAGAGGATGTACCAGATCACTACTAGCAGCGCCATGCCGACGACGAAATCGCCGGCGCGGATCAGCGCGCGCCATAGCGGTAGGCGAAGCAGCAAGGCAGTTCCCCTATCTGATCGGTAGCGCTGACCGGCAAGCGATTTCAAGACCGACGAACGCCGAGTGCAAAGTCTCGTGGATCGTGCCATTTGCGCCGAGCGCCGTCAAGAAAGGGTCTATTTCAGGCTTAAATAATTTGAGTTGAATCAGGAGTGCTGCGTCATATCAAATGGAATATGCAAACGAGGTTGGGCTTCTGGCCTGTGGTCGACCATAAATCCATGGTGACCAGGAGGCGACTGTGTTCCGGCAGCTGTGTTTGCGGGCGCTGTGGCGCGCGAGCAAATGGAGGGCGAGCACAAGGAGGCGCATGCGTTCTCGCCGGCAAGGGGCTCAATGTCACGATCACCTCCTCGTTGGCGAGCCTGTCGACGTGATCAGTAAACCAGTGCATCAGCTCGGCATCGACCCGCTCATCCTGGGTCATCCGCGCTGTGCGTCGTTCGCGTTGCGCTGGTGGCGCGGATCAGCGACAAGATTTTGATCGAGCGAGTGCGGTGCAGCATCCTCGTCGCGGCCGACCTCAAGTCTTAGCGGGCTGCACTGGGAATCATCGTGGTATACGACTGTGCAGCCGGAATTTCCTATGACGGTGTTATCCACTCGATCCCGCCGAGCGCTGCCACAAGCAGCAGTACGCCAACGAACTCGGCCGCGGGGATGGTACCGACGAACAATGTCCTTCGCCGGCGTAGAGTTACGCGGCGACCATCCGCCACTCGGACCTCCGGTCGGGAAGGTGTTAGCTATCGCGCGCGAGGACGACGCCTGTGCGCTGCTCCCAAAGTCGTGCGACCTCCGTCTGATCAGCATCGAACCCGAGGATCTGCTCGGCTTCCTTCCACAGCGCCGCGCAACGCTCGGCCATCGGGGCCCACGCCCCCGACGCGACCGCCGAATCGAGCGCGATCCGTACGTCCTTGGTCATCAGCCCGAGGGCCGCGCCGTGCGCAAACCGGCGGGTGACGACCTGGGGGAGGATCTTCTTGTCCAGCGGGTGATTCCGACCCGTTGTCGCTGCCGCGATAGACTCCAGCATAAGCTCGAGATCGAGCCCTAGACGCCGGCCGATGGTTAGCGCTTCCACCAGCACGACGATGCTCGCGGCGTTGACATAGTTATTCAGCGACTTCATTGCATGCGCGTTGCCCAGTCCGCCGCACGCATGCACCTTCCGACCAAACGCGTCGAGTACCGGGCGAACGCGCTCAATCACGTCTGGCTCGCCACCGACCATGATGTCGAGTGAGCCGTCACAGGCAAAGACAACGCCACCGGCGACGGGCGCGTCGATGAGGTGGATTCCTCGCTCACGGAGCGCTGCGCCCAAGGCCCGGGTCTGCACGGGGTCGGAGGCGCCGGTGTCGATGACGACGGCGCCTGCCGCGAGCGCGTCGGCTACGCCACCATCGCCGTTCGCGCCCAGAATGACGTCGCGCACGTGCGCGCTGGTTGGTAGCATTGTGATGACGGCATCAGCGTCCTTGCCGACGTCCGCGAGCCCAACTGCGGCGCGGCCTCCGTGTTCAGCAACGAACTCTGAGACTGCCTCGGCGCGGACGTCGTGCAGGACGAGGTCGAACCCGGCCCGGGTGAGGTGACCGGCCATCGGTCGGCCCATCCGGCCGAGCCCGACGAACCCGATGCGGTGAATGGACTTCATGTATCTCCTTCCTGTTTCACAGCGGCGCAAGCCCGACGCTTGCACCACCGCATACGTGCAACAATTGCCCGGTGACGTAGGAAGCTTCGCGCGAGAGCAGAAACTCGATTGCGGCCGCGATCTCGTCAGGCTCCGCGAGACGCGCCATTGGGATTCCACTGATGAATCGTTCGATGAGCGCGGCGTTGTTCCGCATGAACATTTCGGTCGCGGTCGCGCCCGGCGATACCGCATTCACAGTGATGCCGGCAGGTGCGAGTTCCATCGCCCACGTTCGCGACATCCCGACGATGCCCGCCTTGGCGGCGGCGTAGCTCGTGCGTCCGATCCGCCCCAGCGCGCCGCGGCTCGAGACGTTGACGATCCTCCCATACCCGCGGCTGCGCATCCCCGGCACAACGGCCTGCGCGCACTGGATCGCTGCCCGCACATTGACCGCGATGACCTCGTCGAAACGATCGAGATCGACCTCCTCCAGCCCTTGCACGTGGTTGAGCCCCGCGTTGTTGACGAGACCTGCAACGTCGTGTGCGGCGACGATTTGGGCGAGCGTTCGGGCCGTCGCGTTACGATCGAGCAGGTCGCAAGCATAAAAGACGCCGGGGAAGTCGTCTTCTGGCGGGCGCCTCGCCATGCCGATCACCTCCCCACCGGCAGCGACGATGCGCTGGACCGACGCGCGCCCGATGCCGCGCGTCGCGCCGGTGACCAGCACCTTCCCTTCGATTCTCATCGGGTGCCCTCCGCGGACCCTCCGGGAACGTTGGAATGGTCACGGCGAAGGTCATATCTTACAGGCGAATCACGTCGGCGCCGAGCGGTGCAGCCGAGCCCAGCGCCTGTAGCGTTGATTCGTGCCCAAACCCGGTCACAGATTGCGCCGCTGCGGCCGACTAACCCTTCGGCGCCGCGTTTCCGCGATCGGCAACAAAAACTACCACTTCAATGAGCTGGATCACGCAACCGCAAACGGCCGGAGTACTGGAAAGTTGTCCGCAATCTGAGCCATACTTTGGCTTCTCCGGGTCCTTGTATTCGAGTGTGGACCGGCGTCAAGTGCTCGCAGGTCAACTCAAGGTAGATCATGACGGCCACTGAGAGGCGCGTCGCGTTACAAGATTTGCTCAAAGCCGGCAAGATTCTGGTCGTACCTGGCGCGTACGATGCGGTGAGCGCCGCGTTGGTGCAAGCTGCCGGATTCCCGATCGTCTATATAGGCAGCTATGCCACTGCCGCAAGCCGGCTTGGACAGCCCGACGTTGGAATCGTTAGCTTGCCGGAAATGGCTGCCCATGCGCAGTCGGTCGTCGATGTCGTAAGCATTCCGGTCATAGCTGATTTTGAGGATGGATTCGCCAAGCCGCCGAACTTGTGGCGGTCGATTCGCGAGTTCGAACGTGCCGGCGTGTCAGCGATCCACATCGAGGACCACGTCCATGGCAAGCACACCGATCTTCAGCGCGTTATACGACCACTGCCACAAATGCTCGACCGCGTGAAAGCGATTCTTGACGCACGGCAAGACGCCAATTTATTGGTGATCGCACGGACTGATGCCCCGTGGCTTTATGCTGATCCGGCCGAGTCCGTGCACCGGATGAATGCATTTCTTGAAGCAGGTGCCGATATGGTGTTTCCGGCAGGCATGAAACCCGATCGATTGGCCAAAGTCAGGAGCCAAATCAAAGGTAAGGTGGTGGTGACTAATTTCAAAGGCGTGTCGGTCGCCGAGGAGGAGGCCGCCGGGGCGGACATCGTACTGTATTACGGCCTTTGTCTCTATGCTGCCTATCGAGGAGTGAGATCCGCACTCGCGGCATTCCGCGAGCGACGTGACTTCAATAAGATACCGGAGGTGATCGACAGTATCGATGAGTTCGAGCAGCTCATCGGTTACGAGAGCTTTTCAGCCCGAGCGATCAAGTACGGACTTCTTTAAGTTCCGGCTAGGACTCTTTCCAACTGCCTGAACGATTCGATGAACGAGATTGACATGGCTCCCAAGTAGTGAGCTTCGGCATTTAAGAGCTCAACTCACGCACGTGCGTTCAAGTTGACGCTGGACGCTTCGGTAGTTCCTTCGGCCACCCATTGACATTCAGCGCGAATCGAATAGACGCGCAAGGAGCAGCAACGCGGAAGGGGTGGAGGGGTCTATATCGACGATCGACGATTCGTCGACTGCATGATATCTTGAGTAAAATCGTCGTGAACTACAATCAGAGTCACCTGCCACCTACCTGTTAGGCGGTCCATCGAGTGGCCATCGAAGATGGGCCGCGTACCTAGACCGCCGATCCAACCCGACGAGCGAGGCACGCTTGAAAGGAGAAGCACCGTGCGCCTAATGTACATGAAGACCTCGGGGACTGAGCCGGACACTTCCTACTGTCGCGAGATGCTCGACATGATGACGGCCGACGGTGTCCTCGAGGGCATCGAATGGGACTTCGATCCGGGTCCCGATGTCCCGGTAGTGCAAAGCCGCGAGGCGATGCGGGTCTACGAGAAGGATATTCTCGAGCGCGTGCGCAGGTGGGTGCAAACGGATCACTACGACGCGATCGTGCTCCAAAGTATCCTGGATCCGGCGCTGTACGCGGCGCGCGAGTTCTCGCCGATTCCAGTGCTCGGTTGCTGCGAATCCGCAGTGCACCTCGCGTCGATGTTGGGACACCGTTTCTCGTTCCTATGTACAGTCCCGGTGGAAATGAAGCTGATCCCGGAGAACCTGGCCGTATACGGGATGCAGCACAAGCTTGCGTCGATGCGCTGCATCAGCCTGACGGTGCCCGAAGTGAAGGCGCGGCACAACAGCAAAGCGCAGCTCGACGCAATGGAGCGCGAGGCCCTCGGTGCGATCGAGGAGGACGGCGCCGAAGTGATCATCCTTGGCTGCACGGGACTGAGCTGGATGGCGCCGGATCTGCGTACCCGTCTCAGCATCCGCGGTCACGGCGTGCCAGTGATACAACCGGTGTGGGCAGCGGTCGCGTTCGCGCGGATGTTGGTCACCCTTGGCATGAAGCATAGCGGCCTCACGTACCCGCCGCCGCCGGTTGCACTGGAGATGGCGACGGCCGCGTTGAAGTCCGCATCGCAGCCAGGCTGAAGTACCAAGGTGCGTTTGGGTGCGCTCACCGGAAATCTCCATCGAGGCACTGGATCTGGGACCACACCGCCGATCCCGCGGGGAAGATGGTCGACCACGATTCTGATGTACCGCCTGGGGGCTGGTTGGGCTCGCAGCGATGTGGACAGCACATGACATTCAGAGAACCTATTGAGCACCAAAGTCGGCTCGCGAGCACCCCCCATTGCCAGTGGACGCAATCTCTAGCAAACGCGCAGTAAATAGAACACAAGACAAGAGGAGAAATTCATGGACGAGATACTGAAGCACGTCGACGAGAAAGAGATCGTCGAGCTTGCGTGCAACCTTGTCAACATCCCCAGCCGCACCGGGAACGAGCGTGCGGTCGGCGAGTTCGTGCGCGACTGGCTACGCGGGTTCGGGATTCGGTCGTTCGTCCAGGAAATCGGAGGGGACCGCGTCAATGTCGTCGGCACAATCGAAGGCATCGGCAACGGCGTATCGCTGCAGCTCAATGGACACCTCGACACGAACTACTCCGGTGATGAGGACGATCTCATCTTTATGAGCCCCGAGCTCTTTCGCCGCCCACAGCACACCAAGCGGTCATACGTACGCGACGGCCGTGTCTACGGCATCGGCATTGGCAACATGAAGGCGGGGCTGACGGCAATGCTCACCTCAATTGTCGCGGTAAAGCGGAGCGGCGTTCCTCTCAAGGGTGACTTCGTCGTTGCCGGAGTATGCGGCGAAAATGGTGGTGCGCCGGTCGACCAATATCAGGGCGTCCAATATGAAGGCGGCGGCTTCGGGACTGAGTATCTCCTGAGCCATGGCGTGCAGACTGACTACGCGATTTGCGCCGACAACTCGAACTTCAAGATGACGTGGGTCTCGCCGGGCCAGGTGTTGCTGCGGGTCACTGTCTACGGGTTGCCGGGCGGTGCTTGGGCAACGCCGCACGCGAAGGGCAGGCCGATGAGCCAGAATGCGGTCATTAAGATGCTCCCGGTCATCGAGGCCATCGAGGCGTGGTCAGCGGACTACAGTGTGAGGCACCGCTACGTGTGCGAGGGCGGGGAACTTACGCCCACCGCACATATCGGGCACATCGAGGGCGGCAGGCCTTACAACATGGCGGTTCGGCCGGGCGTGTGCGCGATCTCAGTACTCGTTATGACCCCACCGGGCCTGAGGGCGGTCGATGTCATGCGCGAAGTAAAGGACGCGCTTCGCGCCCAGAACCTCGACGCCGAGGTCGAGGGCTACCGTTCGCACATGGGCTACGAGGCCGACCGCATTTCCGGTCTGGTGGGCGTCCTGCGCGACCGGCACCAGCAGCTTTTCGGCACCGGCCTTCCAATTTGCGACCCGCCGTACTGTGGCCCCTGGACCGACACGGCAGTCTATAACGAGCGCGGTATACCGTGCCTCAAGCTCGGGCTTGGACTCTCGGCCGCCGAGCGCCTGAAGGTCGGCATCAGCGCCTACGACGAACACCCGATCGACGATATTGTCCGCGCTGCGAAACTCTACGCGGTCACCGCGGCCGACGTTTGTTCGCGCGAGCGGCTGGACTAGACGCGAGAGGCACGCGTGCGGCGCGGCGGCAGGCAGCACGCATTTACATAAGTAGCGCCAACCACGGTGCAACAGAGGACGGCGCGCGTAGTGACGATCCGTTCATCCCCTCCTTCAGGAAACACGACCCGCAAGCCGCGGCCACGGATCCGTGTGAGAAAAGTTTCTATGATGGTTCACTGAAAGAATGAATTCTTTGTGGGGTCGCACGAGCGACCGCGGGCTGGACTGAGATAGCACCTGGCGACTGCCGGCGATGTGTTAAGCGAGCGCAAGTTCGATGCAGACCGCATGTTCTAGTTTCGGCCATTGCGCGGTGGGCAAGATGAGCGAGGGGCTGCAGTTTCTGCGGCGTGAGGCTATATTTGAGCCAGCTTGGCAGATGAATGAAGGCGTGCATATAGAATCGCGCAACGAGCCTTGCGAGAGGAGCGCTTATACTGACGCTTAGCGCACGACGTCCTTGCTCTGTCCGAACAGTATCTTCTTTGCTTCCTCGTCCGCGGCAACCGGCTTGACATTGATTTTCTTCGCGAGCTCGTAGGCGCGGATGACGGCCGGTCGTGCCTTGATCGCCTCCTTCCAGCGCTTCAAATGCGGGAAGTCGTCGAGGTTCTGCTGCTGACGCTCCGGCACCACCCAGGGATAGCTCGCGATGTCTGCGATCGAGTACTCGCCGACAATGAATTCGCGGTCGGCGAGGCGCTTGTTCAACACCGCGTACAGCCGCCCGGTCTCGCGCACGTAGCGATCGATCGCGTACGGCAGCTTTTCGGGGGCATAGAGCCCGAAGTGATGATTCTGTCCCGCCATCGGTCCGAGATTCCCCATCTGCCAGAATACCCACTGGATGCAGTCCAGACGCGCGCGCCACTCAGCGGGAATGAACCGGCTTGTCTTGTCGGCGAGATAGACCAGGATCGCGCCCGATTCGAACATCGCCAGCGGCGTTCCGCCATCGGCCGGCGCCTGATCGACGATGGCGGGAATGCGATTGTTGGGCGAAATCTTCAGGAATCCAGGAGTGAACTGCTCGCCCTTGCCGATGTTCACGGGATGAATCGTGTACGGCAGTCCGGCTTCCTCGAGGAAGATCGTGATCTTGTGGCCGTTCGGCGTCGTCCAGTAGTAGAGATCGATCATCTCAAAATGTCCCGGGGTACGCGCCGCCGTCGAGCAATATATTCTGCCCGGTGAGATAACCCGCGTGCACGCTGCAGACGTACGCGCACAGCGCTCCGAACTCGGCGGGCGTGCCGAAGCGGCCGCTGGGGTTGGCATCCCGCATCGCCTGCGAGATTTCCTCGACCGGCTTGCCGGCGGTCTTCGCGCGCAGCGCCATGTTGGCGCGCAGGCGGTCGGTGTCGAAGGAGCCGGGCAGGAGGTTGTTGATTGTCACGCCGTGGCGGGCGACCTTGCGCGCGAGACCGGCGACGAATCCGGTGAGCCCGCTGCGCGCGCCGTTCGACAATCCGAGCACTTCGATCGGCGCCTTGACCGCCGATGAAGTAATGTTAACGATGCGACCGAATTTGCGCTCGATCATGCCGTCGATCGTCGCCTTGATCAGCTCGATCGGCGTCAGCATGTTGGCGTCCAGGGCGCGAATCCAGACATCGCGATCCCACTCCCGGAAATCACCGGGCGGCGGGCCGCCGGCGTTGTTGACGAGGATGTCGGGTTGCGGGCACGCCGCGAGCGCCGCGGCCCGGCCTTGCGGCGTCGTGATGTCGCACGCGACCCACTGCACATGGGCGCCCGCCTGCGCGCCGATTTCCTCGGCGGCCTGCCGCACTGCGCTGTCGGTGCGCGCGCAGATCGTCACGACCGCGCCTTCGCGCGCGAGCGCTTCCGCGCAACCGCGGCCCAGGCCCTTGCTCGCGGCGCATACCAGCGCGTTCTTGCCGGCGATGCCGAAGTCCATGTCAGCTCCCCTGAAGAGGATGCACGTTCGGGTTAGTCCGCCGCATGCGGTCTCGCCGCAGCCGCTTTGACGCTGCGTCCGACCTGGAGCACGGTGCCGATCGCGAGGAAAAGACAGACCGCGACGGCGATGAACAGCGCGCGTGGCTCGTGGTGATCGAGCAACGCTCCCACGGCGACCGGGGCGATCGTGGCGCCCAGGTCGAGGCCGGAGTAGACGAAGCCATACACGCGGCCCGACGCGCCCTGTGGCGTCGCGCCGCGCACGATCATGTCGCGCGACGGCCCGGTCGCGCCGAGCGCAAACCCCGTGCATGCAAACAGCGGCACCGCCCAGGCTGCGCTCGTCGGCACGGCTCCGACCAGCAGCATCAGCGTGCCGCCGGCGAACAGACCGGCCGCAGCGACGCGATCGTGCCGGCCGGTGTGCGAGGCGAGAAAGCCGCCGGCGAGGATGCCCGCAGTGCTGCCGAGAAGATACGCCGTCAGCGCAGAGGTCGCGAGCGCCAGCGGAACCGCGTACGCCGCGTTGAGCGCCGTGGCGGCGAAGGTCTGAATGCCGATGGTCGCCAGCGTCAGCAC
>DASYRZ010000182.1:0-14071 GCA_036003865.1 Gemmatimonadales bacterium | reverse complement strand
GGATCGTGTTGTTGTCCTGGCATTCGGAGTACTGGCTCGCGAATGCGGCCTGCTGGCTGAAGATGATGGGGTCGACGTTGGTGAACTGCTGCGTGAACCCGGACCAGCCGGCCGAGAGCGACACCGAGGGACCATACGTGGACGTCGCCGCCCGCACGCCCCACGCCGCGGCGCGCTCGCGCGCGCGCAGCGCCTTGAGCGCCGGATTCTGTTGCTCGGCCATCGTCAACAGGTCCGTCAGCTGCCACGCCGGCGTCTGCACCACGAACGTGTCGGTGAGCTGGACCGTCTGAACATCGATGGGCGGGGTCACGCCCATCTGCTCGAACAGCCGCAGCTTCTCCACGCTCACCGCGGTTTGCGCGCGCAGCAGGGCTACCTCGGCCTGGCCGCGGGCGACTTGAGCCTGCCGCACGTCGATCAACGTCGCCTGTCCAACGCCGTAGCGCGCTTGCGCGAGCTTCAAAAACTCTTCATTGCGCTGCAGCGTCTTCTGCGCGAGGTCCGCCTGCGCGCGGGTCTGCAACACCGTCAGGTACTGCTGCTTGATCCCGGTGACGAGCACGTTTTCCGCGCCGGCGACGTCAGCGTCCGTCGCGTGCTGCTGCGCCTTCGACAGACCCAGCTGCGATATCGTGGCGCCCGAGAATGTCCACGAGAACCCCAGGTCATAGAAGGAAGAGACCGTGGAGACGCTTTGCGTGAAGCTGGAGGACAGGAATGTCTGCGACCCTGGACCCGTGTAGCTCATGCCCGCAGCCGTGGAGAAGCTCGGGAGCAGCTGGCCGTACGCGTTGCGCACGCCCCAGGCGGCCGGTCCGCGATTGTTCAGGGTCTGCCGGTACGCGGGATTCCGCTCGCGCGCGAGCGCGATGGCGTCGGCCAGCGAGAGGCCGGCGGCCACGGAAGGAGTTCGAGGTGTGGGCTGCTGTGCAACGGCAACGGCGGCGGGGCCTAGCAGGAGCCCTGCCATGAGCAACAGCTGTTTCATGGTCGTCCTTGAAAAGATATGTCGTGGGTCGAAGCGCACCCCCCTACGCGCGAGTGCGTGAGGCGGTTTCGGCCTGCGACAGAACCTAGTCGGGGAGACTAGGGCAGCAAGATCAGCCGCCCGCCAGGCGCTCGGCGGTCAGGCGGCGTGCGGGGATTTCAACTTTCATGAGCCGTCCCCCCTCATCGATCCAGATGTGGACGGTCTCCTGGCCTTGCACCGTGATGTGACGCAGGCGGGCGGGGTCGCGGTTGAGGGTGGTGGACGCCTGTCCAAGGTCGCGGATTTGGACGGCATCCCGCCGCAGGGCGCGTGGGAAGATGGCGGTGAGCTCGACGGGACCTCCTGAAGCGGCCCGCCAGGCGGCGAAGACATACGGCGCGAACACCGAGTCGTCGAGCACGACGGCACGTTGTCCGGTGGGGAACTCGCGCGCGCGCTCCGTCGCGCGCGCGACCAGGCGCACGGTAAAACGCCCGCGTCCCAGTTCACCCAGGATGCGCGACGGCTGGCGCGGGTCGGCGACATCATACTGCAGCGTCGCGGGCATCGTGTCGGCGTTCACTTCGAGAATGGGGGCGAGCACGATGACCGGCCGGGAGCGATCGTAGCGGATCGTCGTCGCCAGCGTCCAGCCGGCTTCGCCGCGCGACAGTCTCCCGTGGCTCAAGCGGAACGATTCGCGGGCGACCTCGAGCGTGTCCACGCGCACGACGAGCACACCCTCGTCCACGGGGGTACCAGCCGCTTGCAGCAGCGATAACACCAGAAGGGCAGTGGTCATGCGGCTACGGCTCCCAAAACTCGCGTGGCGATACGGTCATGAATCATCTTATACAGGCGTGCGCCTTTTTCGGCTGATGCGAGGCTCGGCCGCCCCATGGAACCGGGCGATAGCGCCGGGACGGATCCCGCCGCGCGCTTCCGGAAACGGGCCACCTGTCGCTCGCTGAGGAGAAAATCCTGGGCCAGCTCCATGCGCACGAGATCGGGCGCGAGGTGCAGCATGAGCGAGGTATCGAGCTCCCCGCCGTGCGTGGGTCCGGTGGGGTCCTCCAGATAGTCGGTGAAATCGAGGGCGAAAATATCGACGGTGAAGATGCGGGCGCGGCGCGTGCGGAGGGTCGAGAGGGCTTCCTGGTGAGGGTCGTGGCCGTGCGCGGTAAGAATAATGAAAGTGCCGACGCCGCCTTGTTCCCAGGAGCCGAGCAGGTCGTTCATCCAGCGGTGCAGCGTCTTGCGGCGCACCGTGGCGTTGCCGGGGTAGTTCCGTTTGGTCGCCGTGTTGACGCCGTACGGCACTGTCGGCGCGCGGAGAATGCCGAAACTGGCGGAAAGATCATCGGCCAGCCGCTCGACGATTAACGTGTCACAGCCCAGTGGGAGATGGGGTCCGTGCTGTTCGCAGGTGCCCACGGGCACCAACAGTCGTGAGTCGCGGGCGAGGGCGGCGCGTACCGCCTCGGGGGTGAGAACGCTCAGGTGCAGCGGCAAGCTCACGTTGTAATCGCCGGCTGCTTCGCGAGTCTCGCGACGGCCGAGTGGCTGCGCAGCGACGCGCCCGTCTGGGCCGTCCTCGCCGGAGTTGCGGGGCTCGTGGCCGTTGGCCTGGCTGTCCGCCCGCCCGGTCCGCGACACATGATGAGCGTGGCGGCGGCGCTCGCCAGCGTGCTGTTGGGCGTCGTGCTCGGCGGCGGGGCGTTGCGCATCTGGCGGATCGAATGCTGTTGGCCGGCATTGCGCGAGCGGCGCGTGACGGGGGCCTCCCGCTCGCTGCGAACCTCGCTCGGCCAGGCGATCGCGGAGGCGCGGCGACTCGCCGAGCGCGGCGCGACCGCGGCGGCGCTGCCGCGCGAGGGGGTGTTCGACCATTTGGACGCCGCGGTCGCGTCGGGGCCGCCCTTCGAGCGAGGCGCCGAGGTCTTGGGGAATGGCGAGGATTCCACGCCCATCGCGTGGGCGGGACGCCACCGCACCATCCCAGCGGCGCAAGACACGACCGAGCTGCGAGCGGTCATGACTCCATTCTACGCCGTGCTGGAGGCGCGGCGCCAGACAGAGAGCGCGACGGCGGTGGGCAGTGTGCTCCTGGCCGCGACACCGGCGATCGCCGACGCCAATCAAAGTCTCGCCGTTCGGTTTGCCCGCGACCACGGTGTGTCGCTGCACTTATTCCCCCCGGGACAGGGTCCGCGCGATTCAAGCGTCTTCGAGATCTGCACGCCGCGCGAGCCGACAGCCAAGCAATGCGCTCCTGGCGATACGCTGTTCTCCGTCCAAACCATACCGCCGTCGCAAGGTGATGCGAAGTTGGCCGCGCTCGCGCAAACCTCGTGGCTCGCGCGTCTCGGTCTGGCCGCCTTACTTGCGATTCTACTGGCGACAGCCCCACCCGGTCGGTGGCGCTGGGGTGTACTGCTGGTCGCGGGGTGGACGTTGCTGCGCACGCCCGTCGGACCGGCGGCGTTGTTCTCGCCCGCGACGTTCTATCGCCCCGTGGCCGGCGTGTTCGGGACCTCCGCGGGATCGCTGCTCGTGCTCGGCACCCTGTTGCTCGTGGCGGCGGGGTCCCTGTGGCGGCGCGGCCTGCGCCGAACCTGGTGGGGGATAGCGGCCGCCGCGTTGTTGATCATTGCGGCGCCGTACGTCGTCCGGTACTTCGGGCGCGGCATCGCGCCTCCGGCGAGCGGCGTCAGCCTCGAGCTGTGGCTCTCGTGGCAGGCCGCGCTCGCCGTGACGGCAATGGCTTTCATTCTCTTGGCAGCGGCATTGGTGCGAGGCCCGACGGAGCCGGACCAGGTCTCCGCCTCGCTGCCGGCCGCGTGCGCCTGGGGTGCCGTCGCGGCGCTCGGAGGGTTGTGGTTGTGGAGCCCGCACGGCGCGTGGCCGGAGTGGTACACGTTCCTCTGGCTTCCGGCACTCGTCGGCGCGATTCTGCCGGCGCCGCGACGCTGGGCTCTGGTCGGCATGGCGGTCGTGGCGGGCACGGCGGCCGCGCTCCTCACGTGGGGCGCCGCGGTGGAAGGGCGGTTGTCGCTCGCGAGTCGCGATGCGCTACGGCTTGGGAAGGAAGGCGATCCCGTCGCGGTCGCGCTGCTCGACCGGCTCAGCCAACAAGTGACCGGGCCGTCGCATCCAATCCTTCGCACTGCCGGCGATTTGTACGCGCTGTGGGTCTCGTCGCCCCTCGTCGGCGAGGACTATCCGGCGATGCTCGAGCTCTGGGGTGCGGGTCCCGAAGGCCCGCCGCTCGCGGAGCTGCAGCTCGCACCGCTCGATCTGCCGCCGCGCCTTCTCTCGACACTCGCGCGCACGTCACTGAACGGTCCTTGCATCGAGCGCCTGGAGCGAACTCCCGGCATTCACTACGTCCTGGTTGCCCCGCTGGACGACGGCACGGTACTCACCGTCGGCGTCGGTCCGCGTACGCGCTGGCTCGCGCCCAATCGCGTCGCCCGATTCCTGCGCGGCGATCCCGGTGTCGAGCCGCCCTACACGATCACGCTCTCGCCGACGCCGGCGTACGGCATTCGCGCACAGCGAACAACGGGGGTGCGCGCGCCGGCAGGACTCGTCGAATGGCGCCGGGAAGGGTGGACGGCGCGCGGCGAGCGGCAGATCGATCTCCCCGGCGGCGCCCGACATGTCCATCTCCGGGTCGCGCTCGGCGGACCCTGGGGGTTGCTCGTGCGCGCCGTGCTCGTCGTCGGCCTCGATGTGGCGCTGCTCGCGGGCATCTGGCTGTTCGGTCTCGTCGTGGCGGAGGGTTGGCGCGCGCGCCTGCCGGCGCTGCTCACCACGCTGCGCACGAGCTATCGCGCGCAACTCACCTCGGTGCTGATCGCGTTCTTCGTGCTGCCGGTGCTGGGGTTCGCCGCGTTGAGCCTCGCGCGGCTCCGCGACGAGGCGCGTCGCTCCGGCGATCTGCTCATTCGTCAGACGCTGCGCGACGCCGCGGGCGGGGCGGGGACGATCGCGGAAGATCGCTCCGACGCAATCGGCCGCTCGCTCGTCGAGCTGGGACGACGGCTCGATGCGGAGCTGTGGCTGTATCGCCGAGGGGTATTGGTGGCGACCAGCTCGCCGGTGTTGGCGGAGCTGGGTCTGGTGGATCCGTTTCTCGCGCCCCCCGTGTTCCGCGGCACGCTCGAGGACGAGCTCGAGTTGACGATGGATGCGCGCACGGCCGGACGCCCGACGCGGATCGGCTATCTCGTCGTTGCGTCTGCGCCGCCGGGCGAACAGGTGGTGCTGGCTGCGCCGCAGCTCCTCGACGACGAACGGGTGCGACAGCAACAGGAAGACCTGGCACTCGCGCTCGTCCTCGGGACGCTGGTCGGGCTCGTCGCCGCGATTTACCTCGCGGGAGTTGCGGCCCGGCGGCTGGGGAAGCCGGTCGCCGCCCTGCGTGAAGCAGCCATCGCGGTGGGGCGGGGGAGCGAGCCCCCGGCCTTTCCACCGGGAACGCCGCGCGAGTTCGAGCCCGTCCTGAGCGCGTTCGACCGGATGGCCACCGACGTCCGCCGCAGCCAGGCGGCGCTCGAAGAGGCGCGCCAGCGCACCGCCCGCGTGCTGGCCAACGTTGCGACCGGCGTGATCGCGGTGGACGATGGACTTCGCGTCACGCTCGCCAACCCGCGGGCAGCGGAGCTCGTGCTGGGTGGAAGCGAGTCGCTGGCGCCGGGTAACGTGCTGCCCCAGGCGACGGCCGCCGGCTGGGCGCCGGTGTGGCGGGCGGTAGCCGAGTTCATCGCCGAGAACCGCGACGTCATCAAGGAGCTCGAGTTCGACGTGGGAGGGCGCCAGATTCGGGTGCAGTTGGCGCTTCTGGGCGCCGCCCCCGACGGTTGCGTCATCGCGCTCGATGATGCGACGGCGCTTACGCGCGCGGCGCGCGTGCTGGCCTGGGGAGAGATGGCGCGCCAGGTTGCCCACGAGATCAAGAATCCCCTCACCCCAATCCGGCTGGGCATACAGCATCTGCAGCGCGTGCGCGAAGGCGGCCGGGCACAATCGGCGAACTTCGAGACCACGCTCAAGGAGACATCGGAGCGGATTCTCGCCGAGATCGACCGGCTGGACGGGATCGCGCGCGCGTTCTCGCGCTTCGGTGCGCCGTCAGGTGCCGAGCTGCTCCCGCTCGAGCCCGTCGATCTCGCCGCCACCGCTCGCGAAGTTGTGCAGCTGTACGACCTCGGCCCGGGACGGCCGGGAGCGCCGCGGTTCGAAGTACGTGCCAGCAACGGCGCGCCGGCGTTGGCCCGCAAAGACGAAGTGAAAGAGGTGCTGGTGAACCTGTTGGAGAATGCCCGGAATGCCGATGCGAAACGCGTAACCGTGCAGGTCGCGGCGAGCGGCCGGCAATTGGTCATCGACGATGATGGGCGCGGCATCCCGGCGGACGTCCTGCCGCGCGTCTTCGAGCCGACGTTCTCGACGACCTCGAGCGGCGCCGGCCTGGGCCTCGCGATCGCCCGCCGCCTGGTCGAGAGCTGGGGCGGCGTGATCACGCTCGAAAGCGACCCCGGCAAAGGGACACGGGTCACTCTGACGCTGCAAACGGCGGCTTAGAGCCGCGGCCGGGTGACCTTCCTCACACCAAACAATGGAAAAATCGAACACAATGTGCAAAGTTGTGGCGGCCTTTCCCTTGTCCGAGGTGCCCTGTGCGAACCGGAGTCGTTGCTCTTGCGCTCGCCCTGCTGGTACTCGCCCCCGTGCGGACGGCGCGCGGGCAGTTTTCCTTCGACGCGCGCCGCTACGGCATGGGAGGGGTCTCTCTCAGCCGCGACGGTAACGCGCGCCGCTACAATCCCGCGTACCGGGCCGTCAAGAACAAGAACCACGTCGAGGGGGCACCGAAGTTCTCGATCCCGGTGCCGTTCGGCCTGATTCAGTTTTTCAAGGATCATCCGATCAATCAGCTCGGCAACGATCCGATGTTCGATCCCAAGTCACCGTCGTTCAATCCGGTGGCGCTGATGAACGTCATCCTCAATCCGCCGGTCTTCTACGAAATCAAGAAGGCGCCGACTCCAACCAATGACGTCGAATTCACGATTGGCCGAAACCAGCTCATCATCGACTTGGGTGCGACGAAGGTGCTGATTCCGGAACAGGACTTTGGGCTGGGGACGACGAGTCGCCCGCTCGACGTGGGTGGACTCGGCTTTGCGGGATTCAAGTTCAGCGTGATGGGCTTTCTGCAGTACGATGTCCGATTCACGTTGGACACCACGCTGCGGAACTTCCTCGTCAATGACTCAACAGCACTTCCCAGCACGAACTACTTCGTGAACACCGATGGCACGGTGCAGATGGGGTTCGCCCCGACGATCAGTTATGCTGGTCGGTTGACGCGTGGGGCGGGCGGCGAGGACACGGATGACGGCTTCTACGTCGGCGGCGCGGTGCATTATTACTTTGGTGCGACGTATGGCCGGGCGACCGGGCCTGCGGGATTCACGACCGGGCCGGTCGCCGTCCTCGCCACCCCGCCCGATCTCCTGTTCAACGGTACGGCCGCTACATCCACCAAGCCGTTCGGCACGGGCATCGGCGGCGACGTCGGGGTGGTATGGATCTCGGGTCCCTTCGAGGTCGGTGCCGGCGTAAACGACATTGGCGCCGAGCTCACCTGGTCCCACACGAAAATCCAGCGCTTCGCGTACGACACGGCCACGAATAAACTGGTCGACTCACTCGTCGTCGCCGATACCAAGACTACGACCAAGCTCCCCATCACGTACCTGGCCAATGCCGCGCTGCACATGGGGACCGGAACGACGGTCGGCGCCGACGTCCTCAACTCGGGACGCGGTACGATCATTCACGTGGGTGTCGAGCAGCGCACGGGGCCGTTTGCCATTCGCGGCGGCGTCTCGCGCGATCAGCGCAAGAAGATGCAGTTCGGACTCGGCGGTGGGCTGCGGCTCGGCCCGATTGGTCTCGATGTCGGATTCTTCACTCACAGCAATTCACTATCGACGCAGCGCGCCATTACGATGGCCACGGCGATTTCGATCTATTGAGGGGCGACCCATGAAAGCCCTTGGTGCTGCTCTCCTGGTGATCGCCGCGGTCGCAGCCTGCGGTGAGGGCCGCGCGATTTTCAACGTTGACGTCTTGAGCTTCCTGAAGCCGTCGGGGAAAGACACCGTTCCGTACGCCATCCCCCCGAATCAAACCGACAGCGCGTCCACGTTTCAGACGCTCAACCTGGCGCCGGGACTCGGGAGCTCGATCGTCGAGTCCGCGACCATCGACGGTACCGCTGACATGCGAAACACCTCGGGGACCGGGCAGCTTCGCTTTCGACTGTACCTCGCGACGGACTCCGCTGGCACGCTCGATTCCGCGACGGCCTTTGCCTTCGGATCCTCGAACGCGGCAGTCTCCGGCACGAACGTCACGCCGATAACAGTCTCCGGTGGACTGACGCCGGCTGTCCTCAACACGCTGTCGCAGTCGAGCGTCTGGGTCCGGATCGTCGCGAAGGGACAAAACGCGGACCTGATCACCCCGGTGGTCGGCAAGATGGTGCTGACGAAACTGGATCTGCGCGTCGTGCTCCAGGACAAAGTCTTCTAGCGCTATATTCCCGGGCGTGACTACCCGACGCCCGACCGTGACGGTCAGTGTGGGCGGCGTGCCGGTGGGCAGCGCCCATCCGATCGTCGTCCAGTCGATGACCAATACCGACACCGCCGATGTCGCCGCGACGGCCGCGCAAGTGCGCGCGCTGCACGCGGCCGGCAGCGAGCTGGTGCGCGTCACGGTCAACACCGATGAGGCCGCCCAGGCGGTCCCCGCGATCGTGGCCGAGGTGGACGTGCCGGTCATCGGCGACTTCCATTACAACGGTCACCTGCTGCTCACCAAGTACGCCGGGTGCGCGCGCGGGCTGGCCAAGTACCGCATCAATCCGGGCAACGTCGGCGCCAAGCGCCGCGACGACAACTTCCGCACGATCGTCCAGGTCGCGATCGATGCAGGCAAGCCGGTCCGCATCGGCGTCAACTGGGGCAGTCTCGATCAGCAGCTGCTCACCGAAATGATGGACGCCAATGCCGCCCTGGCCGAGCCGCGTGACGCGCGCGACGTGACCATGGACGCCATGGTCGAGAGCGCGATGCGCTCGGCGGAGCTGGCGGAGGAAACGGGGCTGCCGCACGAGCGCATCATTCTGTCCGCCAAGGTCTCGGGCGTGCAGGACCTCGTCGCGGTCTACCGGATGCTCGCCGGGCGCTGCGACTATCCGCTCCATCTGGGTCTGACCGAAGCGGGGATGGGAACGAAGGGCGTCGTCGCCAGTACTGCCGGCCTTTCGATTCTGCTGCAGGAAGGGATCGGCGACACGATTCGCGTCTCGCTCACGCCGCGTCCGGGCGGCGACCGCACCGAGGAAGTGCAGGTTGCGCAGCAAGTCCTGCAATCGCTGGGGATCCGCAGTTTCACGCCGCAGGTGACTGCTTGTCCCGGGTGCGGTCGCACGACGTCGACATTCTTCCAGGAGATGGCGGAAGAAATCCAGACGTATCTGCGCGCGCAGCGCCCCGCCTGGCGGGCCCGCTATCCCGGTTCGGAAGAGCTACGCGTGGCGGTGATGGGATGCGTCGTCAACGGCCCCGGTGAATCGAAGCACGCCGACATCGGGATTTCGTTGCCTGGCACGGCCGAAGCGCCGCGCGCGCCGGTGTACGTCGATGGGGCGCTCAAGGTCACGCTGAAAGGCGACACCATCGTCGCCGATTTCCTGCGAATTCTCGAGGACTACGTCGAGCAACGCTTCGGGAACAGTTCAGCGAATGGGAGAGCCCAGCGGCACGTCGCGGTCGGGGTGCACCAAACAGATGTCGCCCTCCCCAAGGATCACGCCTAGGGTCAACACCTCCGAAAAAAAGGTGGCAATCTGGCGGGGCGGGAAGTTGACCACTCCGAGCACCAGCTTGCCCATGAGGTCTTTCGGCTCGTAATACTTGGTGATCTGCGCACTCGAGTTCTTGATGCCGACCGCGGGTCCGAAATCGATGCGCAGTTTGTAGGCGGGCTTGCGCGCCTGAGGAAACGCATCGGCCGCGATGACTCGTCCGACCCGGATATCGAGCTTCGCAAAATCGTCGTAGCTGATCTGGTCCATCGCCGCTCCCACATGTCCCTTTTTGAGGTCAGCCCCGCCGTGCCCCCGAGGTGCGGGAAGCTTGGCACGCCCGTTGCCTTTCCGCTACGCGCAGCCCATTTCCACTCTTACAGGACGGCGATTATGCGGCGGATCGGCATGGCGGTGCTGGGCCTGACGGTTACTACGAGTCCCCTCATGGCGCAGCGTTCGGCGCTGCGCGAAGTCCGCGGCGGCGGCAGCTTCGGGGTCAACGTCGTCGTGGCGCAGCCGCTCGGTGAGTTTCGCCGCAACGGTGACGTAGCCGCCGGGCTCTCGATATTCGGCGTGACGAGCGGCGGTGCGCTCGCGCTGCGCATAGACGGGAGCTGGATGGCCTACGATGCCCAGTATCAAGGGTACGGCGTGTCGACGCTCTCGCAAATTGGGACGCTCGGGGCCGGTCCGCAATTGACGTTGGGTCAGGGAGCGTTTCGCGTCTACGGGTTTGCCACGGTGGGTGGATCGCTGTTCTGGAGCACCGCGAGCTACGGTGAGTGCGGCTGCTCTGGGGGGGACTCGTTTCTCGACGGTCACTTCACCACGACGACGTCCGCAGGGGGAGGCGTGCTGATCGGCTTGTCACGCGGCCGCACCCCGATCGCGATCGATCTGGGCGCCCGCGCCGTGCGTCACGATCGTGTGAAGTACGTGCCGGCCGGCGGCTTGACCCAGAACGCCGACGGAAGCTTCAGCGCGCAGCAGGTCGAGACGCGCGTCGATATGCGCGTCTATCAGATCGGGGTGTCGATCGGGATTCGGTAACCTCCCCTGCCGTCCCCGGCCTCACCCTAGACCCCCTCTCTGCGCTTAGTGGAGAGGGGGCTTTTCTTGCTTGGAAGTTCGAGGGGAATCGCTGGCAAAAATTTGCTGCAGGTAGCGCTCCGGAGCATTCAAGAAGTCGCGCGTGATCCGCACGTGATCGAGATCCTCGTACGCCACCGCCCGCACTGGCGTCGAGTCGAAGGTGTAGATCTGCGCCTTCGGGAAGGCGAGCAGCAGCGGCGAATGCGTCGCGATGATGAACTGCGCGTCCTGCGAAATCATCTCGCCGATCATCGCGAGCAGCGCGAGCTGGCTCTGCGGTGACAGCGGCGCCTCGGGTTCGTCGAGCAAATACAAGCCGCCGGGGACGAACCGCGACTGGAACAGCTTGAGAAAGCTTTCGCCGTGTGAATTGGCGTCGAGCTCGACGCCGTAGCGTTTCTCCAGCTCGGCGAGAGACGCTCGCAGCGGTCCTTGCTTCAGGCCCAGCGCCGTGTTCGATCGACCTCCCGCTTTGTACTGTTCGGCCGCTTCACGCATCTCGATCATCAATTCGGCCCGCATGCGCGCGAGGCGTTTCGTGAATCCAAAAAAGTCTTCCGCCCGCAGGAAGAATCCGCGTGTGGTGCGCCGGGTCCAGCTCAGGCGCAGTGCCTGGCCGAGCCGGCGCTGCGCCTCGAGGGTGTCGTCGTGTTGGACTTCGGCGCTTCCCACGGTCGGCAGTCGCGCGGCGGCGGCAATGCCCTCGAGCAGCGTCGATTTCCCGGAGCCGTTCTCACCGACGAAAAACGTCACCGGCCGCTCGAGCCGCAGGTCGTCGAGCGTCCGGATGGCGGGGACCGTGAAGGGAAATGCGTGGTCCTCGCCCCCGCGACGGGTCAGCGATGCGAGATGGACCGCAGTCACGGCTCCAACATACCTGTTGCGGGAGTGTTTCACCGCGCTTACAGAGCGCCGACTCCCGAAGACCAACTTGATGGTGTTACAGCGCTTACGCACACCGAGGATGGGTATGGGACTTGCCCTTCCAGGTCATTGGAAGGAGGGCAGCCATGCCTGAAATGCATCCAGTCCCGAGCCCGCGACCTATCGGTCCGCCCCCTTATGAGCCGGTCGTACGTCTGGGGAGTCCCGGAGCCAGCCATCCCAATCATCCGCTCCTGCTTCCCCAGCCGGACAGTGATGACGACCTCGCTCCCGTGCCCGCGCGTCCCACCGGCACGCCCATCGTCGCCCCGGTTCCCAAACCACATTGGTACCGTGGCCTGGTTCGGCCGACGGCGTACATCGCATCCGGTCTTGCGGGTGCCGTGCTGGTAACCGTGCTCTACGGGATTCTCGGCTCGCGCACCTCCGGATCTGGCGGTCGCTCGGGCTCGGACGCCGCCCCCGGCGGCATCCCCGTGAGCGACACGGCGCAGCTCGATCGGCGGGCCGACACCCTGGCGCTAGCGATTTCGGCTTTCACGATGCGCGCGAGCATGTACGACTCGCGGCGCATGCCGTGCAGCGGTCTCGCCCGTGGTCTCACACAGGTAGAAGACGGGTGGCTGGCGTACAACCTGGCGCGCAAGGACCTGATGGCCGGCTCAGACCCCGCGCGCGACGCGCGCGACAAGGGTCTCTACGCCGACGTCAGAGCGGTGGAAGTGCGGTTCGAGCGATCCTCCTGCCAGCGGCCCTAGGATGCGCTCTCGTATCGCGCTCCTCGCGCTCGCGTGCTGTGCCTTCCCGCTGGCCGCGCAGGCACCGCCGCCGCCGGCGCTCGATAAGACCGAGCTGATTCGGCTCCTCACCAATCCGCTGTTCGCGCAAACCGAGGTCGCGGACGTCGTGCGTCGCAGCTGCCTCACGTTCCATCCCACAGAGCGCGACTGGGCCGACTTCCGCAGTGCCGGAGCCAGCGGTGAAGTGATCGCCAGCGCGGCCGCGTGCGAAAGTCGGCGCGCCACTTCTGGTTCCGCGACGACTGCTGCCGCCACCGAAGCGGCGGCGCCCGTCACGGCCGTGGCACAGCCGGCGGAGATCGTGACCACCGCTGGAATAGGGGCGAGTGTACGGGTGCGCCTGAGCCGCGGCCGCACGCCGCTGCGGGGGACGACGCTCGCGCTGCGGGGCACGACCGCGCTGGGCTTGTCGCGCGACGCCTCGGCGGTCACCGACGACAGCGGCATCGCGGTGTTCCGCCTGCCTGTAGTCTCCCGCGTCGGCACGCACCAGTTCGAAATTCGCACCGCCGGTGGGGCGACGTTCCCCGGCCAGCCCACGGTGCTGTACTCGGTAAGACCGGCGCGGCCCAGTCGTCTGCGGCTGACGCCGGAGTATATCGCGTTCCGTGGCAGCGATTCCAGCGCCACGATCGTTGCGGCCGTCACGGACTCACTGGGCAATCCCGTCCCGGGCGAGCAGGTGGATCTGAACGGGGGGATTGGCGCCCCATTGACGGCTGTCACTGATTCGAGCGGCCGGGCGACGTTCACGGTCCTGGCAAACGCGGTGTCGCGCGGCAGTTCGGTCCAAGTCCGTGTGCGAGGTCTGGCGCCGGTCGACATGGAAATCGCCGCCCCTGCCGGGCTGTCAGGCGTGAACACGGGATTCCTCCCCATCGCGTCCTCGTACGGACCGGTCGGGAACTCCCTCAGCGAGCCGCTGATCTTTCGGGCCCGCACCGTACAAGGCGGTCCGGCCGCCGGCCGCACGGTCCGCTTCCGAGCCTTGAATGCGCGCGTCACACCCGAGAGCGCCGTGCTCGATTCCACCGGACGCGTGCGGGTGGATGTCGTGCTGGGAGTCCGGGCGGGGGAAGCGGCGGTGTTCGCGAGCGTCGATTCGCTGGAGCGGGTCGTGACCCTCCGCGCCGAGCCTGGCCCGATCGATTCGTTGCTCCTCGACCGCAATGGGGAGACGATCAATGGACGGGCGATCGTGGTGCAGGTTGGTGTGCCGTTTACGCTGCGGCTGCGGGCGCGCGATTTGTACGGCAACGAGACGTCGATCGATGCGCTCGGTCAGGCGCTGCGGGCCGGTCGCGCACGGTTGAACGTGCGGCAGCAGGATCTCCAGCTCGTCAACCTCGAATCAGCGGACTCCGCCGTCGTCGTGACGCTGAAGGCCGCGCGGGTGGGGACCTACCAGTTTGTGATCGGGAGCGGCATCAC
>DASYRZ010000181.1:0-3063 GCA_036003865.1 Gemmatimonadales bacterium | reverse complement strand
GAACGTAGGATCGTCCGTCAGGAGGCGCCGCAGTGCGGGCTCGGCATCCCGCGGGCCGTTATCGGCGTAGCCGGCAAAATGGAAGAGGGCTTCGGCCAGCCCGTACCACGCGTCGGGCAGGCCAGGATAGTCGGCGACGAGACCCTGGAAGGCGACAATGGCGCTGTCGGCTTCACGCATGATGTACAGGCGCTGCGCCCGCAGCAACTCGCGCCACTTCGGGGAGAAACGGGACGCGCGCGCGAGGCCGGCGTCGATCGTGCGCCGGGCTGCGGGGTAGTCCCAGCGCCATGTTTCCACGACGCTCAATCGCTGGTACGCAATCGCCGCATCCGAATCGGCGGCGAGCGCCCGGTGATAGGCGGCGGCCGCCCCGTCAAAGTCGAAACTCCAAAATAATTCTTTGCCGAGCCGCAGCTCGCGAAGCGCAATCGGAGACGCCGTGGCCGATGTCAGGACGTCGCGTGATTCACGGCCGCGCGCATTATGCAGCACGCCCCAGCTCACAATGGCCAGCAGCGCAGCGCCACCGGCGCCCACCGCGATCCACTGCCGCCGTCGCTTCGCCGGATCGAACGGCCCAGACCGCCGCGTCAATGCCGCAAGTGCTTCCGCGAACACCGCCGCCGTCGCGAAACGGTCTCGGGGATCGCGCGCGAGCACCCCGCGCAGCACGCGCACCACCCCCACGGGCACATCCTGACGACGGCCCGTCAACGAATCCAGGCCGTGGTCGGGACCGGGGAGCTCACCCACCAGCATCTCATACAGCACGAGTCCGAGACTGTAGACATCGGCCCGCCCGTCGAGGTCGTGGCGCCCTTGTTCTTGCTCGGGACTCATGTAGTCAACGGTGCCAAGCACCACGCCGGGCGAGGTTTCCCGGACTCCCGCCTCACTGATCGCCCGAGCGATGCCGAAGTCGCCCACCAGCGCGTGCCCTTCCTCGAACAGGATGTTTTCGGGTTTGATGTCGCGATGGATGATGTTGTGACGATGCGCGTGATCGAGGGCCTCGGCGACCTCCTGCGCGATCTGGACGGCATCGATCACCGGAAGGGTGCGCACCCGGGTGAGGCGTTGCCGCAGCGAATTGTCTTCCACATATGGCATGACGTAATAGAGGAGGCCGCCGGCTTCGCCATAGTCGTGCAGCTTGAGGATATAGGGATGCTTTAGGGCGGCGGCGACCTTGATCTCGCGCAGGAAGCGCTCGGGGCCGAGGGCGGCACTCAACTCGGGTCGGAGGACTTTGATCGCGACCCGGCGCTCGAGGCGCAGATCGTACGCGAGAAAGACGACAGACATCCCCCCGCGGCCGATCTCGCGCTCAACGGTATAGCGGCCCGCAAGCGCCGCAGCGAGCCGCGGGCGAAGCTCGTCCACAGGCACTAGGATACGATAGCCACTCGCCGCGGGTAAGGCCTTGGCGACACGCGGCTTGCCGACTACTTTCCTGTGCCCGATGCGGGACCTGTCGTTGTCACGCAGCCAGTTGCTGCTCCTCGCCGGAACGGCCAATCGGCCCCTCGCCGAGGAGATGGCCCAGCATTTGGGACAACCGCTGTGCGCGGTGACGATGCGGCGGTTTGCCGACGGCGAAATCTTCGTCAAGATCGACGAGAACGTGCGCGGGCGGGATGTCTTCATCATCCAGCCCACGAACCCGCCGGCGGAAAACTACATGGAGCTGCTGCTGCTGATGGACGCGGCGCGGCGCGCAAGCGCGGCCCGTATCACCGCGGTGCTCCCCTACTTCGGCTACGCGCGGCAGGACCGGAAAGATCAACCGCGCGTGGCGATCAGCGCCAAACTGATGGCGAATCTGATCACCCATGCCGGAGCGGATCGCGTGCTGGGAATGGATTTCCACTCCCACCAGGTGCAGGGGTTCTTCGACATTCCGGTGGACCATTTGTATGCGGCTCCGGTGTTCGTGAGCCACTACCGGACCAAGCAGCTGCATCAGCCGGTCGTCGTCGCGCCGGACGTGGGATCGGCAAAGATGGCCCGCGGCTTCGCCAAGCGCCTCGATGCTTCGCTCGCGATCATCGACAAGCGGCGGCCGTCGGCGAATATCGCGGAAGTGGTGAACGTCGTCGGCGACGTCGAGGACAAGGATTGCCTGATCCCCGACGACATGATCGACACCGCGGGCACGATCGCCGAGGCGGGAGCGGCGCTGAAGCGCCTCGGGGCGCGGCGTATCTTCGCGTTCGCGACGCACGCGCTGCTGTCGGGCGCCGCGGTCGAGCGGCTCCGCGCCGCGCCGATCGAAGAAGTGACGGTGACAAACACGATCCGGATTCCGGACGAGAAGCAGTTCGAGAAGCTAAAAGTGCTGTCGATCGCCAGCCTGATGGCCAAGGCCATCGGCTATGAACATTCGAATCAGTCGGTCAGTTCTCTGTTCGATTGAGTTGAGGAGCGTATGGCACAGACGGTGAGTCTCGCTGCTACGGCGCGGGAGAAAACAGGCAAGGGCGCGGCGCGGCAGGCGCGCTTCCAGAAGCAGGTTCCGGCCGTGATCTACGGCCACGGCCGCACCACGCAGCCCTTGATGGTGGACGCGCTCGCGCTCGAGAAAGCCCTCAGCGGAATCGAGCCCGAGAGCACGCTGATCGATCTCACCGTGGACGGCAAGAAGTCGCGCGCGTTGATTCGCGAGATTCAGCGCCACCCGCTGCGTCCCGACATCATCCACGTCGATTTCTACGAGATCAAAGCGGACGAGAAGATCACGCTCAAGGTGCCGGTACACCTCGTCGGCACGCCGGACGGCGTGCGCAACGCCGGCGGCGTACTCGACCAGGTCACGCGCGAAGTCGAAATCGAAGTGCTCCCCGAGCACATCCCCGACCGCGTCGAGCTCGACGTGAGCGCGCTCAAGATCGGTGACTCGCTGCATACACGCGATCTGACGATCCCCAACGCCGTCATCCTGACCGGCGCCGACCTGACGATCGCGACGGTGGTGCCGCCGCGCGCCGAGGAAGTCGTCGCGCCGGCCGCCGAAGCCGCGACCGAGGTCGCCGAGCCCGAGCTCATCCGCAAGGTCCGCGA
>DASYRZ010000180.1:0-1953 GCA_036003865.1 Gemmatimonadales bacterium | reverse complement strand
TGTCGTGAAGCCAGGGACAGGGGAGTTAGTTTTGACGGGGTTCGCGCCTACCGTTACCGTGAGCAGCAACAGCTAGCCCGATCCGGTTTGCTGAAGTAGGTTAGTTCAATCCCACCAAACGCACTGCTTATCCCGTGGCACCCTTAAAACGACCACAAAGCGGGGCTTTTCTGTGGGGTCTTGAAAACAATATAAGGAGGATGTTATGCCCGCCCGCCGCCGCCACCTCGAGCGCACGCTTCGCGTGCGGCTGCCCCTTCACCTCGGCGAAGTCCACGTCGTCCCTGGCGCGCTCGGCGAACAACTGCGCAACGTCGATCGTTGCCCCAGCAAGATCACCCTTGCCATCGAGGAAGTCGGCGATTTCCGCCAGACAGCTGGCTCCCAAGACCCGCAGGCCGTCCACGACGCCCGCCTCGGCGAGGTTCTCGCGCGGCAGGATGAGCGCGTCGACCCCCGCGGAGCGCGCCGCGAGCGCCACAGGTAGGGCTCCACGGACAGGGCGGATCGCCCCCTCCAGGCCCAGCTCGCCGAGCACAGCGATGGTCCCCAGCCGGTCCGACGCGACCTGCTCCGTCGCCGCCAGAATTCCCAGGGCGATCGGCAGGTCGAAAGCCGATCCTTCTTTACGGATGTCGGCCGGCGCGAGGTTGACCGTGATCCTCCTGAGGGGAAACGTGTACCCGGTGTTGGCGAGGGCTGCAGAGACGCGGTCGCGCCCTTCCTTGACCGCACCTTGCGGCAGCCCGACCGTGACGAATGTCGGGAGGCCATTCGCGATGTCGGTTTCGACCTCTACCAGGTAGGCATCGATCCCCAGGACGGCAGCCGACCGGACACGCGCGAGCATGGACGAGGCTACGTTTAACGGCGTCCCGGGAGGTAGCCAAAAAGCCGCCCTCTGGGTCTAAATGACGCGATGGGGAGGATATGCGTATAGAAGTCGTGACTTTTCGATCTTCTTTGCTGGCGATCGCGTTGGTCGCGGCCTCCGCGTGTGGCTCCAACCGGGGCGTCAGCGCCCCCAGGGTCCCCGTCAGCGTCGCCCGCGTCGAGCGCCGTGCAGTTCCGTATGAGCTCGAGGCCACCGGGACGGTCGAGGCGATCCGGTCCGTGGACGTCCTCCCGCAGGTCAACGGCACCATCCTGCACGTGAATTTCGCCGAGGGCGACGAGGTCGCCGCCGGCCAAATCCTGTTCGAGATCGATCCGCGTCCCTACCGCGCCGCCTTGCAGCAGGCCGAGGGGACGCTGCTCCGCGATCTCACGCAGGCAGTAAGCGCCGCACGCGAAGCCGCGCGCTACAAGACGCTCGCTGCAACAAACACGGTGACGCAGGAAGACTACGAGACAAAGCAGTCGGCGGCAGACGCGGCGTACGCCGCAGTGCGCTCCGATTCGGCAGCGGCAGCAATCGCCCGGCTGAACCTCGAATACGCGACGGTCCGCGCGCCGATCGGCGGCCGCACCGGACGGCTGCTGCTGCACGAAGGCAACCTCGTGCGCGCGGGCAGCGATCCGCTCGTGTCGATTGTGCAGCTGCGCCCTATTCTGGTGCGCTTCCCCGTTCCGGCGATCAGTCTGCCCGCGATCCGCCAGCGTGCCGGCCAACAGCTCGCCGCGATCGCGGATCCGGCGCGCGACTCCGCGTCGTCGATCCAAGGCATTCTCTCGTTCGTCGACAATCAGGTCGATACGTCCACCGGGACCGTGCTCCTCAAGGCCCGTTTCCCGAATCGCGACGGCAGCCTCTGGCCCGGTGAATTCGTCCGCATCACCCTCGTCCTCGGCGTTCAGAACGACGCGGTCGTCGTGCCGAGCCAGGCGGTCATGCAGGGTCAGCAGGGCACATACGTGTTTGTCGTCAACAACGACGGCACCGCGTCCACGCAGCCGGTCACGGTGGAGCGCACGCTCGACAGTCTGAGCGTGATCGCCGGCGTGCCCGCGGGC
>DASYRZ010000179.1:0-70334 GCA_036003865.1 Gemmatimonadales bacterium | reverse complement strand
CGTACTTCGTCTTCAACATTCTGTCCTCCGAGCAGGAAGCGCTGTCGCGGCGATTCGCAGCTTCGGAACCGGACCGGTTCCGCGGCGTCAGCTACCGGGAGAATCAGCGCGGGATCCCTATCCTGGATGGCGTGGTGGCGCACATCGAGTGCGAGAAGCACGCGACGGTCCCGGGCGGCGATCACACGATCTTCATCGGCCTGGTAGTGGGTGGCGACGCCACGGACCGGCAACCGCTGCTCTACTATAGAGGAGGCTATGCAGGCCTCAGCAGGTGATGCGCACCGTCGACCGCATTCGCGTCAACGCTCCATTTCCCCGCGTGTTCGCCGCGGCGAGCTCGGTCACCCGCTGGCCGGCGATTCTCCCTCACTATCGCTGGGTCAAGATCCACGACGATGGTCTGGTCGAAATGGCCGCCTGGCGGCCGTTCGCGCGCGGGCTCCTCAAGTACCCGACGTGGTGGGTATCGGAGATGACGATCGATCGCCCCGCCGGCGAGATCCGGTATCGGCACGTGCAGGGTATGACGCGAGGCATGCAGGTGCGGTGGAGGTTGGTCGAGGTTGGTGAGGGAGATCCGTCGGTGGAGGTTGGTGGAGGGTCTGAAGGATCTGGAGGTGTAGACGTCGAGATTGTGCATACGTGGGATGGGCCGCACTGGCCGCTGATCGGGAAGCTGGCGGCGAATCTCGTGATCGGTCCGATCTTCATTCATGGAGTCGCGTCGCGCACACTCGCGGGCATCAAACGCGCCGCTGAGAATGGTTCACGGTAATTGTTTGGACAGGCTAAAGCCTGTGCTCGGCAGACACTGTCCTTAAGGACAGCGTTGGCCGAGCACACCCTTCAGGGTGTGATAATCAAAGGAGTGCTATGAAGAATTTGCGTCGTGTGGTCATCACGGGGATCGGCGCCGTCACGCCCATCGGCACCACCGCGGACGGCTTGTGGAGCGGCCTGCAGGCGCGCATATCCGCGGTCCGCACGGTCACGCGCTTCGATCCCACGCCGTTTCGCAGTCACATGGCCGCGGAGATTCCCGATTTCCGGCCGCAGGATCATCTCGATGCCAAGCGCGCGAAGCGGCTGGACCGCTTCTCGCAGCTCGCGGTGACGAGCGCGGGGCTGGCGCTCGCCGACGCGGCGATCGCCCCCGCCAAGGAAGATCCCGATCGCGTGGGCACGATGATGGGATCGGCGCTGGGCGGCGTCGCGTTCGCCGAATCGCAGGTGCCCCGCTATCTCGCACACGGGCCGCGCGGACTCGATGCCTCGCTCGCGCTCGCGGTCTTCTGCGGCGCCGCGAGCTGCAACATCGCGATCGAGTTCGGATTCACCGGACCGAACGCGACTAACGCGATGAGCTGCGCGTCGGGCACGATCGCCGTCGGCGAAGCCTTCCACATCGTGCGCGATGGCCGCGCGGACCTGATGCTGGCGGGCGGCGCCGAGGCGCCGCTCGCGCCGCTGACGTTCGCCGCGTTCAGCAACATCCGCGCGATGAGCACGCGCAACGACGATCCCGCGCGTGCATCCCGTCCGTTCGACGCGCGCCGCGACGGCTTCGTGATGGGCGAAGGGGCGGCCGTTCTCGTGCTCGAGGAGCGCAGCCGCGCGCTCGCCCGCGGCGCCAGGATCTACGCCGAAGTGGTCGGGCACGCGTATACCAACGACGCCTACCACATGACCGCGCCGCGGCCGGATGGCCGCCAGGCCGCCCGGGCCATCCAGCTCGCCCTCGCCGACGGCGACGTGCCAGCGAGCGACGTCGGGTACATCAACGCCCACGGGTCATCCACGCCGCTCAACGATCCGACGGAGACGGCGGCGATCAAGCAAGTGTTCGGCGATCACGCCTACCGGCTGACCGTCAGCGGCACCAAGGGCTACTACGGCCACGCCCTGGGCGCGAGCGGCGCCATCGAGGCGGCGATCTGCGCGCTCGCATTGGCGCGGAGCTGGCTGCCCCCCACGATCAACCTCGAGCAGCCCGATCCGCAGTGCGACCTGGATTGCCTGCCGGGCGGGGGCCGTTCCGCATCACCCGCCGCCGTGGTTTCAAATTCTTTCGGTTTTGGGGGAATCAACGCCGCCTTGGTGTTGCGGCCTGATGGCGGCGCCCGGTAGATTGGCGCGGGCTTACACCCGAGGTCACACGTGAATTACCGGATACTCCGGGCCCCCGCGGCGGAATTCATCGGCACGCTGTTGTTCGTTCTGGTCGGCGCCGGCAGCGTGATTGCGAACCAGGGCGGCGCCGCCGGTCTGGCGATCGCGCTGGCACACGGCATCGGACTCGCCGTCGTCGTCACGATCATGATGCCCATCTCGGGCGGACACATCAATCCCGCGGTGAGCTTCGCGCTCTGGCTCGGCAAACAAATCGACGCTAAGACGCTCGGCAAATACGTCCTCGCGCAGCTGCTCGGCGCGATCGTCGCCGCGCTGCTCATCAAGGCGACCTTTCCCAGCGCCGCCGTTCGTATGACGTCGCTGGGTACACCGCAGGTCGCCGGGTCCATGACGAATTTGTGGGCGCCGATCGCGCTGGAGGCGCTGTTCACATTCTTCCTCGTCAGCGCGGTCTTTGGCACTGCCGTCTCGCCTCAGGCGCAGCGCGTGGCCGGCTTCGCGATCGGCTTGGTCGTCCTGGTCTGCGCGCTGGGCGGCGGCGGCCCGCTCACTGGTGCGGTCATGAATCCGGCGCGCGCGTTTGGTCCCGCGCTGGTGTCGTGGGACTGGCATGCGCAAGCTGTGTACTGGATTGGTCCGCTGGTGGGTGCCGCGGCGGCCGCTGGCCTGTGGCGATATCTCCTGTTACCTCCTAACGCAACGGATCTCGCCTAGAGAAGCTAGAGTTGTTCAGCCAACGCCGGGGCGAAGTAAGTCAGTATCACGTCCGCGCCCGCCCGCCGAATCGCGGTCACCGACTCCCACATTGCACGCGTCTCATCGAGCATCCCCCGCTCCGCGGCCGCCTTGATCATCGCATACTCGCCGCTCACCTGATACGCACCGAGCGGCGAGCCGAAGCGTTCCTTGGCCCGGCGGATCAGGTCGAGACACGGGCCGGCCGGTTTGACCATCACGATGTCCGCACCTTCGTCGAGATCCAGCTGGATCTCTTTCATCGCTTCATCGCCGTTCGCCACGGCCATCTGATACGACTGCCGGTCGCCGAACTGCGGCGTCGACCCGGCTGCCTCGCGAAACGGTCCGTAGAACGCCGACGCGAACTTCGCGGCGTATGACATGATCGGGACGTGCGAGTAGCCGCCGGCATCGAGCGCCTTGCGAATGCCCGCCACGCGGCCGTCCATCATGTCGCTCGGCGCCACCAGGTCCACGCCGGCGCGCGCCTGCATCACGGCGACTTTGCCGAGCAAATAGACAGATGAATCGTTGTCCACCTCGCCGTCGCGAATGACACCGCAGTGGCCGTGATCGGTGTACTCGCACAGACAGACGTCGCCGACCACCAGCAAATCGGGCACCGCGCGTTTCACCGCGCGGATCGATTGCTGCACGATGCCCTGGTCGTCGTAGGCTTCCGAGCCGGTGGCATCTTTCGTCGCCGGAATCCCGAACAGGATGATTCCGCCCAGCCCCAGTGCCGCGGCGCGCTCGGCATCTTTCACCAACTCGTCAACAGAGAGCTGTGACACTCCGGGCAGGGCGGCGATGGGGCGGCGCACTCCTTGGCCATGCACAACGAAGAGGGGCCACACCAGTTGCGATGGCGCGAGATGCGTTTCTTGCACCAGGCGGCGAAGGGGCGCCGTACGACGCAAGCGGCGCATCCGGCGGATGGGAAATTGTGCGCTCATCGCGCGAGTAAGCTCGCGGCGCCTTCGCCCTCGAGCAAGCGCGCCACGGCTTCGCCCGCCGCGTCGGGGCGTTTCGGATCGAGATCCGCCGATGCGGTGAGTTGGACGGAGCCGTCTACCGCGGTCACTCGACCATACAACCGGCCCTTCCCGCTTCCCCCTTCCCCGCAGTACGCCGCCACCGGAGCTTGACATCCACCGCCGAGGGCGGCCAGGAGCGCACGTTCTGAAGTCACGGCGATCGCGCTCGCCGCATCGTGCAGGGGCTGCAGCGCCTTCCGCGTTTGTGTGTCCTGTTCCCGAATCTCGATGCCGAGCGCGCCCTGTCCCGGCGCCGGCATCACGTCGAGTGGATCGACGACGGCGCCTTTGCCGCCCAAGCCGAGCCGTTCGAGTCCGGCAATCGCGAGCAACGCGACGTCCAGGCCGTCGCGCGTTTCGACCTTGCGGACGCGGGTAGGAACGTTGCCGCGCAGCGGCACGACGGTGAGGTCGGGACGCAGGAACTTGACCTGCGCGATGCGACGCAGGCTCGAGGTCCCGAGGCGTGAGCCGGTGGCGAGCTCCTGCAGCGAGCGGCCGTTCACCAGTGCTTCCCGAGGATCGTGGCGCAGCGGAATTGCCCCCAGTGCCAGACCAGGTGGCAGGCGGGTCGGCAGATCCTTGAGCGAGTGCACCGCGACGTCGATGCGGCCATCGAGCAGCGCATCCTCGATCTCCTTGGTGAAGAACCCCTTGCCCTCGAGCTCGTGTAACGGGCGGTCCACCTCTGCGTCGCCGCGCGTCTTGATTACGACGATTTCCGCCCGCACCCCGGTGCTGGCGAGGCGTTCCTGGACCCACTCCGCCTGCCACCGCGCCAGCTGACTCCCGCGCGTGCCGAGCTTCACGCGAACCGCTTTGCCAGAGATTCGACGAGTCCCGGGATGGTGTGCGGTTCGGCCTCGATGATTTGACGCAATCCCAGCTCTCTGGCCGTGCCCGCGGTAATGGGACCGATGGTTGCGGCGACGAAGCGGCCCGAGGTCGCGGCGGGCCTCCCCACGAGATCGACGAACGACCGTACCGTCGACGACGACGTGAATGTCACGGCGTCGATCCGGCCGCGAGTGATGTCGGCAGCCAGGCCGCTCAGATCGGCTGTGACGGGCACGGTGCGGTACACGGCGATCGCCTCCACATCGGCGCCGTGCTCGCGGAGGCCGGCCGCGAGGGCTTCGCGGGCGTCCACGGCGCTGGGAATCAGGACGCGGCTACCCACGAGCGAGCCGCCGCTGTGCCGGACCAGCTCCGCGGCGAGCGCTTCGGCGACGAACTCACCGGGGATGACGGCCGGAACCACGCCCTTCACGGTGAGCATGTCACCCGTGGCAGAGCCGATCGCGGCAACCGACGTGGACGTAAACACCCGGGGCGTGAGTCCCCAGGCGACGAGGCGATCGAAGACGATCTGCACGGCATTTTGGCTGGTGAACACGACCCAGCGGTAGGTCGACAGGCCCGTCAACGCCGCGCGCAACGCGCCGAGGTTTTCCAGCGGCTGAATGCGGATGACGGGAGCGATGAGCGCTTCGGCGCCGCGATCTTCCAACGCCCGCACCAGATCGCCCGCCTGTTCGCGCGCGCGCGTCACCACGATGCGGCGCCCTTGCAAGGATGCTGCCATGCGCCGTTGCAATCTCACCGTGGCTCTCCCCATTATCAAGCAATGTTTCGCTCACTCCGCGCGGCACTTGGCCGCTTTTGCCTGCGCCGCGCCGCGGCCTCCCAGCGCGATGCTCCACGCCGCGCTCTCGCGTGGCTGAAGCTCGGCGCCAGGTTTGCGCCGGGGTTCGCCGATACGTATCCGGCACTCGTACACTTGTCGCGCGCGCTCGATGACCGCTGGGGCGCCGTCGAAGCGGCGCGCACGGCCACCCTCCGCTTCCCCGATCATGCCGACGCCTGGATGTTGCTCGGTGAAGCGCTGCAGATGGTGTTCCGGCAGGACGAGGCGCTAGGCGCGTTCGAACAGGCGTTAGCGCTCGAGGAGCGCGCCGACGCCGCGATGGCCGCCGGTACGTTGTATCAGCGCACGGGGCGGTTTGCCGAGGCCGCCGCACGCTTTTCGCGAGCCTACGCCGCGGGTGGGGGCGCGACCGCGCTGTGGCACAACGCGCAGGCGCTCTACGACGCCGGGGATCATGGAGCGGCGGACGAAGCGCTGAATCTGTGGGCGACCGAGGTGCCGGACGGCCACAGCCGGCTGCCCGAAGCGCGCGCGGAGTTACGCGCGAAGGCTGCGGCGCGCGCGCAGGTACAGTGACACCGTGTAGCCGATGAGGATCGCGCCCGCCACGATGTAGGCGGCGATCATGTAGCCGCCGTTCTGCGGAACGGTCTGGAGCATTACCCTTCCCCCTTCCCCCGCCCCTCTTCCCCGACGGCCTCCAGCTGCTCTCGCAAATAACTCAACGCGTACCGCTGCACGACAAAACCCACGTAGAGCAGCGTGAACGTCCCCAGCGACAACAGCCACGTCGACAGCATGCTCCACGGTAACGATGGCGCGCTCGGCTTGAGCACGATCGGCATCGGGTGCAGGGTGGGAAACATGTACACGCTCAGGTGGATGAACGGCACCTCACACATCCCGCAGATGCCGAGGACCGCGGCGAAGCGCGCCCGCGCGGCGGGGTCGGTCACGGCGCCGCGCAGCAGCAGATAGCCGACATACAGCAGAAAGAGGAAGAGCGTGAGCGTCAGCCGGGCATCCCAGGTCCACCAGGTGCCCCAGATCGGCTTGCCCCAGATGGGACCGGTCGTGAGGACGATCGCACAGAAGACCGTGCCCACTTCCGCCGATGCGGCGGCAAATCGATCGAGCCGTGGGTCCTTGGTGAACAGGTAAACGATGCTCGCGAGGCCCACGAAGACCATCGCCATTTCGGCCCAGATCGCCGCCGGCACGTGCAGATAGAAAATCTTCTGCGCGAGCCCCTGCGACTGTTCGACCGGCGTGTACACCAGCGCCCGCACGTAGACGCCGGCAAGCAGCGCCAGGCCGATGCCGGTGATCCAGCGACCGGCGCGCAACATTCTCATTCGTTCACCGTCGCGGGGAACAGGACGAGAGCAAGCGTCACAAAGACGATGTCATAGACGGCGAGCATGTTAAGCCACCCCAGGATTTCGCTCAAGGGACGGCCCGCGAGCAGCCGGCCGGTCGCGAGCACAGCCCAGGAGAGCGGCGGAATCATGAACGGCAGCAGCAGCACCGGGAGCAGCAGCTCCGCGAACCGCGTCCGTACCGTCATCGCGCTGAACAGCGTGCCGACCGCGACGAATCCCACGGTCGCGAGCGCGATCAGAACAACGAGCGGGCCGAGGTAGGGCAGCACTCGCACGTTGAAGAAGAGCGCCAGCAGGGGCACGCCGATGACCTCTACGCACGCGACGAAGACGAGATTCGCCAGCAGCTTGCCGAGATAGATGCTGCTCCGGTCGATGGGTGCGAGCAGCAGTCCCTCGAGGGCCTGGTTTTCGAGCTCCAGCTGAAACGCGCGATTCAAGGCGAGGATCGCCGCAAAGGTGAAGGTCACCCATAGGATGCTCGGCGCGAGGTCGACGTTGGAAACGGCTGTGGGGTCGCGTCCAAAATTGAACACGACGAGCACCAGGACCACGAACACCGCCGCCGAGAGGATCGCGGTGCGGGAGCGGAACTCCACCAGCAGATCTTTGGAGGCGACGGTCCAGCTGTGGCGCACGAGCTCAGGCAATCGCATTGCGATACTCCTCGCTCACCTGCTCGAGCCCGCGGCCGGCGCGTGGCGCAAGATGGACGAAGCGGCCGGCACGCATGAAGGCGACGTCCGTCGCGAGCTCCGTTCCCTCTTCGACGTTGTGTGTCACCAGAACAGACGCACCACCCTGTTTCATCACGTCCCCCAGAAGGCGGCGAAGCGCCTCGGCGGCGACGCGGTCGAGTCCCGTGAACGGCTCGTCGAGCAAGAGCACGGTAGGATCATGCACGAGCGCGCGTGCGATCGCGACGCGTTGCACCAGGCCACGCGAGAGCGCCCGCACGGGACGGTCGCGGTGCTCCGCGAGTCCGAGCCGCGCCAGCAGATCGGTTGGGACCTGGACGTCGTACAGTGATGCCCAGAACCGCAGATTCTCCCGCACGGTCAGCTGCGCGTACAGCTGCGGTTGATGCCCGATCCACCCGATGGCGCGCCGCCCGCCGTCCACCTGCGCGCGCCCCTGCTGCGGCTGGATCAGACCCGCGAGTACCTTGAGCAGCGTGGTCTTGCCGGCACCGTTGGGTCCGAAGACGGCGAGCGTCTGGCCTGGCTGAACGCTGAAGGAGACGTCGTCGAGGGCCGTGACCGTACCGAAGCGGTGCCCGAGTCCCTCAGCCCGCAGCATCGATCGCGGCCGCGAGCTCGCTCAATTCGTAGGGTTTGACGAGATACCGGCTGTGGCCGAGATCGAGCACGTTCATGAGCGGCTCCATGCTCACGTAGGCCGTCGTCACCACGACCGGGAGTGTAGGCCGCGTCTCCCGAATGCGCTGCAGCAGCGCGATTCCGTCGGTATCCGGCAATCGCATGTCGAGCACGAGGACGTCGGGGTTGAAATCGCTCAGCTGGCGCATGGCCTCCGCGCCGCTCGGCGCGTAGGCCATGGTGTACTTACCTTCAAAGAACCGCTCGTAGGAGTATTGGAGTGCGGCTTCGTCTTCGACGAAGAGAACCTTGCGGGGCGGCGGCGCCATCCACCCCAATTTACGTCACGAAACGCCAGTCTCCAATTCGAAGAGGTCGTCCAGCTTGGTGAGGACGAGAAGGAAACGCAGCTCCTCGTTCGCGCCGCGCAAGCACACCGTTTGGCGGCGCTCGGCGGCCTTGCGCTGAATCAGCATCAAGGCACCAAGACCGGCGCTGTCCACCGAGCGCGTCCCCGACAGATCGATCACCAGGCGGCCCGCCCCCTCGGCAAGCACGTCCAGGACCTCCCCGGCGGCGCGACGAAACGCGGTGCGGGACTCGAGATCGAGCCGCTCCGGGGCCGCCATCGTCTTCTCCATCGGGCGCGTTGACATCACTGTGTGCTCCACGGGCAATGGTGACATGATTCCTCCCGTGGTGGTGTATGCCACTCCAATGCCATCCTATCTAAGCCGCGCTGCATCAAGCGGTTGTCCAAAACGCGTGAGCCTGCTCACGCTCCACGGTTGCCGCATACCGAGCGGCGCGGTGCAACTTGCTAGAGTCACCCTCTTCCTTAATATCCCGAACCATGGCAACTGACCGGATCGAAACTCTGCTCGACGAGCAGCGGCGCTTCCCCCCCGTCGACGCCTTCAAAGCCCAGGCTCACGTCCGCGACCGGGGTCCCTACGAGCGCGCCCGACTGGACCTCGAAGGTTATTGGGCGGAGTGGGCGAAGCAACTGGAATGGAGCCGGCCGTGGGATCGCGTGCTCGAATGGAAGCCGCCGCACGCCAAATGGTTCCTGGGCGGCAAGCTCAACGCGTCGGTGAATTGCCTCGACCGGCACGTGCGCGCGGGAAAGGGCGGCCGGGTGGCGCTCATCTGGGAGGGCGAGCCTCCCGGCCAAGTCCGGCGCATCACCTACGGCGAGCTGCACACCGAAGTCAACAAGTTCGCAAACGTCTTGAAGGGGTTGGGCGTCAAGCGCGGCGACCGCGTCGCGATCTATCTCCCGATGGTGCCCGAGGTCGCCGTGGCGATGCTGGCGTGCGCACGCATCGGCGCGGTACATACCGTCGTGTTCGGCGGCTTCTCCGCCGAATCGCTGCGCGATCGGATCAACGACGCGGGCGCGAAAATCCTGATCACCGCGGACGGCGGCTATCGCCGCGGCGCGATCGTGCCGCTGAAACAGAATGCGGATGACGCGCTCGCCGGGACCCCCAGCATCGAGCATGTCGTCGTGCTGCGCCGCACCGGCCAGACGGTGACGTTCAGGACCGGGCGCGACCTGTGGTGGTCGGAGCTGATGGCGCGCGCGTCAAAGGACTGCCCGCCCGAAGCGATGGATGCCGAAGATCCGCTGTACATCCTCTACACGTCGGGGACGACCGGGAAACCCAAGGGCATCCTGCACACGACGGGCGGCTACCTGACTCACGTGTACGCGACGACCAAGTGGGTATTCGATCTGAAGGAGTCGGATGTGTTCTGGTGCACCGCGGACGTCGGTTGGGTCACCGGACACTCCTACGTGGTCTACGGCCCGCTCGCGCTCGGCGTGACCGAAGTGATGTACGAGGGCGCCCCCGACCATCCGGGAAAAGACCGGTTCTGGTCGATCTGCGAGAAGCACGGCGTGACGGTTTTCTACACGGCGCCGACGGCGATCCGCGCGTTCATGAAATGGGGCAACGAGCTGCCCACGCGGCACGACCTCTCGACGCTGCGGCTGCTCGGCACAGTCGGCGAGCCAATCAACCCGGAAGCGTGGATGTGGTATCAGGAGCACATCGGCGGCAAACGCTGTCCCATCGTCGATACGTGGTGGCAGACGGAAACCGGCGGCATCATGATCACGCCGTTGCCCGGCGTGAGCGAGACGAAACCTGGATCGGCGACGGTCCCCTTCCCCGGCATCGAGGCCGCGCTGCTCGACGGCGAAGGCAAGGAAGTGAAGGTGGGCGGTGGATACCTCGCCATCACCAAGCCGTGGCCCGGCATGCTGCGCACGATCTGGGGCGACGACGAGCGCTATCAGCAGGTTTACTGGAGCAAGTGGAAGAACACCTACTTCCCGGGTGACGGCGCCAAGCGTGACGAGGACGGCTCCTTCTGGATTCTGGGGCGCGTGGACGATGTGCTCAACGTCGCGGGCCATCGCATCGGCACGATGGAAGTCGAGAGCGCGCTGGTGGACCACTCGGCGGTCGCGGAGGCCGCGGTCGTGGGGCGCGCGCACGACCTCAAGGGTCAGGCGCTCGCGGCGTTCGTCACGCTAAAGGAAGGACGTCAGGGCAGCGATGCGTTGCGCGAAGAGCTGAAGAATCACGTCTCGAAGAAGATCGGCGCGCTCGCCAAGCCGGATGACATTCTCTTCTCCGCCGACCTACCAAAGACGCGCAGCGGGAAGATCATGCGACGCCTGCTCAAGGACATCGCGGAGGGACGTGCGCTCGGAGATACGACAACGCTCGCAGACCCGGCTGTCGTGGCTAAGCTACGCGATCAGTACGAGTCCACGGAAACCTGACGGCCGAACGGCCTGACGGCCGGACGGCCTATTGGTTCTCCGCCCGTCGGGCCGACAGGCCGTCAGACCGTCGCAGTGCGATCACCGACACTATCCATATCAGCGTAATGATTACCGCGCTGCCGACGCACCAGCGGCAGATCGCGTGGATCACGAACAGTTCCAGGTAGGTCAGATAGAGGGTGAAAAGAAAGCCCACGCTCGCGAGCGCGGCGAGGAGCGTGTTCCACCCTCGCTGCGGCAACGCCGCGGGCCGCAGTGCCGCCAGCGCGACGACCAGCACCGCCAGGTAGCCGACCACGCCGTAGAACGCGACGGGCATGCCGAGGAAGACGGCCCACTGGCTCGTCTGGACGGTCTCGCATCCGCCTGATGTGCCGCACCGAATCGCCCCGCCAAAGCCCAACGCGTGCAACCAGAGGTAGAGCGCGACGAACAGGCCGACCAGCGCGAGGAGCGCGATCGCCTGGCGGTACCGCATCAATGATGTTCGGGCCGGTGGCGCGGCTTCGGAGGCGAGTGCGCGATGATGCTGTCGACCAGCGCCTTGAAGTCGTCGGAATTCGGAATCCGCCGCAGGTTTCCAAACAACTTCGCGCGGCCGATGTAGAAGTTCGGCGTCCCGTCGACCGCCAATTGATCGCCTTCCTGACGGCTGTACTCGATGCGCTGGGCATAGCGGCCCGCCTGCATGCAGTCGTCATAGGCCGTGAGATTCACGACCGCGGTCTTGGCGAAGCTGCGGAACAGATCCGACGGGTCCTTGCCGGTCTGCGCCCATTGGTGATGGGTAAACAACTGATCCTGCATTTCGAAGTACCGACCCTGGGCGCCGGCGCACTGCGCCGCGTGGGCGGCAAAGCGCGCGTACTTGTGGATCGGGAGCGGGAAGTCGCGGAAGGTCCAGCGAACCTTGCCGGTGTTGATCAGCTGCTCCTTGATCGTCGGCATCTGGATCGTGGCGAACGACGCGCACACCGGACATTCGAAATCGAGGTACTCGACGATCGTCACCGGCGCCTCGCCCTGCCCGAGCGAATAGCCGCGAAATCCATCATCGGTGACGCTGGGCGGCGGGCCCGCGGCGGCGGGCGACGCCGTGCTCCCCGTCCGCAGCAACGCGAACACCGAAACCCCCAACAGCACGGCCAGAACGCCGACCAACGCGAAAAATCGATTCATGCCTTGCGGTTCCCCCCCCCTCTCCAGAGCTCGTCGTCGTCCGGATCGTCGATCGACGGATCGCCACCCAGCGCTTCTTCCACGATGCGACGGCTCTCGGCGACGTCCGGCGTGTCGTATGTGCTGCGCACCTCGTAGTGAAACAATTCGCTGCGCGCGTTGCCCAACAACTTCTGCAGCTCCGGCGCCGCATCGAGCAGCCGGCCCGCGCGGTCCAGCTCCTGTATGCGCTCGGCTAGAGCCCTGAGCAGCGCGACCAGGCGCTGCGCTCGTTCAGGGCCATAAATTTCTTCGCTCATTGCTTCCTCCCGGCACACGGGAACCCGTGTCCCTGCTGTGGCATTATACCATACAACCAATTATCTTGCGGCGCCGTTTTCACGAGGTTCGAACCCGAAAGGAAACACCCTGCATGGCCAAAAAGCGTGGTGAGCCCCGGAAGTACGCGATTCCCACCAGCTTCGAACAGGCGCGCGACGAGCTGTTCTCTCACATCCTCCGCTGCGGAGTGCTGGAGGCCTCGCCTGAGCACCAGAAGGAATGGTTTGACGACACGTTGCTCTATCTTGCCGACCGCTTCACCGACCTGACCGAGACCGAGCTGAACGAGCTGCGCCTGCTGGGTGAGCGTTATTGCCGCCCCGTCGTAGCCCGGACCGCTCCCGTCGGCGCGAACGCCTGACCTCAAGTCCTCGCTAGGAAGGAAGGGCGCCCTCGAGCATGGGCGCCCTTTGCGTTTCTACCGCCACCAGCGCGGGAACCAGCGCATGCGCCACCCCACGGCGGCGCGCACGCCGCCGGCGAATCCCAGCTCGACGTACCAGGCCTGCCGCCGCCCCGGCGCGCCCTCCAATCCGAGCAGCACCACCAGGAATCCCTGACCGGGGGCGCCGCGTCGCGCCGCGAATGCGCCCCCGACCCCGGCGTAGAGTCCAGGTCCGGAGCGCGCCGCTGCGTTGACGAGCAGCTGCAGCGTGAGCTGCGCCCGCAGCGCAGCGTCTTCTCCGATCTTCCCGCCGCCCAGCGCGAGCGCGATGCGGCTCTCGCCGCCGGGTCGCCGCGCCAGCCCCAGCTCCGCGCCCGTGAACGTACGCTGGGCCATGACGGCGACCGGACCGAGGCTCAGCTCGGTGGCGGTGAGCTGCTGTGACTGCAATGCCGCCAGGAGGAACAACAGATTAGGCAATGGTCACGTCGTAACTGATCGCGATGTCGGGCGCGAGCGACGCGGCGACGGAACAGTACTTCTCGAGCGACAGGTCGACGGCGCGCCGCACCTTCACGGCATCGGCTCCTGCGCCCCGCACGGTGAAGTGAAACGCGATCGCCGTGTACCGGCGGGGCTCCGTCTCGCGGCGCGTGCCGCGCACCGCGATGTCGAGCGCCGCGAGCGCAACGCGCTGCTTCTGCAGGATGATCACGACGTCCGAGGCGGTGCAGGTCGCGGCCGCGAGCAGCAGCGTCTCCACGGGAGACGTGGCCACCTTGCCATGGCCATCCACGAGAATCGCCGGACGTCCGGTGCCGCCGCCTTCGAATTGCAGCTCTCGCAGCCAGCGCATCGTCACTTCAGCGATTCGTGGTGCCGCCACGTCAATTGCCTCGACGCGTCGTGAGCCCGATGTACAGCCGGTGACGCCGCATCAGGTCCATGCCGTGGTACTCGAGCAGCCAGTTGAACGTGGAGCGATACCGCAGCTCGAATCCGAAGACGGCGTTGAGCCAGACGTCGGGACACTGTGGATCCGAACCACAGCCGTCGCGGCCGGCGATGCCGAAGCCAAAACCGACATACGGCGTGGCGACTTCTTCGTCGTCGGTGAAGCGCCACAGCGCTTCAAAATTGCCCACGTAGGTGTTCGCGCCGTTGAACACGCCGACTTCGGCCGACGGCCGCAGCCGGATGCGGCTGGTGAAGAGATCGCCGATGTCCAACGTGCCACCCACGACCAGCTGCGCGGATCGCCTGAAGTCGATACCGCTACGCACGCCGAATCCGAACAACCCGATGTGGGTAGCGGTATGCTTCCCGTTCTTGGGCGGCGAGAACTGTTGCGCGGCCGCGGTGTGCGCGACGAGCACGCCGGCCGTTGTCAGCGCCATCGCGAGCGATCGCATCCGGGCTGGCATCCCCCTGGTGTGGTTCATGGCGCCGTGGACCTGCTTCCCCGGCGCGCGGCGGTACGTCCGTAATCCCAAAGTGCGTACACCGCTATCGCCGCGGTGGCCCAGGCGAGATGACGAGTGTAGGTCCAATCGGTGATCGCCGCTACCAGCGTGAGCAGCTGCGCGATCGTCACCGCCTTGCCGCCGGCACGCGCCGGCACGGCGACGGGCCGCCGCAGCAGCCAGGTCGCCAGAAATCCCAGCACGGCGAGAATGTCGCGCAGCAGCACTCCGAGCAGCTCGTACCAGTCCAGCAATCCGCGCCGCGCGATCGTCACGAACGCGACCGCCATGAAGGCCTTGTCGGCGATCGGATCGAGCACCGCACCGGCGCGGGAGGAGCCGTAGCGCCGTGCCAGGAAGCCGTCGGCGACGTCGCTCGCGGAAGCGGCGACGACGATCGCGAGCTGCCCGGTGGGCGACGCGACGAACGGGAACGCGGCCGCGAGCGGAAAACGCAGCGCGGTGAGCGCGTCAGCTACCGCGAAACGCGGTTTGACCGTACCTTAGCCTCCGTGGACATCAAGCTGCTCAAACACGCTGCCATCTTTCAGGACCTCGACGAGGGCGAGCTCGCCCGCGTCGCGGAAGTCTGCCGCGAACAGAAGTTCACCGTCGGTCAGTACGTCTTCAAGGAAGGCGAGTCGGGCAACCGGTTGTTCCTGATTTCGGAAGGCGAAGTCCGGATCTCGCGGACGATCCCCGGGTCCGGTGAGGAAGCCCTGGCGGTCCTGAAGCCGGGCGCGTGCTTCGGGGAGATGTCGATCTTCGACCGGTCCGAGCGGTCGACCGACGCGATCGCCAACACCGCCTGCACCCTGATCACGATCTCCCGCTCCGATTTCGAGCTGCTCCTCGACTTCAACCGCGACATCGCCTACAAAGTGCTGTGGTCGGTCGTGCGGCTCCTCTCCGCCCGGCTGCGCGTGACGAACGACAATCTGCGGTCGTTCCTCGCGATGTCCATGTTCTAACGGAGACCTCGTGAACGCACTGACGCCGTATGCGGCTTTCTTCATGCGCCTGGCGGTGGGCGGCGTGTTTCTGAGCCGCGGCATCGATCGGATCCAAAGCGGCATCCCAGCCCTGTCGTTCGGCACGCTGGTGGTCCTGCTCGTGATCGCGATCGAGACGGTCGGGGCGGTGAGCGTGCTGCTCGGCATCTGGACGCGCTTCTGGGCCACCGCCATGGCGGTGTTCATGGCGGTGCGGATCCTCGGCGACAAGCTACCGCATCATGCCAACTTCGAATTAGAGGCGCTGCTGCTGGCCGGTGCCGTCACCCTGATGGCGCTGGGGGACGGACCGCTCTCCATCGCGGTCCGGTTCAAGCGCAGCCCGCTGTAATTGCACGGGTCCCGATTAGTGCAGGATTCTCAAGACTCCAGCATCAGCTCCGGCTCGTAAGAAGCTCTCCGGATCCGTCGCCGGGATCGCCACGCCGGTCTGCTTGCGCCAGCGTTTCGCGCTGGCCTCCATGTACTCCTCCAGCGAGCCCGCGACCCACTCGGCGGCATCGTCTTTCATCTGCCGCACGATCTCTTCCCACGTCCCCACGTACGTCGCTCCCGACACCGTGCTCACCCGGTGCGTCTCAACCATGCCGCCACTGCCGCCCGTGCCGCCCTTGTTCTTCATCCCCTGCAGCTCGGTGAGGAGCGTGCCGAACAGCTCCAGCTGGCGCGGATCGCGGATCTGGCCGTCCGGCGTCATCGCTTCGATTTCCGAGAGCAGGAGGTCTTCGGGCGCGGCGTCGCCCGCGAGCTCGTTCAGCCGCTCGTTCCAGGGCACGAGCTCGGGATCCTCGTCCGGCAGGCGATAGACGCTCTTCTTCAGCTCGACCAGGCGCCAGATCGCCAGGGCGTCGTAATGCTCCTCGGGGCCGGTGCGCTCGAGATGAAACAACGCGGCTTCGTACTCGCCGCGGTCGTACAGCAGGTTTGCGAGATAGATGCGGGCCTCGCCGAGGGTCGGGTCGAGCTCGAGCGCGCGCCGCAGCCAGTGCAGGCTGCCGCCCTCATCCGCGAGCCGGTGCGCCGCGTAGCCGACGCACGCAGCCGCGTCGGCCGAGTCGGGATGCGCGCGCAGCGCGCCTTCAAAGAAGCGCCGCGCCTGATCGAGCACGCCTTCGCGGAACAGCGCCCGCCCGATCTGCAGCATGAGGTCGTGATCGTCCTGGAAGCCGAGCGCCAGCACGCGCTCGAAGCACGCCAGCGCGGCGGGACGCTCACCGAACTTGAGCAGGACCTCGCCCAGCCCGGCGAGTGTATCCTCGTGATCGGGATCGAGACCGCGCGCTTCTTCAAACGCGCGCCGCGCCCACGCGAACTCCTCGCGCGCGAGCCGTGCATACCCCATGCCGACATGGAGCTCGACGGCGTGGGGGTAGAGCCCCAGGCCTTCGCGCAGGGTCTCTATGGCCTCGTCGTATTGTCCTTCGTTGTAGAGCTGATGTGCACGTTCGTCGTATTCGTCGGAACTGAGGAACTGGTCCGACATCGAACGGGTCCCCCCCGGGAAGGTTGTGCTATGATAAGAAACGGAGCACTGTTACACAAGCGACCATGACTGCCGCGATTTCGACAATAGAAGCAGGCTCGGCGACGTCGCCCGGCGGTTTCACCGCCGCTGCCGTCCACGCCGGTCTCAAAACGGACGGCGCGCTCGACGTGGCGTTGCTCGTGAGCGCGACGAGCTGCGCGACCGCCGGCAGCTTCACCAAGAATGCGCTTCGCGCGGCCCCCGTCGTCTACGACGCCGAGATGTTGGCCGACCGACCCGGACGGACCCGCGCGGTCGCGATGAACGCCCGCGTCGCAAACGCCTGCACTGGGGCCGCCGGGCTCGAGGCGGCGCGGGCGATGGCGCGCGCCGCCGAAGAGGCAGCCGGTCTGCCACCCCACACTGCGCTCGTGCTCTCCACCGGCGTCATCGGTGTGCCGCTGCCCGTGGAAAAGGTGGCGCGTGGTCTCCGCGAAGCGGCCACGAAGCTTTCTCCTGCCGGCGGCGTCGATGCGGCCCGGGCGATCATGACGACGGACACGCGTCCAAAACACTGCGCGGTTCGTCTCGAAACGCCGGGCGGTCCGATCATCATCGGCGGCATGGCTAAGGGTGCCGGCATGATCCACCCCGACATGGCCACATTGCTCGCCGTGATCACCACGGATGCCGTTTCGGAGCCCGGCACGTTGCGCCCCTTCTGGAAGCGCGTCGTCGACCGCACGTTCAACGCGATCTCCGTGGACGGCGACACCAGCACCAACGACACCGCCCTCTTTCTTGCGAATGGCCATGCCGCCATCGATCCCTCGCGCGATGGCGCCACCTGGAAGCTGTTCGAGGAAGCGGCGACGGAGGTGGCGCGCACCCTCGCGCTCGCCGTTGTCGAGGATGGCGAAGGCGCGACGAAGCGCCTGCAGATTCAGGTCGTGGGGGCGCAGACGGAAGCGCACGCGCGCGAAGTCGGGCGCGCGATCGCCCGCTCGACACTCGTGAAAACGGCGATCTACGGCGGCGATCCCAACTGGGGCCGCGTGCTCGCGGCGGCCGGCGTCGCCGGTGTCGCCCTGGTGCCGGAGCGGATCACCCTCGAGGCCGAGTCCGCCAACGGCACGGGCTGGCTCACCCTCGCGAGCGGCGGCGCCACCGCGCTCGCCGATCCCGCCCAGGCGCGCGCCATCTTCCAGCAAAAAGCCATCCGCCTCCGGCTCGACCTTGGTCTTGGTCGATCGGAGGCGGTGGTGTGGACCTGCGATCTGTCTCCGGATTACGTCCGGATCAACTCCGACTACACGTCCTAGTCAGGGCTTCTTGGTCGTATCCCGCGGGGCTGGCGCCGGCGCGGGAGCAGTCGTCGCTTTCGCTTTGTGGCGGCGCGCCCGGTGCGGCTTGGCCTTCGACGTGTCGGCCTGCTGCGTCGCGTTCGCACGCGGCTTGGCCGGCGCCGCCGTCGGCTGCTGTGCGGGTTGCTGCACGGCAAGGGTGGAGAGAAGCAATGCGGTCAGAAGCATAGTGCCTCGGGTTAGGGTCGCTCTTACGACCCCTTCGTTCCACGTCGCGTCACGGCGGCCTCGGACGGTGAGGGCACGTTCGGCAGCATCGCGCGGACGCGCGCCAAGGCTTCGGAAGGAGTTCGGCCCCCGCGGCGCTGCAGCTCATGATCGGCGGCCAAGGCGACATCGAGTAACCGCACGCCCCGCAAGCCTTTGTTGTGCGCCTCCACGAGCAGCGCAGCGGCGGAATCGGGATCGAAGTGATGTGCGATCAGATCGGCCGCCGCGTGCAAGGCGGGCCCGGGCGCCTCGTTCGGCGCGACCGTGAGCAGCCGCTCGACGATGGGCGCGGGCAGGCCGCGGGCGAGCGCCGCCCCGACGGCCGCGACATGACCGTCAGGCGGTGATTGTCCGGGCACGGCCCGCGCCACGATCACGCGCGCCGCGCGCAGTTGAAGCATGGCCCGACGCACCCCACTGACGAGCCGATCGATAGGGATGCTCTTCGCGCTTCCCTCGAGGGCTTTCTGAACCAGCGGCTCAGTCGGCAAACTCTCGGCGACGGCCGTCGCGATGATCGAGTCGATCGCCGGCAGCGCGGCGGCGGGCACGCGGCCGGCCAGGCGCGGCGAACCGCCGTTTTGTGCGGCTAGGGGCCCGGCGACCAGCAGGAGTCCGAGCGCGATCCTCCAGTTCATGGCTGGACGGCCGCCGGACGCACGATGAGGAGGGAGTTCTGCTGCCCGGCGCCAAATCCGTCGTCGACGTAACGCCCGGCGAGTGGGTCCGCCACCCACCGCTCGCCGTCGACCACGAACATGTACTCGTGCTGGCCCGCGGGCAGAACGGCCGCACCGTGCCAGATGCCGTCGCCGTCGTCGTCCTGCAGCTGCAGCTTGTCCCGGCTCCAGTCGTTGAAGGAGCCGACGACTTCGACCGAGCGGGCACCGGGGAAGTGGCCGACGAAATTCGCCACGCCTTCGGCGACGCCGGGCGAGGGCCCGGAACCAGGGCCCGTCGGGAGGAGCAGGATCACCGTCAGGCCGGCGGCGAGAGCCAGCGTCCAGACCGGCCGCAACCGCAGCGTGATCGCGCGCGGGCGAGCGAACCAGCGAACGACCCGGCGCAGCGGGTCTCTAGACGCGACTGGTGCCGGCGCCCGCCGAATCTCCGCCATCACGCGGGTTGCGACGCTCAACTGCGGGGTTCCGCTGATCAGCTGGGCCGCGGAGATCAACCGGGCGTACGCCTCGCGCAGATCCGCCGGCAACTCGCCTGGATCACGCTCGCCATCGAGCGCTTCCTGCAACCGCGGATCAATTGAGCTCATCGTACCAACTCCTCCAGCGCCGCCAACAATGCTTCCCGGGCGCGATGCACGCGCATCTTCAACGTCGGAATTCGCGCACCGGTCACTGCCGCCATCTCCTCGTAGCTCATTCCTTCCACGTGCTTCAACACGAACGCCTCACGCTTCTCTGCCGGGAGCGCGGCCAAGGCCCGCTCCACCAATGCCACCTGCTCGCTTCGCTCCAGCGCCGCCCACGCATCGGTGCCGTCCGTCAGGGCCGGCGCTGGGGCCTCGCTGAGCGAGATATCGTTTGTGTGCCGCCGCGCGAGATGGCTGCGGCAGCGATTCCCCGTAATCCGGTACAACCAGCTGCGCAGCCGCGCGGGATCGCGGCACTGTGCCAAATGCCGATAGGCGCGCACGAGACTCTCGGCCACTGCATCCGCCGCGGCGTCGGGATTCCCGAGCATGCGCGTCGCGAAGCGAAGCAGACCCGGCTCATATCGCCGGATGAGAATCCCAAACGCCTCCCCATCGCCGCCCAAGATCCGGGCGACTACTTCGACATCCGGGGCGCCACTGTTCACCATGTCAGTGACCCCCTGGATAGGGGCTTCGTCACGGTTTTCCAAGGATTTCCTGAGCGGCGGCGAGATAAGTCGAGGCGCGGAGGCCAACTCCGTTGACGGCCGCGGCGAACGCCTCCAACGTCGCCTGAGCACGGCGCCGATACACCGGGTCACCCGTCACGCGCGCGAGGTGCGCGAACAAGAGGGCGGCTCTGGCGTTGGGGCCGGGAAGGACGTCGTCGAACACATTCTTGGTGCGATCGGCGAGCGCGGGCATCGCGTACTGCGACGGGAGCGCATCCGCCGCGTCGAAGTAACCGCCGAGGGGATCGGCAAACGCGCGCTCGACAACTCCGGCGAGATCGACTGCCACATCCAGATAGCGCTCCCCGTTGGTGACCTGATGCGCCGCGAGACACGCGGCTGCCACTTGCACCTGGTCCTGCAACAAGCCGAGTGGCGTGGTCGTGCCCGCCGGTGCGGCTCCGGTGATGGCGTGCCGTACTCCCCAGCCGCGCGCGTAGGTTCGCTGCAACAACGCATCGAGCTCGGTGGCGGCGCGGTGCTGCGCCGCCGAGTCACCGAACGTCGTCGCGGCGATCAGCAGTTGCTCGATGACATAGGCCTCCTGATCAACGAAGACCGCCCCAGTCCGGTTCGCGCCCAGCGCGCTAAGGTGGGGCAGCTCGGCAGCCAGCTCGCGGACAAGCACGCGGCCTGCCTCGCGATAGCGCGTCTCGCCGGTGGCGGCCCACGCTTGCGCGACACTTCCCGCAAGCGCCGCACGGACGAGTCGCGGCGGATCCTCCCCTGCGGCAATCGCTGTGTCGTCGAGCATCAGATCGAGCGCCCGGCGGGCGACAGCTTGCGCTGTGGTATCTGCCGTTCTCGACAGCAGCCCAGCGGCCTCCGCATGCATGACACTGCCCGCCGCGCCGCGGCCGCGCAGCGCGTCGTCCAGCTCATGTGTGACCGCGACGATTCCGTCCTGGATGAGTGAGGGCTGCAGCACGCCGCGGGAACTGTCGTTGCCGCGGAGCACCAATTGCCGCACCAATGCCGCCTGCCGTACAATGGACGCGCGTTGCTCGCGGTAGCTCTTCGCCACTTCCGGCAACACCTGCTTCAGCCCGCGTCCGGTGATGGGATCGTCCGCGGGAAAATACGTGCCGCCGAAGAACGCAGAGCCATCGGAAGTGAGAAAGACCGTGAGCGGCCAGCCATGCAGCCCGGCCAGGTGCTCCACCGCCGCCTGATAGCGTTGCGCCACGTCGGGCCGCTCGTCGCGGTCGACGCGCACCGGAACGAACAGCGAATTGATGAGCGAGCCGATCTCCGGGTCGGTGTAGATCTCGCGGTCGGATCGAGCGCACCAACGGCACGCGTCGCTGCCGATGTACAGGAGCACCGGGCGGTCGAGCTTGGCGGCGAGTGCGAACGCCTCACGTCCCCAGGGTTGCCAGCGCACGGGTTGGCGCGCGGCGCGCGACAGGTACGTCGTCCCGGTGTGGGCCATGCGGTTGGTGAATGGCCCTCGCTCGCCGATACAGGCCGCGACGAGGAAGGCAACTGGGGCGGCGCGGAATACGATGACGGAAAAACGGGTGTGCATCATGCTACACACGCGGGAGATACCCCGACTCCGGTTGAAGCGTGCCGCTATATTGGCGGGATGACCCACGTGACCATTACCCCGAAGGCCAATGGCCCCCTCATCATCGAGGGGCCGGTGCGGATCGTGACGCCCGATGGGCGGGAATTGACGCCCCCGCCCCGCAAAGACGGCAAACCGGCGGAAGTCGTTGTGCTGTGCAGATGTGGAGGCTCTGCGACCAAACCCTTCTGTGACGGAACGCACAAACGGAATGGCTTCCAGGACGGCCAGGTTACCCCCGCCTAGCTCCACCTTATTATGTTGTCTGGCGCTTGCAGCTTCCCGTTCCCCCTGTACCCCGTGCCCCTGAACTGGAGGAGCGACCGACAATGGCAAAGGGAAAGAGCCCAATGGCCGCGGATGAAGGTTACTGTGTGAAGTGTAAGGCGAAGCGGAAGATCTCGAACGCCCAGCAGGTGAAGATGGCGAACGGCCGCCCCGCGCTAAAGGGTGTCTGTCCGGTATGCGGGACGGGGATGTTCAAGATTCTGCCGCCCAAGTAACCACGCCCGGTCTCTCAATTGCGCGCCCCCGACGCTTCCAGTCGGGGGCGCATTGCTTTCAACCGGATCGTGTAGCAGGCGGCACCGACCTCGCGGCAGTAGTAGGCGAGGATCTCGAGCTTGGCGAATTCTCCAGAACGAGTGCGAATCGCATAGACGTGGCGCCGGGACGTCAGCAGGTGCGACCACATGCTGTAGTCGTACCACTTGCCGATCGCCGCGTTGGCGGTGTCGGCAGCGAAGCTCGTCGGGACGTACCCGCTGGCGGGGAGCTCCGCTACGGAGTCGAACGGCACCGGACCGAGGTCGATGGCTCCGGCGCCGGGAGCCGTGATGATGTGATTGCGCCGAAAGCCGAGGTCGCCCCCCCCCCACCCCCCCCACCCCCCCCACCAGCGCCACTCATCGCCACGCGAGGCATCCAGGGTGTACGTGCTATCGGCATGCGCCCCGAGCGCATAGGGCGGAAACTCCGGCTTGGTGAACGAACCGATCAGCAGCGACGCGACCAAGAGCAGGAACGCCGCCGCCAGCACCCAGACGAGGATCGGCGCCCTCAAGCCTCCGCCATGAACGGATACCACGGGTCGCGCGGCGGCACGAAGTTCTCCTTCACCGCCCGGGCGCTCGTCCAGCGGATCAAGTTGAGCAGGCTGCCGGCCTTGTCGTTCGTGCCGCTCGCGCGCGCGCCGCCGAAGGGCTGCTGCCCGACGACCGCGCCCGTCGGCTTGTCGTTGCGGTAGAAGTTGCCGGCCGCGTAGCGCAGCGCCGCATCGGCCTCGTTGAGCGCCGCGCGGTCTTGCGCGAACACGGCGCCCGTGAGCGCATAGGGCGACGTGCGATCCACCAGCGCCAGCGTGTCCTTCCAATGTTTGTCCGGATAGACGTACAACGACAGCACCGGGCCAAAGATCTCTTCGCACATCGTCCGATACATCGGATCCTCGACCTCGATCAGCGTCGGGTGCACGAAGTAGCCGTCCGAGTCGTCGCACTCCCCGCCGAACAAGATCTTGGCCTTCGGATCGTGCTTCGCCCGCTCGATGTAGCCCTTGATCTTGTCGAACGACTTCTTGTCGATCACCGCACCCATGAAGTTGCGGAAGTCGGCCGGATCGCCGACCCGCACGTCGCCGAGCATGTCGAGGACGCGCTCGCGCAGCTTGGGCCACAGCGATTCCGGGATGTAGGCGCGCGAGGCGGCGCTGCACTTCTGTCCCTGGTACTCGAACGCGCCGCGCACGATACCGGTCGCCAGGGCGTCGACGTCGGCGCTGGCGTGGGCAAGGATGAAGTCCTTGCCGCCCGTCTCACCCACGAGGCGCGGGTAGTCGGCATAGCTGGTGAGGTTGTCGGCGACCTGCTTCCACAGCGTTTGGAAAACTTCCGTCGACCCGGTGAAATGGATTCCGCCTAGATGGCGGTCCGTCAGCAGCCGCTCGCTGATGACCGTCGCGGGACCGGGCACGAAGTTGATGACGCCGGGGGGCAGCCCCGCCTCCTGCAGCAGGCGGAAGACGAGGTAGTTCGAGTAGGCCGCGGTCGCTGCCGGTTTCCAGACGACGGTACAGCCCATGATTGCCGGCGCGGTCGACAGGTTCGCGCCGATCGCGGTGAAGTTGAACGGCGAGATCGCGTAGACGAAGCCTTCGAGGCCGCGATACTCGAGCGCGTTCCACATCCCGGCGGGTGAGATGGGCTGAACCGCATGGATCTGTTCGGCGTAATGAGTATTGAACCGCCAGAAGTCGATTATCTCGCACGCCGCGTCGATCTCCGCCTGGAACGCCGTTTTGCTCTGGCCGAGCATGGTGGCGGCGTTGACCATGGCGCGCCAGCGCGTCGCGAGCAGATCGCCCGCCTTGAGGAAGACTGCCGCCCGATCGGCGAGGCTCCAGTTCGACCACTCGCGCCACGCCTCACGGGCCGCCTTGACCGCCGCGGTGACTTCCGCCGCGCCCGCTTGATGCACCTTGGCGAGCACGTGGCGATGGCAGTGCGGCATCACGGTGTCGACCGTCTTGCCGGTCCGGATCTCCTTCCCGCCGATGACGATGGGAACCTCGACCTGGCGGCCGCTGAGGTCCTTGAGAGCCAGCTTGAGCTCGTTGCGCTCGCGCGAGCCGGGAGCGTAACTGAGGACGGGTTCGTTGACCGGGGTAGGAATTTTGGCTGTGTTCATGCCGGGAAATGTAACCGGGGAACCTCAGCGTGTTTTCGAGGTGACATGCCCATCGATCCGCGAACCCGAATCGGCCACGTCCACCTGACGGTCAGCGACCTCGATCGCTCCCTGGCGTTTTACCGGGACGTGCTCGGTTTCGAGGTGACGGCGCATTACGGCCGGGACGCCGTCTTCGTCTCCGCGGGCGGCTACCATCACCACATCGGGCTGAACACCTGGGCCGGCCGCGGCGCGCCGCAGCCGCCGCCCGGCACGACGGGGCTCTACCATTTCGCGATTCTCTTTGCCGACCGTGCCGCCCTTGGCGCCGCGGTGCGTCGAGTGCTCGATCACGGCATTCCGCTGGAGGGCGCGTCGGATCATGGAGTGAGTGAAGCGGTTTACCTGCGCGATCCCGACGGCAACGGCATCGAGCTGTATCGCGACCGGCCCGAAAGCGAATGGCCGCGCGGATCGGACGGCGGTATCCAGATGCACACGCGGCCACTCGACCTGCAGGCGCTGCTCGCCTAAACGGGCCGGCGGTCTGCCTCCCGCTGCGGCGGCAGCGGCAACGCGACGGTGTATTTCGTTCCCTTGGTGGCCAGCGCCGATTCGGCGCTCACGGTGCCGCCGAACGTCGTTTCAACGACGCCGCGCAGTTTCGCCAGGTTCGCCGCGGCGCCGCCGCCGCGAATCACGAGCTCCAGGTCCTTGCCCTTCTGTTCGAGACGCACGGTGACCGGCGCGGGCGCTTCACCGCCCTGCTCGGCGGCGCTGCGGACCAGGTTCACCAGCAAATCGAACAACGCGTTCGGGTCGCCCCTGAGATACGTCGATTCGAGCGGCGTCGTGAAGTCCAAATCGATGCCGCGATCGCGCAGCAGCCGGCGCTCGAGCGTCAGGCACGACCTGATCACGCGGACGGCATCGAAGCGTTCGGGGCGGGCCGCGGCGCCCGCACCACGCGTGGTCCCGTACTGGCGCACCGCGCGCAACAGCTCGGATGTGCGATCGATGTCCTCGAGCACCTGGCCCAGATCGTCGAGCAGCGTGAGCCGGCGATCGGCGGCGATATCCACCCACCTGCCGATCGATTCCATGGCGAGCTGCAGGCCGGCGCGCGCGGCGGTCAGCGGATTGCTGGCCTGATGCGCGAGCATGCCGGATGACGGCGCGCCTTCCTGCGCTGGTCCCGGCTCCGCGATCAAGCCGAGCACCAGACCGGCGAGCTCGAGCGCGAGCCGCTCTTTGCTGCGGCGCTCGCGACCTCCGGGCGGCGGCGCGGGCGGCCGTGACCGCACCGGCGCCACGACCCAGGCGTCGGGCGTCGGGCCAGGGGCGGTAACCCAGCGGGAGCCGACGGGCACCGAGACGCTCCAGCGGCGCAAGATGACATCGAGATCGAAGTCGGGGGGCTGCGCACCAACATCGGAACCGCTACTGGCGCGTGCGACGGCTTTGTGAGGCCCGATCACTTCCCACAACACGACGGGGCGTCCCACGACGGCGCTTGCCTGGCGAAGCACCTCTGCACTCAACTTGTCCTCCATCGGCATCCCATTGCACGACCCAGGGGTGTCGGGTGGGGGCTAGGGGGCGCTAGGGGGCGCACGTTAGAATTGCGCGCACTTGCAGCCCCGTCAAGCGGACACTAGCATGGGCGCATGACGTATCCACCTCCTGGTGTGCCGTCGCGCCCCTCGGTGGGACGGTCGTCCTTCGCCGTCGCGATGAAGGATTACACCTTCATCCGGCCCGGAATCGCGGTAACCATCAGCGCCGTCACCCTCGCCCTGGCCCTGGTGATCGGCTTGTGGCTGATCTTCTCGCTGCGCGAGGCCGCCGAGACCGTCGCGCGAGGCGCCCACACCTCCGAGACGCTGCACCGCTACAACGCCGGTCTGGAGGTCTGGCGTGAGATGGCGACCAGCGCCGATCCGCGGTTCCGCCGGGTGGAGGCGGTTTCGCAGCGCGACAGTCTAGGACGGTCGCTCCGGGTACAGCTCGCCGAGCTCGGTAACTCCATGTCGGACGATCACGAGCGCGAGATGGTCCAGACGGTGCTCGGCGGGCTGACGAGCAGCGGCATCCCCGGCGGCACCGAAGCCCGCCAGGCGATGATCGTGCTGCTCGCGAGGCAGGACTCGGCGATGTTCCACGCGGCACAGACTTCGCAGCAGGCCGTGCTGCTGGCCGCCGTGCTGCTCGCGCTCACGATCATCGCCGCGGGAATGCTGATCGTCCCGATGGCCTGGTTGTACGTGCGCTACAAGCGCGGTGCCGCGATCGAAGTGAAGGTGTAGGTGGCCAAGGCTGCCGCTCGCCGGCCCGTCCCCGCGACAATCGAAAGCTCGCGTGATCGCGAGAAGCTGCGCACGGTGGTGTTTCCCGAGCACTCGGATCTCGCCGCCGCGGTTGCCGACCGGATCGTCGAAGTCATTCAGCGGGAAACGCACGCCAAAGGCAGAGTCGTCCTCGGTCTTGCGACCGGCAGCACGCCCCTGGGCGTCTATGAGGAGCTGATCCGGCGACACCAAGCCGGCGACGTCGACTTCTCCCGCGTCATCACGTTCAATCTGGACGAGTATTACCCGATGGCGCCCGACAGCCCGCACAGCTACCACCGCTACATGTGGGAGAACTTCTTCGCGCATGTGAACATCGCGAAGGAGAACGTCCATATCCCCGATGGTACGACGCCACGCGAGCGCGTGGCCGAAGCGTGCGCGGCGTACGAAGAGACAATTCGCGCCGCCGGCGGCATCGATTTCCAGCTGCTCGGCATCGGGAAGACGGGACACGTCGGGTTCAACGAGCCCGGCTCCGACGCGGCGTCGCGGACGCGCATCGTCACGCTCGACACGCTGACGCGCAGAGACGCCGCCGCCGACTTCTTCGGCGTGGACAATGTCCCGCGCGAGGCGATCACGACGGGCGTCGCCACGATTCTCGACGCCAAAGAGATCGCGCTCCTCGCGACCGGCGAGCACAAGGCGGGCATCGTCGCGCGCGCCGTCGAGGGCGAGATCTCGACCGATGTCGCCGCGACATTCCTCCAGCGTCACCAGAGCGTCACGTTCTATCTCGACCTGCCAGCCGCCGCGGAGCTCACGCGCATCAAGACCCCGTGGATTCTCGAAGGGGTCGACTGGACGCCGGCGATGGTCGAGCGCGCGGTCGTGTGGCTCGCCGAGCGGAGCGGCAAGGCGGTGCTCAAGCTGGCGGCGCGAGATTACGCCGAAAATCAGCTCAGCCCGTTGCTGGCCCGCGCGGGCGCGGCCGGGCCGATCAACGGCCAGGTGTTCAACCGGCTGCGCGACAAGATTCGGGGACGGGCCAAGCTGCCGACGCACGAGCGCGTGCTCGTCTTCTCGCCCCATCCGGACGACGACGTCATCTCGATGGGCGGCATTCTCCGCAAGCTGTGGGAAAACGAGAACCAGCTCGTCGTCGCGTACATGACGAGTGGCAACATCGCGGTCTTCGATCATGACGTGGCGCGTCATCTCGACTTCGTCGAGCGCGCCGCCGCCTCGCTCGGGCTGGACGCGTCCGCGGTGCAGCGCGCGCGCGGCACGGTCAACCGCGGCATCGAGCAGAAGGCGCCCGGCGAGATCGACATCCCGGTCGTGCAGAATCTCAAGAAATTCATCCGCGAGTCGGAAGCGATTGCGGCGCTCGCGGCGGTCGGGATTCCACCGAGCTCCGCGAGGTTCCTCGATCTGCCGTTTTATCAGACCGGTGAGGTGCGCAAGCGGCCGCTCTCGGAGGACGACATCGCGATCGTGCAGCGCCTGATCGAAGCGGTGCGGCCCGACCTCGTCTTTGTCGCCGGCGATCTCTCCGATCCTCATGGGACGCATCGCACCTGCAAGGCCGCCGTCGAGGGTGCGCTCGCGCGCTATCAGGCGGGCGCGGGCAAGCCGGAGGTGTGGCTGTATCGTGGTGCGTGGCAGGAGTGGTCGCTCACCGACGCGGATGTGCTGGTGCCGCTGTCGCAAGACGAGCTGCACGCCAAGATCCTCGCCATCTTCCGCCACCAGTCGCAGAAGGACACCGCGCCCTTCCCGGGCTACGACGAGCGCGAGTTCTGGCAGCGGGTGGAGGCCCGGAATCTGGAGACGGCGGCGCGAGCCGACCGGCTGGGTCTGCCCGAATACTACGCGATGGAAGCCTATGTAATTCAACGTAGTTAGCCTCACAGCCGTTGCACCGCACACTCCCCGTTCATTATGTTGGCGCCGCATTCTTCCTTCTTGGAGGAGGCCCAACGATGAGCGCATCAACGACCAAAGCATTGAGTCTGGCGATCATGGGGGCGGCGTGGGCCGCGATTTCCCATCTCGCCAAAGTGGATTTACAGTTGTGGCCGGTTTACATCGGTCTCGCGTGTTTCGTCGGGGTCGGCGGGGGGGGCATGGGCGCACTGCAAAAGTCCGCTGCGAGCACCGTATCGGGCGTCATCTGGGCGCTGATCTATATGGCGCTCGCGAACGCGCTCGATCCCGGCCGACCGGGACTCATGAACGCGCTAGCGCTGGGCGTCGTGGTGTTCGGCATGGTGTACCAGGCGCGGTTCCATCCACTGCTGGGGTACACGACCGGGGTGCTGGCGGGTGCGGCGACGACCGTCGGTCTCAAGATACCCATGACGCTGAGCGCTGGGATCAGGGTGGCGCTGCCGTTGTTGATCGGTTGTGTCCTGGGGATCGTTGCAGAACGCGTCGCAGAGATGCTCGGTAAGATGCGGTTCGTGCCGGCAATGTCGAATCGTTGATTTAGAACCTCAATCGACTGGAGCAAGGCACATGCGGGTTGGCGCGATCGCCGCTGCATGTGCCTTTGCTTTTGCCCCGCTCGCTGCACAGGACAGCACCCGCACGGTGCAGGATTCCGCCGTGCGGGTGTTTCTTGACTGTCCCGACACCTTTTGCGATTTCGACTACTACCGCACCGAGATCACGTTCGTGAACTGGGTGCGGGACCGCGGGTTCGCCCAGGTGCACGTGCTGGTCACGACGCAGAGCACCGGCGGCGGGCGGGAGTATGCGCTGGCGTTCATCGGCCTCGAGCGATTTGCGGGAACTGCCGACACGTTGCGCTGGAATTCGAAGGCCGCGGATACGCAGGACGACATCCGCCGTGGCCTGGCGCAAACGATGCGGCTTGGGTTGGTGCGTTTTGCGGCGCGAACACCAGTTGCAACGCTGCTGCAGCTCTCCTACAACGCGCCGGCGCAGGCGGCCGCACAAGTGCGAGATCCGTGGAACTACTGGGTGTTTCGCGCCCGGATGAACGGCAACCTCCAAGGCGAGAAGAGCTTGAAGCTGCAGAACTGGTTCGGCACGCTGTCGGCGAATCGTGTGACGGACGCCTGGAAGCTTCGCTTCTCGATCAACCAGAGCTATGACCAGAGCGATTTCACGATCACGTCGGTCGATAGTCTGGGGAACCCATTTGACGAAGTCATTACGAGCATAAGCCGCAGTTACGATGGGAGCGCGCTGGTCGTACGCAGCAGAGGCCCCCACTGGTCGACGGGGGGAAGCGCCACCGTCTCCTCATCGACATTTCTGAACCAAAAGCTCGCGGCAGGCGTGGCTGCAGCGATCGAGTACGACGTGTATCCGTACTCCCAGTCTACACGCAAGCTGCTGACCATCCGGTATCAAGTCGGCCCCACCACCTATAGGTACCGCGACACGACCATCTTCAACCGGGTGGGGGAAACACGGTTCATTCAGACCTTGAATGTTTCGCTCAGCATCAAGCAGACATGGGGATCGACCGGTGTCGGGCTGCGAGGGAGCAACTACCTGCATGATTTCCGCAAGAACCAATTGCGACTGTTCGGGAACGGCGAGTTCAGGGTGTACAAGGGTCTGTCGTTCAACTTTTTCGGGAGTGTGGGGCTGATTCACGATCAGCTGTTCCTGCCCAAAGCAGGGGCGTCGGAGCAGGAGGTGCTCCTGCGGCGCCGCCAGCTCGCGACGTCGTACAGCTACTTCACGTTCTTCGGGATTAGCTACACCTTCGGCTCGAAGTTCGCCAACATCGTAAATCCTCGCTTCGAGGGCGGTGGCGGCGGCTTTTTCTTCATCGACTAGCCATAAAAACCAAACCCGGAGCCATCGTGCGCTCCGGGTCGGCGAGGTCGGGCGAAAGTGGCCGTCGACACTTGCGCCACGACCTACTTCCCGTTCCTGGCCCGCAATGTAGGCTCACTCGGTCGGCGGCGGATCAGCGCCGCGTCTGCGCTTTGTCAGGGAACCGTCCAGCCGAGTTGGCGGACTGTTGCCGGTTCAGCCCGCGGGAGGGAATCTTCAAGATATGAGTCGTTTCCGGGTGCGACGCGGCGCGGTGGTTGCCGTGCTGTTGGTACTGGCCTTCGGCGTCGCCGGGGCGCTCGGCGTCCAGGCATATCGCACCGCGGGCGATCATCGTGCCCAGGCAGATCGCGTGCTGCGCGACTACGCGGCGCTCGCCGCAGCGCGCGTCGGGCTCCGCAGCGCGACCGAGATTTATTACGCGGTCGTTCCTCCCTTGAAGGCCCTGCAGCACTCGCAGGAAGTGGGGCCACAGAAGGCGCCCCCGGCGCCCAAAGATCTGCACTTCGATACGATGGAGCACGACTTCTCCATCGCTCCATACATCCGCTTCACGTTCCGGATGGACCTGACGACGGGACAGCTGAAGACGTCGGGGCAACCGCTTCCTCCCACCGTGCGCCGCTGGCTGATCGATACGTTGCCCGTGCACACGCGTACGGTCTACGACACGTCGTGGCACATGGGGACGGTGCTGGGGCAACCGGCTGGCGACCGCCGCTACGTCGCCTACACCGTGCTGCGCGACCACGACGGCATGTTGCGCACCGCGCTGGGGTTTGAGGTAGAGCCCGTCGTGCTCAAGCCGCTCGTGGTTCAGGCGAGCCAAAAGTATCCGCTCCTGCCCCGGCCGCTGACTGGCGGCGTGCAGTACGATTCGATGGGGTCGATCATCATCACCGACAGTTACGGCGTCGAGATCTATCGCTCGGCCGTGCAGTACGAATCGCCGTTCACCGCACGCGATACGGTCGGCAAGGACATGGGGCAGCTGTGGGCGCAGACCACGTTACGGGCCTCCATAGCCGACAAGCTGATCATCGGCGGCTTGCCCAAGTCGCGCTTGCCGTTGATCCTCGGCTTGCTCGGCTTGACCGCCGTGTTGATCGGGACGGCGCTGGTCCAGCTGCAGCGCGAATCGCAGCTCACGCGACTGCGCAGCGACTTCATCTCCAGTGTGTCGCACGAGCTGCGCACGCCCCTCGCGCAGATTCGCATGTTCTCCGAGACGCTCAACCTCGGGCGCGTCCGCTCGGACGAAGAGCGGCGCCGCTCGCTCGCGATCATCGATCAGGAAGCGCGCCGCCTGACGCACCTGGTCGAGAACCTGTTGTATTTCTCGCGGGCCGAGCGCCAGAGCGCGCATATCGCGCCCGAGCCGACGGCGCTCGCGCCGCTCGTCCGCGAAGTGCTCGACGGCTTTGAGCCGCTCGCGGCCGCGCGCGGCGCCCGGCTCGCCGCGTCGGTGCCCGAGGACCTCGTCGTCCCCGCCGACCCCGGCGCGGTGCGGCAGATGCTGCTCAACCTGCTCGACAACGCGGTGAAGTACGGGCCCGCGGGTCAGGAAGTGCGCGTCGGCGCGGAGCGCGAGAACGGCGTCGCCCGGTTGTGGGTCTCAGACGGCGGTCCCGGTATCCCGCGCGCCGACCGCGAGCGCGTGTGGGGCCGGTTCTGGCGGCTGGAGCGCGACCGCGAGTCGTCCGTGGCGGGCAGCGGCATCGGGCTCGCGGTGGTACGCGAGCTCGCCGCGATGCATCATGGCCGGACCTGGATCGACGACGTCGGACCTGACGCGCACGGGACACGCGTCGTGATCGAGCTACCCGCATGACGACACCGACCGCGGCTCCGAAGCGGATCCTCGTGATCGAGGACAACCCCGATCTGGCGTACGGGTTGCGCAACAACCTCGAGATCGAAGGCTACGAGGTCGAAGTCGCCAAGGACGGCACGAAGGGTCTCTCGCGGGCGCGCAGCGCGCCCAATCCCGATCTCGTCGTCCTCGACTTGATGCTGCCCGGGATGGATGGGTTCCGCGTGCTGCGCGCCTTGCGTGAGGACGGCCACGGCATGCCGGTGCTCATTCTGACCGCGCGCGGTGAAGAGGCCGACAAAGTGCGCGGCCTGCGGCTCGGCGCCGACGATTACGTGACGAAGCCGTTCGGCGTGCTCGAGCTGCTGGCGCGGATCGAGGCGCTGCTGCGGCGCGTGACGGCACCCCGCAAAAACGGCGGGCCGCCGGCGCCGCCGTTCGAGAAGTTCGGCGACATCGAGGTCCTCACGCCGTCGCGGACGGTGCTGCGGGACGGCTCACCGGTGTCGTTGACGCCCAAGGAGTACGACTTGCTGCTCGCGCTCATCCGGCGCGACGGCGCCTGCATCACGCGCACCGAGCTGTTGACCGAGGTGTGGGGCTACAGCGCCGAAGTCATGAGCCGGACCGTGGACACGCACGTCGCTGAGCTGCGGCGCAAGCTCGAGCGCGATCCCGCCAACCCCAGGCATATTCTCACCGTTCGCAAAACCGGTTACCGCCTCGCGAGGTGATATGAAGCACGGATTCGTCTTGCTGCTCGTCTTGCTGACCGGGGCGAGTGCTCCGCAACGCCCGATTACGACGCCCCGCGAGCTGCTCGCGGCGATGCACGCGCGGTACGACGGCAAGTGGTATCACACGCTCACATTCCTGCAACACAACACCGAGCATCACCCCGACAGCACGGTCGGGCATTCGACCTGGCGCGAGTGGCTGCAGGCGCCCGGCAAGCTGCGCATCGAGTTCCAGCCGGCCGACTCCGGAAATGGCGTGCTCTTCGTGAACGACTCGGTCTATTCGTTCAAGAATGACTCGGTCCTGGCCTCGCGGCCCTTCGTGCATCCGCTGCTCGTGCTCGGGTTCGACGTCTACCTGCAGCCGGTCGAGCGCACCATCGCGCAGCTGCAGCAGGCGCCGCGCGTGTTCGACCTGTCGGTCCTCAGCGAGGGGACGTGGGACGGCCGGCCCGTCTGGATCGTCGGCGCGAAGGCGGGCGATCTGCACCGGCGTCAGTTCTGGGTCGACAAAGAGCGGCTGCTGTTCGTGCGGATGCTCGAGCCCACGCCGCGCGATTCCACCAAGACGGCGGATACCCGCTTCAACAAGTATGCGCTCGCGCCGAGCGGCGGGGGTTGGGTCTCAGCCGAAGTCGAGTTTCTCGTCGACGGCGAGCAGCAGTTCCTCGAGCAATACGACGAGATTCAGACGAACGGCGCGCTTCCGGCGATTCTCTGGGATCCGCGGCAATGGAAGGCGGCGCGCGCCGCGCGGTGAGCGCCAGTAAGGCCGAAGCACTGCGCCGGCTCCACATCGCGGGGCCGATGCTGGTCCTCCCGAATGCCTGGGACGCCGGCAGCGCGCGCATCTTCGTCGAAGCAGGCTTCCCCGCCCTCGCGACGACGAGCGCCGGGATCGCGTTCAGTCTGGGCTACATGGACGGCGAGCGCATCAGCCGCGACGAGATGCTCGCGGCCGTCTCCCGCATCACCCGCCGGATCTCCGTTCCCATCACCGCTGACATGGAAGCGGGCTACGGCAGAGCACCGCGGGACGTGGCCGAGACGGTGCGGCGCCTGATCGACGCCGGCGCGGTCGGAATGAATCTCGAAGACCGCATAGAAGAAAAGCACCTGATCGACTTTCCGCTCGCCGTCGAACGTGTGGGAGCCGCGCGCGCCGCCGCCGACGCCGCCGGCGTGCCGGTCGTGCTCAACGCGCGCACCGACACGTTCGAAGCTCCGGACATCCCGCGAGACAAGCGCCTCGCCGAGGCCGTGCGGCGTGGCAATGCGTTCCGCGAGGCCGGCGCCGACTCGGTCTTCGTCCCGTTCGTCGGCGACAGGGGCACGATCGAGCAATTGGTCCAGCAGATCCGCGCGCCGCTCAACATCCTCGGCACACCGAACGCGCCGACCCTCAAAGAGCTGGCCGCGCTTGGCGTGCGCCGCGTGACGTTCGGCTCGGCGCCGATGCGCGCGACACTCGGCCTGGTGCGAAGAATGGCACGGGAGTGGAAGGAGAAAGGGACCTACGGGACACTCGAGGCGTACGGGATCCCGTTCGCCGAGCTGCAGAAGCTGTTCGCCTAGTTCAACTCGACGTGCAGGTGGTCGGCGGTGCCGACGTGCCGCTTCGTCTCGAACCCCATCAGCCAGAAGTAGAGCTGCAGGCCGCGATTCTTGATCGCCCCGCGACCCGTCGTCCGCAGGTCGACGGCGTGGATCCAACCGTCCTTTTGCTTGTAATGGCGGGTGCGGCTGTTGGTCGGCAGTCCCATGCGGCCATAGTCCTCCGGCAGCCGACCGGTATCGGTGATCAGGATGTTGCGGTCGGCAAGAATCGCCGTCGACAAGGCCAGCCGCAGCAGCGGATGCACCGACCGGTAATACGCCCGCACCGGCGCCGATTTGGCGTTCACGCTGGCGACGTAGAGTAAGGAATAGCCGCAGTAGAAGACGACGAGGGGCAGCGCCACCCACTTTGCCACCGGCATCACGAGTGCCCTGCCGCCGCGCACACCGCGGCGCATGAGCTTCCGTGCAAGCCAGACGGCGTAGGCGGTGATCACGCCGCCGGTCAGGATGGCCGCGGTGAGGACCGACACCCATACCGGCGTTCCGCTGTTCTGGTAGAAAAACACCGAGCCTCGCACCAGAACCAGAAACGGCAGTGCGATGATGAAGAGGACCCTTACGACGGCGCCGAGGGCCGCGGCGGCGAGCGCGCGCCATTCCGCCGCGGTTTTGGGCGCCGCCTGCTGCAGCTTCTTGCGCCACCTCCGCTTCCATTCTTTTTGCGCCTCGCGTTTCAGGCGCTCGAGCCTTACAGCTATGCCGTCCATATCGACAAATCTACGGGCGCTCGGTGTGCAAGGAGTCAGAGGAAACCCGTCTCTTCAGCCATCCTCCACCGGAGCTTCCCCGTGAGATCGCTTTTCGCGCTGGTCCTTGCTGCCAACCTCGTAGGCTGCAGGGAACGCAAGCAACTGGCATACCTCGAGTCGCAGTCCGGCGCACCGGCGCGTTTGGAGGAACGGCGCATCGGCTACGATAGGAACGGGCGCCCGACACCGGTCGCTCTCAGCGAGATCGTCGTCACGGCGACGGATTCTTTTCCTCCCATTTCCGTGGCGGACGTCGCCGACATGGTCATCCGTACCGCGACCGCCTCGATCGAAGTCGATTCGCTCGAGCCGGCGATCGCCAAGGTCAAGCTGCTCGCGGCACGCGTCGGCGGGTATGTGGCGAACTCCGCTGTCGAGACTGGCAAGCACCAGCTGCGGCGGGCTGATCTCGAAGTCAAGATCCCCGCCCCCCGGTTTGACGACGCGGTCTCCGGACTTTCACCGATCGGTAAGCTGGAATCGATCGACGTCGAAGCACAGGACGTGGGTGAGGAGTTCGTCGACGTAAACGCGCGGATGGACAACGCGCGGCGGCTCGAGCGGCGGCTGATCGATCTGCTCGCCACGCGCACCGGCAAGCTCAAGGACGTGCTGGACGTCGAGCAGTCGCTCGCCCGGGTACGCGAGGAAATCGAGCGCTACGAAGGGCGCATCCGCTATCTCAAGGCGCATACCGCCATGAGCACGCTCAGCGTCACGGTGCATGAGCCGGCGCCGGTCGTCGGGTCCGCCGGTACGAGCGTCATGGGCGAGGCCTTCCGGCAAGCGTGGCGCAATTTCGTCGCGCTCATCTCGCTCGCCGTTCAATCGCTCGGCGTCATCCTGCCGTTGGGCATCGTGGCCGTCCTCGGATGGACCGTATCGCGGCGGTGGCGGTTGGCCAGACAGCGGACCGCGTAAATGTCCCGTAAATTGGGGCGCTGGTTGCCGGAGGCCGAAATTCAGGCGAGGCTTGTGAGGAAAAGGAGGAGCCATGCCTGACACCATCCGCAGGGCCGACTACTACTACGTCATCGCGCCGGACAAGCCTGGTGAGGGAGGGCGCGTCTTCGGGGCGTTGCGCGACGCGGGCGTGAACCTGCTCGCGGTTCACGCCTTCCCGAGTGCGCGCAAGTCCCAGATCGACGTCGTGCCCGCCGACGCCGTGGCATTTCTCGCGGCGGCGAAGAACGCCAAGCTCAAGATCTCGAAACCGAAAACGGTGTTTCTGATCGAAGGCGATGACCGGGTTGGCGCCCTGGCCTCAACGCTGTCGCGGCTTGGGGGCGCCGGCATCAATGTCACCGCGGTGAGTGCGGTTCGGACCGGCCCGGGGCGCTACGGCGCGCTGCTGTGGGTCAAGCCCAAGGACGTAAAGAAGGCCGCCGAAACTCTCGGCGCCTAAAGGAGGGATGAGTCATGGCTTCACGCGGAGAGCGCTTCAAGAAGGCGGCGATCAAGGCTGCCAGGACGGCCCGCAAGTGGGCGCAGACTGCTGCCCGCGAAGCCGACAAGTTGCTCGCGGAAGCGCGCAAGCGAGCCAAGACGGAGCAGCGGCAGATGCGCATCAAGGCGGCGCTGCGCCGAACGGGGAGGGTGCTCAAGGCGGCTGGCCGGGCGGCGATCGTAGCCGGCGTCGCGGCGGGCATCGCCTCGGCACGCGCCGAGCGGCGCGGCCGCAAAAGGAAGCGCTAGTCGTCCGCGCCGCTGAGCTGCAGCACGCGTTTCCACTGGGGCGCCGTCACCGGACTCACTGACAGGCGCCCCTGTCGTACGATCGGCAGGTCCGCGAACGTCTTGTCGGCTTTGATCTGCGCCAGCGTCACCGGCTGGGGCAGACGACGGTGGGCTTTCAGGTCGATCACGAACAGCTTGGGATCCTTCTTTTTGGGATCGGCGTACGGCGCGGATACGACGGTCGCCCAACCGACGACGGCCTTCTCATCACCGGTGTGATAGACCAGCACCTGGTCACCGGGGTGCATGGCTCGCAGGTTGCGGATCGCTACGGGATTCTTCACGCCATCCCACACCGCGGTCGCTGCGCGTGCGAGGTCGTCGTAGCTGTAGGTACTCGGCTCGGTTTTCACTAGCCAGAAGTTCGGCATTATCTCACCCATTGCAGGATTGTGTCTGCCAACTCGTTCATGACGTCAGCTTCCGTCTTTCCGGTTCGCTTCGGAACCTTGAACGAGTGATCGCCCTCCTCAACCAAGTGCAGGGTCGCGCGATCGCCTAGGCCTGTAATCACCTGCCGCAGCAAATCGAGCTGCGCAAACTCATCGCGCGTCCCCTGCAGAAATAGCATCGGTACGTCAACCGACGTCAAATGCTCGGCGCGCGCCGTCCCTGGGCGCCCGGGCGGATGCAGGGGGAAGCCAAAGAACACGAGCCCGCGCACACCCGGCATCGGTTGCGAGCCTTGAGCCTGCGACGTCATTCGCCCGCCAAACGACTTCCCGCCCGCCAGGATGGGCAGCCCCGGATACTTGCGGGCAGCCTCCGCCACCGCTTTCCGCACCGCCGCTTCGGCAACCGCGGGAGGATCGGGGCGGCTCTTCTTCGCCTGCATGTACGGAAACTCGTACCGATATGTCGCGATGCCGCGGGCTTCCAGCGCCTCCGCCGCGCGCTGCATGAAGGGATGGTTCATCCCCGCCCCCGCGCCGTGCGCGAACACGTAGACGTACTTCGGTTCAGTCTTCGCCAATGAGCTTGTTGAGGCGCTCGAGCACGCCCATCAGTTTGGGCTTCAGCTCGAGGACCTCGATGACGGGATCGTGACCGAGCTTCTCCATGCGCTTTTTGGCATTCGCGATCGTGAAGTTGCTGTTGCGCAACTTCGCATTGACCTCATCCCACTCGATCGGCATCGACATCGGCGCACCGGGGCTCGGCCGCACGCTGTAGGGCGCGACCATCAGCTGCCCGGCGCGATTCTGGAACGCATCGACGTAGACCTTCCCCTCGCGTTTGCTGATCGTGCGCTGCGTGGTCGCGATGTCGGGATGGCGATCGGTCACAAGGCGCGCGAACAGCATAGCGAACTGCAGGCACTGACTATAGGTCATCTGCCGGCCCAGCGGCAGCATGATGTGCAGGCCGGACTTCCCCGTCGTCTTGATGAACGCCGGCATTTCGACTTCCTCGCAGAGCTTTCGCATCGTCTTCGCGAGCGTGATCACATGCTCGAACGGCGCGTCTTTGGGATCGAGATCGATCAGGCACCAGTCGGGCTTCGTGAGATCGTCGATGCGACTCATCCAGATGTGCAGCGGAATCGTGCCGAGGTTCACGAGGTAGACCAGCGTCTCCACATCGCTGCACACGAAGTACTGAATGTCGCGCTGCGTGTCCTCGCTCCAGATCGGAATCGTCTGAATCCAATCGGGTACAAAACCGGGCGCGTCTTTCTGATAGAACGACTTGCCGTTGATGCCGTCGGGATAGCGCGTGAGGACGACGGGGCGGTTCTTGAGATACGGCAGCAGCCAGGGCGATAGCGAGCGGTAATACTCGATGAGATCGCCCTTGGTGTACTTTTCCTCGGGCCAGAAGATCTTGTCGAGGTTGGAGAGTTTTACTTCCCGGGGAATGGGGACGCGGGAAGGGGGAAGGGTACGACCCTCGTTGAGCTCGTCATGGTTTACCCTTCCCTCTTCCCCCTTCCCACTTCCCGGCATTTGGACGTCCTCAGGTTTCTTATCATCCCGAAACCTTAGGAAGACCGATTGCCGTAACAGCCCGTCCTTGGTCATCTCCTTATACCTGACATCGCAGATCAACTTCGGCTCGACCCACAGGTGATCGGGTCCCCTGGGGAGCGCGCCATGCTCCGGCGGCTCACACGGCGGCGTCTTGCGCACGAGCGATTGCAGCTGTGCGCTGATCTCCTCGAGCTGGTCGCCGCTGAACCCGGAGCCGGCTCGGCCGCAATAGATGAGCTTGCCGTCTTTATAGGCACCGACGTGGAGCGACCCGAAGCCGCCGCGCGCGCCCTTGGGCCTGGTGAAGCCGACGACGACGAAGTCGTCGATCCGGTCGGCGCGGATCTTCAGCCAGTCGCTGGAGCGGCCACTGCGATACGGGCTGTCAGCCTTCTTGGCCATGATGCCTTCGAGGCCGAGCTTCACGACTTGCTCGTACAGCGCCTCGCCGTGCTTCTCGAAATGCTCCGAATACCTAAGTGGGCCCGTCTGTGGCAGGACCTGACGGAGAATCTCCTTGCGCTTGATGAGCGGGAGCTTGCGCAGATCGTAGCCTCCGAACGCCAGGAGATCGAAGACGTAGAGGGTTGCCGGCGCTTCGATCGCCGCGCGCTTCGCCTCGCGCGCGCCCAGCCTGGCGCGCGCCTGGAGCATATTGAAGTTCGGCCTCCCCGCCTCGTTGAGGACGACCAGCTCGCCGTCCAGAATCACGCCGTCGAACGGAATCGCCTTGACCGCGCGCGCGATCTCCGGGAACGACTCCGTGTACTCGAGCCCTTTGCGCGAATAGAGAATCGGCTCGCCGTCCTGACACGCCGCGCGCATCCGATAGCCGTCGAGCTTTACCTCGAAGACCCACCCTTCCCTCGTAAACGGGTCCTCGCGAGTCTCGGCGAGCATCAGCTCGGTGTCCTCGACCCGCAGCGCGCGCTTGGGCGCGCCGAGTTTCTCCAACTCCTTCCTGATCGGCTCGGCGCGCTGCTTCGCGTTGCGCAGCTCGTCGTTCGTCAAACCGGAGAGGACGGATTCGTTGGAGTACGGCTCCGTGGAAACGTATTCGTCGCGCTCCTTGATGAGGAGCCACTCCTTCTCGGTCTTTTTGAGTTTGATCAGCGTCCAGCGGCCGTGAAGCTTGTAGCCCTTCAGGTTGAAGAGCAGTTTCCCCTTTTCCAGCCCCTCGTGTGGGTCCTCGAGGGGCTCCCAGATGCCGCGGTCCCACACGATGACGGTGCCGGCGCCGTAGTTACCCTCCGGAATGACGCCCTCGAAGTCACCGTACTCGAGCGGGTGATCTTCGACTTTGACCGCGAGCCGCTTGTCGGCGGGATTGGCGGATGGTCCTTTGGGAACGGCCCACGATCTGAGCACGCCGTCCATCTCGAGCCGCAGGTCCCAATGCAATCGCGTTGCATCATGCATGTGCACGATGAGCAGGCCGCCCTGCTTCGGCCCCGGCTTGGGGACTAACCCCCCGGGTTCGGGGGTCTGATCGAAAGCGCGCTTCGCGCGGTAGGTACTGAGCGCGTCACCAGCTTCTTTTTTGTTCCCGTCACCTTCCGGGCGGCGGGTCTTCCGACGTGTAGGCATGAGCGCGTATCATACTCCCATATGGCCGCCCATTCCATCGGTTCCGCCACGGTCTCGTTTGGCCTCGTGTCCGTGCCCGTGCAGCTCTTCGCTGCCGGCGAGTCGAAGGCCGCGATCTCGTTCAACCTGCTCCACAAGAAAGATGGCTCGCGCCTGAAGCAGCAGTATGTCTGCGTGAAAGACGGCGAAAAAGTCGAACGCAGCGACATGATCAAGGGCTACGAGTTCCAGAAGGGGCAGTACGTCACCTTCACGCCGGAAGAGCTGAAGGCGCTCGAGGAGCGCGGGACGGGCGCCGTCGAGATCAGGGAATTCCTGCCCGCCGAGCAGGTGGATCGCATCTACCTCGACCGCACGTACTTCCTCGGCCCCGACAAGGGCGGCGAGCGCGCCTACAAGCTGCTGGCCGAAGCACTGGAGAAGACCAAGCGCGTCGCCATCGGCCAGTACGCGGCGCGCGGCAAGCAGTACCTGATCATGGTCCGGCCGCTGAAGGGCGGACTCGTGATGGAGCAGCTCCGCTACGCCGACGAGATCCGCGACATCGCCGAAGTGCCGATCCCCAAGGTCGAGGTCAAGAAGCCCGAGCTCGACCTCGCGATCAAGCTGATCGACCAAGCGGCCATCGAAGAGTTCGACGCCAAGAAGTACAAGGACAATGTGCGCGAGCGCATGATGGAGCAGATCGACCGCAAGGTGGAAGGCAAGCAGATCACCGAGGAGCCGGAAGAGGCGCCGAAGACCAGGGTGCTCGACCTCATGCAGGCTTTGAAGCAGAGTCTCGAGTCCGCGCCGGCCGAGGAGAAGGAGAAGCCGGCGAAACGCAGGAAGGTCGCCGGGAAGCGCTAAGGCGCCAGCGACTGGAATTCGGCCGCCAGGCGCGGCCCCATTCCCTTCTCTTCGTGCTTGAAGAAGACGTAGGCATCAGTCCAGGACTGTCCCAGGTTCTGGACTTTTTGCTTCCAGTCCCGCAACCCCTCGGGGGAGTAGCCCTCGTCGCGCAGTCGCACGTAGCCGAAGTTCGCGGTCGCGACCTCGGGCGTCGTCCCTTCCTCTGTATCGGCGATGCACAACCCGGTGTTCGTGCTCCGCAGCAGGTCGTAGACGTCGTCTGACCACCACGATGCGTGACGGAACTCACACGCCGCGCGGACATCCGCCGGAAATTGGGTGACCAGATCACTGAGCCGCGCGAGGTCTTTCTTGAAATTTGGGGGTAATTGGAATAGTACTGGACCCAGTTTGGCGTTAAGCTTGCGAATCGTCTCGAGGAAGAAGCGGAGCGAGTCGTCGATGTTTTTGAGGCGCGCGATGTGAGTAATGCGTTGCGGCGCTTTCAGAACGAAGGTGAATCCCTCCGGCGTCGCTGCGTCCCACCCGGCGACCGTTTTGGCGCTGGGCATGCGATAAAAGGTATAATTGATTTCGACCGTGCCCAATTGTTGAGCGTAGTACTCGAGCCATTTCGCGCTCGGCAGCTTGGGCGGATAGAAGCTTCCCTTCCATTCGGGGAAGTTGTAACCGGACGTGCCGACGTGCAGCCGCATCATCGCGGCAAAGCTAGTCCCACCATTCTCGATAGGGGAGTCGGTGCAATGAAGAAGCTCAAGTTCACGATTGCGGCGCTGGTGTTCGCGGTCGCCGCCTGCGGGACATCGGCGGAAACCGAACGGAAGCTGGCCGAGCTGGAGCAAGTCAACGCGCAGAAGGACAGCCTGATGCAGGAAGTGGCCATCAGCTCGCGGCTCATCAGTGACGTCAACGTCGAGCTCGGCAAGGCCAAGATCCGCAATAATCGCCTGCACGTCTCCAGCGAAAGCCCGATCACCGCGGCGAACGACACCCTGATCGCCAAGCTGCGCTACGTCGTGGCGCGGGTCCAGGAAACCGAGAACGCCTTGAGTCAGAGCCGCGAGCGGATCAAGGGCCTGACCGCGCTGTCCGACAGCTTGCGGGCGGCCTACGACTCGACCGTCGGCAACATGCAGACGGTCATCGCCTCGCAAAAGACCACGATCGACTTGCTCACCGATCGCGTGAACGCGCTGACCGAAGAGAACGTGGCGCTGAAGGACAGCCTGGCGACGGGCTACTACGTCATCGGCACGCGCGCCGAGCTCAAGAAGAAGGGTATCCTGACCGAGCAGGGCGGCGGCCGGGTGCTGTTCATCCTGTGGCGCACGGGCAAGACACTGCAGCCGGCGCGCAATCTCGATCCGCGCGATTTCACCGCGATCGACACGCGCCAGGTGACGCAGATCCCGCTGCCGCGGGCCAGCGCGGAGTATCGCGTGGCGTCGCTGCAGGACCTGTCGTACATCGCCGAGGAGCGCAACCACGGCAAGTACAGCGGCGTGCCGAGCCTCACGATCACGTCGCCGGTCGATTTCTGGCGCACTTCGAAATTCCTGATCATCATCCTCGAGGGCTCGAATAATCAGGTGGCGGATGGCGCGTCTCGAAGCTCGGAGTCTCAAGTTCTGAGCCGGTAGAGGAGTTGCGCAGACGGCGAACGTTAATGTAGGGGCGCAGCATGCTGCGCCCCTACGTTTGTTTTTGCCGTCCGTGCAACTTTTCTTGAGTCTCTTGGGCTTCTAGCTTTATGCTATGGACAATCGCTGCGGCTGGTCCACGTCTAACGAGCAAATGATCGCCTATCACGACACTGAATGGGGAGTTCCCGTCCACAACGACAAGCAGCTGTTCGGCAAGCTCGTGCTGGATGGCTTTCAGGCGGGGCTGTCGTGGGCGATCATCCTGCGCAAACGCGCTGCGTTCCTGAACGCGTTCGACGGCTTCGACCCCGACAAGATGGCGCGCTACGATGCCAGGCGCATCGCGAAGATCCTCCGCGATCCGGGGATCGTGCGCAACAAGCAGAAGGTGAAATCGGCGGTCGGCAACGCCCGCGCGTTCTTAAAGATGAAAGACGCGGGCGAGTCATTCGATCGGTTTCTCTGGCAATTCGTAGGCGGGAAGCCGAAGGTCAACGCTTGGAAGACGCTCCGCAGGCTGCCGGCCGAGACGAAAGAGTCAACCGCGATGAGTAAGGCGCTCGTCGAACGAGGATTTCGCTTCGTGGGGCCGACGATCGTCTACGCCTTCATGCAGGCGGTCGGGATGGTCAATGACCATTTGGTGACGTGTTACCGATATCGCGAATTGACGCGCTAAGTAGGGGCACGCCAACGGCGTGCCCCTACTTAGCGCGCTCCAGGTACTGACCCGACCGCGGATCGACGCGGACCTTTTCCCCCGGTGAGATAAACTCCGGCACCTGAACCGTCACACCGTTCGACAGTTTCGCGGGCTTCGTACTGGCAGTTTTCGTCGCCGTCTTCATCACGGGCGACGTGTCGACCACCTGCAGCTCGATGACCGACGGCAGCTCGATGGCAATGGGCCGTCCCTCCAACCACTCCACCTGTACCACCATCTCCGGCTGCAGCCAGGGCGTATCCTCGCCCACCGCGCGCTCGTCGAGCGTGAACTGCTCGTACGTCTGCTGGTCCATCACGTGCACGCCGCCCTGATCCTGGTAGAGGACCTGCATCTCCTTCGTGTCGAGCCGCGCCTCCTGGAGAAAGTCCGTCGCGGCGAGACGCTGATCGAACGTGTTGCCCGAAACGAGGTTGCGGAAACGCACCTGCACGAACGCCCGCAGGTTGCCGGGAGTGCGGTGCGTGAAGTCCATGACGCGGCACGGCTGGCCGTCGATCATGAGGACGTGACCTTTGCGAATGTCGGTGGCTTTCATGGGAGCGGGAACTTAAACCGGCTGCCTTAGCACTCCAAGGCCCCGAGTGCTAGGTGAGCCGCCTCACACCGGCTGCGCGTGTCCGATTGCAGCTTCCGCAGCAGCGTGTCCACAGAATGGGGAGAGGTTTTTTGGCATAACGCATTGCATACTAGTCAGATAGATGACGGCATCATCTTTGCCTCTCTCAACGCCGTAAGGAGGGAAGCATGATCAGGCCCATCATCCATCGCCAGCTGACGCGTGGCGACCTCGCGTGTCTCGTCGACGAGATCGCCCGGATGGATGCTTCCGAAGGACGCGAAGCCGATCACGCGCTGCAAGCCGGCGCGGTCGACTCGGTCCTCGATTCGCCCGCCGCCCTCGAAGCGGTCTTGGGCCGCGGCGGCGCGCCTGCTCCGCTTCCTCTGACGCTGCTCTGGTACATCCCGATCCGCGCGCAGCTGCGTACCCGCGGCGTCAGCGACATTCTGCTCGCCGACTATGCGGCGACGCTGCCCGTCGTGTTCGCGACATCGCATCCGCAGACCGCCATCGCGCACGGCGAGAACGGCATGGCGGAGTGGTGGCGCTTCGTCGCCGCGCTGCCGCAGGGCACCGTCGCGCAGGCCGAAGCCGCGGCTGACGCCGCCGCCCTCGCGCTGTGGTGGGCCGGCTGCTTCCCCGAGTGGGTCGAGCGCGGCGGCACGGGTGGAGGCATGGTTCGCGCCTACGTCACGTTCGCCGGCCGGATGCTCGCGCTCGCGGCGGACCTGCTCGAATCCTCCGCGCCGGAAGAAGCGGCGCTCTGCGCGCGCGCCGCCGAGGCGCACACCGAGCTGCACGCGGCGCTCGCGGAGGCTCGCGTCGATTATATCGGCGAGGACCCGCATAGCAGCGAAAGCCGCCTCAATAGATTCTTGAGGCGGCTTTCGGAAAACAATTGACGCGCGTACGGGCACGCCTTCGGCGTGCCCCTACGCAATTACCATTTCGTAATCTCTTCCTGAAATTGCTTCGACCGCTCCGCCAGATCCGCCGGCGTAATTGACGGATCCTGCTTGACCAGCTCGACACGCTGCAGGTTCGTGACAGCCTTGCCGTAGGTCCCCTCGATCGCCAGCGCCGCGCGATACTGCTCGACCGACTGTTCGAAGCGGCCTGTCAGCTCGAGCGCCATACCGAGGTTGTTGTGGAACGTCGCGACCTTGTCGTCGATCGCGTTGGCGCGCGCCAGCGGGCCGATCGCGTCTTCGAACCGCTGCAGCCGCATGTACAGCGCGCCCAGGTTGTTCATCGCCCACGTATCGCTGTCGTTCTTCACGATCGCTTGGCGGTAGGCCACGATGGCGTCGTCGGTCTTGCCCTGTGCCTCGAACGCGCGGCCCTGCAGCCGCAGCGGCTCGCCCGACGTCGAGTCGAGCGCGATCGCCTGTTCGATGTGCACCAGCGCGCTGTCGGGCTGTCCGCCCTCGAGCAACACGCGGCTGAGGTTGAGATGACTCTTCACGTGCGTCGAATCGAGCGCCAGCGACTGCACGAACGCGCTTTCGGCCTGCACGCGGTCGCCCGACTTCCACGCCGACAGGCCCAGCATGTAGAAGCCCCAGGCGTTATTGGGCCGGCTCTCGGTGTAGGTCTTGAACAGCACGGTGGCGTCATCGTAACGCCGCTCGCGATAGGCAGAATCCGCCATCTCGAACGTCACCGGACCGCTGATGACGAGGGCCGGCTTTTCGGTGCTGCCACTGCTGCCGTTGGTGACCGGCACGTTGGTCGTCGGCGAGCCCACGGGCTCACTGGCGCGCGCCTGGTCGGGGGAACGGTCGCCGCAAGCGGCGAAGGAGTACGCGGCGATCACGGTGACGACTATCGCGGCCATCAGAATGACCGGGAATCGCAGCGAACGGTTGGAACGATTCAGCTCGAATTGATACGACATGGCTCCTCCGGGAGCAGGGGGTTCGCTCCTAGAGAAGGCAAACGCGGTACCGGCTATCGGCTACCAGCTATCGGGTGATTTGGTGCGGACTTACGGTTTCGTTCGACGCTTCATGTGTACGTTTGAACACTACGATTTCTTGTCGTTCGTGTCCCGCTGAACTCCCAGGCGGCGCATGATTTTCAAGAGACTCGCGTGATCGGAGAGTCCGAGCTCTTTCGCCGTTTTGGTGACGTGCCAGTCGTTTCGCTCCAATGCCTGAATCACTATTTGCCGCTCGGCCTCGGCCTTTTGCTCTTCGAACGTGCGTGGTGCGTCCGAGGACGCGCGGCGTGCGGCGTGTGGCGTGCGTGAGTTGCGGATTTCGGCTGGCACCACATCCCCAGTGAGCGCTTCGCCGTCGGTCGCGATGAGCATCCGCTCAACGACGTTGCGCAGCTCGCGAATGTTGTTGCGCCGCCAGTCGTAGGCCATCAGCGCTTCGACGGCATCGGGAGCGATCGTCTTCGGCTTCATGCCGAACCGTTCGCACGTCGCCGCGACGAGGTGCTCCACCAACGCCGGCACGTCGGACAGCCGGTCGCGCAGCGGCGGCACACGCAGCACGTGCACGTTGAGCCGATAGAACAGATCCTCGCGGAACCGGCCCTCGGCGACCTCCTTCTCCAGATCGCGGTGCGTCGCTGCCACGACGCGCGTATCGACGTCAATCGTTTTGTTTGCGCCGAGGCGTGTGACCTTCCGCTCCTCGAGCACGCGCAGCAGCTTGGCCTGGGCCGCGGGCGGCAGATCGCCGATTTCGTCCAGGAACAGCGTGCCGCCACTGGCGGCCTCGAACGCGCCCTTGCGGGTGGTGTTCGCGCCCGTGAACGCGCCGCGTTCGTGTCCGAACAGCTCGCTTTCCACCAGCTCGTGCGGCAGGGCGGCGCTGTTGAGCGCGACGAAGGGCCCCTTCGGATTCTGGCCGAGCCGGTGCAGCTCGCGCGCGACCAACTCCTTGCCCGTCCCGCTTTCGCCCACCACCAGCACGGGACTCGGCACCGGCGCGACCCGGACGATCCATTCCTTGAGTTTGGCCAGCGCCGGACTCGTGCCGACCAGCGGCGACTCGAGCCCGAAGCCGCGCCGCAGCAGCGTGACCTCGGCCGTCAGGCGGCGGCGCTCCATCGCATTCTCCACCTCCTGCGCGACCCGTTCCATCGACTCGGCCTTGTCGATGAAGCTGTAGGCGCCAAGCCGAATCGCCTGCGCGCAGCGGTCGTAGTCGCCCGTGCCGGTGTAAACGATGACTGGCACGCGCAGCCCCAGCCGGTCGACCGAGCGGAGCACCTCGAAGCCATCCATCCCCGGCATCTCGAGATCGAGGATCACGCAGTCGACCGAATCGCGCGTCAGACTCTCGAGCGCGGCGCGCCCGCTCTTGGCGATGAGGGTTTCGTAGCCGCGCAGACGCTTCAAGTCATAGGCGTACTGCTCGGCCATAGCGGGCACATCGTCGACTATCAGGACCAGAGTCATGTTCCCAGTGTTCCCAGGCTAAAAGCCTGGGCTCGGCACTGCACTGTCCTTAAGGACAGTGCTTCGCCGAGCCCACCCTTCAGGGTGGGAAAAACAACACGGGACCCGGACCTGATCTCTCATTGAACTGGAATCTCCACGATGAACTTGCTCCCCTCCCCAGGCTCCGTCTCCACCTGGAGCGAGCCATTCGAATCCAGCACCAGTCTGCGCACGATCGACAGGCCCAGGCCCGTGCCGCCCGCTTTCGTCGTATAGAAATCGTCGAACGCCCGATCCAGTTCAGCCTTACTCATGCCCCGGCCCGTGTCACTCACGGCGATACGGACGATGCCCTTCCCCTGCTCGGTCGTGACCGTCACGGTGCCATTCTTGCCGTCGAGGCTGTCGACGGCGTTGCTGACGAGGTTCTCGATCACGCGCCGCAGGACGAGCGCGTCGGCCGACACCGGCGGAAGCCCCTCCGCCAGCTTGGTTTTCACGGCGCCGGAGCCGCCGATCGTCTCCCGGACGACCGCATTCACATCCGTCGCCTTGCGCTCCGTCTGCGGCGACAGCTTGGCGTAGTTGGCAGCAAGTGTCTCGAGATAGTTGATGCTCGATTCTACCGTCCCCTGGCGTTCGGCGAAAACCTGCGGCAACTCCGCCGGCTTGTCACGCGCCACCTGCGTGAGATGGCGAAAGACGTTGCGCAGCGGCGCGAGACCGTTCTTCACGTCGTGATTGACTTGGCGGGCGAGATCGCCGATCGCGATGCGGCGCTCCATTTCACGAATCCCAGCTTCCACCGGCTCGCTGATGCGCGTGGACAACCACCCAGCCAGCAACAGCGCCGCAAGCGCGGCGATCAGCACCGCGGCGGCAAACCACAGATTCACGTTGCGTTGCAGCGCGGTCAGGAGAGCGGACGAACGGGTCACGACGATGCGAGCCTGTTCGACGCGCCCCGGCCCATCGGCCGCGTCCACATACGGCAGCGACCGCTCGCCGACGACGAGCTTGCCTGAATCGGCATTGGTGGTGTCGTGCGGCAACGCAAGACCGACACCCAGCTCCGGATCGCGCGCGAGGCGGGCGAGGAACTGCGAGTCGACCGCGATTCCGCCGATCAGTCGGAACCGTCTCGCCCCGATGCTCAGCGTATCGCTCGAGACGAGGGCGAGAAACGGACCCTCGGCGGCAGCAGCCCGAACGAGCGCCGGTCCCATGCCCGGTACCGCCGGTCCGAGGCGGTCAAATTCGTTGCGAAAATGGCCGGACGAGACGATGCGTCCCTCATCGTCCTGGATTTGCAGGAAGTCCAGGCCGGCCACGCGCATCGCATTGCCGGCATAATCGAGCGCGTAGCTGCGATCCTCCCCGCGCACCACCACACCGCGGAAGCGGGAATCATCCGCGAGCGAGCTCTTAAGCGCGGCAAGGCGGGCACGAATGCGGTCGTCTTCACGCGCGATGTCGGCGTTGATCACTCCGACCAGTGCGTTCACCCGCCGGTCGTACTCCGAGGTGACGCGCTTCGTCATCTCCCGGCGGATACCGAGGCCAAAGACGAGCAGCGGAATCAACACCACCACCCCGAACGAGATGAGGAGGCGTGTGCGGAATCTCATGGGGCGAGATGGACTGTGCCGTCCTGATCGATGGTCCAGCGCGCTACGCCGCGGCGCACGATCGCGGTGGCACGCGTGTCGACCAGCGGCGTGACGATCGCGGGCCACGCCGGCAGCAGCTCCCGGGCGGACCGGCAGACATCCGCCGTCACACGCGGCAGCGCCACGACGTAGCCCCAGTCCTTGCCGGCAGCAAGCGCGTTACGGAAATCGTCCGTCGCCCTGCTCGTCGCGACGGCGTGCGTCAAGGCGGCCAGCCGACCCGCCAGCTCCCGCGCGGTGGGATCGGACCGCGTGTAGAGAATGCGGTGCTGGCCCGTCGTCGGGGCCGGCAAGCTGTCCTGCCCCAGCCCGCAGCCCTTGAGATCGCGCCACCACGACGCACCCCCCGCCTCGGCGCGCCGCGCGTCCGATCGTACCGCCTGCTCGAGCCCGTCGAAGCGGGTGTCGCTGGCGGCGGCGCTGACATAGACGTAGGTGCGGTCCCAGGGCAACGGGACCACCGCGTGGTTCGGGAGCGTCCCCGCGTAGTCGCGCAGCGCTCGGTCGCGCGTCACCAGCAGATCGACGCCGGCGTCGAGCAGATCACGCGGGTCGCCGCTCGGGGCGAACCGGAACACGATCGTGTCACCCTGGGGACTGTGGGCGCGAATCTCCTGCGTCGTCGTGGTGACGCTGGTCGCCCAATACGCGGCGGTGCCGATCGGCCAGCTCGTGTCCGGCGCCGCCTTCGAGACGGCAAGCCCGGGGTCGCCGAGGACCGGCGGAACGTCGTCGCTCGCTCGCGCGAGCGTCACGCCAACGACGTGCGGCTCGACGACACCCAGCGTATACCCGAGTCCTCCTCTGCCGAAGACGACATCCTGAGCCGTTACGGGAGCGCCGTCCCAGAATTTGGCGTCCTCGCGCAGCCGGAATGTCCACCGCCGGCCGTCGTCTCCCTTCGACCACTGCTCCGCCAGCTCCGGCAGCGCGTGGCCTGCGCAATCGATGCGCACCGGCCGCTCGTAGAGGTGCCGGAATACGATGCGCTCGGCGTCGTTGCGCGCGAACGGCGCGTGACGGGGGTCGACGGCTTCGCTCAGGCCGATCGTGATCGTCGCGGAATGACCCGAGACGTCGCCGGTCGAGAGGAGGCAGCTCTCCTCCGGCGCCTCGCGCGCGCCGGCGGCGGGACCCACGCCGCTGCGCGGGTGGGCGCAGGCGGCGAGTCCGAGAACGAAGATCGAGAGCATCCGAATTGGAGCCATGAATAACGATAACACGACCTCACCCCCTGACCCCCTCGCCATGACATGGAGAGGGGGAACGATATCGAAGAATGCGTGCCCCCTCTCCGCATTTGCGGAGAGGGGGTCAGGGGGTGAGGTTACCCGCCATGGGATTCGCACGCAGTCTCCTCCTCAGAGCCTCGCGCAGTCAATGGCTCGCACGCCAGCTCCGCGAGCGGCGTTTTTTTCAACGCGCCGTCAAGCGCTTCATGCCGGGCGAAACGCTCGACGCCGCACTCGAAGCCGCGGGGCAATTCGCGAAAGCCGGTCTCGGCAGCGTCTTGACCGAGCTGGGCGAGCAGGTCACGAATCGCGCTGAAGCGGCCGCGGTGCGCGATCATTACCTCGGAGTGTTCGAAAAGATTCAGCGGCGCAAGCTGCCGGCGCACGTTTCGGTCAAACTGACGCACCTCGGCCTGGAGGCGAGCAAGGAAGGATGCGTGCAGGACGTCCTGAAGCTCGCCGCGCGGGCCGACCAGGCGCGGTCCTTCCTCTGGATCGACATGGAGGAGTCGCGCTATGTCGACGCGACGCTCGAGGTATACCGGCGCGCCAAGGCCGAATGGCCGAACGTCGGCGTCTGCCTGCAGGCGTACCTGCACCGGACCGTCAAGGATCTCGAGGGGCTGCTGGCGCTCGCACCGGGGATCCGGCTGGTCAAGGGCGCGTACAACGAGCCGCCCGACGTGGCATTCCCCAAGAAGCGCGATGTGGACGAGAACTACCGCAAGCTCGCCCAGCGGCTGCTCGCCGAGGCGGCACGCCAGCGGGCGAAGCCGGTCTTCGGGACCCACGACATCCCGCTCATCGAGGCGATCCGGAAGATCGCCGTGGATCAGCGCGTCGACCCCTCGTCTTACGAGTTCCACATGCTGTATGGGATCCGGGCGGAGGAGCAGCGGAAGCTTGCTTCGATGGGGGCCGAGGTGCGGGTTCTAATTAGCTACGGCAGCGCCTGGTTCGCCTGGTATATGCGACGGCTTGCCGAACGCCCCGCCAACGTGTGGTTCGTGCTCCGAAACGTCGTATAGATTAAGGCTATGGCCACTTCCTCCATCGTCCACCCGCAACGCGAATCGCGCGACTCGGTCGTGATCCGATTTGCCGGCGACTCGGGCGATGGCATGCAGGTGACCGGCAGCCAATTCACACTCGAGACCGCGCTCGCGGGCAGCGATTTCTCGACCTTTCCCGATTTCCCCGCCGAGATTCGCGCGCCCACCGGGACGACGTTCGGCGTATCGGCGTTCCAGATCCATTTCGGCGGCAGAGACGTCATGACCCCGGGCGATGCGGTGGACGTGCTCGTGGCGATGAACCCGGCGGCATTGACGGTCGAGCTCGTCGATCTGCGGGTGGGCGGCACGGTGATCGTAGATACGGCCGCGTTCAATGAGCGCAACCTCAACAAGGCCGGATACCAACGCAACCCGCTCGAAGACGATTCGCTCGCCAAGTATCAGGTTCTGAAGTTCGACATCACGAAGCTCACCGCCGATGCGGTGAAGCCGCACGGTCTGTCGTCGCGCGAAGCGCATCTCTGCCGCAACATGTGGGCGCTGGGCTTGCTCTTGTGGATGTACGGCTACGAGCGCACTGCCACCATCGACTGGCTCAAACGCAAGTTCGCGAAGAAGCCGGTGATTGCCGAGGCCAACATCGCGGCACTCAACGCCGGCCACGCCTTCGGCGAGACGGCCGAGATGACGGAGCACATGGTCGGCTATGTCGTGCCGAAGGCGGAGGTGCAACCGGGGCGCTACCGGACCGTCAGTGGAACCGAAGGCCTGGCGTGGGGGCTGGTCGCCGGGATGCGTGCTGCCGGCATCGAGAAGATGGTGTTCGCCGGATATCCCATTACGCCGGCATCCGCGCTGCTGCATACGCTCGCCAATCTCCGCGCCTACGGCGTCATCACGTTCCAGGCCGAGGATGAGATTGCCGCAAGTGGCGCGGCGCTCGGCGCCGCCTATGCCGGTGCGCTGGGCGTGACCTCGAGCTCAGGGCCGGGGATCGCCCTCAAGACCGAGATGCTCGGGCTCGCGATCGCGACCGAGCTGCCGCTCATCGTCATCGACTCGCAGCGTGCGGGGCCTTCCACCGGCATGCCGACCAAAGCGGAGCAGTCGGATCTGTTTCAGGCGGTGCACGGCCGCAACGCCGACGCACCGCTCGCGGTGGTCGCACCGGTATCGACGGCTGATTGCTTCGACATCGCGATCGAGGCGGTCCGGATTGCCACGAAGTACATGACTCCGGTGATCGTGCTGAGCGACGGGTATCTCGCGCACGCCGCCGAGCCGTGGCTGATTCCGCGCGAGGCAGATCTCCCGCGCTTCCCCGTCACCTACCGCACCGATCCCGCCGGATTCCATCCGTTCCTGCGCGATCCCGAGACGCTGGCGCGCCCGTGGGTGAAGCCCGGCACGCCGCAGCTCGAGCATCGCATCGGCGGGCTCGAGCGCGACTACGACTCGGGCCACATCTCGTACGACGCCGACAATCACGCGCGCATGACGAAAGCGCGCGCCGACAAGATCGCGGGGATCGCGAACGACATCCCGCTCCAGACCGTCGCCCTGGGCGAAGACCACGGCAAGCTCGCGGTGGTGGGATGGGGATCGACGTTCGGCGCGATTCATCGCGCGGTGCAGATCGCGCGCGATGAAGGGCGCGACGTCGCGCACATTCATGTCCGCTACCTGAGCCCGTTCCCGCGGAATCTCGGTGACCTGCTCAAGCGCTACGAGCGCGTGCTCGTCCCCGAGATGAACAACGGACAGCTCGTGAAACTGCTCCGGGCGGAGTATTTGGTCGACGCGGAAGGATTCAGCAAGGTCACTGGAAAGCCGTTCCGCGTGACCGATATCGTGCAACGCATCCGCGGTGGCGCTCCCCCTCCCTCCGAGGGAAGCGGGTTAGGCGGCGAAGCCGGATGACCGTCACCACGATCACCGACGCGCAGCTCGCGCCCAAGGACTACGCCTCCGACCAGGAAGTCCGCTGGTGTCCGGGGTGCGGCGATTACGCGATCCTCAAGGCGGTGCAGAAAGCGTGCGCCGACCTCGGGCTCACGCGCGAGCGCACCGTGTTCGTCAGCGGCATCGGCTGCGCGGCGCGCTTTCCTTATTACATGTCGACGTACGGTTTCCACACCGTGCATGGCCGCGCGCCCGCGATCGCTACGGGAATCAAGCTGGCGAACCCGGAGCTCGACGTCTGGGTGATGACGGGTGATGGCGACGGGCTGTCGATCGGCGGCAACCACATGCTGCACGTGCTGCGCCGCAACGTCGACCTGAACATCATCCTGTTCAACAACGAGATCTACGGTCTCACGAAGGGCCAGTACTCGCCCACGTCGCGGCGCGGCACGCGCTCGCCCTCCACGCCCTTCGGCTCGGTCGAGAATCCCGTGTCGGCCTGTGCGTTCGCCTTAGGCTCCGGCGCGCGCTTTGTCGCTCGCTCTATCGACACGCTGCAGCCGCATCTCATCGGCGTGTTGAAGCGCGGTCACGCCCACAAGGGTGCGTCCTTCGTCGAAATCCTCCAGAACTGCGTCGTCTTCAACGACGCGGTCTTCGAGAACATCACCGGCAAGGACGTCGCAGCCGATGCGCAGATCCTACTCGAGCACGGCAAGCCGTTGCTGTTCGGCAAGCAGAAGGAGAAGGGACTGCGGCTCAAACCCGGCAAGCTCGAGCTCGAAATCGTGACGCTCGGCGAGGGCGGCGTGACGGCCGCCGATATCCTGGTCCACGACGAGACGAACCGCCCGCTGGCCATGCTGCTCGCACGGCTGGAGCCGCCCTTCCCGACGGCCATGGGCGTGCTGTACTGCAATCCAACGGAGTCCTACGAGCACGACGTCTACGCCCAGACGGGAGCGGCATCGGGCAAGGGGGGGGGAGACCTGGACGCACTGCTGAACAGCGAACGCACCTGGGAGGTGGTCCCATGACTGTTGCGAATCGCAGGCGGGGCGCAGATCGGCGGGTCAAGAGCGTGCCGGTGCACACCGAGCGCCGCACCGGCCTCGATCGCCGGCTGATCGTGGAATCGGCGACCGCGCAGATCCATGCCGTCCTGGAGCTGCTCACGGAGTTGGCCGACCAGGGCGCGCTGCGCGACGACTCGCGCCGGCTGTTGGACACGGCGATGTTGCGGTTGCGCTTCGCCTTGGAGCGGATCGAGCCGGAATAACTGTCGCGCGCACTCCACACAAACGGCCGCCCGCGTCGGGCGGCCGTTGTGCTTTCAGCGCTTAGCAATCGGGCATGTGCCTTGCTGAAACCTCGGGACATCCCCTGACACCGAGGTCTCAATGAACAGGTGGCTCATCGCGGCAGGTGCGTTGGTCGCGCTGGTGGCCTGCGACCAACCCCGCCAGGTCGCCGGACCGGCGCAGCTTCCGGCCGGCGCGGTCGTAGCCAGCGACGCGGCGATCTACATCGTCAACTACGACGAGACCCAGACGACGCTGGATGCGGTCACGAACGGGATTTTGAGCACCGGCGCCGGCGTGGTGCAGTACAACAACTTCTCGATGGTCGCGGCGCTCGCCACACCTGGTCAACTGCTCACGATTTCCACCCTGCCCGGTCTCGAAGGGATCTACGCCAACAAACAGCTCGACTACTACATGCTGCACGAGAGCGTGCCGGCGATTCGCGCCGATGCCGTACACGTGGCCGGCATCACCGGGAAAGGGATCGGGGTGGCGATCCTCGACAGCGGGATCGATGGCGCCTACAACGCCGACGTCGCCTATCCGCAGTACACGGTCCAAAACGTCAAAGTCCTCTACAACCAGAACGACCTGTTCACCTTCGGGAAGGACGCGCCGAAGCCGATCCGCAAGGGCGCGACCCTGGTCGTGGAGAATCTTCCGAATTCTGAGACCTCGGTCGGCCACGGCACGCACGTCGCCGGAATCGTGGGGGCACGCGGTACGTCGTCGAGCGGCTACTACACGGGTGTCGCGCCCGGCGCCAACCTGATCGGCATCGGTACCGGCGACATCCTGTTCATCTTCTTTGCACTCGCCGGCTTCGACTACATCCTCGACCACCAGCAGCAGTACAACATCAAAGTCGTCAACAACTCCTGGGGGACGAGCGGCGCCTTCGATCCCAAGGATCCCATTAACGAAGCCACCAAGAAGGTCGCCAGCCGCGGCATCACGGTCGTCTTCGCCGCCGGCAACGACGGGCCGGATCAGAACACGCTGAATCCCTACAGCGTCGCGCCCTGGGTGATTGGCGTGGCGGCGGGGTGCAAGGTGGGCGTCACCGATCCGACGAACTCCGAAGCCCACTGCATGCTGGACGACGGCTCGAACCCGCTCGTTCCCACGAACAACGAGCCCAGACCGCACGTGCTGGCCGACTTCTCCTCGCGCGGCATTCCGGGCGATCCGCTGTATCATCCGGACATCACCGCGCCTGGCGTGCACATCGTCTCGACCCGCGCGTCTACAGGAACGGTGCTCAATAGCACCGACCTGAACCACGATGCGCGAATTTGCAATATCAGTCTGCTGAATCAGGCGTTCTATACCTGCGCGTCGGGCACATCGATGGCGTCGCCGCACATCGCCGGTGTCGTCGCGCTGATGCAGGAGGCGGCGGGTGGCACCCTCAAGCCCGATCAGGTCCTCAACGCGCTGACATCAACCGCCAAACCGCTGCCGGGATACGCAACATGGGAAGTGGGCGCCGGTTTTGTGGATGCGTACGCGGCAGTGATGGCCGTCAAGAAGAAGTAGCTGTTCACACGCTAAAGCGTGCGCTCGGCTGACGCTGTCCTTAAGGACAGTGTTGGCCGAGCACACCCTTTAGGGTGTGTATAACTTTGGCCGTCCGATCCTTCGGAGGCCTGATGAGCACCAAACGCTTCATCCTGACTGTCGCAGTCGTGTTCTTCGTCGCGCAGATCTTCGCCATCATCATCCACGGCTTCATCCTCGGCCCTGACTATCGGCCGTTTTATGGGACCTTGCTGCGACCGATGCAGGTTGGACCTGAAGGAGCGACGGCTTCGGCATGGATGATCGTCTTTCTGCCGCTGTCCCATCTCGCAATGGCCGTTGCGTTCGTCGCGCTGTTCAGCCGCTGGGTGCGCCCCGTTCCCGGCGAGGAAATTCCGCAGGGGCTGCGGTTCGGTGGGCTCGCATGGCTTTTTGGCCCGGTCCCGATGTATCTCCTGTGGTTCGCCGAGCAGCCGTGGCCGTTCAGTCTCACGCTCAAGCAGCTCGGCCTCGAGCTCTTCACGATGCTCGTCCTGGGAACGCTCACGGCAATGCTCTACAGACCTTCCCCGACGGAGAATCATCAGCTGTGACGGACATCTCACGTCGGCACGACTGCACGTCGGCACGAACTGATTCGCGCGGCATCGTGCCGACGTGCCAACCTGCCGCGTGCACTTAATGATTAAGCCAGTAGGATGCCTTGATCAGAAACGTGTTCCGCGGATAGGCGTTGAAGAGCTGCTTGAAGTCCCCGAAAACGCTCTTGGTTCCCGCCGTTGGCTCAAAGTCGTCGCGTCCCTGATTCCAGACCAGGAACAAGGTCGAGCCCGGTCGATACTCCCACCGCACGACGAAATTCGAGTTAAAGAACTTGAAGTTGAAATCGCCCGGGCCCGGCCCGGTGAACGGTTGGAAGCGATCGTCATAGCGTGCGGCGCGTGGTGTGCTGGACAGCTCGCGCACGTTGGACCACCGCCCCTTGCTCACGAACGGAGAGGCGTACACCTGCACCGTCAGCGTCGGTGTGGCAGTGTAATCGATGCGGAACGACATCGACGTCGTCTTTTGATCGAGGTGCGCGAACAGGTAGTGCGTGCCGGTCGCGTCCGTGACCGGGTTCAGATCCTGCGCGTCACTGATGTTGTGGCTGGCACTGAAGCTCACCGAGCCGCGGAACTGGGAGGACACCCGCAGGCCGACCTGCGGACTCACGTTGGTCGCCCGTGAGTGACCGCGGTCGCCCTTGAAGTAATTCATGAAGACTTGAGGGACAATCGCGGCGCGCTGGTCGTACTGGAGACCGACCCACGGGGCGATGTACTGATCGCTTCTCACCGCCGGCCCACCACGCGCGCAGCGATCGCAGAAGATGTCGCCCAAATTGCCGAGGGTCCCCCCGACATGGATCCACCACTGATTCTTGAACTGGCCGTGAAAGTTCGTGTTCGCGGCGCGATCCGTCGGGAGCCCGTCGCCGGTCGTCCAGAATTGCCACCAGTTGAAGTTCCAGAACGCCCGCTGGAACACCTTGTTCGGCTTCTGCCAGTTCAAGGCACCCCAGGTATTCCATCCCTGCTGATCGGACCGGAACAGAATGCCCAGGTCATTGATCTCAAAGCCCGGCGAGCGACGCATGTAGCTGGTCTGGAAGCGGATGAACCCGCTTTGCTTGGTCAGGAGCAGCTCTTGGGCGCTCCCGCTGAGCGACGTGCGCGTGCTGTCGAACGTGACGTCGTCGTCCGGCCGCTGGTAATTGTGGGTCGAGTTGCGCTGCGTGCGGGCAATCGCGGCGGGACTGCCGCCCACTGTGCTGAGGTCGAAAGAGCCGGAGACTTCGTAGTTGTCATTGTGGAAACGGTGCCGGAAATCCACCGCGCCCACATAGGCGCGGCTCCGCAAGAAGCCATCGGTCCATTGGTCCAGGTCGCGGTTCACTGCGGTCGCCATGAAGCCGATCCCGCTCTTGCCGTTGCGATAGTCCTGCTGCAGGCGCAGGACGCCGTAGTTCGTGAACGGCTCGATCGTACGGTTGCCGGGGCCCTGCGCGCGCTGCGTCACCGCCTCGACCGCGCCGATCGTGAGACCAGCGGGTAGTCGCCCCGTGATCTTGGCGGCGCCAAGAATCCGGCTCGCGTTCGGTGATTCGGCGTCGCCGTACACTCCGCGGAGCTGTGGGTCGCGACCTACGCGCCGGGAATAGAACAGCCCTTCCCCGCTGCAGTTCACGATGTTGCAGTTCACGCCGAAGTTGAAAATGCCGGTGCCTTCGACGAAGAATGGACGGCGTTCCTGGAAGAAGGTCTCGAAGGACGTCAGGTTGACGACGGAGGGATCCGCTTCGACTTGCCCGAAGTCGGGGTTCACCGTCGCGTCCACCGTGATGTTCGAAGTGATTCCGTATTTGATATCGGCGCCGGCGGTGTACTGCTGGTCACGCTCGAATGCAGGCACCGGGACGTTCTTGACCACGGCGTAGGGCGCCAGCTCCAGACGGCGCGGTGCCGCCAGACCATCGAGTCCGACGAGGTCACCGAGCTGCGACACGAAGCCGCGACGCGACGTGCGGTACAGCGGCCAACCTACCCGCTCGCCGCCATGACGGTCGATGTCGCGCCAAATCGCAAAGCCGAAGGTATTGCTCGGCGCGTGCGCATAGCGCAGCTGCGAGAGCGGAATCCGAAACTCCGCGGTCCAGCCGAGCGAATCCACCTGCGTCGCGACTTCCCACACACCGTCCCACGCGTCGTCTTCCTGCTGGTCGTCCCCGTACATCGCGTAGTCGCGCTTTACCCCGCCGGGATTCACGGCGAATTCGAAGCCGGTGCGGCGGTCGTGGTAGGAGTCGATGACGATTTTGATTTGGTCACAACAGATGCGGACGTCACGGCGGGCGAGGAGCTTCTTGATGCTATCGGGATGTGTGTCGAAGGCTCGCACGAAGACGTAGAGATTGTGGTCATCGTACGCGACGCGGGCCTCGGTGGGGAGGCTCGGGTTCGCGTCCTCGGTCGGCTGGAATTGCCGGAAGTCCTTGATGACCGGCGCCTGGCGCCAGACGTCGTCATTGTCTTTCCCGTCGATCACCGGGGGGCTCGTGGCACGGTGCGCCGCGGCGGTCGTCGCCCTCGGCGCCGTCGGGGGCGGGGAACCAGCGGTTTGCAACGCCAAAATGACGGCAGCGACCGGCATGAGCGGCATCATGAATTATCCTTGGGAGTCAGGCTATTCCTTTGATGGTACGATTCGACAAATGGTTGGTTTCGTGGTAGGTTCGCCGGGCCGTTTGACCCGTTCCCACGCCGTGCGAGGCTTCCTGGGTGACATTCACGAGATTGTGGGCTGACCGTCGCGCGGGCAACGACCGCCGGTCAGAGCCACGTCGGCGGGCTGTCATGGTCGTGACAGAAGAGCGCCGCCAGGTGGTGGATCGCCGCCGCGGGTCCGAGCGCCGCAGCACGCTCGACCGCCGGGGTCGCGCGTCGCGCTCCCCGAACGCCGAGCGGCCCGTCGAGCACGTCCGGAATGCCCTGCAGCTGCTCAGGGAAGTCGCGCTAGCCGGGGAGTTGTCGACGGGACCGAGCGAGGACCTCGGCGCGGCCATCGAACGGCTGCACCGCGCCATCGGTCAGCTCGAGCGTCAACGACGGTGATTACTTCTTGAACAGCGCTAGGTACTGCCCGTAGCCCTCTGCTTCCAGACTGTCCACCGGAATAAATCGCAGCGACGCTGAATTGATGCAGTAGCGCAGTCCCGTCGGCCTCGGTCCGTCATTGAAGAGGTGGCCCAAGTGCGAGTCCGCGTGCGTGGAACGCACCTCGGTGCGCTCCATGAACAGCGAGCGATCGGTTTTTTCCTGGACGTTGCTCGCGTCGAGCGGCCGCGTGAAGCTCGGCCACCCGGTGTGCGAATCGTATTTGTCGGTCGAGCTGAACAGCGGCTCGCCGGACACGACGTCGACGTAGATCCCTTCCTTATGATTGTCCCAGAACTCGTTCTGGAACGGACGCTCGGTCGCCTCGTGTTGCGTGACCTCGTACTGCAATGGCGTCAACGCGCGCCGAAGCTCGGCGTCACTTGGTTTTGGTTTCACAGTATATGTTGCTCCTCTTACGTTTCCACCTGACCCCCCGACAGAAACCTTCCCTGCCTCATCGCCCCAGATCTCTTTGAGTCGCCGGTCGCGGCCGCAGCCGGTGCGGTACATCCCGTAGCGGACCGGGTTCTTCTTCGCATAGTCCTGGTGGTACTCTTCGGCCGGATAGAACGGACCGGCTGTCAGAATCTGGGTGGCGACGTCGCGATGGAAGCGGTCGCCGATCTGCCGGCGCGTCACGGTGGCGGCCCGGCGCTGCTCGGCCCCGCGGACAAAGACCGCGGTGTGGTAATTCGGGCCCGTGTCACACGCCTGCCCGTCCGTCTGGAACGGGTCGATGTTGTGCCAGAACGTCCAAAGCAGCGTCTCGTAGGTGACTTTCGCAGGATCGTAGATCACCTGCACGGACTCGAGGTGGCCGGTGTTTCCCTCTACGACATCCATGTAGGAGGGGTTCTTCGTCGTGCCGCCCATGAATCCGGAGGTCGCCGAGATCACGCCGGGCAGGTCGTCGTAGGCGTGCTCCATCGTCCAGAAGCAGCCGCCGGCGAAGGTCGCGGTATCCGCGGGGGCCAGTGTCAGAGCGAGAATGAGTGCGAGGTTCATATCGTCAATCTACCGGGAGCGTCAAGCGAGCTTCGCAACCGGGCCCCGTCGCTTGGTTTGAGAGCGTCAGCGTTCCACCGTGCGCCTCGGCGATCTGCCGCGACAGCGCGAGACCTATCCCCGAACCATCGGGCTTCGTTGTGTAGAAGGGCACGAACAGATTGGCCGTGTCGGCGAGGCCGGCGCCTTCGTCGCGGACCCAGACATCGAGCTGGCCGTTTCGCGTCTCCCAGCCGACCTCCACCGCTCCGTTCGCCTCGAGCGTCGCGTCAACCGCGTTGCGCACGAGGTTGATCAGCAGCTGATCGAGCTGTCCGCCATCCGCTTGGATCGTCACATTCGGACCAGGGCGTATCGTGACCTGTCGGCGCGTCTCCAGCGCGACGACGCGGCGCACCCAGTCCTGAATCGCGACACGCTCGAGCCGCGGCGCCGGCAGCCGTGCCAGCCGGGCGTACGCGGCCATCAGCCGGCTGAGGGACTCCGAGCGGCTCGCGATCACGCCAAGTCCTTTGCGGAGGTCCTCGAGCTGGTCTGGCGGCGCCGGCTGCCGGGTGATGAGGGCAAGCAGGCTGTCGGCGATCGACTTGATGGGCGCCAACGAGTTGTTGAGCTCGTGGCTCAGGACTCGAATCAGCCGCTTCCACGCTTGCCGCTCCTCGTCGCTGAGCGCGCGGCTCACATCGGTGAGCACCAACAGTTGGTGTGGGAGGCCGCCCTGCCGGAAGGTGCCACGCCGCACTTCCCAGCGTCCGGCGCGGCCGGGAAACGCGAGCGCATCGACGCGCGGCGTGTCGCCCGCGAGGGAGCTGGCGAGACCGAGACTCGCCGCGTCGCGGCCGAGCAGCTGCTCGGGCGCGCGGCCGAGCAGCGCCGCGCCGCTGCGGTTTACGAGTCGAAGCGCGTGCTCGGCGTCGAACGCGAAGATCGCGACGTCGATTTCTTCCATCACGCGCCGGAGCAGCGCGGTGGCTTCCAACGCGCCCAACCGCTGGGCGCGGAGATCGTCGCCCAGACTGTTCAGCTCGAGGAGCAGCAATCCGAGCGCGTCCTCGGGATTCGATCCCCGGGCGCGCAGTGTATAGTCGCGCTCGCGCAGCGCGGCCAGCACGTTCGATACGGTCTGTAGTGGCCGCACGACGTGCTCCTTTACGATTGCGGCGCACGCGAGCCAGACGCCCGCGACCACGATCGTGAGCGTCCATTGTGTGCGGGGAGTGAAGTCGCCGAACCAGAGGAGGCCCAGGGCGAGCGCGACCGCCGGGAAGCCGCCGACCAGCGCGAGCCAGAAAACACGCCGCTCGTGACGCGGAGTCGCTTTAGAGACCATGCCGTTTGAGCCGGCGGTACAGCGCGCTGCGCGACAGGCCGAGGGCCTTCGCCGCATCGCTGACGTTGCCCGCGGCGCGGGTAAGCGCCTTCTGAATCAGCACGCGCTCGACGTCTTCCAGGCTCATCTGATCGAGCGCCGCGCCGTCTCCCCCTCCGCTCCCTCCCAACCCGAAGTCGCGGGCCCGCACAGGGCCGCTCTCCGTCATCAGCACGGCCCGCTCCACCGCGTGATCGAGCTCCCGCACGTTGCCGGGCCACGAATGGCGGAGCAACAGCTCCATCGCATCCGGCGCGAACTCCTTCGCCGCCTTGCGGTAGCGGTTGGCGTAGCGACGCAGGAAATGCGCGGCGAGCAGCGGAATGTCGGCGCGCCGCTCGCGCAATGGGGGAAGCCGGATCTCGACCGTGTTGAGACGAAACAGCAGATCTTCACGGAAACGACCGGCCTTCACCTCCGCCTGGATGTCGGCGTTCGTGGCCGCGACGACGCGCACGTCGGCCCGGCGCGCGCGGGACGCGCCCACGCGCTCGTACTCGCCAGTCTCGAGCACGCGCAGCAGCTTCGCCTGCTGCGGGAGCGGCAGATTCGCGATCTCGTCGAGGAACAGCGTGCCGCCCTCGGCGAGCTCGAAGCGCCCGATGCGGTCAGTCTTCGCGTCGGTGAACGCCCCGCGCATATGCCCGAACAGCTCGCTCTCGAACAGCCCGTCGGGGATCCCGCCCAGATTGACCGCGATCATCGGCCGCTCCGCCCGTGCCGACGCCGCGTGCAGCCAGCGCGCCACGACCTCTTTCCCCGTTCCATGCTCACCGAGGATAAGCACGTTCGCGTCCGACGGCCCCACGCGTTCCATCAGGCGCAAGACCGGCTGCATCGCGGGCGATTCGGCGATGAGCTCGGGAAGCCCTTCTCTGCGGAGTGTGCGGTTCTCGATCTCGAGGCGCTGGCTCTTGCGCAGCGCGCGGCCCAGCTCGACCTGCGTCCGCATGGTCGCGAGCAGACGCCGGTTGTCCCAGGGCTTCTCGACGTAATCCCGCGCGCCGCGCCGCATCGCCTCCACCGCGCCGTCGATGCTCGCCCACGCGGTCATGACGACGATCGGTGGCGGACCCTCGAGCGCCTGCACGCGTGAGAGGAGATCGAGTCCTTCGGCCCCGGATGTCGTATCGCGGGTGTAGTTCATGTCGACGAGCAGCGCGTCGAAGTCGCGCGCTTCGACAGCGGCGAGAACCCCTCGTGGCGAAGCGGCTGTCTCGACTTCGAATCCTTCGCCCTTCAGCAGGAGCTTCAGGGCTTCGAGGACGTCAGGCTGATCGTCAGCAATGAGGAGGCGCGGTGCGGACATGGAGTAAAGGTGTCGGGTGTCAGGTGCCGGGTGCCAGGGGCGTGCGTCCGGAGGGTCCTTCCCGCGCGAAAAGGATGCCGCATTGGCTGGGCAAGCCACCTAAGTTCCCTCGACTTGACGGGTCGGCCATGATCGACAGGCGCAAGGCACAACGTCTCGTCGGCGAGACCATCCGTGACATCGGCATTCTCGTTGTCGTGTTTGGTCCCCTCGACGCAATCTTCCAGAAGGAAGGACCCGGCGAGCTTCTCATCTCGCTCATGGTCGTTTTCGGCTTGCTTTCCGTGACTCTCGGGATCATCCTTGAATCACTTGAGTCAGACGAATAGACACGGATGAGCTACCTGATCCGCTGGATTCCTACGTTTGCCGCTGTGGCCATCCTGGCCGTAGCCGGCTTCATGCTTCGCGCTTCCAACCGTCGCGACAAACGTCGCGACTCCCACTGAGCGCGTCAGTCGCACGGGCTGCCACCGAGTAGCCCCCCGACACCTATTCCGCTCGCAACGCCGCCACCGGATCGATGCGTGTTGTTGCTCGCGCTGGGATGAGGCTGGCGATAGCTGCCACAACAATCAGGAATCCGGTGACCGCCGTGTTGGTCGCGAGATCTGTCGGACTTACGTCGTAGAGCAACCCCTGCAACAAACGGTTCGCCAGGAGCGCACCGATCAGTCCCAGCACTGATCCGACCGCCGCGATCGTCAGACCGCGACCCATCACCATCCGTCGCAGATCTCCTGCGTTGGCCCCTAATGCCATGCGAACTCCGAGCTCGCGGGTCCGCTGGCGCACCATGGTGGCCATAGCGCCGAACAAGCCGACTCCTGCAAGGACGACAGCGGCACCCGCGAACACCGCGAGGAGCAGCGCGTTCAAACGGGGCTGCGCCAGCGGTCCGTCGAGGTACGTCTCAAATGATGCCGCGCTCGTCAGCGCGACACCCGGTTCGGTCTCGCTGATCACGCGGCGGATAACCGGTACCTGCGCGTCCGGAGCGCCGCTCGTCCGAATGGCGAGGGCCAGCGGTGCGAAGGGGAAGAACGATTGCCGTAGGGGGAAATACATGCTGGGCCGCGCCTCGCGCAGGTCGCGGTATCGCGTATCGGGGATAACGCCGATGACCGTGACGGTCCGCTCCAGATCGGCTCCCATCCGGAGGCGCTTGCCAATCGGATCCTGGCCCGGCCAGTAGTGGCGCGCAGCAGATTGACTTATTACGATCACACTCGGCGCGCCCGCACGATCCGCATCGGTGAACCCGCGCCCCCGGAGGACGGGAATGCCGAGTGTCTCGAAGTAATCCGGGGCCACGACATCCATGTTGAGCATCGGGTTCGCAGCGGTCTCTTCCTGCGATTGCCCTTCAGCGGCCGGCCGGCCGTCCCACGCCGCGGATCCTGCGAAGGGGACCGCGACAACGGGCGAGACGCCGCGCACACCAGGAATCGCCCGCAACTCTGGCAGTAGCCGCTCCAGCAACGCGCGTTGCTTGGCCGCGTCGCCGGGCTGATCGTATCGCACCGCCAGCTCGCCGATCAGAAGACCAGAAGGGTCGAGCCAGAGCTCTGCCCGCTCGAGCTTGAGGAGGCTCTTGGCGATCAGCCCCGCTGCTGAGAGGACGACCAGTGCGAGCGCGACCTGTCCCGCTACCAGGCCTTCGGTCGCGAACCGCGAGCGCCTGCTTCCGCTGTGCCGCGTATCGGACCGAAGCGCTCGCTGCAGCTCGACGCGGGACGTCATAATCGCTGGCATCAGACCGAACAGCAGCATCGCGACGCCCGCGATGCCGATAGCCCCGGCCAGCCCCGTCGCATTCAGATGAATCTCGTCGAGGCGGGGTACGCCGGCCGGCGCGAACGCGATGAAGCTCTGGAGTGCGGCGGCGGCTACAAAAATCCCGAGCGCCGCGCCCGCGACCGCGAGGATCCCGTTCTCGATCAGCAGTTGGACGATCAGCCGCCCGCGCCCCGCACCAAGCGCGGCGCGCACAGCGATCTCCCGAAAACGTCCCACGCCGCGGACGAGCAACAGACTGGCGACGTTGATGCAGGTGATCAGGAGGAGCAGGCCGGAGGCAGCCGCAAACACGAACAACGCCGGTCGTACGTCGCCCAAGACGAGCCGCGGCAGCGTTTGCACCGCGCCGCGCAGGTCGCGCCCCCACGGCGTCGCCTCGGCGCGGCCGAAGAAGCCGGTCAGCTCGCCTCGGGCTTCGGCGACCGTTGCTCGCGGTGCGAGCCGCCCGATCACGTGCAGCGAGACAAACTGCAGGCCTTGCGGTGGAATCGCCTTCGCGACGGGCGCCCAGAAGTCGGAGCCTCGCGGGTAATCGAGTCCTTGGGGCATCACACCGACGATGGTGTAGGGTACGCCATCCTCGTACATCACGATCTGCCGTCCCAATACGTGGGTATCACCGCCGAACCTCCGCTGCCAGGCGGCATGGCTCAACACGATCACCGGAGCCGCCCCGTACACATCATCAGACGGCTGCAAGGCTCGACCGAGTACAGGCCTCACGCCGAGCACGTCGAAGAACTCTCCCGAAACGAGCGCGCGGCGCAGGGTTGAGATCTGGTCCGCGTCGCGAATCGGTAACGGCGCAGCGCCCCAGGAGGCGAAAGTCGCGACGCGCTCGAGCACTCGGGTGCGCTGTGCGAACTCGCGGGCATCGTCGAACCCCAACGGATAGGCGAAATCTTGATCGGACTTCTGTCCCCAGAGCACAACAACGCGATCCTGATCCTGCACGGGGAGCCGGCGTAGCAGCAGCGCGTCGGCCACCGTGAACACCGCGGTCGCGAGACCGATACCCAGGGCGAGCGTGAGGATCGCCGTTATGGCGAATCCGGGAGTGCGGCGGAGGCTCCGGAGGGCGTAGCGGAGGTAACTCATAACGGCGCGTGCAGGCAGGGGCTTTGGGTACATGGACGGGCCGGGCCCAGGCGCGCCGCAGCTTGACCCGCCGCCGGACTGGTAGTAGCATGGTAGTATGAAGGAGAAGACATCGATCACACTCTCACGAGAAGTGCTCCAAGAGCTGACGCGGCACGCCGGATCGGGCCAGTCGCGCTCGGCGTACATCGAGCGGGTCCTGCGTCGCCATTTCCGACGCAAGGCGCGCGCGGCGGCTCAGGCGCGCGACATCGAGCGGATCAATGCCGCCGCGGGACGCCTGAACGCCGAGGCCGAGGACGTGCTGGAGTACCAGGCGCCCTGGCCGGGCGACGCGTGACCCCGACACTGCCTCGCCCCCGGTGAGCGCCGATGCGACGCGGTGATCTCTACCGGGTGCGGAAGCCCACGGGCAACGTGAAGGAGTCACGGGTGTTCGTGGTGGTGAGCCGTGAGGCTCTGCTCCGGAGCGCGTTCTCGACCGTGATCTGCGCCCCGGTCTACAGCCGGGGCGAGCAGCTGACGACGCAGGTCCCCGTGGGACTGGCTGAAGGGCTCAAGCATCCGAGCTGGATCATGTGCGACAACCTGACCAGCCTGCGCCGCTCCGACCTGACCGACTACGTCGGCTCGCTCCCTCGGGCGAAGGTCGCTCACCTGAACCAGGCTCTGCGCTCCGCGCTCGACCTGGGCTGAGGCCACGGCATCTGATTCCCCTGACACCCGGCGCCTGACACCTGACACCGCAGTTTTCAGTTCACAATCCATCCATCCCTCGGCTGAATTACACGCTGCCCGTACTTCGCATTGGAACAGCATGTCCATCATTCGGCCCTTAGAGCAATCATGGGGTCCACTCGGGTCGCGCGGCGGGCAGGGACGTACGCGGCGCCGAGCGCCACGAGCGCGAGCACCAGCAGTGCGAGCGCGAGCACCAGCGGATCGTCCCCCGTCAAGCCGAAGAGCAGAGACCGCGCCGCCCGCCCCAGCCCGAGTGCTCCGGCTATGCCGATCGCCCCACCGACCACCAGCATGCCCGACACCTGCCTAAGTACGAACCGCCGCACGCGCGGCCCGTCCGCGCCGAGGGCGATCCGCAATCCGATTTCCCGCGTGCGCTGCGCCACGCTATAGGCGAGCACCCCGTAGAGCCCCACTGCGGCGAGCAGGGTAGCGAGGGCGGCGAAGGCGGTGGACAGGAGGCCGATCATTCGATCGAGAAAGACGTTCTCGCGGATTTGCTCGGGCATCGTCCGCAGCTCCTCCACGGGCAGCCCCGGATCAATCCCCTTGAGCGCCATGGGAATCTCGCGCAGCGCCCCCTGGGGGCGCGCGGTGCGGACGTAGAGATACAGGAACGGCACGTGCGAGTTCTGCCGCCAGGGCAGGTACAAGACGGGAGGGACGGTGTCCTTGACCTGGCTGTATTTGACGTCGGGTACGACGCCGACGATCCGGACGTTGATCGAGTCCGGTCCCTGGAACGACAGGAACGAGCCCACGGCGCTCCCCGCCAGGCCAAACTTCCTGGTGAACGCCCGGTTCACCACCGCCACCCGGGGCGCACCCCGGCGGTCGGCGAGCGTGAACTCACGTCCCGCCAGAAGCGGCACGCCCAGGGCGGCGAAGTAGCCGGCGCCCACCTCGTTGTAGCGCGCGTTCCGATCCACATCCGGTCCGGTCGGAAAGCCTGGGATCCACACGTCGTTCCCCCAATTGTCTCCGGCGAGCAGCGGCACGAGCGAGGACGTCACGGCCGTCGCTCCGGGCAGGGCCGCGAGCGCGGTCTCAGCCCGGTCGTACAATGCGAGCGTCCGCGTGGTGTCGTAGCCCGCGCGCTCGGGCGAGATCGCGAAAGTGACCACGCTGTCCACGTCCATGCCGAGCTCGACGCGGCTGACGTTAGCCATGCTCTTCACGAACAGGCCCGCCACCGCGAGGAGGGCCGTCGCGAGCGCGATCTGCCCCGTGACGAGCGAGTCCCGGAAGCGCGCGGCGCTTCGCGCCCCGGAGACCTGCCCGGCGCTCGCCCGCATGGCGGTCATCACCGCCGTCCGCGTGCTGTGCCAGGCGGGGAAGAGACCGAACACCAGACCCGTGCCCAGGGCGACCGCCGCCGTGAAGCCGAGGACTGCAGCGTCGAGTGTGAAGCGCAGGCCGCCCGTCGCCTCGGCCGGCAGCAGCGACGCCACCGCCGCGAGCGTCCAACCGGCGACGACGAGACTTGCGGCACCGCCCAGCGCAGCAAGCAGGAGTGACTCTGTGAGCAGCTGGCCCACAAGGCGCCGGCGGCTCGCCCCCAGCGCTAGCCGCACTGCCATTTCCGTCGCGCGACCCGCCCCACGGGTGAGCAGCAGATTCGCGATGTTCGCGCAGGCAATGAGGAGCACGATGCCGGTCACCGCGAAGAGCAGCAGGACGGGCGTCCGGCCGTCCGTGTGCTCCCTGCTCTGCCCGCGCGCTCCCGGCGTCAACAGCACCCGCTTCGCCTTGAACTGGATCATCGTCTGATCGCTCATGCCGTTCTGGAGCGGGGCTTCGACGTCTCCGATGATGGGGTGATAGACCGCGTTCAGGCCCGCGCTCGCCTGCCCAAGCGACACCCCGGGTTTCAGCCGGCCGAACACGTAGATCCAATAGTTCCGGCGGTTCTCGAACCCGTGGAAGCCGCGATCGAGGATCCCGCGCATGCTGATCGGCACGTACAGGAGGGGACGGATGCCGAGCGTCGTGCCTTCGAAACCGCGGGGCGCGACGCCCACCACCGTCAGCGCCTGCCCGTTGACCCGCAACTCGCGTCCCACCACGGCGGGATCCGCCCCAAAGTGCGTCTGCCAGGTGTCCCAGGCGAGCACCGTCACGAACCCCGTGCCGATGTCGCGATCGTCGCTGGGGGCGAGCAGTCGCCCGACCGCGGCGCGCACGCCGAGGGTGGGGAAGTACGACCCGGAGACGTAGAGCCCTTCGCCCGTGAACGGCGCGGCGTCGGGCGCGGAAACGCTTGCGCCCAAGTCGCGGTGCGCGGCGAGCCCCGTCAGGACGGTCTGCCCACGCTCGAGGTCCCGGAACATGGGGTAGCTGAACAGCGCGCCGCAGTCACCCGCCATACCGCAGGACTGCGAGCCCGGGATCGGGCCCGGGGCCGCAAGATTCACTAGCCGGTCCGGCTGCGGCACCGGAAGCGGGCGCAGCAGCACCTGGTACATCAGGGAGAAGACGCCCGCGTTCGCGCCGATGCCGAGGGCGAGCGTCAGCACCGCCACGAGGGTGAAGCCGGGGCTCTTGGCGAGCGTGCGGAGCGCGTAGCGGAGGTCCGAGCCCC
>DASYRZ010000178.1:0-3877 GCA_036003865.1 Gemmatimonadales bacterium | reverse complement strand
CGCCGAACCCGAGCCGGGCGCCGACGCCGTCGGTCAGCTCGCGCCGCAGTCCCAGAGTGAACGCGATCGCGGTGAACGATCCCGTCTCCGTGGTCGTGCCGCTCTCATAGCGCTTGAGTTTGGCGGCCGACAGATCGAGCGTCGCATCCCCGGTCCAGGGACCGCGCAGGTTGTCGCGCACGCTTAACGCCAGCGTTGGTGCGACGGCCGGTCGCAGGTCGAAGGGCACGACGATCGAATCGTGGACCAGCGTGGTGCTGTACCGGGCACCGAGGGAGAAACGGAGAGAAACCTGACTGGACAGTCGGACGGTCGGACTGACGGACAGTAAGACAACGACCGCCGCGCATAACCGTCCGACCGTCCGACCGTCCGACCGTCCGACCATCAGGTAATCGCCTCTCTGTCTCCCACCCCAAGCTTCCGAAGTCCTGCGGCCGCGATCAATAGCAGCCCGTACATGCACACGATGAGGGGTCCGGTTGGTAGATCCTTCGTGTACGAAAGCCACAGACCGAGGATGGACGCGAGGGCTCCCGTACCCCAGGCAATGATCGTCAGCCGGCGCTTGTCGGCCGTGAACAGATTCGCGATCACGGCCGGTACGACGAGAAAGCTGAACACCATCAAAACTCCGGCAATAGGAACCGCCAACGTGATGACTACGCCGAACGAGAGGTAAAAGAGAAAGTCCCACAGGCGAATTCTCCACCCGTGCGCTTCCGCTTGCTCCGGATGAAACGAGATCGTCAAGAACCGGCGCCGCAACGCAAACTGGAATACGCCGAGCACGGCGTAGGCGATCGCGAGCCTGACGATTGTCGGCCAGGTGACCCACAACAAACTGCCGACCAGCGTCTTTTCCACCGCCTCGCCGCCGCCGGGCACCTTGTTGGCGACCAGTACGGCAGCCGCCGATGCGACGACGTACACGATCCCGATGAACGCTTCCTGCGGCACTCGTCCCGCGCGTCCGGATGTGCGGGTCAACGCAAACAGCAACGCGCCGACCGCCGTCGCCAGCAGGGCAAAGATGTACGTGTTTGGCGATTCCGGCTGGATGTGGAAGAGCAGCGCCGAAAGGCTGCCCAGCGCCGCCATCTGCGCGAGCGAGAGATCGACGAAGATCACCTCGCGGGCGATGACGTGCAGCCCGAGATAGGAGAGCATGGCCACCAGGATCATGCACGCCGCGAACGGCGGCAGCATCAACTGGAGGCCGCTCACGGAACCTCCGGGGCGGGCGCCCCGAATGCTTGGGCGAGCTGCGTGATCCAGAGGTTCATGAGGTCGAAATACGTGTCGACACCCGCCGTTCCGCCCGTATTGGACGGCACGATGACGGCCTTGGCGCCCGTGCGCTGCGCCACCTCCAGCACCTGATTGCGGTCGTAGTAGTTGGTCGAGAGCAGGACCTGGATGTGTTGGTCACGCATCGCCGTGATGATCTCCTGGACGTGACGCGGCGTCGGCGGAATCCCGGGTTTGGGCTCGATGTAATCGAAGCAGGTCATCTGGTACTCACGCGAGAAGTAGTCCCACTCTTTGTGATAGCAGGCGACGAGCTTGCCGCGGAACGGCATTCCCTGCTTGAGCCAGCCGCCCAACCGGGTCATGAGTGGAGCGCCTTGATATTGCTGCTGTCCAAGGAACGCGAACAACTTGCCTTGCCGGTCGAGGTCGGCGAGCGTGTTTCCGCCGAGCAGCCGCACCAGTTCCTCACCAAACAGGGCCCGGTAGATACGCTCTTCGAAATCCTTCTCACGTGCGGTGAAGTAGTCGGCATCCTGAGGGGCGACGCGCTTCAGTCCCCGCAAGATGTTGCGCGCGATGAGAACAGCGTTGAGCGGATCGGTCCAGATGTGAGGATTCCCGTAGACGTGAATGTCGCCCTGCGAGCGCGACAGGTTCGCGGGAATATCCAGAAGGGGAAGTCCCTGGTACGCTGTAACGTAGCCGGGTCCACCTTCCATGATCCTGGGATTGTTTGCCTTATCGAGCAGGGCCGGGACCCAGAGCTCGAGATCGAGCCCCGTCGTCACGAACAGATCCGCCTGCGCCAGCGTCGGCACAAAGCTCGGCTTCGGCTGGACGTAGTGCGGGTTTTCGTCGCCCACTGCGATCGAGCTGACGCGGCCGCGATCGCCCACAATTTCGCGCGCCAAGGCCGCATAGGTGGTCAGCGATGTCACGACTTTCACGGGCGCCGGCGGAGGTACAGGCCTCGGACCGCCGGCGATTGCGAGTACAAGAGAAATGATCGAGAGCATGTCAGTACGTCTCGTGTTTATGGGGTCCAATGGCCCAGACCGCCTGGAACGCGAGCTGGTGATCCGCGGGAGTATTCGCGATCCGCCGCCACTGGTATTGGGCGCGTAAGAAGACCCACTCGCTCTGCCACATGGTGAGCGAGGGGACCACTTGCCGGGTAATCACCCCGAAGTCGGGCGACTCCACGTAGTCATAGCGGGCGCCGAGGATGAAGCGCTGGTTCAGCTTGTACGTCGAGCTGACATACCCGCCGAGACGCGTTGGCCCCGTGCCGGCGACTTCTTTCTGCACCGCGAGCAGCTCGCCGCGCACCGTCCACTCATGGTAGAGCGCCCGAGCTGGGGGCCGCCACGTAAACCGGAACTCGGCTCCGCCGACCTTCGTGCGCAACGCGGAATCGGGAGCCGTCCCGTACAACGCGGTGGCGCCGATTTGGATGTATGTGGAGCGGCCGAGCTGCCAGAAGTTCAACAGGTGGGCGAGATACGTCGGCCTGCCGGCATCACCGAACAACTCGGAGTCGCTCGCACTGCGCGTGACTTGTGCGGAGAGCTCGTGGGTGCCGAACCCGCCGAATGCCCGGTACACCGAAATCCCGGTGCCGGCCAATCCGTCTTCTCCGAGGAATGTGGTGAGCGCGAGCGGGTACTCCGTCTCGGGGACGGCGTGCAGGTGCCAACGATTGAGCTCACCGAACTGCTGCCGGAATTTGCCGAGATCGAGGCGCAGCCGTCCTGGGAGTCCGGTCCAGTAGGCATAGCCTTCCTCGAGACCGATTTCGCCGTTCTCGAGACTCACGAAGATTTTCGTATGCGAGTAGGGATCGAGCGCCGACTGAAAGCCGATCTCGAACTCCCTGGGGTCGAAGTTGTCGCGCTGCACCCCACGACCGGTGGCGTACCCGCGCACATCGCCGGTGACACCGATCTCCGGGTTGAGCTGCGACTGGTTACGCTCCCGTCCGACGAACTGCGTGCCGATCGTATCGGCGGCCTGGGCCGAATCACGCGCGCCAGCGCCGGCAGCCTGCCTGGCGGCGGCGCGCAATGCCGCAAGATCGTCGCCAACCGGAGCGGGAGCAGCGGCCGGAGCGGCAGGCTGTCTACCGAGTCCGGCAAGCAGGCTATCCAACCGGGCGCGCAGCTGCCGTACCTGGGCCGCCAGCGAATCAACCTGTCGCTGCGTCGGCTGCTGGCCGACCGCGGGCGGGGGCACCGTCAGACACGCCGCGGCGAACAGTACCGCGCAAAACGTGCGTAGCATGATAAATGTCCTCTCCTGTGAGTACGACGAATCCCGATCGCTTCGCCACGTGCGAAGCGCGCGCTACGGCTTCAGGAGAGGACGGTCGGCGGTGCTCGAGCGGGGGCGGTGAGGTGGGCGACAGCCGCGACGGAAACGACCGGCTGCACGGGCGTGAACCGGATCGGCTCCGAGGGTGTCGCAAACGTGAAGGTCTGCTGCGTAACGACGCGCGCGCTCGCGTAATGGCACAGCGCGCAGCGCAGCTCGTCGTGGAGAATCGCGCACCGCCCATCGTGGCTCGCTTCAAACGCCGGCGGTAGGGCGACGACGTCGCGCGCGTGCGCCAACGTGATCGCGCCGC
>DASYRZ010000177.1:0-30552 GCA_036003865.1 Gemmatimonadales bacterium | reverse complement strand
GTCGTCGAGGACGCCCAAACGCTCGGCACGTGACAAGTCGACGCCCACTTCCTCGAGCGTTTCGCGGATGGCGGTCGCGAGGAGATCGTGGTCGCTTGGCTCGCGCCGCCCACCGGGAAACGCAATCTGTCCCGACCAGGTGTCCCCGACGCGCACGGCCCGGTGGATGAACAATGCCTCCAGGCCATCATCGCTCTCGTGCAGGATCACGGCGACGGCTGCCGCAATCATTCCGCTTTCAAATGGAATTTCGGTCGGCTGGTAATCGCGCAATTTGATGCGTGCGTCCTGCAGCGTGGCCACCCTTCCCTCGTCCCCCGTCCCCCTTCCCCGCCTTAGGCCGAGACTTCCTCGCCGCCGTCTACGTTGATCACGTTGCCCGTGATCCAGTCAGCGCCAGGATGAGAGAGCGCCACAATCGCGCCGCCCAGGTCGGCGGGCGTCGTGAGCCGGTGGTGCGGATTCCGCTTGGTCGCGATGTCGATGAGCTTGTCGTTGCCGGGAATCTTGCGGAGTGCCGGCGTGTCGGTGACGCCGCCGCGCAAGGCGTTTACGGAGATCCCGAGCGGGGCCAGCTCGAGCGCCAGCTGCCGCGTGTGCGATTCGAGTGCCGCTTTCGCCGCCGAAACAGCGCCGTACGTCGCGAACACGCGCGTCGAGCCGGACGACGTCATCGAGAAGATCCGGCCGCCCTTCCCCATCAGCCCGCGCTTCACGACGCCCTGCGCCCAGTAGACCAGCGAATGAGCCATGACGTCCAACGTCATGTCGATGTTGGCTTTGTTCAGCACGTCCTCGCCGATGTAGGGCTTCAGGGTGCCGAACGCGAGTGAATGCAGCAGTACGGCGATGTTGAGCTTCTGTTTGGCGAGCTCGTCGAGGACCTCGTTGCGCTTTTCCTCGTCGGCCGCATTGATGTTGAAGTACTGCGTCTTGCGGCCGAGTTGCTCGATGTCCGTGCGAATCTGGGCGACGTGCTCGAGACCCGCCTTGCGATCGAGGTGCACACCGACGATGTCATACCCCGCCTGCGCGAGCGCGCGGGCGGCGCCCTCGCCGAAGCCGCTCGACGCTCCGAGGATGAGCGCCCATTTGGAAGCCTTCATTTGCGCGTGTGGGGTTTCAGTCATGGCGGTATAATAGCCTCCATCCGATGAGAAGCCACGTGTGGATGGGAATCGGCCTGATTGCGGGCCTGTTGCTGGGTCTGCTGGCGGCGTCGTTGGCCGAGCAGCAGCACCCGGGGTTGGCGAACGCGCTCATCGCGTTACAGCCGGTCGGCGACATCTTCAAGAACCTGCTCTCGATGGTCGCGATTCCGCTCGTCGCGTCAGCGCTGTTCGCCGGCCTCGCCAAGCTCGGCGAGCTGCGGATGCTCGGCCGGTTGGTCGTTCGCACGCTCGCCTTTTTCTGGGCAACGTCCGTCATCGCGATCGCGCTGGGGTTCGCGATCGGGAGTGTGATGCTCCCCCGCGCGGCAGTCTCGCCTGACAAACAAGCCGTGCTCAAGGCGGCGGCCGCCGATCCCGCGGCGATTCAACGCGCCGCCCAGACACTCCCGACCGGCGCCCAGTTCATCGTGCAAATGGTCCCAGCCAATCCGTTCAAGGCGGCGGCCGACGGCAACCTCCTCCCCGTCATCGTGTTCGTTACGATTTTCGCGATTGCGACTGCCACGCTGCCGCACGAGCGGCGCGTGCCGCTCACCGTGATGGCCGACTCCGCGACCGACGCGCTCATCCGGATCGTGCAGTGGGTGCTGGTGATCGCGCCGGTCGGCATCTTCGCACTCGTCGCGCCGACCGCGGCCCGCTACGGCTGGGACATCGTCCGGGCGATGTTGTGGTTCATCGCCGCGGTGATCGTCGGCGTCATCCTGTTCCATGCACTCGTCTATCTCCCGGCCGTCGCGCTGTTCGGGCGCGTGTCGCCGCGGCGTTTCCTGCGGGTGGCGTATCCGTCCATGTTCATGGGCTTTTCGGCGACCACGTCGATGGCGGCGCTGCCGAACCTGTTCGAGGCCGCGGACAAGGAACTTCAGCTCCCGCGGCCGGTCTCCGGGTTCGTGTTGCCGCTCGGTGCGAGCATCAACCGCGCCGGCAGCGCGCTGTTCCAGGCCATCGCCGTGCTGTTCGTCGCGCGGCTGTACGGCATTCCGTTCGGCGTCGCGGAGATGCTCTCGGCGGGCGTCGCGGTGTTCCTCGCGTCGCTCACCGTCGCCGCGGTCCCGTCCGGCGGCGTGATCAGCCTCTTTCCCGCGTTCCAGGCGACCGGCTTGCCAATCGCGGGCCTCAGCATTCTGATGGGGCTGGATCGCATCTCCGACATGTTCCGCACGATGACGAACGTCACCGGCCATCTCGCGACAGCCACTGTCGTCGGCGCACTCGAACATCGCAACTGAAACTGCGGCGGCCGCAGGTGTCTTTGGACCGCCTGTTAGAAGTAGAGACCCAGGGCAACCATGACCCGAATGCGGTCATAATAGCCATGCCCTGTTTCCCGACTCGCTGGATCGTTGTTCTTAAACGAGAGATAGCCGGCCGAAAGGCCCGCAGTCCCCCCGACGCTGATATTCGAGGTGAGCATATAGGCCGCGCCGAGCTCGAAATTGAGTCCGGCATTCCACGTGGTTTGACGAATGTTGCCGGCGGTGATGTCGATCATCTGATCGCTCCAACCACCCTCCAAGGCCAGCGTCTGAAAGGACACAACCTTCGGGTGCCCTGTCTGGTAGAAGCGTTTCCCCAGGCGGGCACTGAGAAGGATGGCCTGCTGATCCGCACTGGTCGTCGTGGAGCTGAGCTTGTCCGTATTCGTCGCGTCGAGCACGAGCGCCGAGTTTGAAAGATCGAGTAGCCACGCCGAGCGCGCGCTCGTAAAGTGCAGCACCCCGAGACTGAACAGATTGGAATTGCCGCCAAACTGCATGGCCCACTGACCGCCGTGAAACGGAGATCCCTGCGCGGCCAGACACAGCGAAATCAATGAGAGAGCGAGAACGAGCGGCTGGACTCTGGTCACGGTGCCTTCCGGGTATGGGATTCGGAAAGGCTACGGGCGTGGCGCGCCACTTTGCAATACGGGGCGCTCTAAACGTCATAATGGTCACGACTAGAAGTACAGGGTCGCGACGAGGGACGCGCTCAGCGCCGAGCCGCCGATCGACCAGTCGTGCAGCTTGGTCCCGAAGGACGATCGGGAGATCCCGTTCTCATAGAACAAGGTTGCCGTGGCGAGCGCACCGATGCCGAGTCTGGATGTGACCAGATACGTTCCCCCGACATCACCGAATGCCCCGATCGTCCACCGGTTCGTCTTGGACCATCCGCCCGGCCCTGCTCCGACGTCGTGTTCGAAGCCGGCGAGTGCACCGAACGAATGGTGCGAGACGACTTTCGCGGCGGGTCCGTCGCCGTTATACCGTCTCCAGCCAAAGCGCACCTGGGTGGCGGCGACCGAATGCAAGTCACCGAATCGAGTTCCGCTACTGTCGGTCACCATCCTTTCGGAATGCGAGCCGCTGAGACGCAGATCGAGCACGAGTGCGCGGGTCGGCGATCGAAACTTGATGAACCCCAGCGAGCCGAACGCCGTACCCGCCTGGAATTGCGCGGCCCATTGACCTCTGTGGAACGGAGTAGAGTCCTGACCGAACACGGAGACGGGAAGCAGTAGGAGGGCGGCGAACAAGATCGGAGCACGATTCATGGGGGCCTCGGAGGGAGATGGTCGGTCGGTTGTTCTACACTCCCTCGTCGCGGTTGCCCCGCGCCAGAAGTCATAACTTCTACGAGCGCATGATCACCTGTTGAGCGAGTATCACACCTGCCATCACGCTCCCGACCGCCGCTCCCACATGCAGAATCGTCGCCCAGCGCGCGCCCCGCTCGGCGGCAAATCGCACGAGCACCGACAGCGTGAGCGAGACGCCGAGCATCCCGACGATCGTTCCGGCGCTGAACGCCGCGAAGTAGACCAGCCGCGACGTCGTATCGGGAACGGCCGCCACGAGCAGCGCGGCAATGGCGCCACTCCCGGCGAGTCCGTGCGCGACACCGAAGCCGAGCGAGCGCCGCGCGTCAACCGCCGCATGCGCGTGCCCATGACTCGTATCACCGGCGTGACTGTGAAGATGAAGGTGCGGAGCGGCAGCGGCGTGCGGGTGTGTGTGGGCATGCATATGCCAGCGGCCCCGGAGGTAACGCCAGATCACGCTCGCACCAAGCAACACGAGCAAGCCGGCCACCGCGAGCTCGCCAATGGGCCAGAGTGAGGACGGCAGGCGCACGCCAAGGACGACGATCAGGGCCACCACCGTCCCCACCGTCACCGTGTGACCGAGGCCCCAGATCACGCCCACCCGGGCAGCGCTCCAGAGGCGGGAGCCGGGACGTGTCGCAAGCGTCGAAACTGCCGCGAGATGGTCCGGCTCGAACGCGTGCCGCACGCCGAGCAGGAGGCCGATCCCCGCCACGGTCAACAGGTTGGGGCTCATGAGCGGAGTGAATCTAGCCTATTCTTTATGAAGAGTGCTTGAATACAACCCTTTGCGGCACTTCGCTATCCAACCCCGTGCATGCCCAGACAGGTGCTCGAGGACACTCTGACTGCTGACTCCATAGCTGCCGACTCGGCTCTCGCGGCAAGCGGGGACGCCTCAGCATTCGAGCGCTTGTACCGGACCCACGTTGCCCGGGTCCACACGCTGGTGCGCCGCATGCTCGACGCCGACGAAGCGGACGACGTGACGCAGGACGTGTTCATTCGGGCGTGGCAGAAGCTGTCGACGTTCCGCGGCGAGTCGGCATTCGGAACGTGGCTGCACCGGCTGGCGGTGAACGTGGTCCTGGCCCGGCGCAAGAGCGTCGGGATCGAGCGGGGCCGGTTCATCAGCGGGGAAGAGCCGCTGGATCGTGTCGGCAGCAAGCCGGTGACGCCGGAGCTATCGATGGATTTCGAGGAAGCGCTCGCCAGCCTTCCCGAAGGCGCACGGCAGGTGTTCGTGTTACATGACGTGGAGGGGTATCGCCACGAAGAAATCGCGCGCATGCTCGGCGTCGTGCCGGGCACGTCGAAATCGCAGCTGCACCATGCGCGGATGGCGCTGCGGAGGCACTTGGAACGATGAACGATCAGTGGATGAACCGGCTTTCGGAATACATCGACGGCGAGCTCGACTCGACCGAGCGCGCGGCACTCGAGGCGCACCTTAGGGCCTGCGGGCAGTGCTACGCGACGCTGGCCGAGCTGCGTCAGGTGGTCGCGCGCGCGAAGTCGCTCGAGGACACGGCGCCGACGACCGACCTTTGGACGGGGATCGCGAGGGAGATTCGCCGTGAGCGAGCACCGGCACGAGTTGACCGCCTCGTCCGCCGCCGTTTTAGTTTGACCGTCGGGCAGTTATTAGCGGCCAGCATCGCGCTGATGCTGCTCTCGGGCGGCGGGGCGTGGCTGGCGCTGCAGCCGCGGCAGGTGGCCACCCCCACCCCTGAACCGACGATTCCACCGGGTTCGATCGTGGACGTGGCCAAGTGGACGGGCTCAACGGATGTGGCAATTGCCCAGCTGCAGGCCGTGCTGACGCAGAACGAGAAGCGGCTCGATTCCACGACCGTACGCATCGTGCGGAAGAATCTGGCCATCATCGATCGGGCGATCACTGACGCGCGCATCGCGCTGCGGAACGATCCCGGCAACGCGTACCTGAACCTCCATCTCGCGAACACGATGCGGCGCAAGGTGGAGTTGCTGCGGCGTGTGAACGACATGGCCGCGGCACGCTCCTAGGAGGAGACAGACATGTTTGCAACGCTGGCCGCTGCGATGCTGGTCACGCTGGCACCGCAAAGGCAAACCGATACAACGATCGCCGTGCCGGCCGGCGCCAGCCTTTCGGTCAACAATTTCGGGGGCGGGATCACCGTCCATGGGTGGAGCGAGAATCGCGTCAAGGTGCACGGTGAAACCGGGCGCCGCGGACGCGTCGAAGTCTCGCTGGTCGGGAACACCGTGGTCGTGAAGACCGGCAGCCGCGAAGGGGCCCCCTCGGTCATCGATCTCGACATCACCGTCCCGGCGTCGATGAGCCTCACCCTCAGCGGGACGTACGCGGACATCAACGTCGACGGAGTCCAGGGTCCGATCAGCGCCGAGACCGTCGACGGCGAAGTCAACGTGCGCGGCGGCAAAGGCAACATCACGCTACACTCGATCCAGGGCAGCGTGACACTCGCCGACGCGTCGGGCCGTATCGAGGTGAACTCCGTCAATGAAGACGTGGAGCTGACGAACGTCAGCGGCGAGATCAAGGTCGAAACCACGAATGGCGAGATCATGCTCACCGGCGTCCAGTCGGCGAGCGTCGATGCCGGCACGATCAACGGGGATGTGTTGTACGAGGGCACGGTGACCGACGGCGGCTCCTACAGCTTCGGGTCGCACAACGGCGACATCACGGTCTCTATTCCCGAGCGCGCCAACGTCACGATCACGGCCGCGACGGCGAACGGCGACATCGACGCGAGCTTCCCGCTCCCCATGAACCCCGGCCCGACGGGCAAGCATCGCAAGACGTTCAAGATCGGCTCGGGGAGCGCGCGGATGGAGCTGGAATCGTTCCAGGGAGACATCGAGCTACGCCGGCCCCAGGAGCTGCAGGATCGGGTCGATCGCAAGCACAAGCACGACGAGAACGAGAACGAGAACGACAACGAAGGCGATTGGGGCTTCAATTTCCACTTCGATTCGCGGAGCGTGGCGAGTTACGCGGCTCGCTACGCTGCAGAGTACGCTCCCAGGTACGCTGCAGAATACGCTCCCAGGTATGCCCGCACGTACGCGCGGGCGTACAGCCGCGCCTATGCCAGGACCCATTGAGCGCTGTCCGGAGGACCCATGCGTAGCCTGTTGATCGTAGCGGCGCTGTGCGTCGCAGCCGTGGCCGGTGCAGGGGCACAGGATTTCAACTGGCACGGCCGGCTTGCCGCCGGGAAGCGGCTAGAGGTGAAAGGGGTGACGGGCGACGTGCGCGCGGTGCTGGCGAGCGGCGCCGAGGCGGTCGTGAACGCGCGCAAGCACGGGCGCCGCTCCGATCCCGAGGAAGTCAAAATCGAGGTCGTGGAATCGGCCGATGGGGTCACGATCTGCGCCGTCTATCCCACACCCCCTCGCGCCCGGCAGGAGAATTCCTGCGAGCCGGGCGACCGCTGGCACTCGAACACCGAGAACAACGACGTGACGGTCGATTTCGAGGTGCAGGTGCCTGCCGGCGTCGAGTTCAATGGCCAGACCGTGAACGGCGAGATGTCGGCCGAGGGGCTGAGGGGCGACGTGCGGGCGAGCACCGTGAACGGCAGCGTGCGGGTGACGACGACGGGGCTCGCCGAGGCGTCGACGGTGAACGGGTCGGTGTACGCGCAGATGGGTCGCGCTGACTGGACCGACGATCTCGAGTTCAGCACGGTGAACGGCGGGATCACGTTGATTCTGCCCGGGAAGCTCGACACCGACGTGCGCGCCACCACGGTGAACGGCGATATCGAGTCCGACTATCCGCTGATGATTACCGGGAAGTTTGGTCCCCGGCGGTTGCGGGGCACGATCGGCGCAGGCGGACGGGGGCTCAGTCTTAGCACGGTGAATGGGGAGATCAGATTGAAGAAGGGCACGGAATAGCCACAGCCTGCAGCCTTTCGGTACCTAATTCGTAGCCGACCAGCCGCACCTTAGCCCCTCTTTCACGAGGGGCTTTTGGTGCTGCGGGACATTCTTACCCGCACAACGAACATCGAGAGTCTCCGCGAGCTCTTCGCCGCGCTCGGCTACGAGGCCGTCTGGGAACCCGTGCCCGTTCGAGCGTGGCTCGGTGCGATCGACGGCATAGCGCGAGCGGCGCTGATCGCGCGGCACGGCCCGTTCCGAGTCTTTGCCCTCGAGTCGTCGACTCCCGAAGTGGCAGCGCGCATCGCCGCCCGGCGGCTCTCCGCCGGCGCCGAGCGCGGCCTGGCCTGCGCGCTGGGTGGGCAGCCCCTGCGGCTCGTGTGCGCGGCCGGCCCAGTGGGCCTCCGGATGGCGACGATCACCCTCGCCGCGCCATCCGGCTCGGCCCTGGCGACACTCGAACGGCTCGCTCCGGCGCGAGACGAGTCCGCTCTCGCGTTGTCGTTACGGGTCGGCGAGGTGCTCGCGAGCGAAGGCGTCACGCCGCGCTTCTTTCGCGCCTTTCGGGGCACTCTCGATCGCCTGACCGAGCGGCTCCGCGCCCCCCACCTTCGGGCCGACCGTCATGCGCTCACGCTCACCGCACTCACCCGCGTCCTCTTCCTCTATTTCATCCAGTCGAAGGGGTGGCTCAACGGTGACACCCGCTACGTGGCGCACCTGCTCGATCGCGCGCTCTGCGCACGGCGACATTTTCATCGCTCTTTCCTGCACGCACTCTGTTTCGGGGCGCTGAATCGACCGGCGGCGCAGCGCAGCGCCGCCGCGAAGGCGCTGGGCAAGATCCCGTTCCTCAACGGCGGCCTGTTCGAGCCGTCGCCGCTCGAGCGACGCCACGGCCCGGCCGTCTGGGGCAATGGCGATTGGCGCGCCGCCTTCGACGACTTGTTCGAGCGCTTCCATTTCTCGGTGCGCGAGCACGACACCGGCGAATTTGTCGCTCCCGATATGCTGGGCCGCGTGTTCGAAGGCGTGATGGACCCGGACGAACGGCGGGCGAGCGGCAGCTACTACACACCGGCATCGCTCGTGCGCGAGATCGTTCGCGCCGGTCTCGAAGCCGCGCTCACGCATGGCCTCGGACTCTCTCCGGCCGCAGCGGCGCGGTGGGTACACCAAGGCGCGCCGCCACGTCCGGTGCCGCAGCTGCGCGGGCTCACCGTGCTCGATCCGGCCGGGGGTTCAGGTGCCTTCCTGCTCGGCGCCCTCGACGAGCTCGTGGCGCTGCGACGCGCCGCCGGCGAAGGGCCACCCCTCGCCGTGAAACGCGATGTCCTCGCCCGCTCGCTGTATGGTGTCGACCTGACACCGACCGCCGTGCGCCTCACGGAGCTGCGCCTGTGGCTCGCTCTGGTCGCCGATGAGGACAGTCCCGACCTGGGTGATGTCGCGCCGCTGCCCAATCTCGACGGGCATGTGCTGCAGGGTGACGCCTTGCTCGATCCGCTGATGCTGGCGGCATCACTGGGGGGGCGGGCCTTTCGTGGCGGCAGCGCCGAGGTGCGGAGGCTTGCCGACGCACGCAGGAGGCACTTCTCGCTGGCAGGCCGGGAGAAGCGGCGAGCGGAGGCGGAGTTGCGCCGCGCTGAGACCACGCTGGCGAGACAGCTCCTGGACGATGGCTGCGCATCGTTGGAATCCGCGATCGCCGAGCTGTTGAGCGCAGCGAGGAACCGCGACCTGTTTGGTCGCAGGCGTGGCCTCGATCTCGAACAACGCCAGCGCCTCATGCGCCTGCGTGCGGGCTTGCGCGACTTGCGAGCCGCGCGCCGCAACCTCCGCCAGAACGGAGCCGCGCCTTTCTTCTCATTCGAATCGCACTTCGCCGATGTGATGCTCGGCGGTGGCTTCGACCTGGTGACGGGCAACCCGCCATGGGTGCGCGCCGAGCGTCTCGCCCCGCGGGTGCGCGAGACCCTTGGGACTCGCTACTCCTGCTGGCGTCCCGCGAGGACGCGCGGCTTTGCGCATCTGCCGGATATCGCCGTCGCCTTCACCGAACGAGCCCTCGAGCTCGCGCGTCCCGGCGGCGTCGTCGCGCTGCTCGTACCCGCCAAGCTCGCGACCAGCGGCTACGCCGAGCCGCTGCGCCGGCAGCTGGCGAACAGCGCGCGCCTGGAACGCGCCGCCCCACTGCCGGAATCCGTCGCGCAGTCGTTTGGCGCCGCCGTGTACCCGATGGCGTTGGTCGCCGCGCGCGCCGCTCCCAGCGGGACGGAACTGACTGCAACCGGTTTGGGACCAAAGACGGGTGCGTCCACCGTCCCACAACGGCAGCTGCAAAGCGAGGGCCCATGGATCCTTGCACCAAACGTGGAGCGCATCAGGCGCCGCCTGCACGCCGACTTCCCGACCGTCGGGGACCGTTGGAACCCACAGCTCGGCGTGAAGACAGGCGCCGATGATCTCTTCGTGCTCGAGCGAGAATGTCCCGGCAGCCGGCCCGCAATCCGCGGCCGAGACATCGTCGCCTGGCAGTGCCGGCCGCGCCGCTATCTGCTTTGGACGCACGGCGCCGACGGCCTGCCATTCGCGCGCCTGCCAGGCGAGCTGACGGACCGGTTCGTCCACCATGAGGAGCGGCTGCGCCGGCGCGCCGATTATCGCGGCGGTCCGCCGTGGCAACTGTTCCGCACCGGGCTCGGTTGCGCCACGCATCGCGTGTTGTGGCCCGATCTCGGCCGCCGTCTGGCCGCGGCCGTGCCGTCACGAGAACCGGTCCCGCTCAACACGGTCTACGGGATCGCGACACGCGACGCGGCCGATGCTGCCGCTCTGGCCGCGCTGTTCAATACCCGCTGGCTCACCGCGCTTGCCCGGCTGGTTGCCGATCCCGCCCGCGGCGGGTTCCGCCGCTTCAATGCGCGTGTCGTTCGCGGCTTACCGGTCCCGCCGAGTGGCTCGCCGATCTGGCCCGAGCTCGCGCGTCGCGGAGCGCGCTGCGAGCCCGCCGACGATCTCGTGGCCGATGCCTTCCAACTCGATGGCGCCGACCGCCGCGCGCTGGCCGCGGATTCTCTCTGAGCAACTCGTTCCGGTTGCCGAGCCCCTCGCGGTCGCGCTCGAACCGGCGGGGGAGGCGCCGCCGCGCAACGTCGTCGCCAGCGCGGCGCGCGCCTTGCTCGACTGTGCGCCGGTGTCTGGCGTCGCGCCCGCGAATTGGCCCGCCTGGCTCGCGCCACATCAAGTCCCCGCCGCGGAGCGGCTGACCACAATCATCGCGCGCCATGGCGGTGCGCTGCTCGCCGACGAAGTGGGCCTGGGCAAGTCCTACGTCGCTCTCGCGGTCGCTCTCGCAACGCACAAGCCGTTCACGCTCGTCGTCCCCGCTGTTCTCGTCGGTCAATGGCGTGCTTTGCTCGATCGATTTGGCGTGCAGGAGATACCGATCCTCACACATGAATCCCTCAGTGTCGTGACCGCCCGACCGACCGACCGCCCGACCGCCGCATTTGTTGTTATCGACGAAGCGCACCGTTTCAGAAACCCCGACACCAACCGGTACCGTGCGTTGGCCCGTCACGTTGTGGGTAGCCAGGTTCTCCTCGTGACGGCAACCCCGATCCACAATTGCGTTGCCGACCTGCTGCACCTCCTACGGCTCTTTCTCCGCGACCACGCCCTCGCGGCGCTGGGCGTGCCGTCGTTGCGCAACGCCGCGCGGCGCGAGGCCGACCGATCGCTGGCACACGCCGCCGTCGCGCGGGTCATCGTGGCACGCTCGCGCGACCGCGTGCAGACCGCGTACGATGGCGGGCCGGTGCGCATGGTGTTTCCGCGCGCCACGACCGAAGCGCTGCGTGCCGGACCGGCGCCCGACGGGCTGATCTCCGACCTCGCCGCCGGTATCGCCGCGTTGCGCTCAGGGGGCGGGGCGGCTCCCCTGCTCCGCCTGATGCTGCTGCGCCGCCTGGGATCGAGTCTGCCTGCGTTTCGCGCCGCGCTCACCCGGCACGACGCCTACCTCGAGCTCGCCTCGCGGGCGGCCACGGAGGGCCGCGCGCTGACGCCGCGCGAGTTCCAGCGCTGCTTCCCGCGTGCCGCCGAGTCCGACATTCAACTGGTCTTGTTTCCGCTCCTGCTGGAGCACGCCGCGAACGGATCCACCCCCCTCGCCGACGATCGCCGGATTCTCGCGCGTCTGCGCGAGCTGCTCGGACGAGCACCGGCCGCTGATCCAAAAGTCGACGCGCTCGAACGGTTGCTCACGGGCCGGCCCAGGAAGACGATCGTCTTCACAGACGCGCAGCCAACGGCGCGCTACCTGTTGCAGCGGTTCCGGCACCGACGCGTCGCAGCGGTGTTCGGCCATGTCGGCCGCTTTGCCTCGGGAGATGCCTCGCGGCAGGAGGTGCTGCGCGCGTTCGCGCCGCAAGCCCAGGGAGGGCCTCAGCCGGCCGCCGCGCTCCAGACCGATGTGCTGATCGCGACCGATCTCTTGAGCGAAGGGCTCAATCTCCAGGATGCCGAGCGCGTCGTGCACTACGATCTGCCGTGGAGTCCCGCGAGACTCGCGCAGCGCGTGGGCCGGATCGATCGGCTCGGCTCGTCGCACGGCTCGATTGCGACGGTCACGTTCCTGCCGCCACCGGCGCTCGCCCGGGCACTCACAATCGAAGAACGCCTGGCGACGAAGCTCAGCGCACAGCACGTGGCCGGCAGCGGCGGCCGCCTGGACTGGTGCGACCAGCTCGCGGCGGTCACCTCACACCCGTGCGCACCGCCGGGATCGTGCGCCCGCGTTGCCGGAGAGCATCCCTGCGCCGTGCTCGTGGTGCGCATCGCGAAGTTGGTGGAGGCGATCGTCGTCGAAGGAGAGACGGCACGCACCTCGCCCGCCGCCGCCAGTAGAATCCTGGCTGGAGCCGCGGCGGCCGAGCCGCTGGCGCTCGATCGCGATCGGCTGCAACAGGCCATCGACGCCGCCGCGCCGCTGATCCGATCACGCATCGCCGCGGTGCAGGACGCCCGGTGGCGCGCGAGCGACCGGGACCGCGTTGCGCGGCGCCTCATTCCCTGGGTGCTGTCGGCCGCGCGGCGCGCGGCGCGTCGCGGCGACGGGGAACAGCTCAGCGCGCTCGATGCGCTGGTCTCACGCTTGGCGTCGGGAATGACGGCTGGAGAAGAGCTGCTGCTGGAAGACCTACTCGCGCGACCGGAGCCGCTGTTGGTACACGACCTGCTCGCGTGGCATCATGCGTTGCCACCCGCCACCGGAGGAGACGCGCCGCTCACCGTTGAGCTTGTGGCCGCGCTGATTGTCGTCGCGGTGTAGATTCCCCGTGTGTCGCTCACAACGTTCCTCTTCGACCTCGACGGCACGATCATCGACTCAATCGAGCTGATCCTGCGCTCCTACCGCCACACGATGGAGCTGCACCGCTGCAACGAGCCGCTGCCGCCCGACGACATGTGGATCCAGGGTCTGGGTACGCCACTCTGGGCCCAGTTCGGCCAGATCACCGAGGACAAGGAAGAGATCGAGGCGATGGTGCAGACATACCGCACGTACAATCTCACGCATCATGATGCATTGGTAAAACCGTATGAGGGAGTCGTCGAGGAGATACGACGTCTAAAAGAAAACCGTAAACGGCTGGGCGTGGTGACGAGCAAGCTGCGCGACGGCGCGATGCGCGGGCTCCGCATCTCCGGCCTCGACGACGCGTTCGACGTCGTCCTCGGCTGCGACGACGTCACGCACTCCAAACCGCACCCCGAGCCCGTCCTGAAAGCGGTCGCCGCGCTCGGCGTGAAGCCCGCCGAAACGGTGTTTGTCGGCGATTCGCGCCACGATATGGAGTCCGGCCGGGCCGCGGGCGTAAAGACCGCCGCCGTGCTGTGGGGCCCGTTCGACCGCGCCCACCTCCAAGACCTGTCTCCCGATTACTGGCTGGAGAAACCCGAGGATCTGCGCCAGCTTTACGAGCCATGAGCCCATCCCGCTTCGTTCCCTTCGATCTCGAACGCTGGCAAAGCACCTGGGAAAACCGGGTACGCTTCAACCTCTCCGAATCCGGCGTGCACCCCCTCACTATCCAGGAGCTGCTCGGCCTCGCCGGCGCCTCCACGCTGCCGCTGCTGGAGGTGCGGCTCGGCTACAGCCAGTCGAACGGCACCGACCTGCTGCGCGAACGGATCGCCGCGCTCTATCCCGGCGCAGCGCCCGACCAGATCCTCGTCACGACCGGCAGCTCGGAGGCGAACTTCGTCACCTGCTGGCGCCTGCTCGAGCCCGGCGACAAGGTCGCCGTGATGATGCCGAACTACCTGCAGAGCTGGGGCCTGGCGCAGAACTTCGGCGCCCAGACGAAGGCGTTTCAGCTGCACGAGAAAGAAGGGTGGGAACCGTACGTCGAGGAGATTCGCGCCGCCATCGCCCCCGGCACCAAGCTCGTCGTCGTCACCAATCCTCATAATCCGACCGGCCACGTGCTCGGTGAGGCGGCGCGCAAGGCGATTCTCGATCGCGCCGCGGAGGTCGGCTCGTGGATCCTGGCGGACGAGGTCTATCAGGGCGCCGAGCGCGACGGGAAGACGACGAAGTCGTTCTGGGGCTCCGGGTACGACAAGGTCATCATCGTGAACGGCTTGTCGAAAGCGTACGGACTGCCGGGCCTGCGCATCGGCTGGATCGTCTCACCGCCGGGGTTCAGCCAGGAGGCATGGGCGCGGCACGACTACACCACGATCGGCCCTTCCGGCGCGAGCGACCACCTCGCCGCCGTCGCGCTCGATCCGCTGGTGCGGGAAAAGATCATCGAGCGCACCCGTCGCATCCTCCACGCCAACTATCCGGTGATGGAAGCGTGGCTCAAGTCGTTCGGCGACACCTTCACCTGGCACGCGCCGCACGCCGGTGCGATCTGCTGGGCGCGCTACCGCGGCGCGATCCCAGCGCCCGAGATCGTCGAAAAGCTCCGCGCGCAGCACAGCGTCCTACTCTGCCCCGGCGATCACTTCGGCATGCCGGGATTTCTGCGCTTCGGGTTTGGGGGCGAGCTCCAGCATTTCCAGCAGGCGTTGGCCGAGACGGAGCGGGGGCTGCGTCGGTTGTTCAGTGACTAACTGAAGGGCCTATGACGACGAAACAGCAGCAGAGGGAACGAGAGAGCGCTGTCATTCGCGCCCCGCACGACGGCAGTGAGGTCGGCGTGGTGGCGCTGGCGGAACCGGATGATGTCCGCGCCGCGCTCGACGCGAACGTCGCGGCCGCGCGCGCCTGTCGCGACATGCCCGCATACACTCGCGCCGCGGCGCTGCGAAAGGTCGCCGACGGGCTCGAAGCGGCGGGCGCCGAGTTCGCGCGCACGCTGGCGCTCGAGGCCGGCAAGCCGATCACCCAGGCCAGGGCCGAGATCGATCGCGCCATCTTCGTGTTTCGCGATGGCGCCGAGGAAGCCACCCGGATCGGAGGCGATGTGCTGCCGGCGGATGTCCTGCCTGCCGGAACGGGCCGCATCGCCATCACGCGACGCTTCCCACTCTCCCCGATCGCCGCGATCACGCCGTTCAACTTTCCCGTGCTGCTCGCTGCCCACAAAATCGCTCCCGCGATGGCCTGCGGGGCGACGATTACGCTGAAGCCGCCGCCGCAGGATCCCCTCACCACGCTGCGCCTCGGCGATCTCATCAAGACCTCAGGTTATCCCGACGGCGCCGTGAACATCGTGCCGTGTCACGTCGAAGTCGCCCAGATCCTCATCGAAGATCCGCGCGTGCGGCTCATCACATTCACCGGCAGCGCCAAGGCGGGTTGGGCGATTCGCGCCAAGGCCGGCACGAAACGCGTCGCCCTCGAGCTGGGCGGCAACGCCGCGGTCATCGTCGAGCCAGACGCCGATCTCACCTGGGCCGCGGCGCGCTGCGCGGTGGGCGGCTTCACCTATGCCGGCCAGTCATGCATCTCGACGCAGCGCATCTACGTCCACGAATCTGTTTATACGCCGTTTCTCGACGCCTTTACTCGACGGGTTCAGCAGTTAAAGGTCGGGAGCGTGCTCGACGACAACACCGATGTCGGGCCGATGATCTCGCTGGACGCGGCAGAGCGCGTCGAGCGGTGGATCGCCGAAGCGGTGGCGGCGGGAGCGGAGGTCATGCTGGGCGGGAAGCGCAACGGCGTCTTCCTGGTGCCGACCGTTCTGACGCACACGACGGCCGAAATGAAGGTGAATTGCGAGGAAGTCTTCGCGCCGCTCGTGACCGTGACGCCGTATCAGTCTCTCGACGACGCGGTCGCCTGGGCGAACGCGTCTCCATACGGACTGCAGGCGGGGGTGTTCACGACCAACCTACAGACGATGTTCCGCCTGCACGCCGAGCTCGATGTGGGCGCGGTCAACGGAAACGACATTCCGGGCTTCCGCGTGGACCGTCTGCCGTACGGCGGCGCCAAAGCCTCCGGGCTGGGTCGCGAAGGCGTCCGCTACGCGATCGAGGAGATGACCGAGCGCCGGGTGCTGACGCTCAAGCTCGACTAGCCGCTAGACCACCGCGCGCAGCAGCAAATAGCTGAGTCCGCCGATGCCGGCGGCCGCCGGGATCGTCGCCACCCACGCCCACACGATCCGGCCCGCTACTCCCCACCGCACGGCGGAGAACCGTTGCACCGCCCCCACCCCCGTAATCGCACCGGTGATCGTGTGCGTGGTACTCACCGGAATGCCGAAGTGCGATGACACGAAGAGCGTAATGGCGCCCGCCGTTTCCGCGCAGAACCCTCCGAACGGGGTCAGTTTCGTGATGCGCTGCCCCATCGTCTTCACGATCCGCCACCCACCCGCCATCGTGCCGAGGCCGATCGCCGCGTGCGCCGCCAGAATGACCCAGGTCGGGATGTGACTGGGATCGGTGAGGTGAAACGCCTGAACCGGGAAATTCACGAACAGCGCCTGGCTCGACACGAGCAGCGCGACGATGATGCCCATCGTCTTCTGCGCGTCGTTCGTGCCGTGGCCGAGCGAGTACAGTGCCGCGGAGACGAGCTGCAGGACTCTGAACGTTTTATCGACTCGTCGCGGCAGCGATCGTCGCAGGGACCACGACAGCGCGACGGTCAGCAGCAGCGCGAGCATGAAGCCCATCAGCGGCGCCACGACGATGAAGACCAGCGTCTTCGTCCAGCCGCTCGCGATGATCGCCGAGAATCCCGCCTTCGCGACCGCGGCGCCCGCGTACCCGCCGATCAGCGCGTGCGACGACGATGTGGGCAGGCCGATATACCATGTGACCAGGTCCCAGGTGATCGCGCCCAGCAGGCCGGCGAGCACCACCGTCGAGTCGACGACGTTGATGTCGATCAGCCCTTTGCCGAGTGTCTTCGCGATCGCCGTGCCGAAGACGAACGCCGCGACGAAGTTCCAGAACGCCGCCCAGACGACCGCCGCCGTCGGCGACAGGACGCGCGTCGAGACGACAGTCGCGATCGAATTGGCGGCGTCGTGAAAGCCGTTGACGAAATCGAAAAACAGGGCGACCAGCAGAATCGCCAGGACGAACCAGACGGCGCCGGAGCCGGCCATCAGGCGTGCTTGATCGTGATGGACTCGACCACATTCGCCACGTCTTCGGCCTGGTCGAGGGTGCCCTCCAGATTGTCGTAAATCTCCTTCCACTTGATCAGCTCGATGGCGTCGCGCTCTTTCTCGAAGAGCTGCCCCAGCGCCTCGTGATAGATCGAGTCGCCCTCTTCCTCGAGCTGTTTCGCCTCCACGGCGTACTTCATGACGTCGTTGCCCTTCTTGAGCCGGCTCACCGCTTCCCACAGCACGGCCATCATCCGCCCCAACACGTCGACCAAGCGCAGCACGCCCTGCGGCGCGACCCCGAGGCGAAAGATCTGGGTCCGCCGCGCGGTGCCGTCCATTGCGTCCATCACGTCATCGAGATCCGATGCGAGCTGGTGAATGTCTTCGCGATCGAGCGGCGTGATGAACGTGCGGTCGAGGCGGTTGACGACCTCATGCGTGACTTGATCGGCCTCGTGCTCCAGCCGCTTGATGGCTTCGACGTGGGGCGTGCGGCGGTCGGGCGCAGCCTGGAAGAGCTGCCGCAAATGCTCCACCGCTTCTTTGTTCCGAGTGGCGACTTCGGTGAACAGATCGAAAAACTCTTCTTCGCGCGGCAGGAGACGCACGGTATCTCCGGGAGCGTGGTGGACCACAAAGATAGCGGCCCTGGGGAATGGCAACTAGGTTAACGTCCCATGACTGCTACCCCCGTCCAACCCCAGCGGGTCGAATTCGTCCGGGCGATCAGCCGGCTCGATGCGACCGCACTCGTCGTCGGATCGATGATCGGGTCCGGCATCTTCATCGTTTCAGCCGAGATTCTGCGACAGGTACAGACGCCGGGCGTGCTGTTGTTGGTGTGGGTGCTGTCCGGCATGGTGACGTTGCTGGGCGCTGTCACGTACGGCGAGCTCGCGGCGATGTACCCGAAGGCGGGCGGCAATTACGTCTACCTGCGCGAAGGCATTTCGCCGCTGTTCGGCTACCTGTACGGCTGGACCCTGTTCGTGGTGATTCAAACCGGCACGATCGCCGCAGTCGCCGTGGCGTTCGCGCGCTTCACGTCGGTGCTCTTCCCCGCGATCTCGGCCGATGTGTTCGCCGGGACGACAGTCCATTTCCCGAAACCGATCGGCGACATTGCGGTCGGCCTCTCCTGGCAACGACTGCTCGCCATCGCATCGATTGCGGTGCTGACCTGGATCAACGTCCGCGGGGTCCGCACTGCCGCCTTCATCCAAACCTCGCTCACGATCATCAAAACCGCGGCGCTCGCCGCCTTGATTGTGCTGGGGCTGACGATCGGCCGAAACGCCGAGGCGATCGCCGCGAACTTTGGCGCCAATTTCTGGCCCGCAACCGGCCTCTCGCTGGGGCTGCTGCCGGTCATCGGCGCGGCGATGGTCGGCTCGCTGTTCTCCATGGACGCCTGGAACAACGTGGGGTTCGCATCGGGAGAGATGAAGCAGCCGGAGAAGGATCTCCCCTTCGCGATGGCCACCGGCGTGCTGGTCGTGGTGACTCTGTACGTGCTCGCCAACGTGGGGTACTTGAACGTTCTGCCCGGCGACGTCATCGCCGCGACCAACACCGAGGGACGGCCGCCCGTCGGTACGACCGCGATGCAAGCGATGCTGGGAACGCCCGGCCTCATGATCATGGCCGTCGCGATCATGATCTCGACGTTCGGCTGCAATAACGGGTTGATTCTCTCCGGCGCGCGCGTGTACTACGCGATGGCGCAGGACAATCTGTTCTTCAGGTCCGCCGCCAACTTGCATCCGACGTTCCGCACGCCGGCGCTCGCGCTGATCGTCCAGGCGATATGGACATGCGTGCTGTGCCTGTCGGGTACGTACGGTCAGCTGCTCAACTTCGTGATCTTTGCCGCGGTCGCGTTCTATGCCGTGACCGCGATCGGCCTGTTCCGGCTGCGGCAGCGGCGGCCTGACATTCCTCGGCCGGTCAAGGCGCCCGGGTATCCGTTCCTGCCTGCGCTGTACGTCGTCCTCACCGGCTTGATCGCGGTCGACCTGCTCGTGCAGTCCGTGACTCGCACCTACGCGATGCTGGGGCTCGCGCTCGTGCTGCTTGGCGTGCCGGTGTACTTCGCCTGGAGACGCTTCGCCAAGCCGATGTAGTCGAGTTGCTGAGCACGATCTTCGGGTTATATTCGGGGTGTATGCCGGCGCGCAAACCCCGGGAAGCCTCTCCCAAGCCTCCTCCCTGTCCCGACTGCGGCGCCAAAACCGCGCCCCAATCCGGGTGTGTCGTCTGCCTCCAGTGCGGCTGGGCACGTTGTGGCTGACGTCGGACGGTCAGACGGCCCGACGGCCGGACGGCCAACTGCGCAACTGCCGCTTCTGCCGACCGTCAGGCCGTCCGGCCATCAGGCCGTCCAGGTTTTAGGCGAGCGCCTCCGCGGCACGCGGTTCGTTTCGTTAACCCCCAAGCGTGTCTTGAACCCGCCGAGCGCGACGGGGATGGATTACTGGTCGCTCAATCCCTACGTCGGCTGCGAGTTCGGCTGCAGCTACTGCTACGCGCGCTACACGCACCGCTACGTCGTCGAGCGGGCGCACGATGCCGGCAAGCTGACCGACGCCGAGTTTGCGGATTATCGCGGCGCGCACGGGTGGGAAGCGTTCGAGAAGCGAATCTTCGTGAAAGAGCAGGTGGTCGGTGCGCTCGAGGCCGATCTCAAGCGCGTGCCGCTGGGCGAGTGCATCGTCATCGGCACGGCGACCGATCCGTATCAACCCGCCGAGCGCCAGTTTCGCGTCACCCGCGCGGTGTTGCAGCGACTGACACGCTGCGAAGGATTGTCGTTCGGCATCATCACCAAGAGCCCGCTCATCGCGCGTGACTGCGATCTCCTGGTGCGGCTCCAGGAGCGCAACGAGCTGCAGGTTCATATTTCATTGATCACGTACGACGCCGGGCTGGCGCGCAAGCTCGAAGCGCGCTCGCCCGTTCCCGCGGCGCGGCTCCGCGCGTTGCGCAAGCTCGTGGATGCCGGCGTCAACGCCGGGTTGATCATCGCCCCCGTCCTTCCCGGCATCACCGACGCCGTGGCGCATCTCGACGTGCTGTTCGCCGCGGCGCGCGACGCGGGCGCGCGCTTCGTTCACGCCGGCGCGCTGCGCCTGTACGCCGCGGTGCGCGATCGCTTCCTGCCGGTGCTCGGAGAGCATTTTCCGGAGCTGGTACCGCGATACAGCCGAGCCTATGCGCGTCAGGCCGGCGCGCCGAAAGAGTATGCGCGCGCATTGTCGCGCCGCATCGAGAAGTTGCGGCGGAAGCACGGCTTCAAGAACGACACGGGCATGATCGATCGCTATCAGCCGGCCAAGATGCCGGTGCAAGGCGAGCTCGAGCTACGTGGTAGCCTGCCCTAGTTGCGCGTCACCTTCCAACCACATCCGCGCGACGGCTCTGATCGTCCCCGGCGCGTTCCCCTCGGCGCGGTTGTTAGCCAGGATGAACGCCTCGACCCGGCGGCGATGGGCCTCGCTGACTAACCGCACGAGATCCGCTCGTAACGTCGGCAGCGGCTCCTGCACGCGATCGTACGGCTGGAATTGTTTGACCGCGTCGCTGTAACGGCGACCCGGTTTGAGCAGCGCGCGAGCGACCGTGAAGGGCGCCGAGAAGGTCCAGCCCAAATCGATCTGCTCACCGATCGACGGCATTTCGGTCCAGGAGTTGAACACATGCGCGACAGCGTGGCGCTTCAGCACCTCCCCGTGGACTCCCGTGAGCAGCTCGGAGTTGCGTAACTCGACGGCGTACCGGAAGTCGCGCGGCAGGTCCTTGAAGAAGTCGTCCAGCTGATCGGCCCATTGCAGCGGATCAGGCAGATCCTTGCCCCGCATCGCCTGGAACTCGAACACGAAACACCCGGCGTGGTCCCGGAACACACGGCTGTACGGGCCCAGCACGCTCTCCTTGAACAGCGCGGCGTTCAGAAAATCGGGATTGCGCATGCCGGCGAGACCCGGCTGCGGGGTGTCCTGACCAAATCGCTTCGCGGTGATGCGCTCCCAGACCTTGCTCACGCACGGGAACCCCGGCGGCAATGCGCTCGCATACGACTGCAGCTCTGCTTCCGAGGGGGGATCGTAGAACGCGCTGTCGATCCCGACGGTGCGAAACAGGGGATACCGCGCGTATTCCTCGAGCCGCCGAGCCGGCTGGGGACCGCGATAGCGCTGATGGTAGACGTCGCCAAACCAGCCGTCGTAGGTCCAGGTGGAGGTACCAAAGCGGATGTTGGACGGCAGGCGCCCAGCGAGTGCGGTCAACTCGGCGCTCGGCTCCGGGCGCGGCTCGCTGCCCTCGAACAGATCGGCCTGCATGCGTCGCACGTCCGCTAGAAACTCAGTACCGTCCCGATCGCCGCATGGAGCCTGGTCACGTGCGCGTCCTGTGCGAGCAGGAGGTTGTCTGCCTTCAGGCCCAATCGGTGGCTGTAGACCGTGAGGTCACCGCGAAACCCCACATCGAGACGGCCCACGCCGCGCACCGGGATAAACTCCAGCCCTGCACCGATGTGCCAGGTATTGGGCAACAAGTTGTGAAAGAGGCTGGGCCGGCGCACCCAGCGCGTGGTCCCATTTCCCAACAGCTCGCCGTTGAACCGTGCGTTCGTCACGCGATACCAGCTCAAGCCGTATCCCCCTTTGACAAATGGTTGCAGGCTCCCCGGGGAAAGATTGTAGCGCATGCTGCCGCTGTACTCCCACATGTCGATATTGAGAGTCAACGGAAACCGTCCCGGCAGCGTGCTGACCGTCACGTCCGCACGCACCCCGCCATTGGCGTGGCGGATCGTGTTTTCGCTGGTGAACCGGCGTCCCAGAAACAAGGTCACCCCGTAGTAGCGCGGCGACACCCGTTCGGTCGTGGGATGGATCACGTCGACCCTGACGCTGTCGGACGAGCCCGCGAGCGCCAGGACCTTCGCAAGAAACGGCGATGCCGTCTCCGAGAAGCCGGCGATATTCAAGAACGCATCGGGGATGCGGAAGGAGGAAATACCCATCGTCACGCCGACGAACCGGAACGGAATATCCTCAGAGCCGAAGAACGCGGGATAGCTGTGGCGGTCAGCAGCTCGGATCGGCGCGGTGATCAGCCGGTACGCGATATCGAATGGTGGCAAAGTCACCAAGGTCGGGACGGTGAGGTTCAAGAATCCCCACCCCGTGCGGTAATTGTCCTGCTGGCTGGCGGGGAAAAAGGCGCTCAACCGGTGCGGCACATAGCTGTCGTAGCCGCTCGCCGCGCCCGCGCGATTCCAGCCGCCGTTGTACGGCGGCGCGACCACCGATGTGTTCCCGGTCTCGGCGTAGCGTACGATGCCTGCGAAGGAGGACCGCGTCGCGGGATACCCGAAGCGGATCGGCAGCACGAGCCATGCCCACCGCCGACGTGCGACCGGATCCGTGCGGACCAAGGGCAGCACCAGCTCCCAGTCGGGGATGATCTCCAGCCGGTCGGCGTTGTCCAGGCGCACGACCGTGTTCGTCTCGGCTGCCGCAGAGTCAGGCGCCGTGCGGAAAACATCCCACGGCGTCCGGACCAGCTCACCGGAGTGGTGAGGTCCTACGTCCTTGTACAAACCAGGGAAGGGATATGAGCCGTGACTCGCCCGCCCCAAACGGGTCGAGGAGGAGATGAGCTGCTGCAGACCGCGATTGTCGCCGCCGATGAAGACTATCGGATGCATGTTCAACTTTGTCTCGGCGTCATCCAGGTAGGCCTGGCGCCGAATCTGCCGCCAGATCTCCCGTTCCCCCACTCGCTCCTCGCGCAACTGCTCGACTTCACGCTCCCACTGCGCGCGGGGAGCGTACACGTCCGGGGTCAGATAGTCGGCGCTAAACACCCAGTGATGGAAGTAGTACTCCACGCGGCGAATCACGAACTCATCGGCCCGGGCCAGCTGAGCCAGTACTTCCTCCATCATTGTGGTCGTGAGAGGCTCGCGTCCCTGCCGGCGCGGCGTGACCACCACGTTGATGTGCTCCCAGTCTCCTTCATGGGTATTCGCGGCATCGTTGTACGGGTAGAAGAACCAGTACTGGAAAACGAGCTCGTGACGTGCCGCGCCGAAACTCGCGCCCGAGACGGCTTGGATGAACGGATGCACGAACGCTTTCGCGTAGCCGATGTACTTCCGGGCGATCGAGCCGTGCACCGCACCCTCGAACTCCCGGTTCCAGGATGCGGGGTCATCGCCCGGAAAGTCGAAATACATGACGTAGCGAAGGTCGAGATCGGGACGCGGAATGCTTGCAACCGGAGGGGGCTCTGGGGCGAACCGATCGATCAGTTGTAGCAGCCGAGCATCCGAAATTGTATCGAGAATTCCGAAGTCGATGGTTTCGGTGCCGACCAGACGGGGACGCGCCTGTGATAGATCCAGGCTATCGATAAAGAGGGTCGATGCAGGTCCCCCTTCTATGAACCGCCGGAAATCCAGCGGGAAGTCGATCGAGTTCCGTACCATCCACGGTGCAAATCGCATGGCCAGCAGGCGCAGCGAATGCGCACGGTTGTCATCGATGCCGTCCCGGGGAGCATCGTCCCGGTAACCGGGCGCGGTGGAGTCACCGAAGAGGTGGAATTGCTTGTTTCCAACCGAGGCCTGCACCGGGAGCAAGGTTTCCCGGGGGAGGTAGGTGACGTAATCGGGTTTGGGTATTGCTTGAGTCACGGCAGTGGAATTCGCAGCCAAGAGGATCAGAACGGTGAGCCCTGAACGCCATGCGCTGCGAATAGAGGTCAATCAGCCTCCCTTGAGCAGGGGGATATCGCACCTAAATAGAAATGTGTCAATCACTTAGGTGAATTCGAATGTATCTTGCGACGGTTACTGGTTTCGGGATATATTCGGGTCCCCTTGGGCATTGTCAATGTCTCAACGTTTTACGAGCTCGCTCGCTGCCTGCGTCTGGATTCCCCTCTTCCCGCTCCGCTGTGAAGAGGCTCGTCACGAGGGTCTGTCCGCCTATCCCACAGCGCTGCTCGCGCCTGACACCACGCGCAAGCTCTGGCAGGTTTCCTCGCTCGCGCGACATGCGGGAGTAAAGCCGGGGATGACCGTCAGCCAGGCGATCGGCCTCTGCCCCACGTTGCGGCTCATCGAGCCTGATCCGGTCCATTACGACGACTGCTTCGCCCGCTTGCTCGCGGCGTTGAATGAAATCAGCCCAGTGGTTGAGTCCGGAGAGTTGGGACTTGCCTACGTGGGGGCGGACGGTCTGGAAGGGATTTATGGTGCGCCGGAAAAGATTGTCGGAGCGATCCAAATGCGGATTGCGGAATGCGGATTGCGGAATTTCTCGGAAAGCATCGATCAGCAAACGATCTCTCCGGGAAATTCCGCATTCCGAAATCCGCATTCCGCAATTCGCTTGGGTTTCGCTCTCGGCAAGTTCACCGCCTGGGTCGCCGCATCGCGATCCAAACCGGGCGCCGCCGTCATCGTACCAGCCGGTCGAGAGAGAGAGTACCTCGCTTCCCAACCCATCGCTGTTCTGCCGCTCGACGCGGACATCCATCGCCGGCTCCGCCAGCTCGGCATCAGAACCCTCGGCGCGCTCGCCGCGATTCCCGAAGCCGCGATCACGGCGCAGTTCGGTGCGGTCGGCCGACGATTGTGGAGGCTTGCGGCCGGTCGCGTCGCAGAACCGGTCGAAGGGCGTGTCGCGCCCGAGCCGATCGTGGCCGCGCTCACGTTCTTCACCCCGGTCGGTGAGCGCGAGCTGCTCGCCCGTTCACTCGATCAGTTGATTGGCCGCGCGCTCAAGCATCCGCGTCGCATCGGCTGGCGCGTGCATGCGCTGCGGTTGCGTGCCGATTTGGAGCGTGGGGGGATAGTCGAAGACGATGGTAGGGGCGCAGCATGCTGCGCCCCTACAATCCCAACCAATCGATCATGGTTGGTCAATGTTTTGTTGAAGGACCCGACTGCCGATGCTGCGCGCATCGCCGCGCCGCTCAAGATCCGGCTCGAGCAGTCGCCGCCGACCGGCGCCGTCGAGCGACTCATCCTCGAGTTCACTGCCTTCGCGCCCGGAACCACCGAGCTGCAGCTGTTCGCGCGCGATTCAGCGGCCGCCGCGCGTGCCGGACAGCAGCGCGCGTTGCGACACGCCGCGCGCGAAGTCCGGATGCGCGTGCAGCGCGCAACTCTCTACCATGTCATCGAGGTGCAGCCATGGTCGCGCCTGCCCGAGCGCCGCTACGCACTGATCGACTACGAGCCGTAAACGCTCCCCGTCTGGTGACGGTCGAATTGAACGCTGACGGTGTGCCGACAAAAGTCTGGCGGTCAAGAGACAACGGCGGCGGTCGAGAACCAACGGCGGCGGTCGAAAACCAACGGCGGCGGTCGGATGGTCAAGAAGCAACTGCGGCGGTCGTCGAAACCATTCTTGAGATGTGGAGAATCGATGATGAGTGGTGGAGGCAACTCATCTCACGTCGGTATTTCGCTGTGATTCTTGCAGGAGGTGGACGCGTGGTGCTATTCGAAGATCTCGTCACTCACGAATGGTTCATCCAAACCCCATGACCGCCGCCTCTGCTTTTGACCGCCCGACCGCCGCTTTTCTTCTTTACCGCCCGACCGCCGCCTTTTGTTTTTGACCGCCATGACCGCCGCAGTTGCCGTTTGACCGCCGATGTATTCAGAGCTTCATTGCCATTCCGCATTTTCATTCCTGGACGGCGCCTCGCTGCCCGACGAGATCCTCGCTGCAGCGCACCGCCTAGGGCTTCCCGCGCTGGCGCTCACCGACAAAAACGGCATTTACGGCTCGCTCGCGTTCGCGCACGCCGCGCAGCCGCTCGGTCTGCAGGCGATTACCGGTGCCGAGGTCACCCTCTCGGATGGCAGCCATCTGGTCCTGCTCGCCGAAACCGCTCGCGGGTACACGAATCTTTGCCGCCTGCTCACCGAGGCACACCTCGGCGCCGAGCGACTGGACCCGCGGTTGCCACTCACGGCGATCGCGGCGCGGCACGAGGGGCTGATCATTCTGTCCGGGGGACGCCGCGAAGGATTGTTGCCACGGACACTCGAGAACGAGGGCCTCAGCGCCGCGCGGAGACTCGCCGAGCAGTGCAAAGGGATGTTTGGGAAGGAGCAGTTCTTCGTCGAGATCCAGCGCAACAGTGTCCGTGGTGATCTCGCGGTGACACGAACGTTGCTGGACATCGCGAACAGCGTGCAGCTTGCAGTCGTGCCGACGGGAAACGTGCTCTACCACACGCGCGAGCGGTACCGGCTGCACGACGTGATGGTCGCGATCCGTCATCGGACGACGCTCGACGGCTCGCATCGGGTGCGAAATCCCAACAGCGAGTTTTACCTGCGGCCGCTGGAAGAAGTCGTGGCGCTGTTCGCTGACTGTCCGGATGCTGTCGCCACTACATTGGCCATCGCCGAGCGTTGCAAGGCCTTCGACCTGACGCGCGACCTCGGGTACTCCTTCCCCGACTTCCGCGGAGCGGGTCGTGCCCCTGCCCCCCAGGCGTTGGCCGAGCTGTGCCACGCGAGGATGCAGGAGCGCTACCCGCCGGGCTCCCTCCACCACGCCCAGGCCGTGCGCCGGCTCGACGAAGAGCTGCGGCTCATCGAGCACCACAAGCTCAGCGGCTTCTTTCTCGTCTATCACGATCTGTTCGATCTCGCGCGCGAGGTCGCGGCCGACATCCGGCGCGGCTCGCGCCGCGCCAGCGGCAATCTGCTGCCCGGCCGGGGACGCGGCTCCTCCGTCTCTTCCATCGTGTGCTATCTCCTCGGCCTGTCCCACATCGATCCGATCGCCAACAAGCTCTTCCTGGGCCGCTTCTTGAACGAAACGCTCGCGTCGGTGCCCGACATCGACCTCGATTTTCCGCGCGAGATCCGTGAGGAGCTGATTCGCCGTGTGTACACGCGCTACGGCGCCGAGCACGCGGGACTGGTTTGCTCGTTCCCGACGTATCGGCTGCGCTCGGCGGTGCGCGAAATCGGCAAAGCGCTCGACCTGCCGCTCGGCGAAATCGAATTGGTCGCCAAGCTCGCTGATGGCCGGGCGGATGAGCTGCTCGACGAGATGGACAACCTGCCGGGATTTCAGGGACGCAAAGATGCGCCGCTCTGGAAGGAGCTGTGCCAGCTCGCGCACGAGATCCGGGGACTGCCGCGCCACGTGTCGCAGCACCCCGGCGGCATGATCATCTCGTCGCGCCCGCTCATCGAGCTGGTCCCGCTCGAGCGCGCCGCGATGGAAGACCGAGTCGTCTGCCAGTGGGACAAAGACTCCTGCGACGACGCCCGCTTCATCAAAATCGATTTTCTCGCGCTGGGGATGCTGTCACTCGTGGAGGAGTGCGTCGAGCTGATCGCGCGCCGCACCGGTACGGCGCCCGACCTCTCGCGCATCGACTTCGAAGATCCCGCGATCTACGACCGCATCTGCGCCGGCGATACGATCGGCCTCTTCCAGATCGAGAGCCGCGCGCAGATCCAGATGATCCGCCGCAGCCGCCCGCGCAACCTCGAGGACCTCGCCGTCGAAGTCGCGATCGTGCGGCCCGGCCCGATCGTCGGCGGCGCGGTGAATCCCTACGTGCGCCGGCGTGAGGAGCAGCGCCGCGCGCACGCCGCCGGCCAGCCCTACGAGCCGCCCGTCGATCACCCCCTGCTGCGCGACTGCCTCGCCGAGACGCTCGGCGTCATCCTCTATCAGGATCAGGTCCTGCAGGTGTGCCAGGCGCTCGCGGGATTCACGACCGGGCAGTCCGAGGCGCTGCGGCGCGCGATGAGCCGCCGCCGCTCGCACGATTTGATCGGCGGCTTCTGGGAGGAATTCCGCTCGGGCGCCCTCGCCCGCGGCGTCCCCGAAGCGACCGCCGAGAAGGTGTTCGGCCAGGTGACCGCGTTCAGCGAGTTTGGATTCCCCAAGTCACACGCCGCGGCGTTCGGATTGCTCGCCTACCAATCGGCATGGCTCCGGCATTATCACCCCGTCGAGTACTATGTCGCGCTCTTCAATAATCAGCCGATGGGCTTCTACTCGCTCGATGCGCTGGGCCGCGATGCCATGCGCAACGGCATCGATATGCGACTGCCGGATATCAATGTGAGCGACGTCTGGTGCACGGCTGAGCGGGAAACGGGAAACGGGAAACGAGAAACGTCAGCACTCCGCGTCGGTTTGGGGTTCATTCGCCACTGGAGCGAAGAGACCGCCACGGCAACCGTCGTCGAGCGAGAGCAACATGGCCCCTTCAAGAGTGTCGGCGACTTCATTCGCCGCGCGCCGCCGAAGCTCAAACGCACCGCCATCGAAGCGCTCATGTGGGTGGGTGGCTGCGACAGCTTCGGACTGACGCGGCGCGAACTGCTGTGGCAAGTCGGTCTCTGGCTGCCGCCGAAAGCCTCCCAATCGGGCGACGGTCGTGGCCGCCGCCAGCTCGAGCTCGCTTTGAATCATCCCCATGAGCAGCTGGCATTCGGAGGACTGGCGGCGCACGAGCGCCTGCTGGCCGAATACGCCACACTGGGCTTCTCGGCCAGCGGGCATCCTTTGTCGTTGGTGCGCAATGCTTTACCTCCTGGTCTGACGCTCAACCGGGACCTGGAGAATTTGAAGGCCGGCGTCAAATGCCAGGTGGCGGGCCTCGTCGTCGCGCGCCAGCGCCCCGAGACCGCGAAGGGAATCGTCTTCCTGCTGGTCGAAGACGAAACGGGAATGACGAACGTGATCGTGCGGACCGATGTCTACGATCGCTGTCGTGCGGCGGTACGTGGCGAGCCGTTCGTCTTAATCACGGGGAAGTTGGCAAAGGACGACGGGACTGTGAATCTGCTCGCGGAGCGCGTGGAGGGACTCCAATGCGAAATGCGAAATGCGGAATGCGAAATGAAACTCCAGGATGACAATTTCGCATTCCGCATTCCGCATTCCGCATTCGGTTTCTTAAAGGCCATGCGCCGCGTCGCCCCAGATTCAAAAGACTGGGGGTAATAACGGTGTTGTAATCCGACCGTCAGACGTCTTCAATGCAGTCCCCGTACGTTCGTTGCAGACCCTCTCTGGAGCCTCTTATGTGCAGACGCATGATGTCCCTGATTGGCGTCGTCTCCGCTCTTCTCCTTCCAGCAGTGCTCTCAGCGCAGCAACCCCGACGCAAAGCTGACTCTGAGATTGTGACGTCGGGATCGGGAGAAGCAACGCTGTCTCCGCAGCGGGCGGTGCTACGAATCGGCATAACCAGTCGCGCTCCCACAGCGGCCGCGGCATCGAGCCGCAACGCGCAACTGATGAACGCAGTGCTGGACACGCTGGTTCGAGCGGGCTTTCGGCGCGACTCGCTCCAGACCGTCGCGTTTGGGGTTGGTCCAAATTACGACTACGACAACGGCAACAAACTGATCGACTATGAGTCGACGGCGACCATCCGCGTCAGGGTGCGCGACCTGTCGCGCATTGGTCGCATCATCGACCAGGCGCTCACGGCCGGCGCGACGGACGTAGCAGACATCGCCTACGAGTCGGACAGCCTCGAGATCGGTCGTCGTCAGGCACTCGCGGACGCTTTCGGCAAGGCGCGCGATGACGCGCGCGCACTGGCTGCCGCAGCTGGTGGATCGCTAGGCCGCTTGCTCGAGGTAAACGCAAGCAATGCGTACTATCCCGGTCAGCCTGACGTCGCGTACTACAGTGCTGCCGCGAGGCAAGGAGTGGTGCCGATCTCGCCGCGCGATGTCGTCGTTCGTGTTGGCGTACAGGTGCGCTGGGAGTTTTTGCCTAAATGAACTGCTGCCTTGGCTTTCGCGTGAAATCGGGTTGGGCGGCTGCGGTGCTGATCGCGCATTCCAGGAACGGCCCCGCGGTCATCGACAGCCGCGTGATCGAGCTGGCCGACCCCGACGTCGACGACTCGCGGCAACCATATCACGCGGGCTTCGGCACCGCGCAGACCGACACGCAAAAGGTCGCGCGTCTGGTGCACGGGATCGAGCGGTTTTCCCGTCGCACGATCGCGGCCCTGGTGGAGGAATACCGTGAGCGGCATCGCCTGCGCGGCGCCGCGGTCGTCGCCGCTTCCCTCACCGATCCCGCCACCATTGCCAATCAACACATGCGGGCGCACGCATCCGAAGGCCAGTTGTTCCGCACCGTGCTCGTCGCTGGCCTGGAGCAGTGCGGCGTGACCGTTCGCGTGGTGCTCGAGCGCGAAGTCTACGATCTGCTAGCCAAAGCCCTCCGCCGTTCGCCGCGCCAGGCGAAGGCCCAGGTCGCCGCCCTGGGTG
>DASYRZ010000176.1:0-48941 GCA_036003865.1 Gemmatimonadales bacterium | reverse complement strand
CAGATCATACCGGATCCACTGGCCGTCGCCCTCTGCCGACCAGCGCGTGTCGAGGGAGTTGTCCAGCGTATTCAGCGGCACGTTGCCGTCGTTCGCGCTCGCTACCACCCGAGCCACTGAGAGCCCCGTCCAAGTGGATGGAGGAGGAGGAGGAGGAGGCGGCGGCGGCGGCGGCGGCGGCGGAGGCGGCGGCGGCGGCGGGTCTGACGCAGTCGCGCCGCTCGCAACGTTGGACAGGCCACCCAACACCGCATCGACGTTCAGCGTGCCTCGGAACGCCACGAGTCGGAACTGATACCCGGTAGCGGCTTGCAGACCTAAGACGGTGCAGCTTCGCTTCACTCCGATTTGCGTGCCGGCCAGAGGAACGGCGCAACTGCCGCGGGCCACATCGGTCGCCGAGGCCCAGGAGATCGCGCCAGCCGCCCACCGGATATCATAGCTCGCCGGTTGACCGGCGCCGTCGCTGACTTCCGTGAATGACAGAGTAACGGAGCTGTCCGTTACGCTCGGGACCGATAAATCATTCACTGTCCCGGGCGGGGGCGGCGGAGGAGGAGGAGGCGGCGGCGGCGGCGGCGGAGGAGGCGGCGGCGGCGCCACGACTGCGGACACAGTAACCGCGGCTGTGTCGGCAAGCGAGCCACCATTTTGCTTGGCGACCACGCGGTACGTCCCCGGCGTCTGACCGGCGGTGTACGCGCCAGCACTCGAGATGGTCCCGCCGGTCGCCGAGTATGTAACGTTGACATTCACGCTGTCGCCTGTGTTCTTCCGCCCGTACGCGACGAATTGCTGGACATCGCCAACGGACAACGCCGTATTCTCGGGGTCGATGACGACCTGGATGAGTCTGCGCTTTTTCACGCTCGAGGTGGCGGTGATAGTCGAGCTGGAGAGCGTCGCGGTCACGACTGCATCGGTCGCCGATGTGTCCGCCGTGTAGACCCCAAACCCGGATATCGAACCAACGGACGCACTCCAGCGAACCGCCACGGGCACGCTGTCGCCAGCCTGCGTGCGCCCGAAGGCGAGAAATTGGAAGCTCTGGTGAGGATCGAGCGTCAGTGTGTCGGGATAGACGACGATCCGTGTGACGGACTCGTCAACGCCGAGACTGCTCCTCGGCCGCAGGTCACACGCGGTGAGCAGCAGCGTTGTCGTCAAAAGCCAATACTTCGTGCCACGAAAGCACATAACCCCTCCGTGAAGAGGTTCGGCAGCTCGACTGGCATGGCACGCGGGCGCGCGCGGTAGCCTCGGGGCTTTGCGTCCCCGGCTTTCGCCGGGTTTGCCTTTTTCGCGCTCCCTCACGAGAGGGGTTGCGATCCTGCCGAACTACGGTGTTTCGACGGCCAAAAAAACGAGGGGCCGCCAGCCTCAACCTATGGTCGAGTCGCTGGCGGCCCGGCGGACTTGGCGAACTGGTTCGCTGTAGTCCCGTAGCTCTGCGTCATCGCCTTTCGGCGAATTTGCTCTGAGCAGCGCATCTCTTTTTTGTCCTACGCCACAACCGCGTCACTCCAAAAGCAGGCTCCGTGCCAAATCAGTGTGGCGCCACAACTCATCATGTCTAAAGCACTTACACACATTCTCAACACGCTCGCGACAGCGCTACTGCCAAGAAATGCGACAACCGTAAAGGAACACGACAGTGTGGCTTCGCACTGTTGGCTCGTGGTCCGATTCCCTAACGGACGAACCGAACGACGACGCGAGTACAGGTTGCTGGCGGGGCGCGCCGCGGTGGACGCTGGATGTGCAGCTAGGGCACTGTCTGCGGCATCAGCGGAACAGCGGCAACACTAACGGGGGGGTCATCGGCGCGTCTGTGCGCTGCATTACCAGTGTGTGGGTAAGGTGCTGGGCCGGTGCTCAAGTCGGAGCGGGTGTTGCGCGCGGACGGCGCGCATCGAATGGCAGCGATTTGTACAACGCTAACAACGACTCGCCAATCCGCTCCCAACTGTACTGCCGCTCGACGGTGCGGCGACCTTCCGTCCCGAGCCGTCGTCGAAGTGGCGCGTCTTGGAGCACAGCGCACACCGCCTGAGCGAAGCTCTCGGGATCGTCCCGAATGAGGATGTTCTGGCCATCCTCGGCGGCCAGCCCCTCGCAGCCGATCGAGGTGCTGACCACCGCCTTCCCCATCGCCCATGCGTCGAGGATCTTCAACCGAGTGCCCCCGCCAACGCGCAGCGGTACGACATAGCAAGCGGCGTCACGCACGTAAGGGCGCACGTCAGGCACGTAGCCGGTGAGCTCGACGCTGTAGCGATCGCGGTAATGGCGACGCAGCTCGTCAGAGGCACGACCGACCCAACGGACGGGTGTCATTCCGCCGGCCGCGCGGATCGGTGGCAAGATCTTTTCGCAGAAGTATCGCCAGCCGTCGTCATTCGGGAACCACGTCGCTTCGCCGACGAACACAATTCCCTTGTCCTGGCCAGGGCTGGGACGGAAGGCCTCGATGTCGACGCCGTTCGGGACGACGGCCCAGGTCGCCCCGGGAACGCTGCGCTGGAGAGTCGCGCGGTCCGCTTCCGACACCACGATGTTCAGATCGCAGCGCGCACACCAGCGCCGCTCCTCGCGCGCCGTCAAGCGCGCCTGGTGTCGCAGGTAGGCCCGCCGCCACGGCGTTCGCTCCGCGAGCGCCCGACGTTGCAGCAGTACGGACTCCACGTTGTGATGGCCGCAGACCAGTGGCGCGCCGCGAACCAGGGGCAGGTAACGCGATAACATGATGGAGTCCACGTGTATCAGGTCGAAGCGTTGCGTCTGGAGCAGGTGGCGGATTCGACGCACGACGCTCGGGGAGTCGAAGGTGAACGCCGTATACGCTCGGTTCAGGCCGACGCTGCGCAGGTGATCCCACGCCAGGCGCCACACGCTGTGCTCCTGGGGGACCGGGAACGCGTCGACGTCCGCCAGTTGCCGCAGGGCGGCCAATCGCTGCGCGAGGTCGTGTTGGGCAACCGCCCCACCCTTGCGACGAGAGAAGCACAACGCCGTCACGTCGAACGCTCGCGCCAGCAACCGCAAGAGATGGAAGCTGCGGATGGCCAGTCCCGAATCAGGAGGATACGGGAGCGTGTGGCCCAGGAAGAGTAAGCGAGGCCGTGCGTTCACCGCACTGCCTCGGCGTTCCCGACGTTCACGTCGTCCTCCGGCAGCGAACTAAGGGCGGCCTCGACGTACCCACGGTGCCAAACCGAGAAGCACAACAACGCCCACAGGATGCCCGCGCGATTGTGCCGCCGGGAGAAGTGGTCGTCCAGCAGACGGCGGACCATGGTCGGATCGAAGTAGCCCAGTCGCCGCAACCGCCCGGGCGCGAGCTCGTCCTCGATCACGCCGCGCAGCTCGTACCGCAACCACTCGGCGGTCGGGCCCACGAAGCCTCGCTTCGGTGCGCGCAGATGCGGCTCGGGCAGGCGCCCCCGCAGCGCCCGCTTCAGCAGCCGCTTGTTCCGCCACAGGCCGATCTTGACACGGTCCGGGAGCGGGAACACCCGCTGCACCAGCTCGTGGTCCACGAGCGGCACCCGGATCTCAAGCGAGTGCGCCATCGCTATACGGTCGCTCAGCGCGAGGACGTCGTCCGCGAGGAACGTCTTGTAGTCCAGATACAACGCCGCCGAGAGTCCAGTGGGGGCACCGTGACCCTGGTGCAGTTCGCGTAAGTGGGCGCTCGCAGCGCTGCCGCTGAGGTGGTGGCGCAAGTCGAGCGCATAGAGCCCCTGCCGAGCCGGGTCGGGAAATCGCGTCAGGTAGCCGAGAAACCGGTCAGGCGCGGCCCTCCTCTCCCCCTCGTTGCCGGGCCGTAGGAATCGCTTCATCCAGTCGACGGTGGGTGAGCCGCCTCGGGGCTCCCACAGCAGGTTGGCGAGCGCGCTCACGCCGCGCTGCACGGCGTGGGGCAGGCGCGCGTACTGCTCGCCGATCAGGAATCCGATGTGACGTCGGTATCCCCCGAACAGCTCGTCGCCCCCGATTCCGGTGAGGGCGACCTTGTACGACGCGCCGACCGCCTGCGACAAGAGCCAGGTGGGCACCGCGGACGCGTCGGCGTGGGGCTCGTCCAGGGCGTGCGTGATCGGCTCGAGCAGGTCGCGGATCTCGGGCCGAATGTCCACCTCCGTCAGTTTCACGCCGTACCGGGCGGCGAGGCGTCGGGCGAGATCCGTTTCGTCGACGCTCGCGGCCCCGGAGCCGTGGTACCGGGCGGTAAACGCGTGCGGCGCGTCGTTCGCCAGCGCCCAGCTCGCGACGACGGCGGACGAGTCCAGACCGCCGCTCAAGAATGCCGCGACCGGTACGTCGCTCACGAGATGGGCCTGCACGGACTCGTCGAGCCAATCCACGAGCCGCGCCTCCACGTCGCGAGGTGCCGGCTCGCGCTCTCGTGGAAGATCCCAGTATTGTTGAATCGAGAGGCCGTGCGCTCGGTCCCAGACGGCGACGTGGCCCGGCTCGAGCTTGCGGACGTCCCGGAAGGGCGTCGCGGGCGCGGGGATGTAGCCGAGCTGGAAGTACATGTCGAGCGCCTCCCAGTCGAGTGTCCGACTGGTGAGGTCGGCGCCATGGAGGGCTTTCAGCTCCGACGCGAACGCGATGCCCCACGGGGCGACGGCGACGTACAGGGGCTTGATTCCGAACCGGTCTCGCGCGAGCAGCAGTGCCTGCGCCGTCCGATCCCAGATGGCGAACGCGAACATGCCGCGTAACTGCCGCACGCAATCGGGGCCATGCTCCTCGTAGAGATGGAGAATGGTCTCGGTGTCGCTCTGGGTCGCGAACGCGTGTCCGCGGGCCAGGAGCCTGCCGCGGAGCTCCCGATAGTTGTAGATCTCACCGTTGAAGACGATGACCTTCGAGCGATCCTCGTTGAAGATCGGCTGTTGCCCGCCCGCCAGATCGATGATGCTGAGCCGTCGCATCCCGAGGCCGACGGCGCCCTCCACATAGACGCCCTCGTCGTCCGGCCCCCGATGCCGGATCGCCCCGCACATCCGCCGAATCACGGCGGACGGGACCGGCCGGGCCGGGTCTGCGTGTACGACTCCGACGATACCACACATGCCAGCGTGTTCAGCAAGAGGGAGGCCGCGCCTCGCGGTCCGGCGGCGAAGGGAGAACGCCTACCGCCGTGTAGCCTCTGCCCTCTGGGGTGTGGCGCGCAAGCAACACACGACCGGCGGCAGGGACACCGGTTTGCTATCTAACCGGAGTCCACCGTATGCGCTTGACTCCTACCAGCGCCGTAAGCACCCCCACCGCAGCCGCGAAGTTTGCTACGCAGAATGTGAACGGAAGCGTAAGCCACGGGATCCGTGTGCCTGCGCGCAGCGCGGCCCACCCCGCAGAAACCCACACGAGTCCTATCAGTCCCATGACGCCCACGAGCTTCACGGGCCAGGTCTGCCAAAGCAGGGGAAGACTTGCGACGTAGCCCGCGAGGAGGAAAAATGCCGCGAGCCATCGCATTGCCCGGTGAGACACGAAGTGAACGACCCTGAGTCCGCCGCGCAGCGGGTTCCACGCTTCAGGAACAGCTGCGAGTGATCTTACGGCACGGTTCACAATCCGTGCTCGGCGCTGCCACTGGGCCTGAGCATTCAATCGAAAATCCTCGATCGATACAGCCTCGGGCTCATAGACAACTCGGTATCCGCTAGCGGCCACGCGCAGAGGTATGATCATATCCTCTAGCAACGTCGCTTCGACTTCAGGGATCAACGAGCGCCGCACCGCGAAGATCGATCCCTCGGCAGTCAGCGGTGCTCCGAGCCTACTCAGAGCGAGCCTTATGCGATTCTCGTATCGCCGATAGGTTGCCTCGCCCGAAGGACCCTTGTATGTCAACTCGCCAGCGACACAGCCAACCCTGGGATCAGCAAAATTGCGGATGAGCTTTCGAAGCGCGTCACGTCGGTACATTGCGTTGGCATCAGAAAATACCACCACATCCACGGAGCCAGGCACGGTATGCACTGTCTCCATCAATGCCGCGGTCTTCCCCCTGTTAACGGAATACGCAACAAGATGGACGCGAGGGCACGCGCTTCCGAAGCGACGGACGATCTCGTTAGTGTCGTCCGTGGATCCATCGGATGAAACCCAGATATCGAGCCGGTCCTTGGGATAGTCTAGCTCCAGAGCGTTTACGAGCTTCCTCTCGATGACCTGCCCTTCGTTGAAGGCCGAAATAATCATCACCACGGAGGGACATGCATCTCCATGTACCACCGGTTGGCCGAACCATCTGGCCATCAACCTCACGCCGTAGGGATAGAGGCAGTACGTATAACTCACCCAACCCAACGAGAGTGTGACGATGGCCAGCGCAACTATCGAAACCTCGGATGGCGTCACAAGGCTCCCTTCCGCGTGACCACGGCCCAGGGCGTGAGCAGCGCGATCTTCAGATCCTTCCCGAGCGACCACGTGCCCAGGTAGTTCATATCGAGCGCTACTCGACTCTGATAATCCAAGGCTTGCCGGCCCGACACCTGCCAGATACCCGAGAGCCCCGGTCGCGCTTGGATTAACTCGCCGGCGTAGGAGCCGTACTTCGCAAGTTCCTCCGGGGCAACCATTCGAGGACCTACAAGGCTCATCTGACCCCGAAGGACGTTCACCAGCTGTGGAAGCTCGTCGATTGACCACCGGCGCAGCACGGCTCCCACAGGCGTCACTCGAGGATCCGCGTGCAGCTTGTAGTTCTGCTCGAATGCTGCGCGCAGGATCGGAGAGCGCTGAAGCTCGCCGTCAGCGTTGGGCACCATGGTCCTTAGCTTGAAAGCGTCGAACGGCTTTCCTCGTAGGCCGACGACACGCCGACGATGGATGATCGGAACGCCTGAAGACACAGCGATTGCCAGGGCCGCAAGTGCAAGAATCGGCGCCGTCGCGACCAAGAGTACCAGTGCTACTCCTATGTCCATGAGGCGCTTCCCGAGGCTCCGCGCACTCCGGTGCACGCCCGCGTGCGCTTCACGTCCGATCGCCGCGTCGCACATTGGACGAATCGCTCGCAGTGCCGCTCTCACAGGGCGCCGGCGCGCTCGACTACGGATCCGGCGCCGCTACCATACCCTTGGGGGTGTACGCGCCGCCAATCCAGTGCGCTCTGCACGATCGTTTCCAGCGTGCTGTGCCCTGGACTCCAGCCAAGCCGTTCCACAGCTCGCCGTGGCGAGGCGACCAGCACGCCGGGATCTCCGGCGCGTCGGGGGCCAAACGCGAAGTCGATCCTCGCGCCCGACACCTTCTCCACCATGCGCAGTAACTCCAGGTTCGATACGGCGCGGCCTGCCCCAAGATTGAATTTGCCGTTCGGGTGCACGTCCAAATGCCGGAGCGCAAGGATGTGCGCGTCGGCCAAGTCCAGGACATGGATGTAGTCGCGCAGACAGGTACCGTCGGGCGTGGCAAAATCCCGCCCAAAGATCTTGACGCTATCGCGTCTCCCCAACGCCGCATCACACAGCAACGGGAGGAGGTGACTCTCCGGCCTGTGGTCCTCCCCAAGCCGCTGGCTCGCACCCGCGGCGTTGAAATACCGCAACGCAGTGAAGCGCAAGCCATAGCAGCGATGGTACCAGTCGAGTACCTGCTCGAACATCAACTTGGATTGGCCGTAGGGGTTGATGGGCTGGGCGGGATGGTCTTCGTCGATGGGCGTTCGAACCGGCTCGCCGAACAACGCTGCAGTGGAGGAGAAGACGAGCGACCGGCAGCCATGCTTCAGCATCGCGTCCAGCAGCGAAATGCCACGGACCAAGTTGTTTTGAAAATATGGACCGGGATCCGCCATCGAAGTCTCGATAGTGGTCTCCGCGGCGAAGTGAAGGACCGCATCGACTTTATGCGCGCGGAAGACACGCTCGAGCAGTTCGCGCGAGCCGAAATCGCCCTCGAAGAGGACCACGTCCGGAAGCACCGCGGCGCGATGCCCTGTCTGAAAGTTGTCGATCGCGATCACTTCGAAGCCGTTGGCCAACAGCTGCTCGGAAGTGATACTCCCGACATACCCGGCCGCGCCCGTCACCAAGACAGTCAATTGCTCTCCCACGATCGATTCACAAGACGATTCGGCTACGACTAACCCCGTGCGACACCGCCATCTGGCACTGTGACATGCACCAACCGCTACGCACCGGGAGCTCGTAACCCAAAGGTGAGCACATCATCGGAGATCGGCTCCTGCTCCGCGAAGTCGCGAAGTGCATACGTCAGCACGTGATGCACCACAACGTGCGCCGACTCCACCCATCCGTAATCGTCGCTCGGCACTACCACCGGCACATCCACCATCGCGCGCGCGCGACCCCCGTCCCGACCCAGCAGTCCCACTGAGGCGATCTCCCGCGCCCGGGCGACCTCAAGCAAGGCAATCAAGTTGGGAGACGATCCACTTACGGACACGACCACGAGGCCGTCACCAGGCTGGCCCAAAACGTCGAGCTGCTCGGCGAATACCCGGTCGAACGCGGTGTCGTTCCCCCACGCAGTGATCAGGCCTACGCTGTCCGAGAGGCACACAGCGCGCGTCCCCACGCCCCCCGGCCTTCGTGCCGCTTTCTGAAGGTCGAGCGCCAGATGCGAAGCAGTCCCCGCACTGCCGCCGTTGCCGGCCGTATAGATCACTCCACCGTGAACGCGCACCTGCCACAGCGCGTCGGCCGCCTGCGCCACGGCTGCCGGATCGACGGCACGGACAACCCCTGCCGCCGCATCGAGCCAGCGCGCGGTGATCTTCTCGAACCTGGGGACGTGAGTCATCGACCGCTTTCGGCCGATGGCACGACGACCAGCTGTGGGCTTAGCGTGCCAGCCGCGACGCCACGTTCACGAGGTCGGGGAGCGCCGGCGATCACCGGACCAGTCTTCTCCGCCTCCCACCGTGCTAGCCCATCTACTTTCCCGACCAGGCGCCGCACCAGCTCCCGCGCCGTATGAAGCAGAATCCGGAGGTCCAGCGCAACCGTATAGTTCCTTATATAGTAGAGGTCCAGGGCCACTCGCTCTTCCACCGGCAACTCGTGGCCCCGCAAGCGCCACAACCCCGTCAGCCCCGGCCGCATCGCGAACAAATTCGCAAGCCAGCGCTCGTGTGCCGTCACTTCATCGGCACGAATCGGCCGAGGCCCGACCAAACTGAGGTCGAGCCGGAGCACGTTCCACAAGGCCGGCAGCCGGGCGAGCACAGGCGACTTCGTCAAGCGGGAGTTCAACCCGACGACGTCGAACGGTCGACCCTGCACGCCCAAGACAGGCTGCCGCTCCAGCGTCGGCACACCGAGTAGCCAGGCTTTGACTCGCCAGTAGCACCAGGCGGGCAGGAGTACCACCAGCAGCATGGCGGCGACGGAGCGATCCATCATACGCTTCGTGAACTCGTTGATCCCCGACAAACGCGTGTGCTTTAGCTTCAACATCGGCACGTACGCGATGTGGCTCAGCTCGGCGGAGGTGGCCAGGAGATCGTAAAAGGTCGGCGAGATGCGCGCTTCCAGAGGTGAGTCGGCCCGGGTGACGAGCTCGGCGAGCTTGCGCTGGCTCTCCCAGGCAAGCGCCCCCGCAATGATGATCACCTCGTCCGCTCCCAGCGTCCGTGCCTGCTCCAGCACGCCCGCCGGATGCCCGACGACCGCCAGCCCGGGAATGATCTCCGTCCCGGGCCTCTGGTAGTCGTCCAGGAACCCCACCACCTGGGTCCCGTGACGCGCGGGATCGTTCAGCTGCTGGGCGACCGCGATTCCCTGCCGATTCGCTCCGGCAATCAGCACTTTGCGAACCAGAATGCCCTGCCGGCGCCAGCGCAACGCGAGCTGGCGCCACGCGAGCCGTGACACCGATAGGGCCACAATGCTCCCCACCCACGAGCCGACCAACCACCCGCGAGACACGAGCGGCACCTCACCCCACCAGTAGCTCAAGATCATCACCGCGACGACGCCATAAGTCTCCACGGTGGCGAGCAGTGGATACACCCGATGGCCCCCGAGCAACGCCGAGTGCCGGTAGATGCCGTACTGCCAACCGAGCAGGACCGTTAGCACGGCGACCAGCACGCTCACCACCGGGTACTGCGGCCAGAGTTTGCCTCCGATGTCCACCTGGGCGAAACCGAAACGCACGCCAGCGGCGATGGTGTAGGCGAGAAACACCGCGAGCACGTCGCCCGCGACGACGCCTAAACGGAGACGGCGCCCGTAACGATCCATCGGCCCTCCGGATAGGTGAGTCCGGGTACCTGCGGCATCGAGTTCACCAACACCTGCGCCCCGCCGTCGTCGAAGTGGAACGCGAGACGGGCCAACCCCTCGCACTCGAGCACGTGCGTCACGGCCGCTTGATGCTGCGGCTCGCAGTACAGCAGTAAGAATCCGCCGCCCCCCGCCCCCGCGATCTTCCCCCCGACGGCGCCGTGCTCGAGCGCCAGCTGATACAGGCGGTCAATCGACTCGTTGCTCACTCCCGCCACCAGCCGCTTCTTCTTCTGCCACGACTCGTGCAGAATCTCGCCGATGCGCCGCAGCTGCCCGGCGCCCAACGCGTCGCGAACGGCGATGGCGTCTGCCTTGATCCCGTGCAGATTCTCGATCACCCGCGGCTGCTCCTCGGACGAAGCTTGCCGCTGCTGCGCGAGAATGGACGCCGCATTGCGCGACGCACCCGTATAGAAAAGCAGCAAGCTGCGCTCCAGCCGGTCGCGCACGTCGAGCGACAGATGGAGCGGCGTCACCGTGGCTCCGGTCGCCTCGAACGTGATGCAGTTCACCCCCCCGAACGACGCGGCGAACTGATCCTGCAACCCGATCGGCCGCCCCAGCTTCACGATCTCCATGTAGGACGCCAGCTCGGCGATCTCCTGCTTGCTGGGCCCTCGCTGCGCCAGCGTCGCCAGCGCCTTGACGAGCGCGACTGCCACCGTGCTCGAAGAGCCGAGCCCCGTGCCGGGCGGAATCTCGCTCGCCGTGAACAGCGAGATTCCGCGGGTGACACCGAACTCCTGCAGAATCGACTTCAAGTAGCCGAGATCGCCGTCCAACGACAGCGTCTCGCCCGCGGCCCGCCACTCGAACGTGCGGAAATCGGACGAGGTGATCTGGACGGCGTCGTCCAGCGTGCGGCTCAAGAAGACATAGAAGTACTTGTTAATCGTGGCGCTCACCACCACGCCGCCGTACTTCGCGTAGTAGGCCTCGAGGTCGGTGCCCCCGCCTGCGAACGAAATGCGCAGCGGCGCGCGCGCGATCAGCACGGCTCGCCCACCATCTCGTGCCTCAGCGCTCTCCGGCGCACCGCCGCGCCGGCTAGCTCGAGGCGCTCGGGTGACCCGAAGTCGATCACCAGCGCGCTCGTCGGGCTCGCCTGGAGACGGCAGCCGTCGGCCAGCATGGCGGGGAACAGGTCCCGCGCGAAGTCTTGCTGCCCCCCGGACGACACGTAGCGCAACACTGTGGAGCCACAGAGATAGATTCCCGCGTTCGCCCACTCGGAAAACACCTCGTGCGCCGCCGGCTTCTCGACGAAGCGCGTGATCCGCTGATCGCGATCGAATGCGACGAGGCCAGCGCGGGTGGGGTCGTCGACTCTGGTCACGACCACGGTCGCGTCGGCCTCGGTGGTAGCGTGGCTGCAGCAGACCGTCCGCAGCTCCAGGTCCGTGAGCACATCGCCGTACAGCACGAGGAACACGTCCTCACCCCGAAAGAACTCCCGCAGCGGGCCCAGCGCGCCGGCGGTGCCCAACACCTCGGGCTCGAGCGAATAGGTCACGCGCAATCCGAAACGCGACCCGTCGCCCACGTAGTCGCGCAGCACTTGGGGATGGTGATGCAGGTTGATCGCGACGTCGCGCACACTCTGGCGCTCGAGCCACCGCAACGAGTGCGCGACGGCAGGCTCACCCGCGATCTCCACCATGGGCTTGGGCCGATCGGCCGTCAGCGGCCGCAGCCGCGTGCCCGCTCCTGCCGCGAGCAGCAACGCCTTCATGCCGCCGAGCTCTCCGGCCCCGAGAGGGCCAAGTTCAGCCGGTGCCTCAGGGACTGCTCCTCGCTGAGCGGGTACACCTCGCACTGCCTGCGATCCACTCGGACGCAGGCTCCATTGGACACATGCACCAGTTTGTAGAGCCGCAGAGGTAGACCCAGCGTGTGCAGCACCGCTACGCGCAGCGGGGCGACGTGGGTCATGAGCAGCACGGGACCTGGCCGGCTCGCCGCATCGCGCATCGCCGCTGTGACGCGAGCCGCCACGGCCTCGAGCGTCTCGCGCCCGTCCAGAACCAAGCGGTCGGGGAGCGTGCACCACAGCGCGTACGCATCCGGGAAGCGATCGGCGACCTGCGCTTCAGTGAGCCCTTCCCACGGCCCCATGCGAAGCTCGTTCAGCCGCGAATCCACGCGAACGGGGGCGCGCAGCATCTGGCTCACGAGGTGGGCGCTCTCGCGCGCGCGCGCCACTGCACTCGTCCAGATCTCCGCGATACCGCACCGACCGAGCTGCGCCGCCAAGCCGCCCATTTGGCTACGACCCGTCTCGGTGAGCGGCTCGGCGCTGTAGCCTGCGTAGCGTCGCTCCAGGTTGGATTCCGTCTCACCATGCCGCGCCAGGTAGACTTGCCCCAGCGCCGGCTCGAGGTCGGGGAGCTGCGGAGCAACGGGGAAACTTGCGAGTGTCGTCGCCATGGCTTACCGGGTTAGCAAGCCGCGTGCGCACGACCGGTGTCGGCGCCGTCGTCGCTAACGGCCCGTGGTGCCGAGGGTTAGGGCCGCGACTGGTCGCTGTGGCGCACCGGTGCAACATGGCGCTTCGGCGTAAGGTGTGGCACGGTCGCGACTGGGTGCCACGGCGGAGTCGAGGCGCGTTGGCGTTTCGGTGACAGCGGACTTCGCGCCGTCGGCTGCGCCACCTGTGCCGCCAGCATTCCGAGCACAAACCAGAACTGCTTTCGGTCATCCCAGGAGAGGGCCATCGTTCCGACCGCCAGCGTGAGAAACAGGACGATCGACAACCGTTGTTGGAGGGACGGCAGATGCCGCAGGGGTATCACCAGCGCCACCAGCATCGCGACAAACAACAAGAAGCCGACGGTGCCGTCCTCGACTAGGATTGTCAGCAGGACGTTATGGGCTGCCATCTCCTGGTGGAGCGTCGGCGCGACGGCCCCCTCGTACCCCCCCGCGCCGACGCCGACCAGCGGATGTCCCTTCGCCACCTCGAGGCCGGCGAGCCAGACGGGACCGCGGCCTCCGAAATAGCCGGCCTCGACGTCGGCGCGGGTGCTGGCGATGCGTGCCAGCGACGCGTCCGGAACGAGGTAACTCGCAAGCACGAGCGACCCGGCCGCAAGCGTGCACAGGGCGACCTTGGTCCTCAGGCGCATGCGCCGGAGCGTCCATGGAATGATCGAGAGCCCCACGAGCGCGGTCAGCACCGCCCCGCGGGATGCCGTGAGGCAAATTGCCGTGATGGCGAGCGGGAGGTAGAGTCGCCACATCCACGCGCTGCGCCGGTGCGCCTGCGACAGGCTCACGTACCACGCCATCGGCAGACCGAGCGCGAGTGTCAAGCCGAGATCGTTCGGGTCTTGGTTCAGGGCCGCGAAGCGCCCTGCAACGATCTTGAGGGCAATCACGCCCGACAGATAGTCGCGGATGGTGAGGACGGCGGCTACGCCCGCTCCCAAAACGTATGCCTGAAACAACACCTGTTGGCGGCCGGCCGACCACGCGATCTCCGAGATCAGCCACAACAACACGAGAAGCTGGAGGTAGGTCAAGAACACGGTTCGCGTCGCGTCCGGGTCGGTCGACCAGAAGCTGCTCACCCCTGCCCAGAGCACAAACAGGATCGCGAACACGTGAAACCAGGACAGCGGCCTGACGCGTCGTCGCGCCAGGATGTACAGCACGCCGACCGCCGAGGCCACGAGGCCGACCAGGCGAGGGATGGAGCCCAAGACCGGCAGTCGGGTGAACACGTCCCACGGAAGGACAAAGACGAGGCACCAGAGAGCCCAGAACGCAGCCTGACTCATACGGAATGAGCCTTAGGGGGCATATGCTATGCCATCCTTTCCAGACGGGAGTTTGTGTAGAGTGTTGCGTTGACGCGACACTCCGGCGGTGCGCGCCGCGGTCCGGTACTCCCCGCACCTCAGCACGGTCCTTGCGGCGCTGCGCTCGTCATGAGTCTCTTCGGAAGGTGGGTGATTGCTACGCTCCTCTTTGCGCCACTCGGATCCACATCGGCACAGCGACAGGCGCCAGCGCCGAGCGATCCAATCCTGCGAGTCGGCGACGCGCTCCGGATCACCGTGTGGCGCCAACCGGAGCTGAGCGGCGAGTTTGTCATTGCCTCCGACAGCAGCCTCATGCATCCGGTGTACCAGAGCGTGAAGGTTGCCGGGGCGTCCCTCTCCGTGGTGAAGGAACGGCTGCGCAAGCTGCTGGTCACATATGAAGAGAACCTACAGCTCGTGATCGAGCCGCTGTTCTCGGTGACCGTGGCAGGGGAGGTGCGTCAGCCCAATCTCTACCGGCTCCGCCAGGGAACAACGTTCGCGCAGGCCGTCGCCTTAGCAGGGGGACCGACAGAACTGGGGCGCTTGGACAAGGTCCACGTGATCCGCCGAGACGGCGCGATGGAGGTCAACCTGGGCAGTGGGTATTCCCGATATGAGGCAATGACCATCGCGTCCGGCGATCAGATCCTGGTGGCCCGGCGCTCCAGTTTCAACATCTTGCGGGACGTGATGTATCCGCTGGCCAGTCTGACGGCAGCGGTCGCGGCCGTCCTCGCGTACAGTCGGCAGCGATGATGCGGGAAATGACCGAGCAGCGGCCCACGGAGCGAGGAGATCTTGAGGCGTCGGTACGGACCGTCGGTGTGGACGACCTCCTGGCGATGCTGCGTCGGCACGTCCGCCTGGTCATCGGCGTGGTTGCGATCACCGTCGTGGCGGCGGGGGTACTGGCGTACGTCATCGAGCCGGTGTACCGCGCCGTCGCGCTGATTCGCTTGTGGGACCCACGCCGCGCCCTCACGGGAGGCGTGGTGGACGACCCAGCGAGAACGGACGAGAGATTCGCCGACCCGCTGTTGTCCCAAGTGGAATTGCTCACCAGCCGTACAGTCGCCGGGGCGGTCGTCGATAGTATGCCGATGCTCCGCGTGCTGACCCGGAAATTTCCGCGCAGTGCCCTCGGGGACGTTGCTGTGCTGGACGCAGCGACAGCCGACACCATCCGACTGACCTTTGGCGCGGACAGCGTCATTGCCGAAGGTCGATCCGGGCGGCGCAATGCGGCCTACGGCGCGGCCGTAGACTTTGGGCGCATTCGCTTCGCGGTCATGCAGCGCCCGTCTGCAGCCCAGGGGCAACTCCGGGTGTATAGCCGCGAGGCCGCCATCACCCACCTCCTCGCGCACCTCCGTGTCAAGCCGCGGCTGCGCACGGACCTCGTGGACGTCGCCTACTCGGCGTCCGACGCGCACCTCGCGCAGCAGGTCGTGAACCGGGTGGTCGACATCTACCGCACCACCAGCGCCGAAGCCGCCCAACAGCAGTCCACCCGACGCCGCGAGTTCCTCGAGAGCCAACTCAGCGTCAACGATTCGCTCCTGGCCGAGGCGCGGGACGCGCTGACGGAGTTTCGCCAGCGCGCGCGGGCGTTCGGCTCACGGGAGGCAATGGCGCGTGACCCGACCGGTCTCGCGGGGCTCGAAATGCAGCGTCAGCAACTGGAGGCCGAGCGCCGCACGGACGCGGATCTGTTGACATCGCTCAGCAGTCCCGACAGCGGCGTCAGCGGCAAGGCGCTCCAAACCGCCTTCGCCGTCCCCGGCGTGTCCGCCAGTCCCGAAGTGACACAGCTCAACAACCAGTTGTTCGCCTATGAGACGACACGCGACTCACTGGCGAGCCGCTCGAAGGTGCATCCTGACCTGCCGCGTCTCAATAAGCTGATCGCCTCCACCGAAACGAAACTGCTTCGCGCGGTGCAGGCGGCTGTGCAGAGCGCGATCGTGTCCCTCGACGGGCGCCTCGCCGCAATGAACGAAATGCGAGCCCACCAGCAGCAGTTGTCCGCCAGTGAAGGGGAAGAGGACCGGCTGACCGAACGGGTCGATAACGCACGGAAGGTCGTCGATGCGCTCCGCATCGAATCCCAGCAGGCAAAGATCGCCGAGGCGGTCACCGTCGGATACGTTGAGATTGTCGACCATGCCTCCGTCCCCACGAAACCTGCCGGACTCGGGCTGGTGCAGCAGCTCGCCCTCGGGCTGCTGGTCGGCCTGATGCTCGGCGCCGGAAGCGCGTTCCTGGCCGACCGGTTGAGCAGTGCGATCGCCCGCCGAGACCAGGTGGAACAGCTTGGCCTGTCGCTGCTGGGTGTGGTGACCCATTTGCACCGTGACGCCAAAGGCAACGGCGCGAAGAACCCTGACGCGCTGATCGAGGCGTTCCGTGGTATCCGCCTCAGTATCATGAACGAGTCTGGTGCCTCTGGTCCGATCGTGGTGGCGGTGACGAGTCCGGGGAGTGGAGACGGGAAATCGTTCGTCAGCTCGAACCTGGCACTCGCATTCGCGTACGCGAAGCACCGCACGCTGCTGGTGGACGCGGACCTGCGCCGCGGTGCCCTCCACCGCGTACTGAGTCTGCCTCGGCAACCCGGGTTGACGGACGTTCTGGTCGGGGCAGCCTCCCGCGAGCAGGCGGTGCAGACGTCGTCCCACCCGCGCCTCGACTTCATTGCCAGCGGGTCTCGCCGCCGTGATGCGCCGGAGCTGCTGGCCTCCGCGCCAATGGCCGACCTCGTGACCAGCCTGCGGCCGCTCTACGATGTCATCGTGGTCGACACCGCGCCTCTCGCCGCGGGAATAGATGCCCTCACGCTGGCCGCGTTGGCGGGGAATCTGCTGATGGTGTTGCGCCTGGGGAGGACCGACCGGGCAATGGCGGAGGCCAAACTCGAGATTGTCCGACGTCTGCCGGTACGGCTGTTAGGAGCCGTCCTCAATGACGTCCGGGACACGTCGGAGTACAGCGCCTACGCCTATTACATGGACGGCTACGAGCTCTCGAACGAGCCCCTCTTCCGGCCACTTGCGGCAACCAGAAAAGCTGCGACGCCGCAGGCGACCACTAACATCGAGCGACACTAGAATCGAGCGCCAAAGCTCTCATGCGCGTGCTGTCGGTAGTGGGTGCCCGCCCGAATTTCATGAAGCTCGCGCCGGTGAACCGGGCATTGGTCCAGCGCGGGGACATCGAGCACGTCATCGTGCATACCGGTCAACACTACGATGCGGCGATGTCGGACGCGTTGTTCGAGGATCTGCGGATCCCGAGGCCGGATCACCACCTGGGCGTCGGCTCCGGCTCGCACGCGGTACAGACGGCCGCCGTGATGCAGCGTCTGGAGCCGGTGCTCGACCAGCTCCGGCCCGATCTCGTTCTCGTCTATGGCGACGTGAATTCGACACTGGCTGCCGCGCTGGTGGCTGCGAAGATGGGCGTGCGGATCGGCCACGTGGAGGCGGGATTGCGCAGTGGTGACTGGACGATGCCGGAAGAGATCAATCGCGTGCTCACCGACCGGCTGTCCGACCTGCTGTTCGCCCCGTCGCGCGACGCCGTGGAAAACCTGCTGCATGAGGGCATTCCCGTACAGCGAATCCACTTTGTCGGGAACGTCATGATCGATTCGCTGGTGGCCATGCTGCCCGCGGCGCGGGCCCTCGACGCGCCCGCCCGCCACGGTGTCGCGCCCGGCTCGTACGTCGTCGCCACGCTGCATCGGCCGTCGAACGTCGATGACGCGGGAACGCTGCGCGGGCTGCTCGAAGCGCTCGAGGCGCTCGGGGCCGACACTCCGGTCATCTTCCCGGTTCATCCGCGCACGCGTGAGCGGATCCAATGCCTCCAACTCGGATCGACCGTGGCCAACGTACGCCTCCTCGAGCCTCTCGGGTACCTCGAGACACTGAGTCTCGTTGCCTCGGCCGGGCTCGTGATCACGGACTCGGGCGGGCTGCAGGAGGAGAGCACCTACCTGGGCGTTCCCTGCCTCACCGTGCGGCCCAATACCGAGCGGCCCATCACGTGTCGACTTGGCACGAACCGCCTGGTGGCGGCTCGCCGCGACGCGATCCTCGTCGCCGCCCGCGACGGTGCGGAGACTCGCGCCCGGCCCCGTGTCCCGATCGAACGCTGGGATGGACGAGCGGCGGAGCGGATCGTCCAGGTCGTGCGCGAGGCCAAGCGCTTCGACTGATCGGCGGCGCGCTGCATTGGCGCAACGCTGTGTCATCCGCGGCGCATCTGGCTCGGACACCAAAGTTCTCACCGTGCTCACGAACCCTGGAGGCCTCCTCCCCTGACGCCATAGGACGTATCGTGGCGCTGTATCTTGGCCGGGTGCGCCCAGGCGTCCTGCGCCGATACGCAGTCATAGCGGCGGTGGCGGTCATCCTCGCCGCGACCATGTGGCCCGTCTCCGGGAAAGAGGCGGACCGCTGGAGTTCCTGCGTGGTGTGCGGCGACCGCGGCACCGCCGACGTGCTCGTCAACATTCTGCTCTTTCTCCCGTTCGGTGCGGCGCTCGCCGCCGCCGGCGTTCCGTTGTCGCGCTGCGTGCTCGCTGGCGCCCTGCTCTCGGCCGGCGTCGAATTCTCGCAGCTGTACCTCCCCGGTCGTCATCCCAGCCTCGGAGACGTGGTCTCCAACACGGCGGGCTCTGGACTCGGCTTCGTGCTCGTCACAACGGCACCGGGCTGGATGCTACCCGCAGGCGCGTGGGCCACGCGACTCTCGCGCATAGCGGCCCTTGCCGCCGCCACGCTGTGCTATATCACGGGCTGGCTCCTCGCTCCCGTGTTGCCGCCGTGGCCGTATGTCGCCCGCTGGACGCCCAACGTCGCTCGCATGGAGTGGTATCGAGGTCAGGTGCGTGACGTCACGCTCGGGGACGTCGCCCTTCCGGTGGGACCGCTAACCAACTCCGCCGCGGTGCGCGAGCTGCTGCTGGCGCCTCGAGGGTTCTCACTTCATGTGCGCGCGATCGCCGGACCGCGCACTGCCGCGCTCGGTGGCCTCCTCGCCATCGACGACGAGCGCGGGCGCGACATGCTGCTGATCGGCCCAGATCGGGACGACCTCGTGTTCCGCTTTCGGACGCGCGCCGTTGCGTTGCACCTCAGGCTCGACGCACCCGATATCCGCCTCTTGAACGCCCTACGTTCCGTCGCCCCGGGAGATACGCTTGCCATCACGGTGCAAGGCAGCCGCGGGCGGTACACCATGACGGCCAATGCATCCCGAGCGGACGGGCTCGGCTTCACCGTTGCAAGCGGCTGGGGCCTTCTACTATATCCGCAGGCCCTGCCCGCCTGGTTCAAGACGTTGTGCAGCGTCGTCTGGCTCGCCGCGCTCTGGGCCCCGGCGGGGTTCTGGGCCCGCACGCGCGGCGACGTGTGGATCATCGTGGGCACCATAGCGCTCGGACTGCTCGGCGCCCCAGCCGTGACGCCGCTATGCATTACGCCACTGCTCCAGTGGGCTGGTGCCGGGATTGGCGGATTCGCGGGGGTCGGTGTGCGCGTCTCCTGGAGCCGCTATCGGGCCTGGTCGACGAGTGCGCTCACCAAGCCCGCTATGCAGCGCTCGATACGCGAGTAGCTCGTCTCGAACACAGCGGATCCCTGCCCAATCGGGTCGCGGATCGTGCGCACGCGGCCCCCTTTCGGCGGCGCGGGATCGAGATCGCCCAGCACGATTAGGTCCCGCATCGCGCGCCCAAAGCGCTCCCGCATGTGCCGCTGCTGGACCGGATCCATCACGACGATCAGGTCGGCAGCGCGGGCAAGGTCGGGCGTGAGAAGGCGGGAGCGATGGTCCGCGAGGTCCACGCCGCGGCGAGCCGCGGCGGCTACGGCCTCGGGCGGCGCCGGCCGCTCGGCCCGAACAAATCCGGCGGAATCGACGCGGACGCCCACGGGACCGAGCGCCCGCCGTAATAGCGCCGCCGCGAACGGACTGCGGCAGATGTTCCCGTGACATACGACCAGCACGCTGTCGGGGCGGGCGCGGCCGCGCAGGCCCTCAAGGGTCTTGCGACGTCGCAACGAATGGAGCAGTCGCTGGGGGGTGCGGCCCATCCGCAAGAGAACATTATGCATCACCGGCCACTCGCGGCGTTTCGACAATGTCCTATTCCCACGCTGCCAATCATCGTGGTATCTGCTGGATCATTCGTAACACAGAAGCCTGGGTTGTGTGACCCGTGCGCCACCGTTACCCGAATCGGGCGCGGGCTGGTCGACCGTCGATGCGAATGAGGCCGCAACGCCCCACTCGTCTCGAAACACGAAGTCGGCGAGAGGCAGGCGGCTCCGGGAAGTCGCTCCGGGCGACGGGTGAGTTACGGAGGTGGCATCCGCGTCACACGGATACCCGATCGCGATCAGCGTCCCAGGCGCGAAGCCCGGAGGCAACAGGGTGCGTTGCAGCCGCTCGTGGTCGAATCCAGCGATTTGATGGAACCCCAGGCCAAGTGCCGTGGCCTGGAGGAACATGTTCTGTTCAGCGGCGCCGAGATCGCGCTGGGCGACGCGGCTGCGCTCGTTGGTCTTGGGCGAGTGGGTGCGATACGCCGTGGCGACGAGTACGGGAGCCGTCCGCGCCCAGCCGTTGCCTCGGTCGAGATAGTCCTGCAGGCGCCGCAGCCACTCTGGCTCGTCACGTGTGGCAACCAGGAACCGCCACGGCTGCTCGTTGAACGACGAGGGAGCCCAACGCGCGGCTTCGAAGACGGCGCGTAACATCTCGGGCGCGACCGCCCGCGGTGCAAAAGACCGCGGACTCCACCGATAGCGCATCAAGGCGTGAATCACCACGTCACACCTGTCGCTGCGACGCTACAACGATGAGACGGACCATAAGGCTCCTCGTCGGTCGGCGGGTCACAGTCGGCTTCTCGGGGAGGTGGTGGGAGCAAGAAGCAGGCCCGACACCGATGGGGCGCGGTGCGGAGACTCGTGTGGCTGCCGCGCGACACCGTGCGCGCCGGCGTCCAAGCTGTTGGCCCAGTTCGTGCTTCAACGCGGAGCGTGCACTATCTCGTGACCGGAGGCGCCGGATTCATCGGCTCGCATCTCGTCGAGCGTCTCGTGCGTGACGGCGCGGCGGTCACCGTCCTCGACGACCTCTCGACGGGGCGGCGAGAGAATCTGCGCGGCGTGCGCGATTGTATCCGGTTCATTCGAGGCAATGCCGCGCGCCTCGAGATGTGCCGGCGGGCGACGCAAGGCGTGGATTACGTGCTCCACCACGCCGCGGTTACGTCCGTGCCGCGGGCGACGCGCAATCCGCTCGCCGCGCATCACGCCAACGTCACCGCCACGCTGAACATTCTGCTCGCGGCGCAAGAAGCCAAGGTGCGGCGAGTCGTGTATGCCGCATCGACCGCCGCGTACGGCGACGCGACCGAGCTCCCCAACCACGAGGCGCTCCTGCCGCGCCCGCTCTCGGCGTACGCCGCGGCCAAGCTCGCGGGCGAAGCCTACTGCCAGGCGTTCTGGCGCACTCACGGGCTCGAGACGGTGGTGCTGCGCTACTTCAACATCTTCGGACCGCGCCAGAACCTCGAGTCGCACTACGGCGCCGTCATCCCGCTGTTCATCGCCGCCGCGCTGCGCGGCACGGCGCCCGTCATTTTCGGCGACGGCGAGCAAACACGCGATTTCACATTCGTCAGCAACGTCGTCGAAGCCAACCTCCTCGCGTGCCACGCCCCCGCGGAGCAAGCGGTCGGCGCGGTGTTCAACATCGGCTGTGGAGTCGCGACGAGCATCCGCGAGCTGTGGCGTCAGATCGCCGAGATCGTCGGCGTCAATGCCGAGCCCATGCATGACGAGCCCCGGGCGGGCGATGTGCGCCACTCCATGGCGTCGATCGCGCGGGCGCGTGAACAGTTGGGGTACACTCCGGTTGTCAGTCTCGAGGAGGGTCTGGCGGCCACGATCGACTACTACCGCGATCGGGTGCGGGCGTCCGAGCGGCTGCGCGTCGCGGTTTAGCGCTCAAGAGCCTGCAATAAAACGTACGACCGTGCGTGACTGATATCGTTGGCCGGGTCTCAGCACGGTCGACGGAAAACTCGCATGGTTCGGTGAGTCGGGAAAATGTTGTGTCTCGAGACACAACGCCGCGCGATGACCGTAGCGTTGCCCGCCTTTCCCCGTGATCGTCCCGTCGAGAAAGTTGCCGGAGTAAAACTGCACACCAGGCTCCGTGGTGCTGATGTCGAGCACTCGGCCGCTCCCGGGATCCTCGAGGCGCGCGACGTGCACGAGCGTCCCCGCGGTGTCCCGATCGATCACCCAGTTGTGGTCGTAGCCCCGCCCGAACCGGAGCTGGTCGTTCGGCGTCTCGATCCGCGCACCGATCGCCGTTGCGCGGCGAAAATCGAACGGCGTTCCTGCCACCGCGGCGAGTCGCCCGGTCGGAATCAGCGTTGCATCGACCGGAGTAAAGGCGGACGCATTGAGCGTCAGTACATGATCCAGAATGTCGCCGCGGCCGTCGCCGTGGAGGTTCCAGTAGGTGTGCTGTGAAAGATTGATTGGCGTCGCTTTCGTGGTCGTCGCTTCATAGTCGAAGATCAACTCGTCCGCGGCCGTCAATGTGTAGGTGACCCGCACGGAGACCGCACCTGGATAGCCTTCTTCTCCCTCGGGACTCTCGTAGCGGAACGTGACACCCACGGCGCTGTCGTTCTCGAACGGCTCCCCGCTCCAGAGCACCTTGTCGAAGCCCCGGTTCCCACCGTGCAGGCTGTTCGGGCCATTGTTCCGAGCGAGATGATATGTCGTCCCGTCGAGTGTGAATTGCCCGCCGGCGATTCGATTCGCGTACCGTCCCACGACAGCGCCAAAGTACGGCGATCCCGCGACGTAGCCCTGCAAGCTGTCGAAGCCGAGCACGACGTCTGCCCGTTTGCCGCTGCGATCGGGTGTTTGAATGGACGTGATGATTGCGCCATACGTCATGGCGCGCACCTCGATGCCGTGCGCGTTGGTCAGCGTGAACAGCTCCACGCGGCGTCCGTCCGGGAGCTGGCCGAAGGGCGCGCGGGTCACGCGATCACGATGCATGGTGCACCCCAATGAGAGTACGAGCAGCGCGCTGGAGCGGAGCTTCATCATCGCAGCACGAAAATGACCGTCGGATCGACGGGATAACGTCCGAACTGCGCGCCGTAAATAGCCAATCCTCCCGGGAGTGTGGGATCGACCTCGAGTCGCACAATGATCTCGCCGCTGCGCGCTGCTTCGGCCAGTGCTTCGGGGGGCAATGGCACCCGTACGAGCTCCCCGTATGAGCCGGCCTCGTAGAGGTGCCCGTCGTGCGGCTGCGCCTGCCAGCTGAGGATCCCACGTGAATCGGCCGGATCGTCGCTGAGACGACGGCGTCCGGCGAAATAGCCGTTCACCCGCACGGCCACCGCACTCGGAAATGGCGTCTCGCCCGTCATCGGATAACTGTTGGGGTTGCGGCTCGGATCGTGGAAGCCACCGCCCCGCATGTAATCCCCGTTGTCAGCGACCGTGGAATCCCGATCCTTGCCGTTCAGGCGCTTCGCCGAAGCTTCCACGAGAAACGTCGCGCTCTCGACTGTGCGCAGCTCGAGTCCCGCCGGCCACGGCATGCGGTACTCGAAGTATCCGCTCCCCGCGCCGTTCAATTTGTGGTCGCCGAGGACGGTCCATTGCTTGAAACTCCAATGCGCATCGTGCACCTGGGTCGCGGGAACGCGAACCACCCGCGCGCGACGTCCGTCGGCCAGTCGGACTGTGTCCGATGGGCTCCCCGCCACGACGAACGTCGTAAAGTTGCGCTGCAACACCGCTCCTGTGGCGTCCTCGAGGCTGACGCTGAGCACCACGGTCGCCGGCTCGTCAGGCATCGTGACGGACAACGGTGCGAGTGGCTGGGACATCCAGGGCCGGTACGGGATTCGGAAGACCGAGGAACTGTATCGCTTCTCCTCGCCCAGCGCATTCCAGCCGCGCAGCTCGCTGCGCAGCGTGAGCGAATCCCCGTACGCCGTGCTGCCTGTCAGGAATGAGGCGTACAGCGGCACGTCCACGCGCTCCACGCGCCACACTGTGCGGCTCAACTCCGAGTCGCCGACGGCGATGTACAGCGGCGCGTGCAAGTCGCGCAGCGACATGCCCGGCACGATCGACCCGAAGCCCGTCTCCTTGCGCGAGCGATCGAACCGCCAGTACCCGTTCCATTCGTTGATGACGTCGTGGTGCTCGGTGTACAGCCAGCCCGCGAGCTTGGGATGGCGGCGAAACGCGTTGATAGCGCGGTGGTAATCCCAGCTCCAATCGACGTCCCCGGTGCTGCCCGCGTAGCCCCACACATTGCCGAACTCGGAATTCAGCATCGGCTGCGTTCCCTGGCGCCATGGCGTTTCGAAATTCCACTGCGATCCCGGATAGGTGCTGTCGCTGATCCGCTGGACGTGAGACTCCCAGCGCCAGCCCGGCAGATACTCGTGCCAGGAATTGAGATCGGTCGCGGTGTGGCCGCGGCCGCAGCAGACGGAGTTGTCCTCGACCAGGCGCGTCGAGTCCAGTGCCTTCGCCAGGGCGTAATCGGCGGCGACTCGCTGTCGCGTCTCCGGCGCGTAGCGGGCGGCGTTGCCCCCCCCGGTTTGCAGCCCCCACGTCTCGTTGAAGAGCACCCAGGAGAAGATCGCCGGATGATTGTAGTCGCGATCGATCATCTCGCGCAACGCGAAGTCATGCTCGCGGAATGCCGCGGAATCGGGCGGCCCCCACCAGTTCGGCACATCCGCCATGATCAGAACGCCGAGACGGTCGGCCCAGTAGAGCTTGCGCGGCGCTTCGATCTTGATGTGCTCGCGCAATCCGTTCAAGCCGATGTCCCGCGCGCGCCAGATCTCGTCGCGCAGGATGCTGTCGGTCGGGAATGTGTAGTAGCCGCGCGGGTGGTAGGCCTGGTCGAGCGCGAGCTGCAGGAAGACGGGCGTGCCGTTGATGGCGACGTATGGATAGTTCGTGCCGGGCAGGTTGACGGCGCCGATGGTACGCATCCCAAAATACGTCTGCACGCGATCTGCCATCACGCCAACCGCCGAGACGCTGACCGTCACCTCGTGGAGAAACGGATCGTCGAGCGACCAGCGGTGCGCGTTCGGCAGCGCGACATCGAGACGCGCGGTAGACGCACCGCGCGGGATCCGGCTCGTGAAGACTGGCTGTCCCGTGCGATTGGTGAAGGCGACGCTGAGCGTGAGCGTGCGCGGTGCGGGCTCGAGTAAGCGCACGTCGACCCGCACGCCGGCCAGGTTGGGCCGCGGCGTGAAATGCACCGACGCCAGCGGGTCGGTGCCGCACGCTTCGAGATACACGGTCTGCCACATGCCGCGTGCGGGTCCGTAGCCCTGCTTGCCTTCGAGCTTGAACGGATGGGGCTCGTCGTCGACGCGAACGGTCAGGCGGTGAGTGCCGGCGCGAAGTTGCGGCGGCAATTCAAACGAGAACGGAGTGTATCCGCCCTGATGCTCCCCCAGCTTCGTCCCGTCGAGCCACGCGGAGGTGCGCCAATCCGACGCCCCAAACACCACGAAGACGCGGCGCCCCCGCCACGCGGCGGGCACCGCGATCTGCCGCTCGTACCATCCGATGTCGGCGCTGTCCGGCACGCCGGACAGCGGCGCCCCCCAAGAGAACGGGACGAGGATCTCCCGGTCGCCGGGGAGCGATCCGCTGGCCCAGCCGAGGCGCTCGCCTTCGTCGCGGGAATCGAACGCGAAGCGCCAGGGGCCGTTGAGGTTCAGCCACTCGGCCCGTTGAAAGTCGGGCCGCGGATGCTCGGGAAGCGGGATTGTCGGAGCTTGCGAGCGACGCGGGCTGGAGTGGCTGATCGCCCCCAGGAGCAGAACTGCCGCTAGCAGCACCGTGGTTACTGCTTCCGCAGCTCCTCGAGCACCTGGTCGGTGAACGGATTGCGGCCGGCCCGCAGCGCCTCAAGCCACGCCGCTCGCTTATCGAGGAACGACCCCGCCTTGGCGTGGTCGACGACGTAGGCGAAGTCTAGGGCCGCCCCCTTGAGGTCTCCCGCCAGGGCGCGCGCCAGTCCTCGACTATCGCGAGTAGTGAGGAAAGTTGTATCCGGGGCGACGGCGGCGTCGCACGCGGCTTGGGCTCGTTGCGCGAGCCCACTGAGACTGGCCCACCAACACACTCTGTTCCAGGTCCGCGTCCAGAAGCCGACCGGAGCGCGAGCCAGCCCCGCACGCTCGATCGTCGCGAAGACCGCCGGGAAATCGCGGGCGTCCACCAGGCTGTCCACGGCGCGCTCCGCCTGGATGACTCGCCGCACTTCCCGAATCAGACGCTCGGGTGGCGCGCTACCGCCGCGCGGCAACACGCGGCGCATGCGCTCCTGAAGGCCCCGGGCCACTGCCGCCGCGGCGCCGGGCTTACCGGTCCCCGGCAGCTGCGTCACGATCACCTCGACCGAGAGCCGGCCGCTGGAGACGAACACCGCGTCGACGTCCATGTGAAGCATGGCGCGCAGCTTCCCGAGCACCGCAAACGACCGCGTCCCGACGTTCGGCGCCGGCTGCGGCTGCAGGAGGGACGAATCGTCGGCCGCAATGTGCTCGACCATCTTGCCCACATCGCTCAACATCGAACCGAAGAGGTACTTGCGATCGCCACTCTCGGCGAAGAGCACACGCTTCAGCGCTTGCGCTTCAGTGGCGTGCAGCATCGCATCCATTTGGAGAGTGATCGCGCCGGCACCGTGGAGCGGAAACGTGAGGCCGCGGCCCTCGACGGTGCGCGTGTATTGCGGCCAGCCGTTGTTGAGCGCGAACGAAGCCTTGTCCGTGGTGGTGCTGGCGAGCTCGGCCGGGCGGGCGACGACCTCGTCGAGTGCGGTCGGCGTCGCCGCGCGCAACGCCGAGTCTGCGGCCGTGGTGCCGTGACTGTCCTCGGGACCGGAGGCAACATCCGTCGCATATCCCGCGTGCTCGTGCAACCGCCCGTCCATCGTGCGGAGCAGTTTGGCCAGGTCCTCGCCGGACACCGGTTGCGGGCCCAGCGCCACCAGCATGAAGGTCACACGGTCCCGAGTAGCGACCATCAACGCGAGATCGAAGGTGGCGAACGGTGTGACGAGCGAGAACGTCCAGCCCGCGGCATGGTCGCCGATCCCGCTCAGGTCGATGGGATGCCCGGCCTTGAGCGATGCCTGTTCCATGCCCATTTCGCCGAGGTAAACCTCGAAGAACGCCGGCAGATCGACCAGCGAGAACAGCCCAACGGTCCGCTGTGCCTCGGCCGCGGTGTGGTAGGCCCCCGCTGAGACCTGCGCCATGGCAAGCCGCGAGCTCCCGAGCTTGAACACCATCTGCTCGGCAGTGAACGTGCGCTGATAGGTCTCAATCGGATCGCGCGAGGCGAGCGACATGAATCCATCGTTGTCGGCTGTGCCTTCGGTCGTGACGCGCACCCCGCCGGGAAAATCCTGTGGCGAGAGCAGCACCGCCGCCAGCTCGCCGATCTTGCCCGGAACGGTGTCGGCGTCGGCGACAGCGAGGAGCGCCCGACCACTCCCACGCTGCAGGACGATCATCTCCGTTGCGTCGGCCGCGACCGCGCGCAACCAGGCGCGGAGGGCGGCCGCGCTGTCCGGCGGCTCGAGACCGCGCCGGCCGCCCATCTCGCGCGACGCGCGGAACGCGCGGCCCACCTGCTTATAGCTGGCATGGTAGTAGCCGAACGCGCCGTCCACGGTTACGTCGGCCGGCACGTCGGCCTTCCATCCCTCGGGCAGCTCCACCTCGACCGAAGATTTCCAGACCGTTGGGCTGTTGACCTGCGCAACGTCGATGGGAAAGCGCCGTTCGCCCTCGCCCTCCAGCCGGCCGAGCGCGCTGGCGTCGCCGAACTTGAGCAACGGCGGGTTGAAGTAGTACCTGGCTCCGACGCGGCCGATGACGTGTGTAGCCGTCAGCCAGACCGTGACGCGGGGTGTGGCGCCGAGATCGCGGCCGTCGAAGTAGCGGGCGCTGTCCATCACGGCAGACTCGTAGACCGCGCGGGCATACTTGCGCAGCAGCTCGTTCCGAGTCTGTGCGTCCTGCCGGTCGATGTCGGCGAATCTCTCGCGGAACGAGGGCTCCTCCGTGCCGAGCGCCGTGACGGTGATGCGGCCGGTGAATCGCCCGTCCAGTCCCAGCGAGCCGACGATTTCCCGGTCGTAGCGATTGCGGTCGGGCGGCGAGGCCGGAAACACGACGACACGTGCCCGGCCATCCGGCAGCGCCAGACCGACTTCGCCTTGCAGCGCACTCGGCAGTTTCCCATAGCCCAAGAACGTGGGTGTGACATCCGCGTACTCGATGCGGCCCCCGCCCCCCCCGCCCCCCCCGCCCCCCCCGGCCCCCCCGCCGCCCCCGCCCCCCCGTTCGACCGCGGCGATCATATGATCGAACTGCTTGACGCCGGGGAACGTCGAGTCGACGTATCCCCCCGAGTTGACGAGGACCGGATAGGCCTTCAGTCCCATGTGCCGCACGAGGCTCACGAACAGCAGCGTCTTGTCTTTGCAGTCTCCGAACCGGGTGCGGAACACCTCGGCGGGAAGGCGCGGCTGGTAGCCACCGTCGCCCAGCGAGAGGGAAACGTACCGGAAGTCCTGGGCGACCCAGCGGTAAGTGGCGCGCAATGAATCGTCGAGCGTCTTTGCGCCAGCCAGCTGCAGGGCGTGAGCCGCCAAAATCTCGGGCGTCACCGCGAAGTGATTTACCAACAGCGCGTCGTACCACGCAGCGACATCGGCCCACGACACCGTACCGCCCACCACGATCGCCTGCATCACCTCGTTCGGTGAGCCGGCGTAGCTCTCCCACTTCACCGCGGGCAACTCCGCCGCCGCCCAGATTCGCACGCGGCGTCCGGAAACCAGGCGGTCGTCCGAGCGGAACCCCAGGTTGCTTTCGCGCACCGGCACGTGCAGCTCGGCCGGCACATCGAGCGTGAAGCGGGAGCGGCGCACCGGGTTGTCGCCGTTCAGCGCCCAGTAATAGCGGAAATCACCCGGCAGCTGCGGACGCACCGTCTCCAGCGTGTAGCTGTAATCGACGAGCGTCCCCGGCGCCACGCCCCCCAGCGTCGCCTGAATCGCCCGCCGCTCGCTGTACACCGGGGCGCCCTGGTCCACCGTAGGGGCCGTCTCTTCCTGATGCTCCGGGCCGTCGCGCACCACGGTACCATCGGGTCCGATGACGCGAATCCAGTTGATGTGCAGGCGCTGCCGCTGGGGCACGTACCAGAGCGCGAGCTCGCCCCACGACTCGGCGCCGTCCGCCGTCAGGACCTGCGCGACCTGCCGCAGCGTGTACGAAGAACGACCGTCGGTCTCGAGCCGCGCGGTGGCCTCATCCAGGAGGAGCACGTAATCCTGGCCGGGCTGCGCGGCCGGGTCGACACGCAGGGCGTAGATGGAATCGCGGGCAGGGGGAGTGTTCTGCAGCAGCAGCAGTATCAGGACGGCATTCATTGGCCTAAAGTGCGCTCGGCGTGCGCGCCGGGGCAAGTGGCTTTTGGGCGCAGCTCCCACAAAACTCGATTCTCGGCCAGCCCGCACGCTTCGATCCTTTCGAGGGAACCAAGGCGGCCCCCGACGGGTAGATTGCTCACTATATCGACTATCGATATATTGCGAGGGCGTTGTCGTTCGGAAGTCATCAGGAGGGAGCTATGGTCACGAAACGCCGGGCTGGCCGGTCGCCGGAGGCATACCTGCCTCTCCCGCCCGCAACGTTCCACATCCTGCTCGCGCTCGCGGACGGGGAGCTGCACGGCTACGCGATCATGAAGGGTGTGGCAGCGCGTTCCGAGGGCGCCGTACGCTTGGGGCCGGGGACGCTCTATGGATCGCTGAAGCGTCTGCTGGAGGCCGGCCTCGTGGAGGAAGGCGGCGAGCGGGCGGACCCGGAGCGGGGCGATGAGCGACGCCGCTACTACCGACTGACACCCCACGGCCTATCAGTGGCGCGCGCGGAGGCGCGGCGGCTCGACGCGATGGTGCGTGCGGCGCGGCGCAAGAAGCTGATCGGGGTGAGGCCTGTATGAGCGCCGAACGCATCTACCGTCTGCTGCTGCGTGCCTACCCGCCGGCGTTTCGAGCTGAGTACGGACGCGAGATGGTGCTGCTCTTTCGGGACCAGTGTCAGGAGAGCGATGTCCGAACTGTCGGCTTCTGGGCCGCAGTCATCAGCGACGTCGCGCGGAGCGCGCCGGCCCTGCGCGCCGCTGCGTGGCGCGCGCGGGTGAGTGAGAGCACTCGAACCATGGAGGTGGTTATGAAGCTCGCTGCAATGCTGACCGTGTTGCTTGGCGGCGTGTTTGGCATCCTAAGCGCCGTGAACGAATGGGTGGCCGCTGCAAAGCAAACGATCTCGGGGCCGCACGAGCTCTCGCTCGTGCTGGGAGTCTTTGCGAGCGCGCTACTCCTCGCTGCCGGTGTCGCGATCCTGAGCCGGACGCCACGGGGCCGGCAGGCGGCGCGCCTCGCCGTGCTCGCCTCTTTCGTGATGATCGTGGTCGCGCGGCTGCTGCATCCCTGGATGTCCATCTTCTCCCAGCTCGTTGGCTTTGGACTGCCGGTCGCGCTTCTGATCGCGCTATACTGGCCACCTACGGCCTCGCCCTCGAGGGCCGCATGAGAGCTACTCCGTAACGCGCCATATACGAAAAGATTGGTCAGCGTAGGGCGGATAGTTTCGGCGCGGCCGTGCTTACAAAGTCGTGGCACCCGGGCATCACCGGTCGCGCCGCTTATCCGCTATGACCTTTCGTTCCAATGAAGAACGCGGGGCACGCTTTCTGCGCCGTTTTCTGCGACCACGGAGGACTTCGCGCATGAGACGGGCCCGGCTACGTGTCCTCGGAGTTGGTGTTGCCGCCTTACTCGCGACCACCTGCGAGGTCCAGCCGTCCGCGCCCCGCGTCGACGTCAACGCACCGGAGCCAGCTTTCGGGGGGGCTCGCGTTGCGCGCGTACTCGCGCCCAAGAAACTCGGGTTTTCACATCCGACCGGACTGGCGTACTCGGCCAAAGCCGGCAAGCTGCTCGTTATCCCGCGCCTCCCGGACGCGGCTCCAGGTCCCGAGACCGACGTCGAGCTGATTCCGCTGGTGGGGGACGCCAAGGGTGCGGTTCGGATTGCGGCCACGGTCACCGATCCGATCAATGTCGCGTTTGACGACAAGGCCGGCCGCTTACTGCTACTCGATTCTCCGAGCAACCGGTTGTTTGAGATCAGCGCGCGACCTGACGGCAGCCTCAACCCGAAAACGCTGCGTAGCAACTCTGCGCTGAGCTTGCGCCTGAAAGATCCTCGCGGACTGACCGTCGATCCCGCGACCGGCCGCCTTTTTATCCTGGATGCCGCCGGGCCGCGGATTCTGCGTGTCACGCCGGACGCTCGTCTGGGCTTTGCAGACCCGACGGTATCAGCGATTGATCTTGCAAGCACGGGAAGGTCGAATCTGCGCGGTATCGCGTTCGACCCGAGGTTACGACGACTCTTTGTGCTGGACCCCACGGCCCGGGTACTCCACGAGTTGACAGAGACTGGCCGCCTGGTGGAAACGCGCGATTTGTCCAAGCTCGCGTTGTTCGACCCGCGGGGCATGAGTTTTGGCCCCAGCAGTGACGCCACCGACGATCCAGCCGAAACGAGCTTGTACATCGCGGACCGCAGCAATGGTCCCAGCGTCGTACCTGACGGGCGCATCACCGAACTGTCGTTCGACGTGCCTGGCGCCACGGGCGGGGGAGCCGGTGGCGTCTTGGCGCCGACTGCGACGGCGGCGCCCCAAGTCCTCGCGACCCTGGTGAAGACGGTTCTCACGTCGAACTTCTCCCCGCCCAGCCCCGATCCATCCGGTATCGACTACCTCGCGTACACAGGACAATTGCTGATCAGTGACGGGGAAGTCGAAGAGATGACGATCTACCGGGGCGCCAATCTGTTCGAGATGAACCTCGCCGGCAGCCTGGTCAGCACGTCGACGACCTTGCCGTGGTCCACCGAGCCGACAGGGGTTGGGTCCGACCCGGACACTCGCAAGGTCTATTTCTCCGACGACGACGCGCGCAAGGTATTCGAGGTGGCCACCGGCCCCGACGACCGCTACGGGACCGCGGACGACATTGTGAGGTCGTTTGGCACGCTCGCGTTCGGCAGTGACGATCCGGAAGGCATTACGTACGATGTCGCGCAGGACGTGTTGTTCATCGCGGATGGAGTAAACGCGCAGGTGTACCGCGTGTCACCCGGCGCCAATCGCATCTTCGACGGCGTGCCGCCGGCAGGTGACGACCAGGTGACCAGCTTCGACACGCAGTCTCAGGGGTTAACCGACCCCGAAGGTATCACCTTCGACACCGAATCCGGCGGCCTCTACGTCGTCGGGAAGCCAAACGGCTTGGCCTTTCACTTCTCAACCACCGGCACGTTGCTGCGCACGATCGACATCTCCGGGCCCCACCCGGACAACCCGGCGGGGTTGGCGTACGTGCCCAGCAGCGTGAATGCGGATGGCAGCCGGCGGCTGTGGATCGTGACCCGCGGCGTGGATAACGATTACGATCCCAACGAGAACGACGGCAAGGCGTACGAGTTCATCTTGCCGCTCCTCTCCGGGAATTCCATGCCGACCGTGACGATTACGGCGCCTGCGAACGGGTCACAATCAACTCAAAGTAGTCCCGTCACCTTCACCGGAACCGCGACGGACCCCGAGAGCGGAAACCTGACAGCCAGCCTGCAGTGGACCTCGAGCCGGGACGGGACCATCGGTTCAGGTGGGTCCTTCACGACCACCACGCTGTCGGCCGGCACGCACACGATCACGGCCTCCGTGACCGATGGCGGCGGCCTCCAGGGTTCGGCTTCGATCACGCTGACGGTGAACGTGAGCGGCTCCAATACAGTGGAAGCGCGCGTGTCCGCAGGCACCGACGATGCCGAGGAGTTCGTGGGCACACTGAGCATGTACGTGAACAGCAGTGACCTGGAGCTGGTCAATGATGGCACCGACCAAGTCGTCGGTATGCGTTTCAACGCCATCACCATCCCGCGAGGGGCGACGATTACCAATGCGTATGTGCAGTTCACGGTAGATGAGACCGGCTCTACTGTCACGTCACTCACGCTCCAGGGCCAGGCCACGGGGAATGCGGCGACGTTCACCAGCGCGACCGGCAACATCTCGTCGCGCGCACGAACGGTGAACTCCGTAGCGTGGTCACCGCCGGCGTGGCCGACCGTTGATGTCGCCGGGCTGGATCAGCGCACGCCGAACATCGCTTCGATCATTCAGGAGATCGTGGGCGGCAGCGGCTGGGCCAGTGGCAACTCGCTAGCCATCATCGTCACCGGTACGGGCAGGAGGACGGCGGAAGCGTTCGAGGGTGTACCGGCGGCGGCAGCTCTGCTCCACGTGGACTACGTCGTGCCAACAGCAAACTCCGCACCGACCGCAAGCAACGTCAACATCACGGGCACTCCGCAGGTGGACCAGGTTCTCACGGGCAACTATACGTACGGCGATGTCGATGGCGACGCGGAAGGGACGTCAACCTATCGCTGGTTGCGCGGATCGACACCCATCAGCGCGGCGACAGCGCGGACCTACACGCTCGTTTCGGCTGATCAGGGAACGTTAATCCAGTTCGAGGTGACGCCGGTGGCGGCCAGCGGCGCGTCCCCCGGCAGCGCGGTGCTGAGTCCAGCGGTCGGGCCGGTTGGTGGAACCAACGTCGCCCCGAGCGCGAGCAATGTGAGTATCACGGGCGATCCGGTGGCCGGGCACGTTTTGACAGGCCAGTACACATATGCCGATGCCGATGGGGACGCAGAGGGGACTTCGCTCTATCGCTGGTTGCGTAATGGGTCGGACATCAGCGGGGCGTCGGGGCGAACCTATACCTTGGTGGCGGCAGATGTGGGTACGATGATCTCGTTCCGCGTGACGCCGGTGGCGGCGGTGGGGACATCCCCGGGAGTCGCGGTGACGAGTCCGGCAGTCGGGCCGGTGACAGTGGAGCCGCTGGTCGTGACCGCCATCGAGCCGAACAGCATGGCGACAGGCACCACGATCAGTGTGACGATCACAGGCTCCGGCTTCATCCCGGGTGCCAAAGTGACGTTTGTGAACGGCAGCGGTGGTCCGACGCCCAAGGCATCGAACGTTCTCGTGGTGAACTCCTCGAGGATAACCGCCACGGTCAAAGTCAACCACGAGAAGTCCGGACCCGCTCGCGTGTGGGATGTGCGGGTGACCAACAGCAATGGTGCGCAGGCAACGCTCGTAGATGGTTTCACGATAATCCGTTGAGTCAGGGCCGGCGGTCGGTGCGTGATGTCCCACGCGCCGCACCCGCCCTGTGGGCGATTCATCTAGCCCGTGTCGCGACAGTTTGGTACTCGCGGCCCCAAATAGTAGAAGAGTCTGCCGGACGGCGAAGGTAACAGCCCAATTCACCGATGTGCAGGCACGCAACGGCGCGCGCACACATCACCAGCGGGGAGGCGCAACAACGGCACATACGTTGAGCGCAGACCAGCCAGAGGGTATCGCGCGCCGTACCACGGTGTTCGATGCCCCCCGGGGCGTGTCGCAGTGCACCGCGTCACGCAGGCATACGCTTTGCGTCGCCCATCGTCGAAATAACCTGTCACAACGCCGTCCCACGCATTTCAAAACCAGGCGATGAAGCTGCATCGACGATTTCTCGACCGCGCCCTTCGTCGGCAGGTAATCGAGTTGCCCGGAGTTGGGGTGGCAGCGGATTTGTCGGCAGCCACGCCCGCGACCGCCCCGGCTGCGCGTCCCCGTGTGCGCGGCAAGTTTCTCTTCGTCGGGGACGAGAAGCTCTACATCCGCGGCGTCACCTACGGCGCGTTCGCGCCCGACGCCCAGGGGAATGAGTACCACGACCTCGCGACGGTGGACCGCGACTTCGCGCAGATGGCGGCGGCCGGCATCAACGCCGTGCGCATCCCCCACACGATGCCGCCGCGCGCGCTCCTGGACGTCGCGCAGCGCCACGGCCTCCGCGTCATGGTCGGACTCTCCGCCGAGCAGTACGTCGGGTACCTGATCGACCGGCGGGGCGCGCCCGACGTGGAAGCCTTGGTTGCCGCCAAGGTGCGCGATTGCGCGGGCCACCCCGGGTTGCTGTGCTACGCCCTGGGCAACGAGATCGCGGCGCCGATGGCTCGGTGGTTGGGCCCCGAGCGCGTCCAGAGCTACCTCGAGCGGTTGTATCGCGTGGTGAAGCGCGAGGATCCCGAGGGGCTCGTCACGTACGTGAACTACCCCACGACGGAATACCTCGTGCTGCCGTTCCTCGACCTCTTGTCGTTCAACGTCTACCTCGAGTCCCAGGACCGGCTCAAGCTCTACCTCGCGCGGCTGCAGAACATCGCCGGTGATCGGCCGCTCCTCATGAGCGAGCTGGGCTTGGACAGCTTGCGCAACGGCGAGCGCGCGCAAGCGCAGGTGCTCGATTGGCAGGTGCGGACGGCGTTCGCCGGAGGCAGCGCGGGCGTATTTATCTTTTCGTGGACCGACGAGTGGTATCGGCACCAGGGCGTGGCCGATTGGGCGTTCGGCCTGACCCGCGCCGACCGCTCGCCGAAGCTCGCCCTCGACGCGGTGCGCGAGGCGTTCGACGACGTGCCGTTCTCGTCGCGCCTGCACTGGCCCCGTGTTTCGGTCGTCGTGTGCTCGTATAACGGGGCGCGCACGATCGGCGACTGTCTCGACGGGCTCGCTCGCCTCGACTACCCCGACTACGAGGTCATCGTTGTCGACGACGGATCGCGGGACGCGACCGCAGCGATCGCGCACCGGTACGCCCCGGTCCTGATCCAAACGCCGAACCGCGGGCTGTCCCACGCGCGGAACGCTGGCCTCGCGGCGGCGACCGGTGAGATCGTCGCGTACATCGACGATGATGCGCGGCCCGATCCGCATTGGCTGCGGTATCTCGCGGCTACGTTCATGAGCACGGCCCACGCGGGGGTGGGCGGGCCCAACATCGCGCCGCCCGGCGACGGCCCGATCGCCGAGTGCGTGGCGCGCGCGCCGGGCGGTCCCGTCCACGTGCTGCTGAACGATCGCGAGGCCGAGCACATCCCCGGCTGCAACATGGCGTTCCGGAAGAGCTGCCTCGAGGCGATCGGCGGATTCGATCCGCAGTTCCGCACCGCCGGGGACGACGTCGACGCGTGCTGGCGGTTGCTGGAGCGCGGCTGGACGCTCGGCTTCCACCCCGCCGCCCTGGTGTGGCACCACCGCCGGAACTCGCTGCGCACTTACTGGAGGCAGCAAATCGGCTACGGGCGCGCCGAGGCGATGCTGGAGCGCAAATGGCCCGAGAAGTACAACGGGCCGGGACACGTGCGCTGGGCGGGCCGCATCTACGGCCCCGGCCTCACGCGGCTTCTCAGCTGGCGCCCGACTCGCATCTACCACGGCGTGTGGGGCAGCGCGCCATTCCAGTCGCTGTACGAGCCGGCGCCGAGCGTGCTGGCGTTTCTGCCCCAGATGCCCGAGTGGCATCTCCTGACTGCAACGCTGTGGGCGATGGCCGGACTCAGCCTGCTCTACGAACCCCTCAAAGTCGCGGTGCCCTTCGCGGTCGCCGCCCTGCTCCCCCCCATCGCGCAGGCGACGCTGAGCGCGACCCGCGCGTCCTTTCCCGAGGCGCCCCGCGGGATCGGGCGGCTCAAACGCGTGGTGGTGACGGCCTTCCTGCACCTCGTGCAGCCACTCGCCCGGCTCGGCGGCCGGCTCCGCGCCGGGTTGACACCCTGGCGCCAGCGGGCGAAGCCGGGGCGGGCGCCGCTGTGGCCCCTGACGGCGTCGGTCTGGAGCGAGCAGTGGATACCGCTCGACCAGCGGTTACGGGCGCTCGAAACGCGCCTGCGGTCGGAAGGGGCCTGCGTGCTCCGGGGCGAGGAGCACGACTGCTGGGACCTCGAGGTACGCGCGGGGATTCTCGGTGCCGCCCGCCTGCTCGTGGGGGCCGAGGACCACGCCGGGGGGAAGCAGCTGCTCCGGCTTCGCTGGTGGCCCCTGGTTCCGTTGCGCGGGCCGGTGCTCGCGCTGGCGTTCGCCGCTCTTGCCGGCGTGGCCGCGCACGCTCACCTGTGGGCCGCCACCGTCCTGCTGGGCCTGGGCGCGGTCCTGCCAGCGCTCAACATCGTCGAGCAATGCATGGCCGGCATGGCCTCGATCCGGCGCGCCCTCGAGAACCTCGAGTGGGGAACTTGGCGATGAGCCTCCTCCTCTGGGACAACCTCGCCTGGCACCCCGCCGCGGCGGCGCGGAGCGACGCGGCACCGACGACGCCGCAGCCCGAGCGGATCGAGCTGGCGGCGGGCCCGGACGACGCGCCATCATCGCCCGCCGCACGCGCAAGTCTCTGGCGCTGCTGGTGCGCCTCGTGCACGCAGGCATCCTGTCGCGCCTCACGATGACGGCGCCCCGCGCGTGAGCAGCGACCTGAAGCTGTTCCTCCGTCTGGTTCGCGAAGCGCGCTCGTCCTGGCGCGGCATCGCCACGCTGTTCCTCGTCGGGCTGTTGGCGAGCCCGCTCGCGCTGCTCGCGCCGATGCCGCTCAAGATCGCCGTGGACCACGTGCTCGGCTCGCGCCCGCTGCCCGGCTGGCTCACCGCCGTGCTGCCGGTGGGGGCGCGCACGCCGGGGGCCCTGCTCGCCCTGGTGGCGGGCCTCGCGATCGTGATCGCCCTGGCGACGCAGTTGCAGGTGACAGCGCAGAAGTACCTCACGGTGCTGGCCGGCGAGCGGCTGCAGCTCGCGTTCCGCGCGCGCATCTTCCACCACCTGCAGCGCCTGTCGCTGTCGTATCACGACACGATCGGCACCGCCGATTCGGTCTACCGCATCCAGCAGGACGCGCCGGCGATTCGCGCCGTGATGATCGAGGGGCTCATTCCCCTGGTGAGCTCGGCGGTCACGTTGGCCAGCATGATGTACGTGACGCTGCGCATCGATTGGCAGCTCGCGCTCATCGCCCTGGCGGCGTCGCCGCCGCTTCTCCTGATCGCCCAGGCGTACCGGCCGCGCCTCCGCAGCCAGTCGCGCGACGTGCGGCGCCTCGAGAGCATCGCCTTGGCCGTGGTCCACGAGGTGCTGGGCGCGCTCCGGGTCGTGAAAGTGTTCGGGCAGGAGGAACGGGAGGGCGCTCGCTTCATCCGCCGTTCGGACGATGGCGTGCGTGGCCGCGTGGGCCTCGCCCTCGCGGAGGGCCGCTTCAACGTCGCCATCGGGCTCATCGTCGGTGCCGGCACGACGCTGGTGCTCTTCCTCGGTATCGCGCACGTGCACGCGGGGATCCTGTCGCTGGGCAATCTCCTGCTCGTGATGGGGTATGTCGGGAAGCTCTACGATCCGATCAAAACGATCAGCCGGAAGTCCGCCACACTCCAAGGCTACCTCGCCAGTGCCGAGCGGGCCTTCGCGGTGCTGGACGAAGCGCCCGACGTGGACGAGCGCCTCGACGCGCGCACGATCACCCGTGCGCGCGGAGGCATCGTGTTCGAGCACGTGTCGTTCTCGTACGCGCCGGATCGTCCGGTGCTGCACGACGTCTCGTTCACGATCGCGCCCGGAACGAGCGTGGGGATCGAAGGCACGACGGGCGCGGGCAAGAGCACCCTGATCAGCCTGCTCACGCGCCTCTACGATCCCACGGAGGGGCGGATCCTGCTGGACGGCGTGGACCTGCGGGACTACCGGCGGGACGATCTGCGGCGGCAGTTCGCCGTCGTCCTCCAGGAATCGGTGCTGTTCTCGGCGAGCATCGCGGAGAACATCGCCTACGCGGTACCGGACGCGACGCCCGCCCAGATCGTGGCCGCCGCCCGCGCCGCCAACGCGCACGAGTTCATCGAGCGCCTGCCGCAAGGCTACGAGACGCAGGTGGGAGACCGTGGCCTCAAGCTCTCCGGAGGCCAGCGGCAACGCATCGCGCTGGCGCGCGCTTTTCTCAAGGACAGCCCTGTGCTGATCCTCGACGAACCCACGAGCGGCGTCGACGCGCACACCGAAGCGGCCATCGTGGAGGCGTTGGCCCGTCTCCAAGAGGGCCGCACGGTGCTCACGATCAGTCACCGGCCGAGCGCGGTGGCCCGGTGCGTCGCGTCGCTGCGGATCGAGCACGGGCGCGTGGTCGCGGACACGAGTCGACGCGCGCCCGCCCTCCCGCCGCCCCCACGAGCGGCCAAGCGGCGCGACATCCTGCTCGCACACGCCGCCGTCCAGGCGTGGCTCCGCCTCGATCCCGACGGCCAGGTGCCCAGCCAAATCACGCCGGCCAAGTTCAAGCCGAACAAGACGCGTACCAACCTGTCGGTGTACCGGCTCGCGGGGGTTGGCGACGGGGGTGCGGCGGTGATCGCCAAGCGGTGCAAGGGCCGCGACGGCACGATCGAGCGGACCGTGTACGAGCGCATCCTTCCACACGTGCGCCTGCCAGGGCCGCGGTACTACGGCGCCGTTCCCGAGCCGCACGACGACCCGGCCCAGGAGGCGTGCTGGCTGTTCATCGGCGAAATCGGCGGTGAGAAGTACGACATGCTGCGGCCCGAGCACCGCGCCGCCGCGGCCCGCTGGCTCGGGACTCTGCATACCGAAGCCAGCCAGGCGATCGACCAGGCCGACCTGCCGGACGCGGGACCGGGTCGCTACCACGCCCAGATGCGCGCCACGCGGGACGTCATTGTGAGCCACATCGACAACCCCGCGTTCAACGGGGACGATGTAGCGTTCCTCGAGGGCCTCCTCACCCGCTTCGAGCAGCTGGACGCGGGCTGGGCGCAGGTCGAAAGCGCCGCCGCGGGGCTCCCGCGCACCCTGGTGCACGGCGACTTCAATGGAAAGAACGTCCGGGTGCAGGCGTCGGAGGCGGGTCCGCGGCTCGTCGCCTTCGACTGGGAAGATGCGGGGCGCGGCGTTCCGGCGGTCGACTTAGCCCAGGTAATGGCCCAATCGTGCCGGATCTCCGCGAGCCCGGACCTGGCCACGTACTGGTCCGTCGTGCGCGAGCGCTGGCCCCAGTGCGACCGGGCGGACGTCGAGCGCCTCGCCATCTGCGGAGCGGTGTTCCGCGCCGTGGCGGTGATCGCGTGGGACGCGCACCACCTCGCACATCCCTGGGCCAACGGCTTCCTCCCGAACCTCCAGATGTACGCGGCCGAGCTCGACCACGCCCTCGGCCAACTGGGGTGGGCGCAGGCCGCGCCGGTCGCGGGCCTCGCGTTGGAAGGGCGTCCGGCATGACCCCGCTGCGCATCGGCTTCCTGTTCAGGCGCCCGTACGCGCCGACCAGCAAGAGCATCTTCCCGCAGGTCATGCGCGTGCTCGCCGAGCGCGGCGTGTCGGTCGACGTAATCGCCGGCAAGGGGCGCGTCATCGATCTCACGACGGTGCGAGTGGAGCACGACCTGTACGTCCTGAAGCAGATCTCCGGGATTTCGCTGAGCCTGGCGGGCGCGCTGCACGCCCAGGGCGCGACAATCGTGAATCCCTATCCCGTGACGGTGGCCCTGCACGACAAGGTGATCGCCGCACGGATGCTCGAGGCCGCCGGGGCGCCGCTGCCTGCCACGTTCGTCGTGTCGCACCCCGAGCTGCTGGCGCCGCTCCTGAGCGAAGGGCCGCTGGTCGTCAAACCGTACGACGGCACCGGGGGCTACGGCGTGCGCGTCGTGCGGAGCGAGGCCGAGCTCGTGCCCGCTGAGTGGGACAAGCAGCCGATCCTGGCCCAACGCTATCACGCGCCCCAAGGGCGGGATCTCAAGATCTACGTGATCGGCGAGCGTCTGTTTGGCGTCAAGAAGAAGTTCCCCGCACGGACGGAGGAAGAGAAGCACGGGGAGCCGTTCGGGCCGACGGCCGAGCAACGCGAGATCGCGCTGCGCTGTGGTCGCGCCTTCGGCATCGACCTCTACGGCGTCGATTTCATCGAGAGCGACGGGAACCTGTACGTGGTGGACATGTCCAGCCTTCCCGGCTTCAAGGGCGTCCCGGACGCGGCGTCCCACCTGGCATCGTATTTCTACGCCGCGGCCGAGCGCGCGGCCGCCGGCCGGGCACCAGTCGAGCAGCCGGCCCTCGCGTCGTTATGAAGTGGCTCATCGTCACGGGCGACGACTTCGGCGCGAGCTGCGGTATCAATCGCGGCATCGTCGAAGCGCACCGCGCCGGAATTCTCACGAGCGCGAGTCTGCTGGTGCGTCGTCCGGCAAGCGGGGAGGCGGCCGCGCTGGGGCGCGCGTGCCCTGGCTTGAGTCTCGGACTCCACCTGGATTTGGACCCCGCTGACCCCGCGGCCGCCGCCGAGTGCCGGCGCCAATTGGCGCGGTTCGAGGAGCTGGCCGGCGTCCCGCCGACGCACGTGGACTCGCACCACAACGTCCACCAGGACCCGCGCGTCCTGCCGCACGTGCTCGCGGCGACCGGGCAGGCCGGCGTGCCGCTGCGCGGGCACTCGGCGGCGCGCTACCTCGGAAAGTTCTACGGCCAGTGGGGCGGCGCGACGCACGCCGAGCAGATCGGCGTCGACGGGCTGCTGCGACTCCTGGACACCGAACTCCGCGACGGCGTGACCGAGCTGTCGTGCCATCCCGGCTATGTCGACCCGGATTTCGACTCCAGCTACCTCGCCGAGCGCGAGATGGAGTTGCGAACGCTGTGCGACCCGCGCGTGCGGCACGCGCTTCACGAGCGGAGGATCCAGTTGATCGGGTTCCGCGACATGCCGGTGCGCCAGGCCGCGGTGGCGGCGGAGGCGCCATGACCGCAGTTGTCCTGTCGGTCAACAAGGTTGCCAGTTTTCCCGACGGCGGCGGCCATTTCTGGGTGTACTTGCAGTACGCCCTCGGGCTGCGCGGGTTGGGCTGCGACGTCTATTGGCTTGAGCAGCTCCGTCCGGTGCGAGATCCCAATCGGCGGGCGTACCTCATCGCGACGTTCCAGGACCGGATGAAGCAGTTTGGGTTCGAGGGCCGGACGCTGCTGTACGACACCGTCGACGGCCAGCCGTGTTTCGTCGACAGCACGCGGTCCTACGCCGAGGCCGTGCTGCGGCGGGCGGACGTCCTCCTCAACTTCCATTACGCCATCGACCCCCGCCTCCTGGCGTGCGCCCGTCGCACGGCGCTCGTGGACATCGACCCTGGCCTGCTTCAGTTCTGGATCAGCACGGGCGAGCTCGCCGTACCTCCGCACGACTGCTACCTGACTACGGGCGAGACCGTAGGGACGCCGGCAGCCCTCTTTTCCGACTGCGGCCTGCGGTGGACCCATATCCGTCCGCCGGTCTGCCTCGACCTGTGGCCGTTCACCTACGAGCCCCAAGCCGATGCCTTCACCACCGTCTCCAGCTGGTCGTCGGCGAGCTGGCTGAAGATGAACCGGAACGGCCAGACCGTTCTCGTGGACAACACGAAGCGCATTTCGTTCCTCGACTTCGCGGACCTGCCCCGCCACACGAGCCAGCCGCTCGAGTTGGCGCTGTACCTGCTCGACCGCGATCCCGCGGGCCAGGCGCGCCCCAGGCAGGCGGAGAAGGACGCGGACGACCGAGCCCTGCTCGAGTGGCACGGCTGGCGAGTGCGTGACTCTCGGGATGTCACGGGCAGCCCCGCAGCGTACGCCGCCTACATCCGGCGGTCGCGCGGCGAGTTCAGCGCGGCAAAGCCATCATGCATGGCGTTCCAGAACGCCTGGGTCAGCGACCGCACCGTTTCCTACCTGGCGAGCGGCAAGCCGGCCGTCGTGCAACACACCGGTCCGAGCTCATTCCTGCCTCATGGTGAGGGGATGTTCCGGTTCACCACGCTGGTCGAGGCGGCCGAGGCCTTCGACACGATCAACGGAGACTACGCGCGCCACTGTCGCGCGGCGCGCGATATCGCGGAGACGCACTTCGACGCGCGACGCGTGCTCGAGACGGCCTTGAACGCGGCCCTCGACCCGCATGGGACGCCGCTCGCCCGAGCGGGCGTATGAGCATCACCGTCTGCCTCGCCCCCGCCAACACCGTGGCCTACCCCACGGGGGGAGGACACCTCTGGGTCTACCTGCACTGGGCCCTGGGGCTCAAAGCCCTCGGCTGTCGCGTGATCTGGCTCGAGGGCATCGACCTCGACGACAGCGATACCTCGCCGGCGGCCCGGCGCCGCCGTCGGGGCGGCTCGGCCTCCGCGTGCGTCGCAGCGCTCAAGGCGCGGCTCGCGCCGTACGGCCTGGCCGATGCGCTGGCGCTCTATGCCATGAATGGCCACACGGTGCCCGTCGACGTCGCGCAAGGCGCCATGGACCTGGCCGCTGCCGCCGAGGCCGACCTACTCCTGAATCTCTGGCACTCCGCCCCAGCCCGAGTCGTCGGACGGTTCCGCCGGTCCGCCTTCATCGATACCGACCCGGGGTTGCTCCAGATCTGGGCGACGACGGGCGCAGTCGATCTGGCTGCGCACGACCTCTACTTCACGATCGGGGAGACCGTGGGAACGCCTGCCGCCCGCTTCCCCGACTGCGGCCTGCGGTGGCGCCACACACCACCGCCGGTGTTCCTCCCCGAGTGGCCCGCGATCCCCGGCGCGCGGGCGGCGGCGTACACGACCGTGGCGCATTGGTGGGGCGGCAGCTTCGAGTTCAACGGCGTCACCTTCAGCAACGAGAAGCGGGTCTCGTTCCTCGAGTACCAAGACCTGCCGCGCCGCACGCCTGTCCCGCTCGAGCTCGCCGTGTGCCTCGCCGAGTTCCACGACGAGTACCGCCAGATCCTCGAGCCCAAGGGGTGGCGGCTGCGGGAGGCGTGGGACGTGAGCGCGACGCCCGAGGCGTATCGAGCCTACGTCCAGGGCTCGCGCGGTGAGTTCAGCTGCGCCAAGCCGGCCTACGTCTCGCTGGACACGGCGTGGGTGAGCGATCGCACGCTGTGCTACCTCGCCAGCGGCAAGCCGGCAGTGGTGCAGCACACCGGCGCGAGCCGGCTGCTGCCGGACGCCGAGGGGCTGTTCCGGTTTCGGACGATGGACGAGGCTGTGCGGGCCCTCGCCGCCGCCGAAGCCGACTACGAGCACCACGGGCGCGCGGCCCGCGCGCTGGTCGAGGAGCACTTCGACTCCCGGCACGTCGTAGGCCGGGTCCTGGAACAGGCGCTCGGGCACGAGGCGAGGACCGCGGCGTGACCCTGGTCGAGCCCCGCCCCGGGATCGGCGCACAGGACGTCGCTAATGGGCGCGGCGAGCCGGCGTGGACCGAGCTGTGGCAGGGTCTCCGCGGCCTGCTCCAGGGCGCAGATCCCACCGATCGAGTGTCGAGCGTGCAGCCGCTCAAGCCAAAGGTGTACCGCCTGGAGTTCGACGCGCGTGCGCCGTGGAGTTCGGTCGTGGTCAAGCGCGTCGAGCCCGCGGTCGCTCAACGCACGCGGCTCCTGGCGCAGCGTTGGCTCCCCGCCCTCGGCATGGAGCACGCGTGCCCGCGACTGCTTGGCGCGGCGGCCGACCGGCGCGGGGAGGTCGTGTGGCAGATCCACGAGGACCTGGGCGACGAGACGCTCGCCGCCCGGCCCACACCGGAGCGCGTGGAGGCGGCCGCGCGACAGATCGCAGAGCTCCACATGCGGGCCGCACGTCATGGCGTTCTGCCGGACGTCCGCCGCTTCGGCGCCGGCCTGGGCCTCGAGTACTTCGCGACCAACGTGCGCGACGCGATCTCCGCGCTCGACGCGCTCCAGGCCGCCGGCATCCAGCCACCGACGTCACACGCCGGCCTCCCGGAGCGCCTGCTCGCGCGCCTGCGGGCGCTGCTCGCAGACGCGCCGCGGCGGGCCGCGGTGTTCGAGCGGGCCGCAGGTCCGGACACGCTGCTGCACGGCGATCTGTGGACGATCAATGTGTTCGTGACGGGAACAGGAGAACGGCCGGAGCTGCGCCTCGTCGACTGGGATCGCGTGGGCGTGGGGCCGTTCAGCTACGACCTCTCGACGTTCTTGTTCCGCTTCCCCGCGGAGCGGCGGCCCGGGATTGTGGACTGCTACAGGGACGCCGCGGCGCGCGGGGGATGGGAGCTCGGGTCCCCGGAGGACCTCGCGCTGCTCTTCGATACCGCCGAGCGCGCGCGGTACGCCAACCGCGTGATCTGGCCTGCCGTCGCGCTGCTCCGGGAGCGGGCGGCGTGGGGATTTCCGGAGCTCGCGGAGGTCGAGCGCTGGTTCCTGGCGCTCGACGGAGAAGCTCAGAGGAGGACGCTATGAGGATGGTCCAATCCCGTGCGGTGCTGCTCCTGCCGCTGCTGTCACTGGTCGCGCGCGGCACGCCGCTGCGCGCTCAGACGTCGACAGCGCATCTCGGCACACCGGCCGCGCCGACGTTCATGATTCACCGCGTGACCGAAGCGCCCCGCCTCGAGGCGTTCCTCGCCGGCTCCGCGGGCGCCGAGACCAACGCGGTCACCGACTTCCGGCAACGCGAGCCCGGCGACGGCATTCCGGTGAGCCAACGGACCACGGCGTACCTGAGCTACGATGACGTGAACCTTTATGTGGTGTTCGTTTGCTGGGACGATCCCGCGAAGGTGCGGGCCAACGTCGGGCGGCGGGACGACATCAGCCACGACGACCACGTGATGGTCTACCTCGACACGTTCCACGATCGCAAGCGCGCCTACCGGTTCGCGGTCAACGCGTTCGCCGTCCAGCAGGACGGCATCTTGACCGACGGCCAGAGCGAGGATCTGAGCTTCGACGCCGTGTGGAGTTCTGAGGGCCGCATGACCGACTCCGGCTACGTCGTGCGCATGGCGATCCCGTTCCGCAGCCTTCGGTTCCCGAACGACTCGGTGCAGACCTGGGGGATCGCCCTCGGGCGGGCAATCCGGCGGGAGAACGAGCGGTCCTATTGGCCCCCCATCACCAAGGGCAGACGCGGTTTCGTTTCCCAGCTCGGCACGCTGCAGGGGTTGGTCGGGATCTCTCCTGGACGAAACGTGCAGGTGAACCCGTACTCGGTCCTCGCCCGTGCGCGAATCCTTGACGAAGGAATTCCGGGACACGTGACGCAAGGCGATGAGCGCATCGGCGCGGATGCCAAGCTGATTCTGCACGACGCGTACACGCTCGACGCGACGGCGAACCCCGACTTCAGTCAGGTCGAGACCGACGATCCACAAGTGACGCTCAACCAGCGCTTCGAGGTGTTCTTTCCCGAGAAGCGGCCGTTCTTCCTGGAAAACGCGGGGTTCTTCCAAACGCCCGTGACGTTGTTGTTCTCACGGCGCATCGTCGATCCCGGCGCAGGGCTGCGGTTGACGGGCAAGGCGAGCGGCTGGGCGGTGGGGGCGATCGCCATGAACGACCGCGCGCCCCTGCCCTCCGGGGACCCTGACGCCGGTCGGGACGCCTGGATCGGGGCGGCCCGCCTGCAGCGCGAGTTCGGCAAGGAGTCCATGGTCGGCCTACTGGCGACCGACCGCGAATTCCTCCAAAGCGCGAAAGCAGACCGCATGTTCTCGGCCGATGGACGGTGGCGGGCGGGGAAGTACTGGCGCGTGAACGCGCAGCTCATGCGCAGCGAGTCCGTGCAGCAGGACGGCACACGGTCCGGCGACTGGGGTGCGCTGGGCGAGGTGTCGTTCAACAGCCGTCCTTTCGATTATAAAGGGATCTACCAGGAGTTCGGCCCCGCTTTTTCCGCGCCGCTGGGGTTTGTGAATCGGGTCGGTTTCCGGCGGACTGAACAAGGGGCGGACTACACCCTCCGGCTGAAGAGCGGCCTGGTGACGACGTTGGGGCCCGCCGTGTCCGTGGACGCCTATTGGGATCACGAGACGGGCCAGCTGCTCGATCGGGACGCGAAGGCGCAGTTCGTGATGCAGCTCCGGGGCAACTCCAAAGTCCTGCTCAACCGGCACCAGTCATTCGAGCTGTTCGAGGGAACAGGGTTCCGCCCCGCGACCACCGAGGCGGAGGTCGGCACCGAGTGGGTGAAGTGGCTCGGGTTGACCGCATCCTACATCTGGGGTACCGCGGTGAACCACGACCCGGCGGCTGGCGTCGCGCCCTCCCTCGCGAGCGCGCGCGAAGCGGTGGTGAAAGTCACCCTCCGTCCCATGTCGCAGCTTCGCCTCGAGCAGGACTACAACGCCGTCGAGCTGCGGACTTCGGCAGGCTCCCGCATCGTCGGCGAGACCCAGTTCCGGGAGAAGCTCAATTACCAGTTTACGCCCCTGTTTTCGCTCCGGGCGATCGTGGATTGGACCGCGAGCGACGCCGATACCACGCTCTCGGCCGAGGACGCGCGGCAGCGGAAGTGGGGCGTCGATCTCCTCCTCACGTACCTCGCGCACCCCGGGACGGCACTGTTCTTGGGGTACACCGATCGCTACGAAAACCTGGAGATCCTCCCGGGGCCGCCGCGCGACCTCGCGCCCAGCCGCTCCTCATCCATGTCCATCGGCCGACAGTTCTTCGTCAAGGCGAGCTACTTACTACGCTTCTAGGAAAGAGTGAGGAGCACACATGACGCTGGCAATCGCGTCGGATCTCATGGCCACACTGGAGCGGGAAGAATTCCGCGAAGCGCTCGAACGGGTGTGCGTCTCGGAATGGCACTCGGGCGCTTTGCAGGAGACGCGCATCCAGCGCATTCGGAGCCGCCCCAATCGCTGCACGGTCGCCATCGTCGCGAATTCTCGGACCGGGCAGCACGAACTGATCGGCAAGATCTACGCGGACGACCGCGCGGATGTGTTCGACACTATGCGGCAGTTGAGCAGGGACGGCTTCGGGGCAGAGTCAGACAATTCGGTTCCCACCCCCTTCAGCTGGCTGCCCGCGCTGCGCGTGCGCCTCGAAGAGAAGATCGAGGGCTCGCCAATGAACGACGTAATCTCCACCGGGAGGTCCGCCGACTGGACCGCAGCGGCCGAGCGATGCGGCGAGTGGCTTGGCCGATTCCATCGCGCCGCCCGGAGGCCGGAGCGCGGGCACGACCTTGCGGCGAAACTGGCGCACCACCGCCAAGCGACGCCCCGCATGGCCCGTCTGCGGCAGAAAGCCGAGGCGGTGCTCGCGCAGCTCGAAGAGGCCATCGCGCTCGCCCCGGTCGTGGTCCCGTGCGCTGGCCACGGTAGGTACATCCCGGACCACGTCTTCTTCAGCGGCCGGCGCACGGTGGTCATCGACCTGGACGAGCACGACGCGGCGGACCCGAGCCGGGACGTCGCCGGGTTCCTGGTCGTGCTGCAGCGCCGGGCGATCCAGTTGCTCGGCGACCGGCACGCGCTGGACTCCGTCCCCGATGCCTTCGTCGAGGCGTACACCGCGTCGGGGCCGCCGGGCGCGCTGGTGAACCTGCGGCTCTACCGTGCCCTGGCATGCCTGAGCTGGGCCCGGCGCGATCTCGACAAACAGATCCCCGACCTGGCTGAGTTCATGGTGGACGAGGCTTTGCGACGGATGTCGCACTGATCGCCGTGCTCCCCGCGATTTGTGCCGTGCTGTTGCAGGCGGCTGCCGCCAGCCCGCCCGGCGCACCCGCGGTGACCGCGGTCCGGCTCGTTCGGGCGCCCGCCGTGGATGGCCGCCTCGACGATCCGGACTGGGCCCTCGCGACGCCCGTGACGGCGCTCCTCCAGATCGACCCGGACGAGGGCACCGCGGCGTCCGAGTCGACCGAGGTGCGGGTGCTGTACGACGCGGACGCCATATACGTGGGCGCGCGCCTGTTCGACTCGGAGTCACGGCGCAT